>NZ_JAQGLA010000036.1 GCF_027853915.1 Saccharopolyspora oryzae
TGGGGGCTGCGTCCCGGATGTCAAGCCCGGCCTTGCGGCCGCCCCTTCGGGGTTTGCAGGCTTGACATCCGGTCCGCAACCCCGTTTCGGCTTCATGTCACGGGGATGACCCGGTGTGGAATGGCCGCCTGCTGTGAGCCATCGGGTCGCCTTTCTCTCGGGTGGCTGGGGCTGATTTCGGTTCTGTCGTCTGGTGTTTGGTTTGGTCCGGCCGTCGAGTTCGTGTTGTTGGTCTGGGCTCGTTGGGTTGGGTTTGTGGGCGCGTTGGGGTTGCGCCCGGGCTTTCGTGCGCGGGCGTCATCGGGTGACCTCCGGGGTTCTTGGGGTGGGGATCAGTTCCCGGAGGTTGTCCCAGTAGGCGGCTGGTAGGGCTTTGCCGCCGGGTTGTGGTGTTCTTGTCTTGTCCATGTTGGACGGTGGGGTGAACATCGGGCGTCCTCGGCGCATGGTGATCGACCAGTGCTGGTCGTGGATCCTTCGGTGGTGGTGCGGGCAGAGCATCACCATGTTGTTGATCTCGGTGGGGCCACCGTCGACCCAGTGCTCGATGTGGTGGGCTTGCGGGGTGCCCGGCGGGCGGTCGCAGCTAGGGAACGCGCACACGCCGTCTCGTTGGAGGAGCGCTGCGCGGATGTGGGTGGGGGCGGTTCGTTGCGCGGTTCCCACGTCGAGGGGGAGGCTGTCGCTTCCGAGGACCATGGGCAGGACCTCGGCGTCGCAGGCGATGCGGCGGATGTTCTCGGGGGTGATGGACTGCTCGGTGGTCGTCAGGAGGCCGGGCATTTCGCTGGTCAGGCGGTTCTTGAGGTCGTCGAAGTCGATGGTGACCGTCAGGTGGGGGCGCTGGCCGCCGGTGCGCGGCATCTGGTCGGAGTCGAGGGCGAGGTCGACCATTGCCGCGAATCCGTCCGCGTTGCGCTGGCCGACCGTGCGGGGGTCCTTCTCGCCGTTGGTTTCCGGGCGCGGTGCGGCCAGGGGGCGGAGGGCCTCCACGAACTTCGCGCCGGTCTCGCGGTCCAGGCGGGCTTTGATGACCAGCATGCCGTCGCGGGCAGTTGCGTAGTGGAGTTCGCGAGCCTCGTGCTGGGCGCGTTCGTCCTGCAGCACTCCCTCGTGGTCGAACACGTACTTGATTCGTTCGGCCAGTTTTGCCAGGTCGCGCGGGCACATTCGGCGTGCGTTCTGGACCAGCAGCGCCTCGACCTCGTGCGCGCGGTGCTGGGCGGATTCAGGCAGTGCTCGAATGCAGCGCGTGATAATAGTCGCGTGTTCGATTCCCATCGTTCCTTCGGTCAAAGACTTGGCCGTGATGGGCAATTCAGCCGGCGACGGTTCGCTGTGCTCGTCCGAGCATGTGGTCACGCCGTTGGCGACTTGGATGCGGTTCTTGGCCTCGCGGGAATCGATGCGGAGCAAACCCTGCAGCCAGGCTTGAGTGGACCGTGCGCCCTGCTCGGCGAACAGGCGGCGACGGTCCGCTTCGGCGATGAGCGCCAGCTGCTCCATCCTCGCCTGCCGGATGGAGCGCTCGATCTCAGCAATCCGTGCAGTGAGCTCGACGTTGGAGTACGACGCCGCCTGCGATGACTCCACCCACGGTCCAACGACCGCAGCACCAGGCACGGACGCATCCGTGGGCGCGGTCGCAGCCACAACTGCCTCGGCGTTCGCGCCGGGAGTCGTGGTGAAGGTGGTCATCGGTTCCATGACTCAAGTATCCCAAGCATCGAACACAATTTCGAGCACTTAAGGGTCGCACGATCCGGTGATCCACGAGCGTCAGGCGGTTCACGCTGTGGCGAACCGCGCTGGTCAGATCTGAAAGTTCTTTCAGTGGGCCAGAATCAGCCGCGCGGAAACTGAAAGCGACACCAAACGACGGTCCGCCTAAGAACGACCCCGATCAGCCCAGCCTCGCTCCGGCCGGTCCTGCTCCAGCCGCCAACTCGCCGAACGCGCCCAACCACCAACAACGAAACCAAAACCAGCCTCAACCGCCCCGAAAACGGCCACCGCGAAGTCGAAGACGAGCAAAGCCGATCCCACACCAGGCCATCCCCGTGACATAAAGCCAAAACGGGGCTGCGGCCCGGATGTCAAGCCTGAAACCCCGAAGGGGCGGCCGCCAGGCCGGGCTTGACCTCCGGGACGCAGCCCCCACAATCCACCAAACACGGGGATGGCCCCACTGACAACGGAACACCCAAAAGTCCCAGCCACAACGGCAACAGAAAAGCAAACGACGAAAAGCCTTGCAGCCACGACCAAACCACGCTAGCCTCGCAACCGAGCCCCGGATGGGCCTACACATGGAGGTAGCGGCTTCTAAAGCCACCATCGAGCTGCGACACGAGTAAGTGTCCCGCATCTGGTTACGTCGGACTGCAAAGACGTGCGGTCCAACGTGCCTGCCTCCACGTCCCTGGCCCGCGGGGCTCCAGTGTGTCTGCATCTCGGTGCAAAACCTCCGATCGCTCAAGATCAGGAAAGGTGTGCATGACCGAGAAAGAGACAACCGACAACTTCGACGTCCGAGCCTTCAACAACCAGGTGATGGCGGAGTTCCGAAGGAACGAAGGAAAGCTGACCGGCTGGATGGAGGGCTGGTCGGTGTGCATCCTGACGACAACGGGTGCCCGCACCGGCAAGCGCAGGGAAACCCCGCTCGGCTACTTCGAGATCGAAGGTCAACCGCTGGTCGTGGCCTCGGTGATGGGTGGCCCGAAGAACCCGGCCTGGTACCACAACATCCGCAAGAACCCGCAGGTCACGGTCGAGACCGGCGCTGAAACCTACGAGGCGATCGCAACCATCGAGACCGGTGCGCGACGCGATCACCTCTTCGCCGCGGTGGCGGAGCAGAACGAGGGAATGCGCGAGTACCAGAGGAAGACGACGAGAGTCCTCCCGGTGGTCACCCTGCGCCGAATCGACCCGATGTCCACTCAGGACTCCCCGGGTGAGGAACGAGTCCGAGGTCTGGGCGATTTCCTGGTAGAAGCCCACGACTGGCTGCGCACGGAACTAGCGGAACTCCACCGCCAACTGGACGAGATCATCGAGGGCAACACCGACCCCGATCTCGTCCGCCCGAAGCCGAGCCTGGCCCAGCAACTGCGAACGCACTGCACGGAGTTCTGCGCAGCCCTGAAGCAGCACCACACCGGCGAAGACCAGGGCGCCTTCCCCATGCTGACCCAGCAGTTCCCAGACCTAGCCCCAGTGCTGGAAAGGCTCGGCGAGGAGCACGCCGTCGTATCCAGGCTGCAGAACGAGATCCGCCAGCTCGTCGACGAGTACGTACCGGGCAAGACCAACCCGGCGAAGCTGAAGAGCCACCTCGAGACCCTGACCCAAGACCTCGAAGCCCACTTCACCTACGAGGAGAAAACGATCGTCACCGCCCTCAACACCCTCGGCCCAGCCCCGAACATCCCGTGAGCCGGCCGAGGAATTGAGCGAAACGGCTCTGGCCGTCCCGGCGCTGCGCTAGGTTCGCCCGGCAGCTGATCTTGGGGGTTGATGGGCATGGGGGCAGGCGACCTGTCGGGAGCGGATTCCTCATCTGTCGAGGAGTTGCTCAACCGGGCGTTCGAGCGTCGTGAGCCGCTCTTGCTGGAAAACGACCAGGTGGTCCGAGCGTCGTTCATCGCCGAACTCGTGGTTGCGTCTTCTGAGCGCGGACCTGGCCCGGCTCTGGAGTTGATCGGCGCTCGGATCACCGGCGATGTGGATCTGTCGGACTGCTCGGTGTCCGTCCCGATGGTTTTCCGGAACTGCCGGTTCGAAGGCGATCTGGTGCTCGACGATGCCAGCACATCGCGGATCCACCTGGAGAACTGCGAGATCGGCACGGTTCGGGCCGCCCGGCTTCGATGCGAAGGGCCGCTGTGGCTTCGCAGACTGCGCAAGGCTGTTCACGTCGATCTGGAAGACGCGCGCATCGCTGGAGAAGTGGACCTGCAGGGCAGCAGGGTCAACAACACCAGCGGTATCGCGGTGAACCTCACGACCGCGCACATCGATGGTGATCTGGTCGTGAAGAACACCGATCTGCGCGGCACACTTCATCTCCCCGGGGCAGTGGTGAGCGGTGCCCTGCTGCTGGAGCTCGCGATAGCCGCCAATCCGGGCGGTGTCGCGGTCGATGGCACGTCAGCGAGCCTCTTTGGGATTGGACGCGAGAGGGGCCAGGTTCAACGGGAAGGTTCGGTTCGCCGGGGCACGGCTGGGCGGTGATCTGAACCTGCAGAGCGCGCAGCACGACCACCCCGATGCTTGCGCGATCGACTTCAGCGGTGCGGAGATTCGCGGTTCTGCCCATCTGCGTTCGGGTTTCTCCTGCCGCGGCGTTCTGGACTACCGGCACGCCACGATCACCGGTCAGCTCCGGCTGGACAGAGCGGCGATCACCTCCCCGCATTCGAGCTCGGGCATGGTGATCGCCCTGGACTGGGCGGGCATCGCTGGTGGGGTCGAGGCGACCGAACCCGTTGTGGTCGACGGGGTGATCAACCTCGTCGGTACTCGCGTCGGCGGTGTCTTCAGAATCCGGGACGGCCAGTTGACCGGGAGGGGAGGACGCGCGATCAACGCCGTCGCCGCATCGTTCGGTGCCGGTTTCCGGTTGGAAGGCGGGTCCAGGCTTTCGGGTGCGGTGCGCGTCGCGACCTGCACGATCAGCGGTGACGTGGTGCTCGACGGTGTCGAAGGCACGTCCTTCGACCTTTCGAACAGCACGGTCAGCGGTCTCGTGTCGATCTGCAACGGCAAGCTGATGTCCCAGGGCGGCGACGCCTTGCGCATCGCGACCAGCGAAGTGTCCGGCGACTTGAAGCTCGCCGGCTTGGAGCTGGCAGGGGATGGTTGCGAGCCCGAGGACGGTGGCGATGCGGGGAAGTCTTCGGTCGATCTGCTCGTTGCGACCGCGCACCTGTCCGACACGACGATCCGGGGTCGTCTGCATGCGGGGACGGGTTTTCGCTGTTCGGGTGAGGTTCGCCTCGTCAACCTGGTGGTACCGCACGTCACGTTCCACGGCGCCGTCCTGGAAGCACCTGGCGAGCTCGTGATCAGTGCTTCGAATCTGACGGTGGACACCGTGGTTCTCTCGAAGATCTCCGCGGACGGCGGCGTTGTGCTCGCGTCGTCGGAGATCAGGCACGTTCTGCGAATCACCGAAGCGGCGGTCACCGGTGGTGCGCGGAGGATGGACCTGGAGGAAGTGGGTTCGTTCTCGCTCGATCTGACCGGCACGACGGTCGGTCGGCAGCTGAACATGGCGGAGAGCTCTTTCGCGGACAAGGTCATCCTGGCGGATGCGGTGATCGGCCAGGACGTGCGGCTCGACGACGCCCAGCTCGGCGGGCGCAGCGGGTGTGCGCTCGATGCTGTCCGGCTCAAAGCCAGTGTGGTCCGACTGCTGCCCGCGGAAATGCCCGGAGGGGCGATTCGCTTGGCCAACGCGCAAGTCGGCTTGTTGGTGGATCGAGCGGCGGCGTGGCCACGAGAGCACGAGGTCGATCTGGCCGGGTTCAGCTACGAGCGGCTCACCGCAGAGGTGACGTTGCCGGAGCGTCTTTCGTGGCTCGAGCTCGCCACGCCGCAGTTCGTGCCGGGGCCGTACGAGCAGCTGGCGAACTGCCTGACCGCTGCGGGGGACAAGGATGGTGCGCGGACGGTCCGCTTGGCCGCCGTGAGGCGCTCTTATCGCGAGCCGGGGATGCGCGACACCCGGTCCGTCCGCCGGCGGGTCAGGTACGCGCTTCGCCGGGGATGGGGGTTTCTGCAGGATTCGGTGCTCGGTTACGGATATCGGCCTTCGCGAGCTGTGGTGCTGTTCGTGCTCCTCTGGGGGCTCGGCGGCGCGGCTTTCGCCTTGGGCAGCGGACCGTGTCTTCTCACCGGGGTGCCCGAACTCGGTCCATGCGCGGTCAAGGCCGACGAACACCCGGCGTGGGACCCGTTCTTGTACGCCTTGGACCTGCTCATCCCGCTCCTGGATCTCGGGCACGAGAAGGCGTGGGACGTGATCGGTCCGTCCAAGGCGGTCATGTGGGTGCTGATGGTTTCCGGGTGGGTGCTGGCCACCGCGATCATCGCAGCGGCCAGCAGAACCTTGCGCCGGAACTGATCGTTCGATGAAACCCCTGGGTGCTTAACGGGTCGTTGGGTGGGGTAGTGCGATGGGGGTTTGTCGGCTTTGGGCGGGCGGTGATGATGAAGGCTTTCGTGATGAAGGAGATCGGGCAGGTCGGGTTCGTGGACAAGGCCGTGCCGCGGCCCGGGGCCCGGGATGCTGTTGTGCGGACGACCAGTGCTCTCATCTGCACTTCGGATTCGCACACCGTCAGGGGCGGGATCGGGCCTCGGGAGGACTTGACGCTCGGTCACGAGGCTGTTGGCGTCGTGCACGAGGTCGGTGATGAGGTGCGGGACTTCCAGCCGGGGGATCGCGTTCTGGTCGGTGCGATCACTCCGGACTGGGGGAGTTCGGCGGCGCAGAACGGGCATCCTTCGCAGTCCGGTGAGCCGCTCGGCGGGTTCAAGTTCGCCAACCGCAAGGACGGGGTTTTCGCCGAGTACTTCCACGTCAACGACGCCGATGCGAATCTCGCGCGGATTCCGGCGGAGATTCCCGACGAGGCCGCCGTGTACTGCGCGGACATGCTCTCGACGGGGTTCGCCGGTGCGGAGAAGGGCAACATCCCGATCGGGGGGACCGTCGTCGTGATCGCGCAGGGGCCGGTCGGGTTGATGGCCACGGTGGGGGCGCGGCTCCGCGGGGCCGGGCTCGTCATCGGGGTGGAATCCGTTCCCAACAGGCAAGAACTCGCGCGGACCTACGGTGCCGACGAGATCGTGGACTTCACGAAGGAGGACGTCCTCGAGCGCGTCCAGGAGCTGACCGGGGGCGACGGGGCGGACACCGCGGTGGAGGCGCTCGGTGCCGACGCGACGTTCCAAACCGCTGTGAAGATCACCAAACCCGGCGGGACGATCTCCAACATCGGCTACTTCGGCGAAGGCGAGTTCGTGCGCATTCCCCGCGTCGAGTGGGGAGTGGGCATGGCGGAGAAGACGATCGCCACCGCGCTGTGCCCGGGCGGCAGGTTGCGCATGGAGCGGTTGCTGCGGGTGCTGCGGACCAACCGGGTCGATCCCACGCCCATGACCACCCACAAGTTCCGGTTCGACGAGATGGAACGGGCTTTCGAGGTCTCCGATCAGAAGATCGAGGACACCATCAAGGTCCTGGTCACCTTCTAGGCGCACGCCATGCTGGATCTCGACCCACCGCTCAGGCCGGTCCGCAGACCCGGAGGTTACCTGCCGCTCGAGGACCTCGGTCTCATCGGCGACGGTGCGGCGGCAGCGCTCGTCGGCCTCGACGGGTCGATCCCGTGGATGTGCGTTCCCCGCTTCGACTCCGACCCGCTGTTCTGCGGTCTGCTGGACCACGCGCGGGGCGGCCACTTCACCGTCCAGCCGGAGGGCCTGGTCCAGGCCAGGCAGCGGTACGAGCCGGACACCGCGGTGTTGACCACCGACCTGGCCAGCACCACGGGCGCGGTCCGCGTCACCGACGCGCTCGTGGTGCGGTCAGGGGCCGAGCTCGCCGACGACGCTCCAGCGCAGCGAGCCGAGCTCGTGCGATCCGCCGAGGTCCTGGACGGCGACGTCCGGCTGCGCGCGACCCTGCAACCCCGCGGCGGTGCGCAGGTCCGTCCGCTGTTCAGCGGCCTGGAACTGCACGTTCCCGGCCGGTCGGACCTGCGCCTGCACCTGCGTTCGAACCGCCCGCTCAACGGCCTGGACAGCACCCACGAGCTCCACCGCGGCGACCGGCTCGACCTGGTGCTGTCCTGGGGACGCATCCACCGCCACCACCGCCTCGACGCCGAGCGAATGCTGCGCGACACCGCCGACGCGTGGCGCAGGTGGATGGCGCACTTCGACTACGACGGCCCGGAAGAACCGCTGGTGCGCCGCGCCGCGATCACCCTGAAGCTGTGCGACGACTGGGTCAACGGTGCGCTGGTCGCCGCCCCGACGTCGTCGTTGCCCGCGCCGATCGGCGGGATCCGCAACTGGGACTACCGCTACACCTGGATCCGGGACGCGGCGTTCACCGTGTTCGCGATGCGCCGCGTCGGCTTCGGCGGCGAAGCCGACGCCTTCCTCGGCTGGGTCCTCGATGCCTTCGAGCAGAGCCGGATGCCGCGGATCATGTACACACTCGACGGCGGCCCGGTACCCGACGAGGTCGAGGACGCCGAGCTGGAGGGCTACCGGCGTTCGGCCCCGGTGAGGTGGGGGAACGGCGCGGCCGACCAGCGCCAGCACGACGTCTACGGCGAGGTGCTGGACTGCGCCGACCAGTGGCTGCGCGCGGGCGGAACGCTGGAGCCGGCGCTCAGAGCCGGTTTGACCCGGCTCGCCGACACCGCGGCGAAGGCGTGGCGGCAGCCGGACCAGGGCATCTGGGAGGTGCGCAGCGAAGGCCGGGTGTTCACCTACTCGGCCGGGATGTGCCAGGTCGCGTTGGATCGAGCCGCCGCGATCGGTGATCGCAACGGGCTGTCCGCGCAGGTCGCGAGCTGGCGGGCCGCGGCGGACAAGCTGCGCCAGCTCATCCTGGACCAGGCGTGGGACGAGCGCGCCCGGACTTTGCGCGAACACCTCGACGGCACCGGCGGTCTGGACGCGAGCTTGCTGGCGCTCCCGCTGCGCCAGGTCGTGCCGGTCGACCACCCGCGCATGATCGCCACCGCGGATGCCATCGCCGAGCGGCTGTCGGCCGGCGGCGGCTTGCTCTACCGGTACTTGCACGACCAGTCGGCGGACGGCTTGCCCGGTGACGAAGGCGCGTTCGTGCTGTGCAGCTTCTGGCTGGTCGACAACCTGGCGGGCCAGGGGCGGATCGAGGAGGCCGAGCAGCTGTACGCCTCGCTGTGCGCCAGGGCGAGCGCTCTCGGCTTGTTCTCGGAGCAGATCGATCCGACCACCGGTGCGTTCATGGGCAACTTCCCGCAGGCGTTCAGCCACATCGGCGTCATCGCCAGCGGGGTGATCCTCTCACGGGTGAAAGCGGGGCTGCGATGATCGATCGGCTCGTCATCTTCGGTGCCACGGGCGACCTCAGCGCCCGGTTCCTGCTGCCGGGACTGGCCGCGCTGCGGGCGGAGGGACACCTCGGGGATCGGTTCCAGCTGGTCGGTTCCGACCGCAGCGACTGGGACGACGGGCAGTTCCAGTCCTGGGCCGCCAGCCAGCTCGAACGTCACGGCGGCGGGTTGCCGACTGACGCGAGGAAGGCGGTCGTCGCTTCAGCCCGGTTCCAGCGGGCCGATGTCACCGACAGCGCCGACGTCGCTTCGGTCGTCGCCGGTGACGACCCCCTGGCCGTCTACCTCGCCCTTCCACCAGCGCTGTTCCCCTCCGCTGTCACCGCGCTGCACCGCGCGGAACTCCCGGCGGGCAGCCGGATCGTGCTCGAGAAGCCGTTCGGCGAAGACCTGGACAGCGCGGTGGAGCTGAACCGGCTGCTCGCCGAGCTCGTGCCTGAGGAGGCGGTGTACCGGGTCGACCACTTCCTGGCCATGACCACCGTCGCGAACGTGCTCAGCGCCCGGCTCGCCAACCGCGTGCTCGAACCGCTCTGGAACAGCACCCACATCGCCGAGGTGGAGATCGTCTGGGACGAGGACCTCGCGCTGGAGGGCAGGGCGGGGTACTACGACAGCGCCGGGGCGCTCAAGGACATGGTGCAGAACCACCTGCTGCAACTGCTCTGCCTGGTCGCGATGGAACCTCCGGTCAGCCTCGGCGAGCGCGATCTGCGCGACCGGAAGGTCGACGTGCTGCGCTCGGTGCGGCCGCTCACCGACGACGACGTCGTCCACCGCACGCGCCGCGCCCGCTACGCGGCCGGCCGGATCGACGACCACGACGTTCCCGCCTACGTCGACGAGGAAGGCGTGGACCCGGGACGCCGCACCGAGACGTTCGCCGAGGTCGAGCTCGAGATCGACAGCTGGCGCTGGTCGGGCACCAAGTTCCTGCTGCGCAGCGGAAAGGCGCTCGGCGCCGACCGCAAGGAGGTCACCGTGCGGTTCCGGCCGGTGCCGCACATCCCCTTCGGGCACGGCGGGGAAGTCCTGCCCAACGTGCTCCGGTTCGGGCTCGAGCCGGAAGGCCTGGCGCTCGACCTGACCGGAATGGGCCCGCACGCGCGCACTTTCGCTCCGTTCACGCTCACCGCGCGCATGGACCCACCCGATCTACCTCCCTACGGCCGGCTCCTGCTCGACGTGCTCACCGGCGATCCCGCCCTGTCCATCCGCGGCGATGAAGCCGAAGAGGCCTGGCGGGTCGTCACCCCCGTCCTGTCGGCCTGGGAACGGGATCTCGTTCCCCTCCAGGAATATCCGGCAGGTTCGCAGGGCCCGTCATGACCGGCACGGGGACGGGGGAGCGGCCCCGGGACCCGTGCCCCAGTCGGTGGGCGAATCGGACAGGCGGTAGTCGATGGTGCCGCCCGCGCGGACGCGCTCGAGGTCGATCCACACCTGCTCCTGCGGGGTGTTCGACGTGCGGACTTCGTCCACGTACTGAAGTTTCGCGCCGTCGGCGTTCGCCGCGGTGATGGTCAACGGCGCTCCACCGGGGATCCGCACCACTGCTTCGGTGAACCTCGGGGCGTTCAGCACGAACTGGCCGGTGCCCGGTGTCGCGGGGTACAGGCCGAGGGCGCTGAAGACGTACCAGGCCGACATCGTGCCCAGGTCGTCGTTGCCGGTCACCCCGTCGGGCGCGTTGGTGAACAACGTTTGCTGGGCGCGGACCACCGCCGAGGTCTTCGCCGGCCGGCCGATCAGCGAGTACATCCACGGCGCGTGCAGGTCCGGTTCGTTGTTGGGGTTGTAGCGGAACTGGCCGTAGTAGTCGTACGGGTCGATCACCCACTCCTCGCGGGCCGTGCGCGCCGGGTCCTGGACCAGCTGGTCGTGGGCGAAGAACGTGTCCAGCCGCTGCTCGGCTTGCTGCGCGCCGCCGACCGCGTCGAGCAGTCCCGGGACGTCCTGCTGCGTCAACCACTGGTACTGCCAAGCGGTTCCTTCGTGGAAACCCTTGTCGGAGACCGGTTCGTAGGGTTCGAACCAGGTCCCGTCGGCGTTCTTCGGGCGCGGGAAACCGGTGAAGCCGCGCTCGGCGTCGTGCACCGCCGGGTCCCAGACGTTGCGCCAGTTGCGTCCGCGTTCCGCCAGCTGCGCGGCGTCCTCCGCGCGTCCCAGCGCCCCGGCCATGACCGACAGCGAGCAGTCGGCCAACGCGTACTCCATGGTCGCCGAGCCGCCGTGCGCCGGGTCGACGTCCTGGCCCTTCTTCGGGAAGTCGGGGTCGTACTGCACGAATCCCTGCGACAGGTACGAGTCGTTGCCGGCCCGGCCTTCGAACTTCGAATCGGCCGGCGGGACCTCGTTGGCGTTGCGCCGCAACGCTTCGTAGGCCTGCTGCTCGCGTCCGTCCAGCGCGCCGAAGCGCCACAGGTCGACCAGGAACGGCGTGACCGGGTCGCCCGTCATGGTGTTCGTCTCGAAGTTCGCGTACGCCCAGCGCGGCAGCCAGCCGCCCTGCTCGTCGATCGCCAGCACGCTGCGCGCGATGTCCCGCGCGCGGTCCGGGGCCAGCAGCGCCAGCAGCTGGTTCTGCGTGCGGTAGGTGTCCCACAGCGAGAAGAACTGGTAGTAGGTCCAGTCCTCGGCCCGGTGGATCGCGTCGTCGAAGCCCCGGTACCGGCCGTCGGCGTCGGTGGCGGTCGACGGTTGCAGCAGGACGTGGTAGAGCGAGGTGTAGAAAACCGCTGTGTCGTCCGGAGTTCCGCCCGCCACCCGGATCCGGTCGAGTTCGCGGCTCCAGCGGTTCTGGGTCTGCTGGCGGATCTGGTCGAAGCCGCGCGAGCCCTCCGCGGCCAGGTTCGCGTCCGCGCCCGCAGCGTCCACATAGGATATCGAGGTTGTCGCGGTGACCTGGTCGTCGCCGAAGGTCAGCCACGCGCCGCGCAGGCCTTCACCGCCGGAGACCGAGCGGCGGTCGAACTGCCCGCCGTCGGGCTGCCACGTGCCGAAGGACTCCACCGGCTTGTCGAAGCGGGTGGTGAACCAGAGCGTGTAGTCCTCGCCGCCGCAGAAACCCTTGCTGCGCACCCAACCCCGCACCGTGCGGTCGTCGACCACCTCCAGCCCGCTGGCCTTGACCGGGTTGCGCACGTTGGCCTGCCCGACGTTGAGGAACACGTTCGCCGGACCGCCGTCGAACGTGTAGCGCTCGGCCCCGACGCGCGTGTCGGCCGTCGCCTCCACGTCGATGCCGCCGCGGTCGGTCAGCCGGGTCCGGTAGTAGCCCGCCTCGCCGACCTCGCCGTCGTGGGTGTAGGCCGAGGCGTACTGGTCCTGGTCGAAAGTGGACGGTGCGGTGATGTCGAAGTCGTGACCGGGGCCGGCGCCGATGCTGCCCGCCGTGGGCAGGGTCGAGACGAGGCCGCCCTGCTCCCAGCACCCCGCGCCGGAGAGGAAGAAGTGGCCGAAGCCCTTGATCCGGGCGTCGTCGTAGCGCCATCCCGCGTAGTGCGTGCCGATCGGGCTGACCTGCGTCATGCCGAACGGGGCGGCGGCGCCGGGGAACGTGTTGCCCTCGTCCTTGGTGCCGATGAAGGTGTTGACCGCGCGGACCGGGTCGGTGGGTTGCGCGGTGGCGGGCAGTGGGGTGGTGGTCAGCGCGGTCAACAGCAGCGCTGCGGTGGTCGCGAGCCGATGGCGGTGTGCTGGCACGAGCCCTCCACGACTTTGACAACGTTGTCAAACTTCGTTCGACCACCAGCCTAGGGCGATATCGGTGGTCCGCGGCAATCGTCCGGGTGAGTGATCCTCTTCGCCGGAGAGCTCTGACCTGCGCTAACGATCCGAATCCCGCGGTGCGTCGGAGCGTTCGCCGCGGAGCACCTCGATGCGGTCCGAGCCGGGGCGGGACATGACCCAGCTCGATCCGGTCAGCGACTTGGCGTGCTTCTTCAGCGGCGCCAAGCGGCTGGACACCTCGTCGTAGCCCGACACGGTGCTCGGCGTGCACACCAGCGTCGCCAGCGACAGGCTCACCGGCACGCCGCCCGCCGAGCGCTCCGGGTCGAGCACCAGCTCGGCCAGCGACACCAGGTCGTCCAGATCGGCCACCAGCAGGAAGTCGTCGCCGCCGACGTGCCCGACCTGCACCGAGCTCAGCGAGGTCGCCGCATCGGTCAGGCTGCGGCCGATGGCGCGGATCAGGTCGTCGCCGGCGGAGAAACCGGCCGTGTCGTTGACCGTCTTGAACCCGTCGATGTCCAGCCAGCTCACCGCGAAGACCTCGTCGGCGGCGATGCGCCGGGTGACGTCGCGGGCGATCGCGTCGCTGCCCGGCAGCCGGGTCAGCGGGTTCAGCGCCGCCGCCTCCTCCACCTTCAGCTCCGCCATGCCGCGGATCAGGTCGCCGGCGCGCACCGCGCCCAGGCAGCGGCCCAGCTCGTCGACCACGATCGCGTCGTCGTACATCCGGTTCTGGGCGGAGCCGGTGACCAGGCTCAGCGCCTCCATCGCGGTGGTCGCGGTGTTGACCACCCGAGGCTCGTCGGCCAGGCGCGAGGCCGGGCGCTTGGCGTGCAGCGCGTGGCCGTACGGGCCGGTCACCGCGAGCAGGAACCGGTTGCGGTCGATGGTCCACTGCGGCCGGTTCCGGTCGTCGACCAGCACCACACCGCTGATCTCCGGGTGGTCGGCCAGCACGCCGCGCACCTTGTCGGCGGTGACGTCGGTGGGCAGGATCGTCGCGGGGGACAGGAACTCGGTGACGCGGGGACCGCTGGCCAGCGAGCTGATCGGCGGACCGTGCGGATCGGTCACCTCCGCGGCCACCCCGGGCACGCTGCTGGCCGTCGGTGGCCGCCGCGCCGCGGGAGCGAGCAGGTTGCCCTGCACCAGGCGGACGCCGTTGCGGCGCAAGGTGGTCAGCTGGCGCTCGTTCTCCACGCCTTCGGCGACCAGCTGGCTGTCGGTGGACTCGCACAGGTGGCGCACCGACTCGACCACCGCGATCCGCGCCGGGCTGTCCGGCAGCTGCTGGACCACCCCGCGGTCCAGCTTGACCACGGCCGGGCCGATGTCGGCGATCAGGTTCAGCGGCACGTCGCCCTCGCCGACGCCGTCCAGCGCGATCTGGAACCCGTCGGCGCGCAGCTTGTCCACCCCGGCCAGCAGGTCGTCGGTGTTCAGCCGGGCGAACGGCGGGCCGATCTCCAGCGTCACCTCCTGCTCGCGGCGGCCGATCTCGCGCAGCCGCTCGCGCAGCAGGTCCAGCCGCTCGAGGTCGTGGATGACCGTGCCGCCGAAGATGTTCAGGTGCAGCGGCAGCAGCGACTCGTGCTCGGCGGCAGCGGTCAGCGCCGCAGTCGCCAACGCCACGTCCAGCTCGGTCAGCCGCCGTTGCCGGGCAGCCTCCTGGAACAGCTCTTGGACGTGCTTGCCAGCCGGTCGGGCCAATGCCTCGATCGCGACGATGGCTCCGGTCTTGATGTTGATCAACGGCTGGAACGCGAAGCGCACTTCGTCAACCAGCGCTAGCACGGAGTCGATGTTGCCCGCACTCATGCTGCTCCATCGACGGTGTTCACGACCTGTTCACCGACATCTCAGTTCCTCCTCCTCGGTGGAGGACCGCCTCTCCCCGCCGACCAACTTAGCGTGCTTGACCAGCACCGAACACGGGTTGCCGCAAGTGGGTGGCGGTTGACACAACAATTCGCAGCGCAACGACCACGGTGGGTGCCCGGTCTGCCGGAAAAGCCCAGGTCTCAGCTGCCGCCGAGGCCGTGGCGGGCGAGGCGGTGGCCGACCGACAACCCGCCCAGCGCCAGCCGGCGGCGGACGCGCCACGGCGCGCTCGCGAACAGGGCGGACATCGCCGCTGCCGTGCCGGCCGGATCGTCGTCGGGGGTCAGGAAGGCAGTGCGGTGGCGCTCGGCGAGCCCGAAGAACAGTTCGAAGAACTCCGGCACCTGCTCGGGCGGGAAGGACAGCAGCGCTTGGAGGGCCCGGTGGCGCAGCACGTGGCCGGTCACAGCGCGCGGTGGCCAGAGGATCGACCAGCCCGCGCGCGCCGCCGCAGCCGGGCCGGACGGCAACGCTGCGCTGATCGCCGCAGCCAACCACGGCGCGCGTTGCAGCGACGCGGCGATGCTGAACCCGCTGGCCGGGTGCACGAAACCGGCGGCCGCGCCGAACGGGATCACCCGCCCCGGCCGGGGCAGCGGGTCGTCGACCGGGAACCGCACCCGCTCCTCGGTGATCCGCTCCGACTCGTCCACCCCGGCGGCCGCGAGCCGCCCGGCCAGCCGCCTACGCAGCTGGGCCAGCGGCAGGGCGGGGCGCCGGGCTAGCGAGGTCTCCTCCAGCAGCACCCGGTCCGGCCCGACGTGCGCGGCGTAGAGGAACGTCGGCCAGCCGCCGCGCGTCTGCGGGGCCGGGCGCCAGTCCATGAACACGCCCGAGTCGCGGCTGCAGAACGGCTCGGCGGCCGCGGCGCTGACCACCCAGCCGACCGCGCTCTGCTGCGCGGGCGTGTGCGCCGGGCGGCCACCGGAGAGCGTGCGGGCCGCGCCGGTCGCGTCGACGACGACGGCCGCGGCGATCCGCCTGCCGTCCTTGAGCACCACCGTCGACCCGGTGGGGCCGTGCTCAGCGGCCTTCGCGCGCCCGGTGACCTCCGCGACGTCGTGGCGCCAGAGGTGCTTCCACAGCGCGGTGTTGTCCAGGACGGCGTACTGCCGGGCCCATTCGTGCCGGTGCGTGCCGTGCAGGGCCATCCGGTCCACGACCGAGGCCAGCGCGGTGCCGGGGACCGACGCGGGCAGCTCATCGCGCCACGAGCCGTAGGTGTGCGGCCACACGCGGCGCGGCGCCGGATCGACCAGCACGACCTCGAGGCCGGTGTCGCTGCAGGCCGCAGCCGCGGCCCGACCCGCCGGACCGCCGCCGACCACCACGACATCTGCCACGGTGGAATCAGATCACGACCGGCGCCACCCCCGCCGCCAGGGCACGGCCTCCGCCGTCGAACATCACACAGATCGAGTTCGGGTACTTCCACCAGCTAACGTGTGGCCATGCAGGATGCGCAGCTTCGGACCGGTCGGCGGAGCGGTCGTTCCGGCCCTCGTCGAGCCCCTGGTGACCTGGCCGCCAGCCCGTTCCGGGCGGATCGCGACCGGGTGTCCAGTTCGGCGTTCTTCGCCCGGCTGGGCGGGGTCACGCAGGTCGTCAGCCCCAGCGGTTCCGGCCTGCTGCTGCACAACCGGCTGACGCACAGCCTGAAGGTCGCCCAGGTCGCCCGCGCCATCGCCGAACGACTGGTCGCCGACCCCGTCGACCTGGCCAAGATGGACCGGCTGGGCGGCTGCGACCTCGACGTGGTGGAGGCCGCCGGGCTCGGGCACGACCTCGGCCACCCGCCGTTCGGGCACCTCGGCGAGAGCGTGCTGGACCGGCTCGCCCGGCAGCGGTTCGCGCTGCCCGACGGCTTCGAGGGCAACGCCCAGAGCTACCGCGTGGTGACCCGCATCGACGTCCGCGGCACCGACGGCGACGGCCTGGACCTGACCGCCGCGGTGCGCGCGGCGCTGCTGAAGTACCCGTGGACCCGGCTCTCCGAGCCCCAGCCGCACCCGCGGCACATGCCGGTGCCCCCGCGCGGTGCCTCCGAACCGGACGAGGCGCCGGGCACCGGGTCGGCGAAGTTCTCCTGCTACCGCACCGAGCTCGACGACATGGTCGACGCGCGGTCGCCGTTCCGGGGGCTGCTGGCGGACTGGCAGCAGACCGTCGAGGCGTCGGTCATGGACACCGCCGACGACATCGCCTACGCGATCCACGACCTGGAGGACTTCCACCGCGTCGGGATCCTGCAGCACACCAGCGTCTCCCACGAGCTGACCGAGTGGCTGGGGCACGCGGTGGAGTTCGCCGGCCGCTCCGACGCCGACCTCGCCGGTGAGGAACTGCGCCCCGGCTGCTCGCTGGAGCGGCTGCGCCGCCGCCTGCACGCCAAGGACGGGTGGATCGCCGACGACGAGGCGTTCGTCAGCGCGGTCAAGAAGGTCGTCGCGAACCTCGTCACCAAGCTGCTGGAAGTGCCCTTCGACCGCTCGCAGCAGGCCGAGCAGGCCGTCGCGGCGTTCTCCGGGGAGTGGACGCAGCGGCTGGTGGAGGGCATCCAGGTCGTCGAGGAGCCGCCGACGCGCTCCGGGCACGTCGCGCTGGCCGTCGAGCAGTGGCACGAGGTGCAGGTGCTGAAGTTCGTGCACCGACGGTTCGTGCTGCAGCGCCCGGACCTCGCGCTGCACCAGCGCGGCCAGGACCGGCTGCTGAGCAAGCTGGTGGAAGCGCTGGACAACTGGCTGATCGACCGCAGCGAGGCCGCCCGGCTGCCGCACCGGTTGCGCGACCTGTTCGACCGGGCCCGCGCCGAGCTCGTCGTGCTGCACCGCGACGCACCGGAACTGCTGGTGCAGCCGGGGGAGCAGGTCGAGCTGGACGCCGCGCACATGGAGCGGATGGCGCGCGGCCGAGCGGTGATCGACTTCGTCGCCTCGCTGACCGACGACCAGGCCGCCGCGCTGCTCGAGGCCCTCTCGGGCCGCACCACGCGGCTGTGGAACGACACGTTCGTGCTGTGAGCAGGGCCCGCGAGCTCCCCGGTGGGGGACGCGCCGTCGAGGTGGTGCCGGAGCGCGTGGCGGGCTGGTTCGACCGCTTCGCGGTGTCGCACGGCGGTGTCGAGCGCACCGTCGTGGAGCCGCGGCGGATCGAGGTGCGCGCGGGCGACGGCGGGCGGGCGGTCGTCGACGTGCCGTTCGGGCCGCTGCCCCCGCCGCACGGCGAGCAACCCGGGCTGGTGGTGCAGCCGCTGGTCGAGCACCTGGAGCAGCCGCGCCGGATCGGGCTGGTGCTGGTGCGGCTCGGCGCGCACAGCGTCGGCATCGCCCGCGGCGGCCGGATCGAGCGGTCCACCACCGGTCGGCACCTGGTGCACGGCCGGAACAAGGCGGGCGGCTGGTCGCAGCAGCGCTTCGCGCGACGCCGCGAAGGCCAGTCGCGGCGGTCGCTGGAGGACGCCGCCGACGCGGTGGCCCGGGTCCTGCTGCCGGTGCGCGACGAGCTCGACGCCGTCGTGCTGGGCGGTGACCGGCAGGCGCTCGACGTGCTGAAGGAGGACCGGCGGCTGGCCGACCTGCTGTCCTCGGCCGAGGACCGGGTGCTGGACGTGCCGGAACCGCGCCGCGCGGTGCTCGACGAAGCGGCCAAGCGCGCCACCGGGGTGGAGATCCAGGTCCACGACGGCGTGTGACCGAGGAGATGTGATCCGCTAATAATTCGGTGGACATCGCCCGTTACACTGGTTTCGTGGTCACCAAGCGTTTCGTGGTTCGCGTTCCCCGCGCCACCCCGTCGCTGATCCGCCCGCTCATCGATTAGCCGGGCCAATCAGCTTCTCCGCCCACCGCGGTTCCTCCCGGTGGGCGCGTTCGTGGAATCGCTCGACCACTACTCCCGGAGTTCCCCTTGATTTCTGCCACCGGCCTGGAGCTGCGCGCCGGTTCCCGCATCCTGCTCTCGGACGCCACGCTGCGCGTCCAGCCCGGCGACCGGATCGGCCTCGTCGGCCGCAACGGCGCGGGCAAGACGACCACCCTGCGAGTGCTGGCGGGGGAGGGCGAGCCCTACGCGGGCGAGGTGATCCGCCGCGGCGAGCTCGGCTACCTGCCGCAGGACCCGCGCGAAGGCGACCTCACCGTCTCGGCCAAGGACCGGGTGCTGTCCGCGCGCGGCCTGGACCAGCTGCTGCGGGACATGGAGAAGGCCCAGACGGCGATGGCCGAGCTGGCCGACGACCGCCAGCGCGACAAGGCGATCGCCCGCTACGGCCGGCTGGAGGAGCGCTTCGGCGCGCGCGGCGGGTACGCCGCGGAGAGCGAGGCCGGGCGGATCTGCAGCAACCTCGGACTGCCCGACCGGGTGCTCGAGCAGCCGCTGAGCACTCTTTCCGGTGGTCAGCGCCGTCGCGTCGAGCTGGCCCGGATCCTGTTCGCGGCCTCCGAGGCCGGTCCGGGCGGCCGTTCGGCCAGCACGCTGCTGCTCGACGAACCGACCAACCACCTCGACGCCGACTCGATCAACTGGCTGCGCGACTTCCTCAAGGCCCACGACGGCGGGCTGGTGGTGATCAGCCACGACGTGGACCTGCTGGCCGCGGTGGTCAACAAGGTGTGGTTCCTGGACGCGATCCGCGGCGAGGCCGACGTCTACAACATGGACTGGGCCCGCTACCAGGACGCCCGCGCGGCCGACGAGAAGCGCCGCCGCCGCGAGCGCGCCAACGCGGAGAAGAAGGCCTCCACGCTGATGGCGCAGGCCGACAAGATGCGCGCCAAGGCCACCAAGGCGGTCGCCGCGCAGAACATGGCCCGCCGCGCGGAGAAGCTGCTGGCCGAGGCCGAGACCGAGCAGGCCCAGGAGAAGGTCGCCAAGATCCGCTTCCCGGATCCGGCGTCGTGCGGGCGAACCCCGCTGACCGCCGACGGCCTGTCGAAGTCCTACGGTTCGCTGGAGATCTTCAGCGGTGTCGACCTCGCGGTGGACCGCGGTTCGCGGGTCGTCGTGCTCGGCCTCAACGGTGCTGGCAAGACCACCCTGCTGCGCCTGCTGGGCGGCGTCGAGAAGCCCGACTCGGGCGCGGTCGTCCCAGGTCACGGGCTGCGCATCGGCTACTTCGCGCAGGAGCACGAAACGCTGGACCACAACGCCTCGGTTTGGGAGAACATCCGCAGCGCCGCCCCGGACGCCCCGGAGCAGCAGCTGCGCACCCTGCTGGGCGCGTTCCTGTTCCAGGGCGAGCAGCTGCAGCAGCCGGCCGGAACGCTCTCCGGTGGTGAGAAGACGCGGTTGGCGCTGGCCGGACTGGTCTCCAGCGCGGCCAACGTGCTGCTGCTGGACGAGCCGACCAACAACCTCGACCCGGCCAGCCGCGAGCAGGTGCTCGACGCGCTGCGCAGCTTCACCGGCGCGGTCGTCCTGGTCACGCACGACCCGGGTGCGGTGCAGGCGTTGGAACCGGAACGGGTCATCCTGCTGCCCGACGGAACCGAAGACCACTGGTCGGAGGACTACCTGGACCTCGTCCAGCTCGCCTAGCAGGCACGGCCGACCAGAGTCGCACTACTGCGGATGGATTAGTGCTTTCCGGTGATCGCCGGGCGGTCATCTCGGCCATTGGCCGATCTTTTTTCCATGATCGCCTGGCGTTCCCGCCTTTCCTGTTCGATCATTGCGCTGACAGGGGTCGCGAGGCCCGACCTGCTCAGAGGGAAGGCGGGGACACCGTGGCTGAGCTGAAGAAAGGTGCGCGCATCACAGGGAGTGCGCGGGACAAGCTTGCCAGTGACCTGAGGAAGAAGTACGAGAAGGGGGCTAGCATCCGCGCGCTCGCGGAAGCGACCGGCCGGTCGTACGGCTTCGTGCACCGGGTGCTGAGCGAATCAGGTGTGCAGCTGCGCGGTCGTGGGGGCGCGACTCGTTCCAAGAAGAAGTGAGCTCGGCGGCCATCGGCCGCAGGGCCTGTCGGTGATCACCTCGCGCAGGTGATCCGAGCGGCTGACGCCGCTTCCGCGGTGCGCGGACGCAGGCTCTCAGCGAGGAGGTCCGCTTGGCGGAGTCGATGGTGGACGCCGACCTGCTGGATCGTGGCGGTGTGGGGCTCACGATCCGAGGTCGGCGGGCCACGATCACCTTGAACCGCCCGGACGTGCTCAACGCGCAGACACCGCACACCTGGCAGGCGCTCCGGGAGATCGGTCGATGCCTGGACGCGGAGGTCCGGGTCGTGGTGCTGCGCGGCGCCGGCCGGGCGTTCTCGGCCGGGCTGGATCGGCGGCTGTTCACCGCCGCCGAGGTCGACGGGGCGCCGGGGCTGGCCGCGCTGGCCCAGCGCCCCACCGAACAAGCCGACGCCGAGATCGCCGGCTTCCAACAGGGGTTCAGCTGGTTGCGCGAACCCGACCGGGTCACCATCGCGGCAGTCCGGGGGCCCGCGATAGGTGCTGGATTCCAGCTGGCGTTGGCGTGCGACCTCAGAGTGGTCGCCGCCGACGTCAGCTTCCGCATGGCCGAGACCGGACTGGGTCTCGTGCCCGATCTGGGCGGCACGCTGCCGCTGGTCAGAACCGTCGGATACGCGCGGGCGGTGGAGATCTGCCTGACCGGGCGCGAAGTGCGCGCCGAGGAGGCGCTGCGGCTCGGACTGGTCAACTCGGTGGTCGAACCGGACCGGCTCGACGCGGCGGTCGACGAACTGGCCGCAGCCGTCGAGCAACCGCCGCTCGGCGCGGTGCGCGAAACGCTGGCGCTGCTGGTGCAGGCCGACGAAGCGGTCGACCCCGAACAACAGCTGGCAGCGGAGCGAGCCGCCCAACTCCGCCGCATCGCGGAAATCGCCGCGCAGTCCGACTGATTCTCAGAACTCGTCTTCGATCCTGGTTTGTGCTCTTTTGCTTGTATTCGCCGCCAGGCGAATAGCCCACTCTCGCTACCCGCGCCCCGCAAAAGGGGTTCAAGGACAGGGCTTGGTTTTTCAGAGCAGGCCTGGGACTCGTTTGCCGTAGTGCTCGAGGTTCGCGGCGTTGGCTTCGTCGCCGCCCACCGTGTTCGAGCTGCGCCAGACCGGGAGGTCGACGCCTTCGGTCGCAGCCTGGTCGAACAGCTCGACCAGCAGCAAGTTCCACAGGAACGCGTTGGCCATCGATGACAGCGGGGCCGTCACCGGGGCGTCGGCCGGGTAGCTGGCGTCGCCGCCCGGCACCAGGGTGTCCAGCACGATCTCGGCCTCTTCGGCCAGCGTGGTCCCGGCGCGCTTGGGGGCTTCGGCGCTCGCCGTCGGCGAGGTGATCGCGATGACCGGCGATCCCGCCGTTCGGGCGATTCGGGCCAGTTCCACCGGATAGGGGTTCACCCCGGAGTTGGAGAACACCACCAGCGCGTCCACTCCGCCCTGGAACCCGGCCCCGGTGAGGATCTCCTCGGCCAGGCCGGTGCGCCGTTCGGTCCGGGTGCTGGGCACCGCGCCGTGCAGCGGCAGCAGGTCGTGGTGGTAGAGCGGCCGGACCGCGGAAAGACCGCCCGCCCGGTAGAAGGTCTCCATCACCCCGGCCAGCGAGTGGCCCGCCCCGGCCGTGCACACCAGGCCGTCCGCGCGGATCGCGGTGAGCAGCCGCTCGGCTGCGGTGCGCAGGTTCTCGGCGTTGTGCGCGCCGATCTTCCGCAGGTGTTCGAGCATGTGCGCGGCGTGGCCGGGCGCGGTTTCCGACATTCGGGGCTCCTGTGGGAGAGCGGAACGGACGTAAGGTCTATACCAATTTGATGACGCGGCGGTCAAGGACCGCTTCCACCACTGGTGTGGTGCGCGGGTAGGGTGTTGATCAGCGACCGAGATCGAGGGGATGCATGCCGCAGCGAGGCAACCGCAGAGAACTGCTCGCCGACGCCGCAATCGAGGTGCTGGCGCGCGAGGGAGGTCGTGGGCTGACCCACCGCGCGATCGATCGCGAGGCGGAAGTTCCCGAGGGCACCACGAAGAACTACTTCCCGACGCGCAGCGCGCTGTTCCTGGCCGTCGCGCGCTACCTGGCCGCTCAGCACACCGCCGCGCTCGAGGCGCTGTGCAGCGAGATTCCCGCCGACGTCAGCTCCGAGGACATCACCGCGCTGTACGCGGCGATGCTGCGCCGGATGGCCACCAGCGCGCGATCGCAGTTCCTGGCGCTGTTCGAGCTGCACCTGGAAGCCGTTCGGAACCCCGAGGTGAGCACCGCGCTGAGTGCGATCACCCAGGCCAATGTCGACACCGCCGTGCAACTGCACAGCGCGGTGGGGCGGCGGATCAGCCGGCGCGGCGCCGGGTTGCTCGACGCCGGGATGCTCGGCGTGGCGCTGTCGATGCTCAGCCTTCCCGAGGACCTGGTCTCCGAGCTCGGACTGGACGACGCCGACGTGGTGGCGCGGGCGTTATTGGCGCTCGGTTCGCCGCAGGGCGGACCGGCGATCGGGGTGCTGCGGGGCGCTGCCGGCTGAGCCGGTGGCGCTTCGAGGCCGCGCGGCGACGCACGGTAGCCTTCTGGGGGACGAGATCTGGGCAGGGGCGTCCTGGGGGTCGCCCACGATCGAAGTGGATGCAGGGAACGCATGTCGAATCCAGCACAAGTCGAGCCCGGCCCGCTAGGAGAACCGCCCGCGGTGGTGTTCGCCCGCCTCGCCGACGTCCCGGTCGACGCCCTGGACAAGCTGATCGAGGCGACCCACGAGGTCTACGACGACCTGAACAAGGTGCTCGGCCATCCCTACTGGGGTGATCTGGTGTACCACCAGGGCGCGGCCATGAAGGCGTTGAAGGAAGCGCGGATCTGCATGGAGGGGCTGCGCGCCGAGGCCGTCGGCGCGCGCAACACCGAACTGGGCGTCACCGTCACCACCGCGGTCGTCGACGGCGAACGGCACTACGCGCAGACCGAGGACGACAAGGCCGAGCTGGTGGACAAGGTGCTGCGCCCGCAGCAGCCGGGTGCCAGCCACCTCTACGTCTGGGACCGGCCGCACCAGGATCCCGAGGCGCCCGGCCCGTACCTGCAGGTGCGGATCGTCACCGACGTCGAGGACGAAGTCGGCGTCCTGAACTTCACCGAGGAGAGCGAGGACGGCGAAATGACGTCCTGGCACACCCTCAACCCGGCGCCTTCGCCGGAAGCCCCCGCACTGCCCTTCGACGCGGGGAGCACGCTGAAGTTCCCGCGCAACGCGGTGCTGCCCTTCCGCGAACTCCGCGCTGCGCTGGACGAATTCACCCGAACTGGGCAGCAGCCGGAGGCCGTGCAGTGGCAGCCCGCGCGCTGGGGCGACCTGTAGCTCAGCCGTAGATCCCCTGGACCGCTCGGCCGGCGATGGTCGTGACGATCTTGAACGCCTTCATCGCCTCGGTCATGCTCGGCGCGTCGAAGCCGACTCGTCGCACGTCCAGCTGATCCACGGTCGGGATCACCGCGGCGGCGGCCGCCAGGTGCGCGGCGTCGAACTCCACCTCTACGCGGTGCGGTCGCACGTCGCCGTCGGTGCGCCCGGCCTGGCGCATGCCCTCGGTCGCCGCGGTGCGGATGTCGGCCGCGGTGCGGGCCGGTGGGCGGCAGATCGCGGCGTAGCGGCTGACGCACTCCTTGATCACCACGCGGTGCGCCGACGGTGCGTAGTCGGCGGCTTCGGCGCAGGCCCGGTCGTCGCCGGTGACCAGCAGGACGGGGACTCCGTGCTCGGCGGCCAGTGCAGCGTTCAGCCCGCCTTCGCCCGCCGGGCGGCCGTCGAGCCAGACGCCGGTGATCGAGTTCTCCAGGTAGGTGTGCGACAGCACGCCCTCCTCGCCCGCCCGCGCGTGGTAGCCGAGGAACACCACACCGTCCACATCGGACTCGATGCCCTGCATCATGGACAGCGGCTTGTGCCGCCCGGTCAGCAGCACCGCGCGCTCGTCGAGGTCCTCCAGCAGCAGGTTGCGCTGCGAGGAGTGCGCTTCGTTGACCAGCACGTCCGTCGCGCCCGCGGCGCACAGGCCTTCGACGCAGGCGTTGACGTCGCCGGTGAACAACCTCCGGAAGCGCTGCCACTGCTCGGTTCCGGGCACCACGTCATCGGTCCAGGTGACTCCGGTGACGCCTTCCATGTCAGCTGAGAGCAAGATCCGCACGACGGCCAATCTAGGCGCGTTGTCCAGGCTTTCGGGGTGTGGCGCGCCGATCGGGTAACGGTTCGGTTCCGCTCGGTGACGCCGGGTGGCGACAACTCGTGGTTAACCATTGACGAACAGTGTCCGAAGGTGGTTCCTTTCTCTCACTCGCCGCGAAGGAGGGGGTCACAAGTGGGCAGACGACTCGTCGCGCTCTGGGCCGTGCTGCTGGTGGGCTTGCTGGCGCCGGTGCCCGCGTCGGCACAGGACGCGAAGCCGCAGGGCGCCACGCTGCGCATCGGGCTGCAGCAGCAGATCGATTCGCTCAACCCGTTCCTGGGCTACACGCTCGCCGCCACCGACATCTTCCGGGCCATCTACCCGACGCTGACCACCTACAGCGCCGACGACTTCTCCGTGCAGCCGGAGCTGGCCGAGAAGTGGGAGACCTCGCCGGACAAGCTCACCTGGACCTTCCACATCCGGCCCGGCGTCAAGTGGTCCGACGGCCAACCGGTGACCGCGCGCGACGCCGCCTACACCTACAACCGGATGATGACCGATCCGGCCGCCAGCACCGCAAACGGCAACTTCGTGGAGAACTTCGACACCGTCACCGCACCGGACGACGGCACGCTGGTGATCCGCACCAAGACGCCGCAGGCGACGATGCTGGCCATCGACGCGCCGATCGTGCCCGAACACGTGTGGTCCAAGGTCACCAACGTCGAGGAGTTCACCAACGACCAGATGCCGGTGGTCGGCAGCGGACCGTTCGTGCTCACCGGCTACCGCACCGAGCAGGACGTCACGCTGACCGCCAACCCGGACTTCTGGCGCGGTGCGCCGAAGGTCGCCGAACTGCAGTTCATCCAGTTCAAGAACAGCGACGCCGCGGTGCAGGCGCTGCGCAAGGGCGACGTCGACCTGGTGCAGAAGCTGACCCCCGCGCAGTTCGACGCGCTGGCCGGCGAGTCCGACATCAAGCAGGTCAAGGGCCAGGGCCGGCGCTTCTTCGAGCTGATCCTCAACCCCGGCGCCAGCAACAGCAACAACGAGCCGATCGGCACCGGGCACCCGGCGCTGAAGGACGTGCGGGTGCGGCAGGCCATCGACCACGCGATCGACCGGCAGGCGCTGGTCGACCGGGTGATGGGCGGCTACGCCGACGTCGGCGGCGGTTACCTGCCGCCGATCTTCAGCGACTACCGCTGGAATCCGCCGCAGCCGCGCGGGTTCGACCTGGCCGAGGCCAACCGGATGCTCGACGAGGCCGGCTACCAGCGCGGCCCGGACGGCGTCCGGCGCACCCCGCAGGGCGAACCGCTCGACTTCGACTTCGTGCTGCACGGCAGCCGTTCGGAGGACAACCAGGTCGGTGAGTTCGTCAAGCGGTGGCTGGACGAGCTGGGCATCCGCGTGGAGCTGCAACCGGTTTCGGACAACCAGCTCAACGACCGCACCACCGCCGGTGACTTCGACATGGTGATCAGCGGCTGGTCGGCCAACCCCGACCCGGACTACGTGCTGCGGCTGCAGACCTGCGGCGCGCGGCCCAGCCCCGACGGCGGCGGGAACACCGACACCTTCCTGTGCGACAAGCAGTACGACGAGCTCTACAACCGGCAGCTCGGCGAGTTCGACAAGGCCGCGCGCGTCGACCTGGTCAACCAGGCGCAGGCCCGGTTCTACGACCAGGCGGCCGGGCTGATCCTCTTCTACCAGAACTCGCTGGAGGCCTACCGCACCGACCGCTACGCCGGTTTCACCCTGCAGCCCAAGGACAACGGGGTCATCGTGGCGCAGCAGGGCTACTGGGGTTACCTCGGCGCGGAGCCCACCGAGGAGGCGATCAGCGGGTCCTCGGGCACCGACTACAGCACCGTCGCGTGGGTGCTCGGCGGGGCCGTGGTGCTGGTCGGCGTCGTGGTGGCGCTGGTGATCGTCCGCCGCCGGGCGACCGCCGACACCAGGGAGTGAACCGTGTCCGATCTGCTTGCCACCGTTCCGGAACAGGACTCGCCCAGCGGCGGCCGCCGCCGGTTCGCCCGCTACCTGGGCGGCAAGGTCGGCGGCGGCCTGGTGAGCCTGTTCCTGGTGGCGGTGCTGGGTTTCTTCCTGTTCCGGGTGATCCCGGGCGACCCGGTGCGCACCATGACGCGCGGGGCACCGGTCAGCGAGCAGCAGATCCAGGTGCTGCGCGAGCGGTTCGGCCTGGACCAGCCGCTGTGGAAGCAGTTCCTGGACTTCATCGGCAACCTGCTGCGCGGTGACCTCGGCACCTCCTACACCTACAGCCGCCCGGTCGGGGACCTGATCGTCGAGCGGATCGGCCCCACCGTGCTGCTGGTGGGCACCGCGACGGCGCTCGCGGTGGTGCTGGGGCTGTGGATGGGTTCCCGCGCGGCGTGGCGGCACGGCGGCGCGTTCGACAAGACCTCGACGTCGGTGGCGCTGACGCTGTGGTCGGTGCCGACGTTCTGGCTCGGGCTGATCGTGCTGATGGCCTTCGGCGTCGGGGTCGGTCCGATCCCGGGGCTGTTCCCGGTCGGCGGGATCTCCTCCCCGGACACCCCGCCCGAGTTCCTGCCGCAGCTGCTCGACGTGGCGCACCACCTGGTGCTGCCGTCGCTGACCATGGTCGCGGTGATCTACGCCGAGTACCTGATGGTGATGCGGTCGTCGCTGCTGGAGGAGATGGGCGAGGACTACCTGACCACTGCCCGCGCCAAGGGGCTCCGAGAGGACCTGGTGCGCCGCAGGCACGCCGTGCCCAACGCGATGCTGCCGACGGTCACGCTGATCTTCCTGCGGCTGGGGCTGGTGGTCGGCGGGGCGATCACGGTGGAGACGGTGTTCTCCTGGCCCGGTCTGGGGCTGCTGACCTTCGAGGCGCTGCGGGTGCCGGATCTGCCGCTGCTGCAAGGGATCTTCATCGTGCTGGCGGGGAGCGTGGTGGTGATGAACGTGCTGGCCGAGCTGCTCTACCGGGTGCTGGACCCGAGGGTGCGGGAATCATGACCGCCACCGCCAACCAGATCGTCCGGGCCCGGCGCCGAGCGCGGCTGGGTGAGGCGTGGCGGGTGTTCCGCGCCGACCGGGCCGGGCTGTTCGGGCTCGTGGTGCTGGTCGTCGCCGCCCTGATGGCGGTGCTCGCGCCGCTGCTCACCGACGCCTCCGGACTCGACGTCACGCGGGTGAGCGGGGAGCCGTTGCAGGCGCCCAGCGGCGATTACTGGCTCGGCACCGATGAATCCGGTCGTTCCGTGCTGCTGCTGACCTGGTGGGGCGCGCGGGTGTCGCTGGTGGTCGGGCTCGCGGCGGCGCTGCTGTCGGTGCTGATCGGTGCGCTGGTCGGGGTCCTCGCGGCGCACTTCGGCGGGTGGACCTCGCGAATCCTGCTGCGGTTCACCGACTTCTTCCTGGTGCTGCCCGCCCTGGTGCTGGCGATCGCGCTGTCCACGGTGCTCGAGCGCGGGTTGTGGACGATCGTGCTGGCGATCGGGGTGACGTCCTGGCCGCCGACGGCGCGCATGGTGCGGGCCCAGACGCTGACGATCGAAACCCGCCCGTACATCGAGCGGGCGCGGGCTCTGGGCGCCGGGCACGGGCACATCATCGGTCGGCACGTGCTGCCTGCCGTGCTGCCGCTGGTGTTCGCCAACACGACGCTGGCGGTGGCCAGCTCGATCATCGCCGAGTCCACGCTGTCGTTCCTGGGGCTCGGCGACCCGAGCCTGGTGTCGTGGGGCTCGATGCTGAAGTCGGCGATGGACACCGGCGCGGTCACCGGCGGCGCCTGGTGGTACCTCCTGCCGCCCGGTGTGGGGATCGTGGTGGTGGTGCTCGCCTTCACGCTGTGCGGGCGGGCGTTGGAGACGGTGTTCAACCCGAGGCTGCGGGGGCGGCGGTGAGTCCGATTCTGCAACTGCGCGACGTGTCGGTGACCTACCCGGGAGCGGGCGAAGCCGCCGTGCGGGGCGTGAGCCTGAGCCTCGGTGAAGGCGAAACCCTCGGTCTGGCGGGCGAATCCGGCTGCGGGAAGACGAGCCTGGCGATGTCGGTGCTGCGGCTGCTGCCGAGCTCGGCGCGCGTCGAGGGGCAGATCCTGCTGGACGGCGAGGACGTGCGCGCGATGACCTTCGGGCAGCTGCGCGCGGTGCGCTGGGCGGATGCCTCGGTGGTGTTCCAGGGCGCGATGCACGCGCTGAACCCGGTGCACACGATCGGCGACCAGATCGCCGAGCCGATCAAGCTGCACGGCAGCGCGGAGGACCCGCAGGCGCGGGTCGCGGAGCTGCTGGCGCAGGTGGAGCTGCCCGCGGACCGGGCGAACGCCTACCCGCACGAGCTCTCCGGTGGGCAGAAGCAGCGGGTCATGATCGCGATGGCGCTGGCGTGCGAGCCGCGGCTGGTGATCGCCGACGAGCCCACCACCGCGCTGGACGTCGTGGTGCAGGCGCAGATCCTGGAGCTGATGCGGCGCCTGGTCGCCGAACGCGGCATCGCGCTGGTGATGATCAGCCACGACCTGTCGGTGCTGTCGGCCAGCTGCTCCCAGCTCGCGGTGATGTACCAGGGGCGCGTGGTGGAGCACGGCCCGTCCCGGCAGGTGATGACGAGGCCGCAGCACGAGCACAGCAAGGCGCTGGCCGACGCGTTCCCGACCGTCGGTGATCCGGACTTCCGGCTGACCGAGAGCGCGTCGCGCGGGTCCGCGCTGCTGGAAGCCGAGGGCGTCGAGGTCGACTTCACGGGCCGGTCGGGACGCGTCGTGCACGCCGTGCGCGGGGTGGACCTGGCGGTGGAGGAGAAGGAGATCGTCGCGCTGGTCGGGCAGTCCGGCTCCGGCAAGACGACGCTCGCGCGGACCCTGCTGGGCTTGCAGCAGCCGACCGGGGGAGCGGTGCGCTACGACGGGGTGCCGCTGCCGACCAGCACCTCGGGACTGCGCGACTACCGCAGGCAGGTGCAGCTGGTGCTGCAGGATCCGACGGGGGCGCTCAACCCGCGGCACACCGTGTACGAGGCGGTGGCCGAAGGTCTGCGCATCCACGGGATCGCCGACGACGAGCGCGGTCGGGTGGCCGCGGCGTTGGAGGCGGCTGAGCTGCGTCCGGCGGAGAAGTTCTTCGGCCGGCTGCCGCAGGAGCTCTCGGGTGGTCAGCGGCAGCGCGTGGTGATCGCGGGCGCGCTGGTGCTGGAGCCGAAGGTGCTGATCGCCGACGAGCCGGTGGCCTCGCTGGACGCGACCGTGCGCGGGGAGATCCTGTCGCTGCTGCTGCGCCTGCGGGTGGAGCGGGACCTGTCGACGCTGGTGATCACCCACGACCTCGGCCTGGCGTGGAACATCGCGGACCGGGTGGCGGTGATGTACCAGGGCGAGCTGGTCGAGGTCGGCCCGGTCGAGCAGGTCCTCCTCGACCCCCAGCACGACTACACCAAGACCCTCCTGGCCGCGGTGCCCTCCGTCGAACGCCGCGTGGCGTAGGGCCTGCAGGAGGTCCGGTTTCCGCTGGTCAGGTCCCGTGAGTACTTTCTGGTGCCATAGCCCCACAAAGTGCTCACGGGGCCTGACCAGGTGCTGCTGAGGTCAATCCAGGCTTTCCACCACTGCTGGGTGGCCTGGGCGGTCGGCTTTGACGACGTAGTCCGCGAGGTGTTCCGGGGCGACTTCGCCGGTGTAGCGGTGGAAGGCCAGGAGGGTCCAGCGGTCCGGTTCCGGGGTTCGGCGGTGGAGGGCCGCTTCCGGGAGCCAGAGGTGGACGGTGAAGTCGAAGGGCAGGCCCGCGCCGAGCAGGAGCGGTCCGTCCACAATGGCCACTGCTCGGTCCGGGAGCTGGACGCGGGGCAGGCGCGGGGAGCGGTCCGCCTCGGCGTCCCAGAGCGCGGGGAGGACTCGGCCGTTCCCGCTGTCGGACAACGGATCCAGCACTTCCCGGGTCAGGCCGCGCAGGTCGTACCAGCTCTCGTAGTACGAGTCCGGGTCGTGGTGGCCGTGCTCCAGGCGCAGCGACGCCGGGCGGAGGTAGTCCGCCATGCGCACCCGGACCACTTCGCGGCCCCGGGTGCGCAGCGGCTCGACCAGGGCGTCGGCGAGGTCGCCGGTGCCGGCGGCCGGGGCGCCGTCCACCGCGATCCGCGCCCAGCGGCGGGGGAGCGCGTCGATGCGGTCGACCACTTCCGCCGCCAGCAGCTCGGGCGTCACGGGTCGAACTCGCACGTGCACTCCTCCTGTCCAGCCGCTGACGCTATCAACTACGCAGCTGCGGCCAGGAATTCCCGCAGGTGCGCCAGGACCTGCTCGGGGCGCTCCTCGGGCAGGAAGTGCCCGCAGTCGGCGATCTCGGCGCAGGTCGGGTTCTCCGCGTAGTCGCGCCAGATCTCGCGCATCGGCAGCTTCGCGGGCAGACCCGCCGATCCCCACAGCGCCAGCACCGGCATGGTCAGCTTGCGGCCCGCGTCGGCGTTGTCGTGCTCGTCGTCGAGCGGGGCGGCGCGGTAGTCGTCGAACCCGGCGCGCAGCGCTCCCGGTGCGGAGAACGCGCGCACGTACTCGTCGATCGCCGCGGGCTCCAGACCGTGCCGGTTCACCGTCCAGCGCTCGAAGAAGTAGCCGAGGTAGCCCGCGATGTCGTTGCCGGCCAGGCGTTCCGGCAGGTCGGGCTGCAGGTGGAAGAACCAGTGCCAGTACGCCGTCGCGGCTTCGGCGTTCACCCGCCGCCACATCTCGCGGGTCGGCACGATGTCCAGCACCGCCAACCGGTCGACCTGGTCCGGCCGGTCCAGGCCCCAGCGGTGCGCCACCCGCGCGCCGCGGTCGTGGCCGACGACGCTGACCGACTCGAAGCCCAGCGCCGACACCAGCTCGGCCATGTCGGTGGCCATCGTGCGCTTGTCGTAGCCGTCGCGCGGCTTGTCGGTAAGGCCGTATCCGCGCAGGTCGGGTGCGATCACGGTGTGCGTGCGGGCCAGCTCCGGGATCACCTTGCGCCAGCAGTGGCTGGTCTGCGGCCAGCCGTGCAGCAGCACCAGGCCCGGCCCGCTGCCCGCGCTCGTGTAGTGCACACGTAGGCCGTTGACCAGGGCAACTCCGTCGGAGGGCATCGATCGACTCCATTTCTAACTGCCTAAGGGGGTTAGAATTAGGATGCTAGATCGACGACGGCGGGAGGGGCAAGGGTGAGCGACTGGATCTGGGACGGCGGGCGGCTCTGCCTCGACCTGGTCAACACGCTGCGCGACCGCTACCGCGAAGGCCGGGAACTGCTGGTGGCACCGGACCTGCTGGCCGAATGGCTGCGCGAAGTCGGCCTCGGCACGTCCGCTCCGACGGACGAGCACGTGTCGACCGCGCGGGAGCTCCGCGAGGCGATCGATCGCGCCGTGCACGCCCGCGCCCAGGGTTCGCCCATCGCGGCACCCGATGTGGAGCTGATCAACGAGGTCGCCCGAGGTGAGAACCCCGCGATCCAGCTGCGCGTGAGCTCGGACGGATCAGTGGCGGCATTCCGCCCCGCCCCGCAGGATCCGGTGAGCGCGGCGCTGGCGGCGGTGGCCGTCGACGCGATCGAACTGCTCGCGGCGGAGCCGTTCCCCCGAGTCGCGGTCTGCGCGTACCACCGCTGCGGACTCCGCTTCCTGGACACCTCCCCGGCGCGAAACCGCCAGTGGTGCTCGATGGCGCGCTGCGGAAACCGGGCGAAAGCCCGCCAGCATTACGCCCGCCGAACCGGCTCCTGAGCCTCCTGGCTCCCGCGATCCGCAAATTCCATTGAAATCGGACGTCTGATTTCCATTGAATTTGCGTTCCTGGGACCGGGGGGTCAGAGGAGGGCTGGTTGGAGGATGGAGAGGCGTTGGGCGTCGGTGTCCAGTTCGGCTGCGACTCCGAGCGGGATGGTGCGCTGCGCGACGCAGTGGCCGAAGCCGAGCTCCCACAGGATGGGCACGCCCAGGCCGCCCAGCAGGTCCGACATCACCGCGCGGACCTCCTCCAGCGGGCCGCACTCGGTCCACGAGCCGAGTGCGATGCCCGCGGCGTGGTCGAACCAGCCCGCGCGCAGCAGCTGGGTGACGAACCTGTCCAGCTGGTAGGGCTTCTCGGTGATGTCCTCCAGCATCGCGATGCCGCGTTCCGGCGGGGTCGGCGCGTCAGGGGCGCCGAGCGAACCCGCGACGATGCTGAGGTTGCCGCCGTACGTCGTGCCGCGGGCGCGTCCGCGCACCAGGGCGTCCGCGGTGGAGCGGGTCAGGATGGTGACCGACTCGGGCTGGAACAGGGTGCGGCGCAAGTGCTCCCGCGCCGCGGGGTCCTCGGTGAACGCCTGCGTGGCGACCATCGGCCCGAACACCGTGACCAGGCCGAGCTGGGTGGCGACGGCGTCGTGCAGCGCGGTGATGTCGCTGGAGCCGGTGAACACCTTCGGTCCGGCCGCGGTCATCGCCGTCCAGTCCAGGTGGTCCAGGACCCGCATGCTGCCGTAGCCGCCGCGCGCGCAGAACACCGCGGTCACGTCCGGATCGCACCACGCGTCCTGCAGGTCGGCGGCCCGGTCGGCGTCGTTGCCCGCCAGGTGCGGCAGTCGCGGGTGGCGGTCTAGGACGTGCTTGCCGACGCGCGGCTCCAAGCCCCAGGCGCGCAGGTGGGCGAGCCCGCTTTCGAGCAGCTCCTCGGGCACCGGGCCAGCTGGGGCGACGACCGCCACCGCATCACCGGCGCGCAACCTCGGCGGGCGACGTAGTTCGCGCATGCTCATCGGCCTGCTCCATCCCGCGATCTTGACAACCGGCGGTGAGAGTATCGGTACCGGGCGCGGCGCGCTGCAGTTCGCCAACGGCGAACACGGGTGAAACAGGTGGTCGGCGGGCGGGTTCTGCGGGTAGACCGGCACCTGGTGCGGCGGTGTCGAACAAAACGGGGGCCACTCGCGCACCGCGTGCGCTCGGTGGCCTAGTGTCGGAGGGGTCATGGCTCGTGTCATCCACGTCTTCCGTCAACCCGACCGATTCGTCGCCGGAACGGTCGGGGAACCCGGTGAGCGCACCTTCTACCTGCAGGCGTCCGAGGACGTCCGCACGGTGAGCGTGCAGCTCGAGAAGCAGCAGGTGTCGGTGCTCGCCGAACGCATCGGCGCGCTGCTGGAGGAAGTGCAGCGGCGCTTCCACGCCGACCTGCCCAACCAGACCCCCGACGAGCTCGTCGACACCGAACCCCTGGCGGTGCCGGTCGACGAGGAGTTCCGGGTCGGGACCATGGGGCTGGGCTGGGACGCCGAGACCGAGGCGGTGGTGGTCGAACTGCTGGCCGTCACCGAGGAGGAGCTCGATGAGTCGGTGGTCCTCGACGACACAGAGGAAGGCCCCGACGCCTTGCGGGTCTTCCTCAGCCCCGCGCACGCGCGGGCGTTCGCCGAGCGCGCCGAGCGCGTCATCAACGCCGGTCGCAAGCCCTGCCCGCTGTGCTCCGAACCGCTGGACCCCAGCGGCCACATCTGCCCGCGCCAGAACGGTTACCGCCGCTCGGAAGAGGTCTGAGGCGCGTGCGCGCCGGTGATCCAGCGGTTCGCGAACTGCTCCTGCACGGCGAGTTGGACGTCCAGGGGCGGTTGGTCGAGGCGTCGAACGCGACGTTGTTCTGCGGGATCGCGAGCGACGGGCTGAGCGCCGAGTGCGTCTACAAGCCGGTGCGCGGGGAACGTCCGCTGTGGGACTTCCCGGACGGCACGCTGGCCGGGCGCGAGGTCGGCTCCTACCTGCTGTCCGAGGCGATCGGCTGGGACCTGATCCCGCCGACGGTGCTGCGCGACGGCCCGTTCGGGCCGGGCATGGTGCAGCTGTGGGTGGACGTCGAGCAGGACTCCGAGCTGGTCGACATCGTCGCCCCGGACGAGGTGCCGGAAGGCTGGCTTCCGGTGCTGCGCGCCCAGGACCACCACGGTGATCCGGTGGTGCTGGCGCACGCCGACCACGAACAGCTGCGGCGCCTCGCGGTGCTCGACGTGGTGATCAACAACGCCGACCGCAAGGGCGGGCACATCCTGCACGCCCCGGACGGCCGGGTGCAGGGCGTGGACCACGGCGTCAGCCTGAACACCGACGACAAGCTGCGCACCGTGCTGTGGGGCTGGATCGGCGAGCCGCTGCCGGAGGACGCCGTCGACCGGCTCGGCGAGCTGCGCGCCCTTCTGGAGGGCGACCTGGCCGCCCAGTTGGCCGAGCACATCACGCCGAAGGAAGTCCAGGCGATCAGCACCCGAATCGAACGCCTGCTGGAGTCCGGGACCTTCCCGGCCCCCTCCGACGAGTGGCCGGCGATCCCCTGGCCCGCGTTCTGATCTCCGCAGTTTCAATTGAAACTGCGATCCGCCGTGCCTGGGATCCGCAGTTTCAATTGAAACTGTGCTATTCGGCGCGCTGCGGGGTCCGGTGGGGGCAGGGCAATCTGGGGTGGTGCGAACCGAGTACCAGCCGCTGAAGATCCAGTCCTCCTACGCCGACCGCCTGCACTCACCGCTGCCCAGCTTCCGGGACGTGATGCGGTTGATGTGGACCGGCGGGTTCCGGGGGAGGGTGGAGGACGCCGACCGGATCCCGGTGCTGCGCAGCGGACTGGCGCCGATCGCCACCCAGGACACCGCGCTGAGCTGGGTCGGGCACGCCACGTACGTGCTGCGGATGGGCGGGGCCACGGTGCTCACCGACCCGGTGTGGTCGTTGCGGATCCCCGGCGTGCCGCGGCGGCTGACCCCGCCGGGCGTGGCCTTCAGCGAGCTGCCGCCGATCGACGCGGTGGTGATCAGCCACAACCACTACGACCACCTGGACGCCCCGACGATCCAGCGGCTGCCGCGCTCGACGCCGGTGCTGGTGCCCGCCGGGCTGGGACGCTGGTTCCGGCGGCGCGGGTTCACCGAGGTCGTCGAGCTGGACTGGTGGCAGTCGGCGGAGGTGGCCGGGCTGACCTTCGACTTCGCCCCGGCCCGGCACTGGAGCCGCCGAGGCCCCCGCGACACCTGCCGGAGCCTGTGGGGCAGCTGGGTGATCACCGGGCCGGACCACCGCGTCTACTTCGCCGGCGACACCGGCTACGGGCCGCACTTCGCCGAGATCGCGCAGCGCTACCCGGGCATCGACGTGGCGATGGTGCCGATCGGCGCGTACGACCCGCGCTGGTTCATGAAGCCGGTGCACATGGATCCGGAGGAGGCTGTCCAGGCGGTGGCGGACCTGGGCGCGACCTGCGCGGCGACGATGCACTGGGGAACGTTCGTCCTGACCCGCGAACCGGTCGTGGAGCCGCTGAACCGGATCCGCAAGGCCTGGCGCGAAGCGGGCCGGGACCCGCAGCAGCTCTGGGACCTCGCCATCGGCGAATCCCGCGTCCTCCGCCCCTGACCTGCGACGCCGCAGGTCTCAGTGGGGTTCCGCGTCCTGGCCGCGGCTCGTCGAGTGCCTGCGGAAGGGCCATTGGTGGACCGGGCGCTGCAGGAGGTCGTCCGGCGGGTCGGGGAGGCGGGGCGGGGCGCCGGTGAAGTGCGCGATGAGCACGATCCGGTCCTGGCCGCCGATGTAGACGACGGCATCGAGGCAGGCCGGGTCGGCTAGGACCGCGGGCAGGAGCGCCTGTTCGGTGTGGGCGAGCAGGTCGGCCTGTCGGCCCGGCTGGGCGCGGGCTTCCCACATGAGGGTGTCGGGTGTCTGGGTCATGGCGGCTCCCCGAGGAGGGTGGTGCCCGGCGGTTCGAGTTCGCCGGGAGCGAGGTGCGGTGGTCAGGCTTGCGCCCGAAGCGGGGGGATGGTGGGGACTTCGGGGGCGTTGCGGATGTCGTCCACCGTCAGCTTGAAACTCTCCGGGTAGGCGTCCCGACGGGTGCGGCGGGCGGGCTCGCTGGTGCGCCAGCAGTACAGGCACTGCTCGCACTGGTAGACCTCCCAGCACCCGGCGACCGGGGAGGTGTGGAGCAGGTCGAGGGCGGTGTGGCCGCAGCGCGGGCACTCGGTGGGCGCGGCGTTCTCGGTGGTCATGGCGATGGGTTCTCCTCTCGGATGCGGGGGCGGGGCGGTCACTTCTTGGCGAGCTGCTGCAGCTTGGTGATCCACTCACCCATCTCGGGCAGGTCGCGGACCTGGTTGCCGTAGTTGCCGCGCTGGTCCGGTGCTGCCGGCGTGGTCGCGTCGATGATGAGCTTGTCCGTCACACCCGGGGTGTTGGCCTGCGGCGCGAGCTCCAGGACGGGCATGTTGGGGACGGTGATCAGGTCCCCGCTGGGGTTCATCTTGGTGGACAGCGCCCACATCACCTGCGGAAGGTTGAACGGGTCGACGTCCTCGTCGACGACGATCACGGTGGCGGCGTAGCCGAGGCCGTGCGGGGTGGTCAGCACGCGCAGGCCGACGGCCTTGGCGAAGCCGCCGTAGCGCTTCTTGGTGGAGACGATGACGACCAGGCCGTGCGTGTACGTGGCGTTGACCGCCTGGACCTCGGGGAAGGCCCGCTTGAGCTGCTCGTACAGCGGGGCGCAGGTGTTGGCGGCCATCAGGTAGTCGATCTCGGTCCACGGCATGCCGAGGTAGAGGTGCTCGAAGACCGGGTTGGACCGGTAGGAGATCTTGTCGATCCGGATGACGGTCATGTTGCGGCCGCCGGAGTAGTGGCCGGTGAACTCGCCGAAGGGCCCTTCGATCTCGCGCTTGCGGCCTTCGATCACGCCCTCGACGACGACCTCGGAGCCCCACGGCACGGGCAGCCCGGTCAGCGGTGCCTCGGCGATCGGCGCGGGGGCGCCGCGCAGCGCGCCGGCCAGCTCGTACTCGTTCTGGTCGTACTCCATGGGGGTGGAGGCGACGATGGAGATCACCGGGTCGTTGCCGAGGGTGATGGCGATGGGCAGGTCCTCGCCCCTCTCCTCGGCCTTGTGCAGGTGCTGGGCGATGTCGTGCATGGGCACCGGCTGCAGCGCCAGCTTGCGCTTGCCCTTGACCTCGATGCGGTAGACGCCGACGTTCTGCTTGCCCGAGTTCTCCGGGTCGTCGGGATCCTTGGAGACCACCGCGGCCTTGTCCAGGTAGAAGCCGCCGTCGCCGTCGTTGAGCCGGATCAGCGGCAGGACGTCGAAGATGTTGATGTCCTCGCCCTCGACGGAGTTCTCCGCCCACGGCGGGTTGTCGCGCCACTCGGGCTCGACCGGGAACTTCGCCCAGCGGCGGATGAACTCGTCCACCTGGTCCTTCGTGGAGGAGTTCTTGTCCATGCCCAGGGCCAGCGCGTGGTTGGCCCACGAGCCGTGCACGTTCATCGCGATGCGGGCATCGGTGAAGCCGTGGACGTTGTCGAAGTACAGCGCCGGGGCGGCGTCCCCGAGGCGCGGGGCGGCGTTGGCGGCGGCAGCGATGTCCGGCTCGGGCATCACCTCGTCGCCGATGTGGAGCAGCTGTCCCTCGTCTTCGAGGGTCCGCAGGAAGCTGCGCAAGTCGTCGTAGGCCATGGGAACTCCTTGGATCTGCTGCGGGGGTGGCGTCGACCGGGGATCAGACCGAGGCCAGCACGTGGGCGGGCCGCTGCTCGCGGGCGGCTCGCATGCCGGCCCAGCGGCGGGCCGAGGGCGCGGGCAGGTCGAACTGGTCCAGGACGCGGGCGGTGATGTGCTCGACGATGTCGTCGACGGACTCGGGGTGGTTGTAGAAGGCGGGCATCGGCGGCACCATCTGCGCTCCCATGCGGGTGAGCGCGAGCATGTTCTCCAGGTGGATCTCGCTCAGCGGTGTCTCGCGGGGCAGCAGGACCAGCTTGCGGCGCTCTTTGAGCACCACGTCCGCGGCCCGTGCGACCAGCCCGTCGGCGTAGCCGGCCCGGATCCCGGCGAGCGTCTTCATCGAGCACGGGGCGATGATCATGCCGTCGGTGCGGAAGGACCCGGAGGCGATGGCGGCGCCTTGGTCGTCGGGGCTGTGCGCGACGTCGGCGAGCTCGCCGACCTCGCCGACGGACATGCCGCACTCCAGCTCCAGCGTGGTGCGCGCCCACCGGGAGAGCACCAGGTGGGTCTCGACGTCCGGCAGTTCGCGCAGTGCTTGGAGCAGGCGGACGCCGAAGACCGCTCCCGTCGCCCCTGTCATGCCCACGATCAACCTCATGGTGCGCCTCTCCTCCGCTCGTGGTCCTGGTGGCGATCGACGTGAGCTTTTTCGGTCAGCGACGCGGCGCCCGCGGTCTGGTGGCGCAACGGGGGTGGGACACTCTGACCAGCTCCGTCGCATTCCACGTTAGGTGCGGATCAACCAGATCCCGCCGCAAGCTCTGGACAGACCATGGACCGAATTGGACAGGATCGCATCACCGACGTCCCGTTCCGGCCCTCGCCAGGAGGACCGCCGGGCGTCGAGGTGTGGGACTTCGACCGGCTCGTCGAACGCGCCACCGGTCACGGGCTGGACCTGCACCGGCCGCTGCGCGCCGAGTTCCACCACCTGATCACCGTCCGCTCCGGAACCCTGCGGACCTGGTTGGACGGCCCCGAACACGAGCTGCGGCCAGGCGAGTGGCTGTGGATCCGCCCCGGCCAGGTGTACCGCTTCCCCCACGGCACCGGCGGCGCCGAAGGGGTGGTCCTGCTGTTCACCCCCGGCTTCCTCGACGCGGCCACCCTCAGCACCGCCCACCTCGACCCGCCCTACCCGGACCGGCCGCTCGTCCCCGACCAGCCCGAGGACGCAGCCGCACTCCGGGCGACCCTCGACCTGCTCCAGGACGCCTACCGGCGCATCGGTGCACTGCCCCTCGATGCCCACATCACCCTCGTGCGGCACCTGCTGGCGGCCCTGGTCGTGCGCTTGGGGCACCTCCACGGCCGCGAGCACCTCCGCCCGGGTACCCACGGCAACGACACGTTCCACCGGTTCCACCAGGCCGTGGAACGCGACTTCGCCGCCGCACGCCAGGTCGCGGACTACGCCGCCGCTCTCGGCTACAGCCCCCGAACCCTCACCCGCGCCTGCCTGGAGGTCACCGGGCGCACCGCCAAGCAGTACCTCGACGACCGCGTCGCCCTGGAGGCCAAGCGACTCCTGGTGCACACCGCCCTCGCCCCCGCTCAGGTCGCCGACCAGCTCGGATTCACCTCCGCGACGGTCTTCACCAAGTTCTTCCGCCGCTGCACCGGTGAGACCCCCACGGCCTTCCGCAGCCGTGCGCGCACCGGGAAGTGATCGGCCGCGGCTTCACGGCTGCTCCGCCCGGTCGTGGTGGGCGGGGGACTCGGTGCCCGAGTAGGCGTAGTAGGCCGACTGCTGCTGGGGCAGGCCGACGAAGCCGAGCAGGCGGACGGTGAACTCCTCGTAGAAGTCGTCCACCGTGCGCGGGATGTTGTAGAAGGTCGGGATCATCGGGTAGACGATGGCGCCCGCTTCCGTCACCTGGGTGAGGTTGCGCAGGTGGATGAGGTTGAAGGGGGTCTCGCGCACGCACAGCACCAGCGGGCGCCGCTCCTTCAGCGTCACGTCGGCGGCCCGCTCGATCAGCGTGTTCGCCGTGCCGTTCGCGATCCGGGCGGCCACCCCCAGCGCGCACGGCACCAGCAGCATCCCCCAGGACGGGTAGCTCCCGGACGTCGGCCCGCCGGCCAGGTCGTCCGGGTCCCAGGCGACCACCTTGTCCCCGGTCGGCCGCCCGCCCAGCACGAGATCGGCCGCCGGCCCGTCCGGATCCCGGCCGGTCTCGTGCGCGATCAGCTGGCGCCCGGCCTGCGAGACCAGCAGATCGATCCGCCCGACCCGCTCGTCCCGGACCAGGGCCTCCAGCACGAACCGGGCCATCCGGGTACCGCCCGCGCCGGTGACCGCCAACGTGATGCACCGCTGCTCCGCCATCCGCCCATCCCTTCGGCTCCCAGCGGTCGGCCAGGACACCTGCGGCGACCGCACCGAAGGGGATCGGAACAAGCACCCCGGGTGATCGCAAGAAGACGACACCGAACGGGTCGGACCAGGTGCTGACGCGGTCCGACCCCCGGCTTGCTGCAGCAGGCCGTGGGCGAGTTCCGCAAATTCAATGGAAATCGGATGTCCAATTTCCATTGAATTTGCGTCCTGTCCGGTCTGCGACCGCGAAACCTCGTTGAAATCGCTCAGTCGACGAGGGCTTGGTAGACGAGTTGGTGGAGTTGGGGGCGGATCGGGTGGGTGCTGGAGGGCATCAGCTGGGTGAGGAAGAGGACCGTCAGGTCTTCCGCCGGGTCCACCCAGAACGCCGTGCTGGCCAGGCCGCCCCAGGCGAACTCGCCCGCTGAGCTGGGCACCTTGCTCGCCACCGGGTCGTCCACCACCGAGAAGCCCAAGCCGAAGCCCTTGCCCGCGTGGGCCGACTCGGAGAACGAGTCCAGCGCCATCGTCTCCAGGTCCGCTCCGCCGGGCAGGTGGTTGCGGGTCATGTAGTCCACGGTGCGGCTGCCCAGCAGGCGGGCGCCGTCCAGTTCGCCCTTGCGCAGCAGCATCTGGCTGAACCGGTGGTAGTCGCGCGCCGAGGAGAACAGCCCGCCACCTCCGGACAGGGCCTTGGGCAGTTCGAAGGCGGCCGCGTGGACCTCGTCGTGGTGCGGGTGGCGGCGGGCCCGGCCCTGCGGGTCGGCCACGTACAGGGTCGCCAGCCGGTCGGCGTCGGCGCGGTCCACCGCGAACCCGGTGTCGGTCATGCCCAGCGGTTCGAAGATGCGGGTGCGGAAGAACTCGTCGAGGGTCTGCCCGGAGACGACCTCGACGATCCGGCCGAGCACGTCGGTGGCCACCGAGTAGTTCCAGGCCGTGCCGGGGTCGAACAGCAGCGGCAGCGACGCCCACTCGTCGCAGCAGCCGGCCAGGTCCAGGCCGTCGGCCATGCCGTGCTCGAACCCGGCGCGCCGGTAGAGCTCGTCGACCGGGTGCAGGTGGTTGAAGGCGTAGGTGAGCCCGGAGGTGTGGGTCAGCAGGTGCCATATCCGCATCTCCTCGACGGCCGGGCGGGTCTGCGGCGCGCGGGCGGTGCCGCCGGTGTAGACCCGCAGGTCGGCGAAGGACGGGATGAAGTCGCTGACCGGATCGGTGAGCTGGAAGGCGCCTTCCTCGAGCAGCATCATGATCGCCGTCGAGGTGATCGGCTTGGTCATCGAGTAGATCCGGAACAGGGTGTCCGGCCGCACCGGGGCGCTGGTCTCGACGTCGCGCATGCCGTGCGTGCCCAGGTGCGCGATCTTGCCGTGCCGCGCGACCAGGACCAGCCAGCCGGGCAGCTCGCCGGTGTCGACGTAGCGCGCGAAGTGCCGGTCGATGCGCTGCAGCCGGGTCGCGTCGAAGCCGACTTCGCCGGGGTCAACCTCGATCTCCACGCTCACTGGGGCCTCCTCGCGACATCGTTCATCGGGCTCACGCCGTGTTTCTACACGGTGCGAACGGTCTCGAGGAGAGTCCGGCATGTGAAAAGTTCTCGCTCTCGCGGCGTGCACCGGCCTCGCCGGGTAGCGTCGGACGGGTGACGAACCCGACCCCACCCCCTGGTTTGCCCCGCACGGCGGGGGAGTTGCGGGCCAGCGGCCACGCTCCGCGCAGCGTGAAGGCCGAGGTGCGCGCGAACCTGCTGGCCTCGCTGCGCTCCGGCCGCGCGCTGTGGCCCGGCATCGTCGGCTTCGACCAGACCGTGCTTCCGCAGCTGGAACGCGCCCTGATCGCCGGGCACGACGTGGTGCTGCTCGGCGAGCGCGGGCAGGGCAAGACGCGACTGCTGCGCAGCCTCACCGAACTGCTGGACGAGTGGACGCCGGTCATCGAAGGGTCGGAGCTGGGCGAGCACCCGCTGCAGCCGATCACCCCGGTCTCCCGGCGGCGGGCCGCCGAGCTCGGCGACGAGCTGCCGGTGGTCTGGCGGCACCGCAGCGAGCGCTACGCGGAGAAGCTGGCCACCCCGGACACCTCGGTCGGTGACCTGGTCGGCGACGTCGACCCGGTGAAGGTCGCCGAGGGCCGGTCGCTGGGCGATCCGGAGACCATCCACTTCGGACTCGTGCCCCGCGCGCACCGCGGCATCGTGACCGTCAACGAGCTGCCGGACCTGGCCGAGCGCATCCAGGTCGCGCTGCTGAACGTGATGGAGGAGCGCGACATCCAGATCCGCGGCTACAGCCTGCGGCTGCCGCTGGACGTGCTGCTGGTCGCCACCGCCAACCCCGAGGACTACACCAACCGGGGCCGGATCATCACCCCGCTCAAGGACCGCTTCGGCGCGGAGATCCGCACCCACTACCCGCTGGACGTCGACGACGAGGTGGCGCTGGTGCGCCAGGAGGCGGACCTGCCCGCCGAGGTCGGCGACCACCTGCTGGAGGTGCTGGCCCGGTTCGTCGGCCACCTGCGCGAATCCACCGCGGTGGACCAGCGTTCCGGGGTGTCGGCCCGGTTCGCCATCGCCGCTGCCGAGACCGTCTCCGCCGCCGCGCTGCACCGCGCCGCGATCACCGGCGAGCACCCGGCGGTGGCGCGCCCGGTCGATCTGGAGGCGGTGCCCGCGGTGCTGCGCGGGAAGATCGAGTTCGAGGCCGGCGAGGAGGGCCGCGAGGACGAGCTGCTCGGCTACCTCCTGCGCCGTTCGGTCGCCGACACCGCGCGCGGCCTGTTCGCCGGCCTGGACCTGCAGTCGCTGGCCCTGGCCGTGGCTGACGGCCACCCGGTGGCCACCGGCGAGCGCGTGTCCGGGCACGATGTGCTGACCGCGCTGCCGGAGCTGCCGGTGCTGCACCAGGTCGCCGAACGGCTCGAGGTGCGGGCCGGTGATCCGCCCGGGCGCATCGCCAGCGCGGTGGAGCTGGCGCTGGAATCGCTGTTCCTGGCCAAGAAGCTCGGCAAGGACGCCGAGGACGACCGGTCGGTGTACAGCTGATGTCCCGGCGGTTCCGGTACAACGCCTGGCACGGCGGGGCCGATCCCCTGGAACCGCCGGTGGACCTGCGCGCCGCGCTGGACCAGATCGGCCGCGACGTCATGGAAGGCGCCTCGCCGCGCTCCGCGCTCGAGGAGCTGCTGCGCACCGGCACCCGCGACGCCTCGGGGCTCGACGATCTGACCCGGCGGCTGTGGCAGCGGCGCAGCGAGCTGCAGCGACGCCACCGCCTCGACGGCACGATGTCCGAGGTGCGGCGGCTGCTGGACCGGGCGCTGGAGCAGGAGCGGCTCGCGCTGGCGGCCGACACCGGCGAGGACGCGCGGTTCCGCGAGCTCCAGCTCGACGCGCTGCCGCCGGACGTGGCCGGTCAGGTCGCGGAGCTGGCCAACTACGACTGGCGTTCCCAGGACGCGCGCGAGACCTTCGAGGAGATCCAGCAGATGCTGGGCACGGAGTTCCTCGAGCAGCGCTTCCAGGGCGTCAAGCAGGCGATGGAGCAGGTCACGCCCGAGGACGTCGAGCGCGTGCGGGAGATGCTCGACGACCTGTCGTCGCTGCTGGCCGCGCACGCCCGCGGCGATGACGACGTGCCGCAGAAGTTCGACGAGTTCATGGCGCGGCACGGGGAGTTCTTCCCGGAGAACCCGCGCAACGTCGACGAGCTGATCGACGCGCTCGCCGCGCGGTCGGCCGCAGCCCAGCGCCTGCTGAACTCGATGAACGCGCAGCAGCGCGACGAGCTGATGGCGTTGTCCCAGCAGGCCTTCGGCGATCCGCGCATCGCGCAGGCGCTGCAGCGGCTGGACCAGCAGTTGCAGCAGTTGCGGCCGGGTGAGGACTGGAGCGGTCGGGCGCGGTTCCGCGGCAACCAGCCGATGGGGCTGGCGGAGGCTACGGCGGCGATGGCCGAGCTCGGCGAGATGGACCAGCTGGCCGAGCAGCTGGGGCAGTCGTACCCGGGCGCGAGCCTCGCCGACATCGACCTGGAAGCGCTGGAACGGCAGCTCGGACCGCAAGCCGTGGTGGACGCCCAGCGGTTGTCGGAGATCGAACGGCAGCTGCGCGAACAGGGCCTGCTCCAACGCGCGCCGGACGGAAGCCTGCGCCTGAGCCCGCGCGCGATGCGGCGACTCGGCGAAACCGCGCTGCGCTCGGTGGTCTCGCAGCTGCGCTCGCGGCGCGGTGAGCGCGACACCGACCGCGCGGGTGCGGCGGGGGAGCTCACCGGCACCACGCGGCAGTGGAGCTACGGCGACTCCGAGCCGTGGGACGCCTCGCGGACGGTGCGCAACGCGGTGCTGCGCCGCGCGGCCGAAGGGCCGGAGTCGCCGCAGCTGGACATCGCCGACCTGGAGGTCGCCGAAACCGAGCAGCGCTCGCGGGCGGCCGTGGTGCTGTGCGTGGACACGTCGTGGTCGATGGTGCAGGACGGTCGCTGGGTGCCGATGAAGCGCACCGCCCTGGCGCTGCACCACCTGGTGTCCACCAGGTACCGCTCCGACGCGCTTCAACTGGTCACCTTCGGCCGCTACGCGTCCACTGTGGACGTCGCCGGGCTGGCCGCGCTGGAAGGCGTCTGGGAGCAGGGCACGAACCTGCACCACGCGCTCCTGCTCGCCGGTCGCCACCTGCGCCGGAACCCGGACGCCAAACCGGTGGTCCTGGTCGTCACCGACGGGGAGCCCACCGCCCACCTGGAACCCGACGGCGAAGCGGTCTTCCAGTACCCGCCGGACCCGCACACCCTCGCGGTCACCTTGTCCGAAGTGGACTCCCTGGCCCGCTTGGGCACCACGCTGAGCGTGTTCATGCTCGGCGAAGATCCCCGCCTCGCGGCCTTCGTGGACCTGCTGGCCCGACGTGGCGGCGGCCGGGTCCTGGCGCCCTCCGCCGATGGCTTGGGTGCCGCCGTGGTCGGCGACTACCTCCGCACCAAACGCCGCCGCTGACCCGTCGATCCGGTGACCGTCCGACCTGCGCGGACCGGCTTTAGATCACTCGGTCGGGATGGTGGTGGTCGGTTCCGGTTCCGGGGTCGGGGTGCGGCGGGCTCGTTTGTGGGGGAGGGCCTTGTTGTGGACTCCGGAGAGGAGTTCGTGGAGGCCGTAGTGCTTCGGGTGGCGGTAGAGGGCCACGCAGAACACCACGAACAGCACGCCGCTCGCCGCGAGGACCAGGAACGCGATCAGCAGCAGTTGGGAGGCGCCGGCGATCGTCCGCAGCACCTCCACCGGCTCGTCCACCAGGGCGTGGGCGCCGCCGAGCAGGATCTCGCCCGGGAGGCTGAGCACTGCCAGCACCGCTGCCGTCATCGTCGCCGCGATCGGCAGCATCGGCAGGGCGAGCAGCAGTGCGCGGACCAGCAGGCGCCACGGTGCGGGGCGTTCGTCCTCGGGGCCGACGAGCTTCAGCAGCAGCAACCTCTTGCCCGGCGTGCCGCCGAGGGCCCAGGGCAGCAGGACGTAGTACACCACCAGCGTCAGCAGCAGGCCGAGGAACAGGCTCGGGCCTAGGAACAGCGAGGACACCAGGGTGCAGAACAGCATCGCGAACGGCAGGATCGACAGGTCGACCAGGAAGGCGGCCAGGCGCCGGCCCAGCGGAACCGGGCGGCGGGCCAGGGCTTCGTCGTCGATGGAGTCCAGGGCGGGCAGCCAGCGGGTCACCGGACCGGCCATCCACCAGCCGAGCATCGCGCCGCCGGTGTTGGTGATCACGTCGTCGACGTCGGCCAACCGGTACGGGCACGGGTAGAGGCCCCACACGCCGGTGTACTGGGTGAACTCGAAGAACAGCGATGCCGCCAGGCCGATCGCGGCGGTGGCCGCGAAGCCGCGCTTGAAGTGGTAGCGCAGGTACATGCCCAGCGGCACCAGCATCACCACGTTCAGCAGCGCCTGCCGCACGCCCGCGTTGTGCAGGACGAGCGCGCTGAAGCTGACCTCGCCGCCGGCTTCCTTCCAGATGTCGCCGAAGGTGTTGCCGGGTGCCAGCTGCGGCTCCGCCATCTTCCGGTACTTCACGCACACGTCCACCGCCGACGAGGGCAGCGGGATCAGGGTCATGAAGAACGCGGTGAGCGCGTAGAACAGGAAGCTGTAGAAGGAGAGCGTGCGCCAGCTCGACATGATGCCGTGCCGCCGGTAGGTGACCACCGCGGCGGGCAGGAACAGGACGAGCGCGAGCAACGGGAAGATGAGCGCCGCTGTCTTGATGGGCAGCAGGTGAACGCTTGACACGGAACACGACTATACGGTCATCGGTTTCGCCGTCCGCCGACTGTCCTGAGTGAACCTTCCGGTCGTCGCGGGACGTGTGGAGGTGTTGGGAACAACGCGGTTTGGCCCTGCGGAGGTGTCAGGGAGATCGCGGGAGCAGGGTGTCCAGGCTGTCCGGGAACTGGGTCGATCCGTGGTCGAAGGCGGTGTCGAAGTCGTTGGGGGACAACTGCTTCCGCGCTTCGGCGGTGATCCGGTCGACGTCGCCGCGTTCGGCCGGTGGAAGGGGCGCGCCGACCGAGGCGCGGGCCGCAGCCGCGGCGCCGAGCAGGCGGGCGGCCTGCTCCGGGGTGGTCGAGGTGCCTGCCAGGCCTTCGAGGGTCAGGGCGATCGCTCGGGGATCGGCGATTCGGCGGGCGATCCGGTGGGCGGCGAGGTGGTGTTCGCGGGCTTCGTCGAGGTCGCCGCGTTGTTCGGCGAGGAAGCCGAGTTCGGCGAGGATCAGCGTGTTGCCCGGCTCGAACTCCACCTGGCGGTGCCATTCGAGCACGCGGCGCAGGTGCTCCTCGACTTCGGCGAAGCGCCCTTCGCGGCGCGCCCCCAGCGCCAGGCCGGTTTCGGCGTACATCTCGGCAGGCGTGAAACCGCGCTCGGCCGCCAAGCGCATCGACCGCGCGTGCAGCTCGCGCGCTCGCGGGTAGTCGTGCTTGAGCAGTGCGACCCGGCCGAGCCAGGACGTTTGGTAGGCCACCTCCGCCCACAAGCCGATGCTCTCCGCGCCCCGCAGGGCTTCGGTGTGGTGACGCTCGGCGCTGGCGTAGTCGCCGGTGATCCCGGCGATCGTGCCCAGCGCGTACGACGCCTGCGCCAAGCCCCAGCGATCACCGGTGGCGCGGAACAGCTCGGCGCTGCGCTCGGCATCGCGGGAGGCCGCGTCGAGGTCACCGCGGGCCATCAGGTGCGATGAGCGGTCGCTCAGCGCCGCCGCCAGCCCCCAGCGGTCCTCCAGCGCGGTGAACTCCTCGACCAGTTCGCCGATCGCCGCCTCGGACGCCGCCAGGTCCGCGATCGTGTACTGCGCGTGCGCGAGGAACCAGCGGGCCCGGGCGCGCTGGGCGCGATCGTCGATGTCCCGCCACGCCTCGACGTGGTCCACCGGCTCGCCGGTCAGCAACGCGATCCCCGCGTACCACGCGGCGGCGTCGGTCCGGGCCGAGCCCGAGCCGGCCAGCGCCGCCGCGAGCGACTGCCGGGCCTCGCTGAGCCTGCCGCGCAGGAACCAGTACCAGGCCAGCGAGGTGACCAGCCGCAACGCCAGCTCCGGCGAGGCGTCGTCGAGCGCAGCGCGCAGATTGGTCGCCTCGGCGTCCAGCAGTTCGAGCCATCGTCGCTGGTCAGGGCCGCGCAGCTGGGCTTCGGCCTGCTCGGCGAGGGCTGCGTAGTGCTCGTTGCGCCGCTGCCGCACGATGTCGTGCTCCTCGGCTTCGCGCAGCCGCTGCGAGCAGTAGGCGGCGACGCTGTCCAGCAGCCGGTAGCGGAGCTCGCCGGTAGCGGACTCCGCCGCGACCACCAGCGAGCGGTCCACCAGCCGGGCCAGCAGGTCCAGCACCTCGGCCGGGCGGACACCGTCGCCGGAGCACACCGCTTCGGCGGTGGACAGCGTGCAGCCGTCGCGGTGGACGGCCAAGCGGCGCAACACGATTCGCTCCGCTGTGGGCAGCAGCTGCCAGCTCCAGTCGATCATCGCGTGCAGGGTCCGCTGGCGCTCCGGCGCATCGCGGTGGCCGGAGTTCAGCAGCGCGAACCGATCGTCCAACCTGGACTCGAGAGCTTTCGCCCCGAGGACGCGGATCCGGGTGGCTGCCAGCTCCAGCGCCAGCGGAATGCCGTCGAGGCGGCGGCAGATCGCCGCCACCGAAGCGGAGTTGGAGGTGTCGACGTCGAAACCGGGTGACGTGGCGGCGGCTCGCGCGGTGAACAGCTGGACGGCGGCCGAGGTGCGGACGGCGTCGACGTCGGCGCCCGCATCGGGCACGGCCAGCGGAGGTACCGGCAGCAGGGTCTCGCCCGCGATGCCCAGCGCTTCCCGGCTGGTGGCGAGGATCCGCAGCCCCGGCACCTTCCGCAGCAGCCGCGCGGCCATCGTCGCCGCGGAGGTGATCACGTGCTCGCAGTTGTCCAGCACCAGCAGGACTTCCTTCGCGCGCAACGCGTCCACCAGCGGATCCGCCGTCGACAGCGCGGCCTCCTGCACGTCCAGCGCGGCGAGCACGGCGTGCTCCAGCGGGCAGGCGCCCGCCTCGGGCTGGATCCCGGCCAGCTCGACCAGCCACACGCCGTCCCGGAACGCCGCGCTGCGGGCCGATTCGATCGCCAGCCGAGTCTTGCCCACACCGCCCGGCCCGGTCAGCGTGACCAGCCGGGACGACGCGAGCAGCGCCAGCACCCGGGCGCTCTCGCCGTCCCGCCCGACCAGATCGGTCAGCGGGGTCGGCAAGTTGTGCGCGGCGGCGGGCGGGGGAGCGAGCGAGGTGTCCTGGGACAGCACGGCCTGCTGGAGTTCGACCAGCTCCGGGCTCGGGTCGATGCCCAGCTCATCGGCCAGCCGTTCCCGCAGGTCCGCGAGGCTGGCCAGCGCCTCGTTCTGCCGCCCGGCGCGGTAGAGCGCCCGGACTTGCAGCGCGCGCAGTCGTTCCCGCAGCGGGTTCGCGGCCACCAGCTCGCCGAGCTCACCGATGAGCGCGGCGTGCTCGCCCAGCTCCAATCGGGTTTCGGCGAACTCCTCCAGCGCGTCGAGGTGCTCCTCGGCCAGGCGGTGGCGGGCGGCCTGCACGAACGGCTCGTCGGCGAAGTCGGCGAACGCCGAGCCCCGCCACAGCCCCAACGCATCGGCGAGCAGTGCCCGTCGTGCATCGGGCGAGGCCGTGGTGCGGGCCTGCGCAAGGAGACTGCGGAAGCGGTGCGCGTCGACGGCGTCCTGGTCGACGGCCAGCGCGTAACCGGCGGGGCGGTACGTCACGAGCTCGCGGCCGATGGCCTTGCGCAGCTGGGAGACCTTCGTCTGCAGCGTGTTCGTCGGCTTGCCGGGAGGCTCGGCGCCCCACAGGGCGTCGACCAGGCGATCCGCCGACACCGGCCCGTCGTGCGCGAGCAGCGCGGCGAGCAGGACGCGGACCTTGGCCTCGGGAACGACGACCGGTTCACCCCCGGCGGTCCACACCTCCAACGGCCCGAGCACTCCGAAACGCACGACCTCACCTTAGCCAGCACCCCCGACCGACCGCCCTCGAAGCGGCGGGCGGGGGCCTACCGCCCGCGGTTTCAGCTGTGCTGGTGGGCGGCGGCGTATTCCTCGTCGGTGACCGGTTCGAGCCAGGTGGTGCCGTCGCTATCTTCGGTGCCTTCGAGCATGGCGATGTGGCTCATGCAGGTGGTGCTGGTGCCGCCGTGCCAGTGCTCCTCGCCGGGCGGGGTCCACACGGTGTCGCCGGCGCGCATGCGGATCACCTGGCCGTCGCGGTTGACGACGTAGCCGACGCCTTCGGTGACGTGCAGGGCCTGGCCGTTGGCGTGGGAGTGCCAGTTGGTGCGGGCACCCGGGGTGAACCGGACCAGGGCTGCGATCAGCCGCGACGGCGGCTGCGCCTTCTGGATCGGGGTGACGTGCACATCACCGGTGAATGCGGTGGACGGGGCCTTGGCGGTGTCGTTGACCTGGGTGTGTTCCACGATGTTCTCCTTGGTCGGGTGGGTTGGTCCGATGTGGACTCGTCACCGGTCGAAGACCTGCTTGGCGACTGCCATCGCGGCCATCGCCCGGGGCCAGCCCGCGTAGAAGGCCAGGTGGGTGATCGCTTCGACCAGCTCGGCCTCGGTGTTGTCGTTCTCCTTGGCCAGGCCGAGGTGGTAGACCAGCTGCTCGGTGTTGCCGTTGGTGGTCAGGGCGGCGACGGTGACCAGGCTGCGCTCCTTCGGGGTCAGTTCGGTGCGCTTCCACACCTCGCCGAAGAGCACGTCGTCGGTGAAGTGCACCAGCCCCGGTGCGAAGTCGCCGAACATCTTCTCCGCTCCGGAGGGTGCCCGGTCGGTGTTCTCATCGGTCACGACGTCGTCCTCTCTGGACTGTCCTCTGTGGATCACTTGTTCTGGCGGGGTTGCCGGCCGACGGCTGCCGGGCTCGGCGCTGACCAGCGGCCGGGGGCCTGCGGTGCTCGATGTCGTCACGCCTCGAGGGAACGCCCACCTGCGCGAACGCGGGAGGTCGCATCGTTCCGGGTTCTGGCAGAACCCCCCTCGCCCCGGGGTTCGGTCGTACCGTTCATGGCATGAGCGCCAAGAGCAGCGAGGTCCGCGACTTCCTGGTCACCCGCCGGGCCAAGATCACCCCGGAGCAGGCCGGCCTGACCGTCTACGGCGGCAACCGCCGGGTCCCCGGCCTGCGCCGCGAAGAGGTCGCGATGCTCGCGGGCGTGTCCGCCGACTACTACACCCGGCTGGAGAAGGGGAACCTCGCCGGAGCCTCCGACAGCGTCCTCGACGCCATCGCCGCCGCGCTCCAGCTCGACGAAGCCGAACGCGTCTACCTGTTCGACCTCGCCCGCGCCGCGAACGCCGCAGGCCGCCCCCAGGCCAGGTCGGGGCAGCGCCGGCGGGCCCCGCAGCGGGTCAGCCCGATCGTGCAGCAGATCATCGACTCGATGACCACCACGGTCGCGTTCGTCCGCAACGGCCGCCTGGACATCCTCGCCACCAACCCGCTCGCCCGAGCGCTGTACTCACCCGTCTTCGACAGCCCCACGCGCACCAGCGAGCACACGCCACCCAACCTCGCCCGGTTCGGCTTCCTCGACCCCGCCGCGCACGACTACTTCCCCGACTACGACGCCTCCTGCCGCACCTCGGTCGCGATCCTGCGCACCGAAGCCGGCCGCGACCCCCACGACAAGGGCCTGTCCGACCTCATCGGCGAGCTGTGCACCCGCAGCGAGGACTTCCGCACCCGGTGGGCCGCCCACGACGTCCGCCTGCACCGCACCGGCGTCAAGGGATTCCGCCACCCCGCCGTCGGCGAGCTCACCCTCAACTTCGAGGCCATGCAGCTCACCACCGACACCAGCCTCACCCTCACCGCCTACACCGCCGACCCCGGCTCGCCCTCCGCCGAGTCGCTCCAACTCCTCGCCAGCTGGGCCGCGACCGAGCTCAGCGCCGCGCCGGGCGGTCAGTGACCGGCACTCCTTCCACCGCGACCCTCAGCCGATCGTGCGCGGACCGTGAGCGGGCCCGAGCAGGGTGGACGTCGACGGAAGGAGTTGCGATGAACCAGAAGACGGTGTCCGTGCTCGGGCTCGGAGACATGGGATCGGCGCTGGCGAGCGCGCTGCTCGCGGCGGGTCACCAGGTCGCGGTCTGGAACCGCACGGCGGCCAAGGCCGAACCGCTGGTGGCCAAGGGTGCGACCAGCGCGGGCACAGCCGCCGAGGCGATCCTGGCCTCCCGCCTCGTGGTGGTCTGCCTGCTCGACTACGACTCGGTGAGCCAGACCTTGGCCCCGCACACCGACGTGCTCGCCGGGCGCACCCTGGTGAACCTGACCAACGGCACGCCCGGCCAGGCCCGCGAGATGGCCGCTTGGGCGGCCGACCACGGCGCCGACTACCTCGACGGCGGCATCATGGCGGTCCCGCCGATGATCGCCACCCCGGAGGCGTTCGTGCTCTACAGCGGCCCGAGCGGGGCTTTCGAAGCCTGGCGGCCGGTGCTTAACGTCTTCGGCGAGAGCAAGTACGTCGGTGACGACCCGGGTTCCGCGGCGCTGCAGGACCTCGCGCTGCTCTCCGGCATGTACGGGACGATCGCGGGAACCCTGCACGCCTTCGCCCTGATCCGCTCGGCGGGCGGCTCGACGCGGGAGTTCGCCCCGCTGCTGAACCGCTGGTTGCAGGGCATGAACGGCTGGCCGGTGGCGGCGGCGGAGCAGATCGACACCGGCGACTACGGCAAGGACGTGGTCTCCAACCTCGGCATGCAGGAAGCCGGGTACGTCAACCACTTCATCGCGGCGGAGGAGCAGGGCATCAGCGCCGAACTGCTCACGCCCCTGCACGCGCTGATGAAGCGCCGGGTCGCCGACGGCCACGCCGACGAAGACCTCACCGGCGTCATCGAACTCCTCAAGCGCTGAAACCCCTTGGAGAACAACATGAACCAGTCGGTCACCTTGATCGGTCTGGGGCCGATGGGGCAGGCGATGGTCAACGTCCTGCTGGAGGACGGGCACCCGGTGACGGTGTGGAACCGGACCGCGAGCCGTGCCGATGGCGTGGTCGCGCGCGGTGCCGTGCTCGCCGCGACCCCGGCGGAGGCGGTGGGTGCTAGCGATTTGGTGTTGCTGAGCCTGACCGATTACGCGGCGATGTACGACATCCTCGGCCCGGTCGAGGACCTGACCGGCAAGGTGGTCGTCAACCTCAGCTCGGACACCCCGGACCGGGCCCGCGAGGCGGCGACCTGGATCGAGCAGCGCGGCGGGCGGTTCCTCACCGGCGGCGTGCTGGCTTCCGCGGAGCTCGTCGGCGCAGAACCGGCCAAGGTGTTCTACAGCGGTCCGGCGGAACTCCTGGAAGCCCACGAGCAGACGTTGCGGCTGATCGGGAAACCCCACCACGTGGGCACCGACCCCGGGCTGGCGCAGCTCTACTACCTGGCGCACATCGACCTCTTCCTGGTCACCCTGGCGGCGTACCTGCACGCCACCGCGCTGGTCGGCTCGGCAGGGGTGTCCGCGCAGGAGTTCCTGCCCTGGGTGGTGGCGAACCTCGAGACGAATCCGCTGGTGCTGCCCGCTGCGGCCGCGCAGATCGACAGCGGCGAGCACCCCGGCGAGCTGGGCACCGCCCGGATGATGGGCGCCAGCGCCGACCACCTTCTGGAAGCCAGCCGCGCGGCGGGAATCGACGCTGAACTGCCCGGCGCGATCAAGGCGCACTACGACCGGGCAATCGCGTCCGGTCTGGGCGAGGGCAGCTGGACCGGCCTCATCGACGTGATCCGCAACGCGCGGTGACGGCCCGCCGTTCGAACGAAATTCCCTTGGAGAACAACATGAATCAGCCAGTCACCCTGATCGGTCTCGGACCGATGGGGCAGGCGATGGTCAACTCCCTGCTCGATGCCGGACACCCGGTCACGGTGTGGAACCGGACTGCGAGCCGTGCCGATGCTGTGGTCGCGCGCGGTGCTGCTCGCGCCGAGACTCCCGCCGACGCCGTGCGGGCCAGCGATTTGGTGTTGCTGAGCCTGACCGATTACGCGGCGATGTACGACATCCTCGGCCCGGTCGAGGACCTCGGCGGCAAGGTGGTCGTCAACCTCAGCTCGGACAGCCCGGTGGTGACCCGCGAGGCGGCGAAGTGGGTCGAGCAGCGCGGTGCCCGGTTCCTGACCGGTGGTGTCATGGTGCCTGCGCCGATGGTCGGTACCGAGGCGTCCTACGTCTACTGCAGCGGGCCGAAGGACGTTTTCGACGCGCACGAGAAGACGTTGGGGATCATCGGGAAACCGCACCACATGGGCGCGGATCCCGGTCTGGCGCAGCTGTTCTACCAGGCGAACCTGGACGTCTTCCTGACCTCGCTGTCGGCCTTCCTGCACGGGGCGGCGCTGCTCGGCTCGGCCGGGGTGCCTGCGAAGGACTTCGCACCGTGGGCGGCGGAGGTCTTCCAGCTCGTGGTCCACTTCCTGCCGGAATCCGCCGAGCAGGTCGACAACGACGACCATCCCGGTCACCTGAGCACGGCCACGATGATGGGCGCGACCGCCGACCACATCGTGGCGGCCAGCGGGGAGGCGGGCATCGACCTGGACCTGCCCCGCGCGATCAAGGCCCATTACGACCGCGCCATCGCGGCCGGCAAGGGCGGTGACAACTGGACCCGTCTGATCGACGGCATCCGCAACCCCAGCTAGGTTCCCAGGATCGTGAGTACTTTGGGGCGCTATAGCAACCCAAAGTACTCACGACCCACCTCGCAACCCGCACCGGCGCACTTGGTCGCTGCGTAGGGGGAGCGGAAGGTTTGCGTCCAGCGCAGGGGGATCAGCTGAACACCGGCTGCAGCGGTGCGGATCGTTGCAGGCGCAGCGCTACCAGCAGCAGGAGCGCTCCGCACGTCGCCGAGACGGTGGTGAATCCGGCGGCGAGCACCGCGACGACGGCAGCGATGGCGATGACCACACCTGCCGAGGCGCGTCCGGGAGTGCGAGGACCAGGGCTGATGGGGCCGCGCTCGAAACGGCCCGCCCAGGTGGTCAGCGGGACGAGGACCAGCGCGATCCCGACCAGCCACAGGGGGCGGGTCAGCCACCACGAGGTGCCGAGCGGCTCCGGCCACGGGGATCCCAGCGCCAGCAGCCCGGCGGCGAGCAGCGCGAGTGCGGGCATGTGCCAGAGGTAGGCGGTCAGCGAATGCTTGCCGATCACGTCGACGGCGGCGCGCAACCGCGGTCGGCTCACGAGCACCGCGAGACGCGCGCTGACCAGCGACAACAGGCACACCTGGACGACGCCGAGCAGCACCAGGTTGATGGTCGGCGGGTTGAGGTTGGCCAGCATGTCGGCGGGATAGGGGCCGGCGGTGGTGCTGGTCAGCAGCAGCGCGAACGCGCCGAGCGCCATGCCCAGCAGCTGGCCGTGGGACCGGAACCGGAACCAGCCGTCGGCGTACCAGAACCCGATCTGCTGGACGGCCAGCCAGACGAAGGCGAGGTTGGCGAACCCGATCGCGGGCGAACCGGTGGTGATCGACAGCAGGTCGACACCGATCGCGGCCGAGACGAGCAGCGCCAGCGTCGCCCGCGGTGCTCGCTCGTGCAGCCGGGACAGCAGCGGCACCAGGGCGGAAGTTCCGAGGTAGACACCGATGAACCACATCGGTTGGCTCAGCCGGAAACCCAGCTGCGCCAACAGGTCCGGCGAAACACCTGCCGCGCTCGCCACCGCCAGCGCACCGGCGATCACGGCGAAGGCGACGAGAGCGGGCCGGGCGAGCCGGGTCAGGCGGACCCGGATGAAGTCGGCCGGTGCCGCACCAGCACTGCGCATCCGGCGCCACTGGGTGATGCCCGCGAACCCGCCGACGACGAAGAACAGCGGCATCACCTGGACGATCCAGGAAACCGGCGTGAACCACGGCTGGTTCTCCAGCGCATTCGTGATCTGAATTCCCGACGGGCCGATCTCGATGCCCGCCATCGTCGCGTGCAGGACGACGACCACCACCAGGCAACCGGCCCTGACCAGGTCGAGAACCCGGTCCCGGGACGCCCCTGGAGCGGCGGTCGGTGCCGGTGCAGAAAACGTGCGCGTAGCAGCCACTTTCGCTTCTCCCCAGTGAAGAAGTCCGGACGAATTCCGGACTGGAGGAGCGTATGAATCCAGCGACCCGCACCGCGTCCATCCGCGGAGCGCATTCGAACCCCCTACCGCGGTAGGGGGTGATCAATCCCGGGTACGGTCAGCTGCCGTTGGCCGAGACCAGGCCGCATTCGTAGGCGACGATGACGGCCTGCACCCGGTCGCGGATGTCCAGCTTGCCGATGATGCGGCTGACGTGGCTCTTCACGGTCTGCTCGGCGATGAACAGCGCGTCGGCGATCTCGCCGTTGGTGAGCCCCTGCGCGACGAGCACCAGCACCTCGCGCTCCCGTTCGGTGAGCGCGGCCAGGCGGGGTGCGGTGGCCGGGCGCGGCGGGGCGGAGCGGGCGAAGTGCTCGATCATCCGGCGCGTCACCGTCGGCGCCAGCAGCCCGTCACCCGCGGCGACCACCCGCACGGCCGAGACGAGGTCGGCGGGAAGTGCGTCCTTGAGCAGGAATCCGCTGGCCCCGGCCCGGATCGCTTCGTAGACGTAGTCGTCGATGTCGAAGGTCGTCAGCATCAGCACGCGGGGCACGTGCTCGACGGCGGCGGGCGGGTTCACCAGCTGCCGGGTCGTGTCGATCCCGTTGAGCACCGGCATCCGCACGTCCATCACGACGACGTCCGGGTGGCGGGCGTGCGAGATCTCGATCGCCCGGGCGCCGTTGTCCGCCTCGCCCACCACTTCCATGTCCGGCTGGGCGCCGAGCAGGGCGGCGAACCCGGCCCGCACCATCGCCTGGTCGTCGACGACGAGAACCTTGATGGTCATCGGACTTCCCGCTCCCGCGCATCGTCGCCCACGTGCAGTGGGAGAACCGCTCGTACTTCGTAGCCGCCGCCGTCGAGCTGTCCGAAGTGGACGCTGCCGCCGACGACCGAGGCCCGCTCCTGCATGCCGACGAGGCCGTGCCCACCGCCCGGCACCGGCGACACCACCCGTTCCGGAGCGCCGTTGCGCACGACGATCGTCAGCTCACCGCCGGAGCGGGTGAACTGCACTTCGGTGGGTGCACCGGGGGCGTGCCTGGTCACGTTGCTCAACGCCTCCTGCACGATGCGGAACGCAGAGATACCGGCGATTTCGCTGCCCGCCCCGTCTTCCAGCAACTCCTCGCCGTGCGCAGTGACGTCCATCCCCGCGCGGCGAGCGCTGTCGATCAGCTCCGGAACGCGGGCCCAGCCCGGCTGCGGGAGGAGTTCGCCGCCGCTCCGGTCGTCCCGCAGAACCCCCAGCACGCTGCGCATCTCGCGCAACGCCTGCCGGGACGCCGCCGCCATCTCGTCGAACTCGGTGACGAGCGCCGGCTCGAGGTTCGGGTGCCGGTACTGCGCCGTGGTCGCCTGCACGCTGATGAGCGACATGCTGTGCGCGATCACGTCGTGCAGCTCGCGGGCGATCCGCGTCTTCTCCTCGGCGATCACGCGCTTGGCGTGCTCGTCGGAGGTGAGCCTGCGCTCCTGCACGAGCTGTGCGGAGATCTGCCGCCACTGCCGCACCACCAGCGCGATGCCGAGCGCGCCACCGGTGACCGCGCCGAACAGGAAGAGGTTCCCCACGACGGGAATCGCCGCCACGGCGTGCGGTACGAGCACGGCGGCCCCGTTCGCGGCCACGGCACCACCGAACCAGCACTGCAGGCCGGTCTGCCATCCCCAGCGCACGCCGAGCGCGCTGATCAGCAGCGCTTGGCCGATCAGCGTCGTCACCGAGACCGGCCAGATGGCCGCGGGATCGTCGCTGGCGGCCGCCAGCGCGAGCAGGAACAGGGCCGCGCAGGAGATGGCGATCGCGGCCAGCGGGCGGACGAACGCGATGCCGATCGATCCGACCTGGGCGGTGCTGAGCAGGAACGCCAGCACCACCGGCATCCCGAGCACCGCGGCGTTGACCGGGATGGCCACGGCCATCAGCGACAACGCGAGAACACCGAGTACGGCCGCGGCCCAGACGACGGGCTTCACCTGGGGGCGCGGCGGTCCGTCCGGATCGCCCCCGCGCTTGGACTTGGCCATCAGCAGAGGTTCAACTCCACAGCTCGCAGAGATCTCCGACGAGCCTACTCGCCGCGGCCGGTGCCCAGGGGTCGTGAGTACTTTGGGGCGCTATAGCAACCCAAAGTACTCACGACCACCTCGCAAGCCGCGCTGCTGGTCGCGACTCCGCATGGGCACGAACCGGGCCAGCACGAGCACGTCGATGCGCCGAAGTCCCGATCCCGCGCGCTCGAACAGCACCACCTGCTCATCGCCGCCCGGACCGATGGGCTGCACCAGGCGCCCGCCCGGACGCAGCTGCTCGACCAGCGCCGCGGGCACTTCCAGCGCGGCAGCCGAGACCAGGACCGCGTCGTAAGGAGCCCGCTCCGGAACTCCTCGGCTGCCGTCGCCGACGACCAGTTCGACGTTGCCGACGCCTTCAGCATCCAGCACCCGCCCGGCCAGCTCGGACAGATCCGCCCACCACTCGATGCTGACCACATCACCGGCCAGCGCCGCGAGCAGCGCGGTCTGGAACCCCGCGCCGGTGCCGACCTCCAGAACGTGCTCGTCGCCGACGAGGGCGAGACCTTCCAGCATCAGCGCCGACAGCGAAGGTTGCGTGGTGACCTGGCCATGACCGATCCACAGGGGCGCGTCGTCGTAGACGGCGCGGCGGTCTTCCAGCGGTGCGAAGGCCTCGCGCGGCGTTGCGCGCAGCGCGGTGAGCACGCGCTCGTCGCTGACGCCCGCGCGTCGAGCCGCGCGAACGAGATCCTCGGGCCCGGAATGCATCGCCTTGCTCCCACCTGCATCTTCAACCGCCGGCCCCGCGGTGACAAGCAGATCGATTCCTGCTCGAGGCAGCGAAAAGGGCCGGTGGGGCGTGCCCACCGGCCCTCCTCAGCCGTTGATCACTTGCCGGCGAAGGAGTTGATCACATCGGGGTGCGCGTCGGCCCACTTCTTGGCGGCCGCCTGCTCCTGGCCCTTCGGCGCGCTGTTGATCTCGTTCTCCAGCGAGGACAGCTGGTCGTCGGTCAGCTTGAACTTCTTGACCATCTCGGTGACCTCGGGGAAGTCCTTGCTGAAGTTGGCGCGGCCGATCGCGTGCAGCTCTTCGGCCTTGCCCATCGCGCCCTTCGGGTCCGTCAGGTCCTTCAGGGGGTAGCGGGCGTAGGCCCAGTGCGGGTGCCAGAGGGTCACCACGATCGGCTTCTGCTCCTGGACCGCCTTGTCCAGCGACGCCAGCATCGCCGTGGTCGAGGAGGTCTGCAGCTGGTACTCACCGCCCAGGCCGTAGGCCGGGATCATGGCCTTCGTGGTGCGGGTCAGCCCGGCGCCCGGGTCGATTCCGGTGATCACACCGCCGAACTGGGGGCCCTTGCCCTTGAGGTCCTCGATCGAGTTGACGTCGGTCATGTACTTCGGCACCGCGATGTTGAGAGTGCCCTGGTCGTACCAAACGCCGAGGTCCTCGAGCTTGGGGCCGTACTGCTTCCAGTAGTCGGCGTGGGTCTGCGGCAGCCAGCCGTCGAGGAAGAGGTCCGGGTTGCCCTGGGCGAGCCCGGCGTAGATCGGACCGACCTCCAGCTCGGTCGTGTTGACCGTGTAGCCCTTGCGCTCCAGCAGCTCCTTGTAGAGGTAGGTGACGGCGATGTCCTCGTCCCAGGCGATGTAACCGATGTTGATGGACTTGGCCTCTTGCCCGGTCTGCGATCCGCGACCACCGCACCCGGCGGCGACCATGACCAGTGCGGCCAGCGCGGCGATGAGCGCGCAGAGTCTCCGTGATCTTCTGCTGGACAACATACGTACCTGCCTTTCTGCGACGGCTGCCGATCCGGGCTCATCCGGTCTTCGCCGCTTTGCGCTCCGCACGCGCCACTGGCGAGCGGTCCGAGAGCACGGCGGTGATCCGGTCCAGGTAGACCGCCAGGATCACCACCGAGAGTCCGGCTTCGAAACCTTGGGACAGCTGGACGCGGGTGACGGCTTCGTAGATGTTCGACCCCAGTCCGGGGGCGCCGACCATGCCGGCGATGACCACCATCGACAGGGCCAGCATGATCACCTGGTTGACGCCGGCCATGATCGACGGCATGGCCAGCGGCAGCTGGATGCCGGTGAGGATCTTGCGGCTCGGCGAGCCGAACGCCTCGCCGGCCTCGACCACCTCGTGGTCCACCTGCCGGATGCCCAGTTCGGTGAGCCGCACGCCCGGCGGCAGCGAGAAGATGACGGTGGCCACCACGCCCGGCACCTCACCGATGTTGAAGAACACGATGACCGGGACCAGGTAGACGAACGCGGGCATGGTCTGCATCAGGTCCAGCACCGGCCGCAGGAGAGCGCTCGCCTTGCTGTTGCGCGCCATCAGCACACCCAGCGGGATGCCGATCGCGATCGAGATGACGGTGGCAACCAGCACCAGCGACAGGGTCTGCATCGCCGGCTGGAACTCCTGCATGCTGGCCACCAGCCCGAAGCCGATCAGGCCGAACAGGCCGAACCGCCAGCTGCGCAGCCACCAGCCGAGGCCGGCGAACAGCAGCACCATGACCAGCGCGGGCAGGAAGTTCAGCGCGAACGACAACCCGCTGACCGCCGAGCGCAGCACCAGGTCGATGAAGTTGAACAGCGGTCCGACGTTGTTGTTCAGCCAGTCGACGACGGCTTCGAACCAGTCGCCGACCGGGATGCGCGGGAGTTCGTACTGGGTCGGGAAGGGGAGTGCTTCACGCATCGGAGGCCTCCTTGACCGCCGCGGGCACCTCGGCCTCGCGGCTCAACGCCTCGAAGACCGCAGCGGACGTCACCGCGCCGAGCACACGCCGCTCGTCGTCGACCACCGGCACCGGGTCCGGGTGATCGCCCAGGCGCAGGAACAGCTCCTTCATCGGAGTGTCGGCGGGCACCGGCTCCACGTCGTCCGGCGCGGTGACCTGCGGATCCGCCAGCGATGCCGCGGTGAGCACCCGGCTGCGGTCGACGTCCTGGACGAACTTGGCCACGTAGTCGTCGGCCGGTTCGCGCAGGATCTGCTCGGCGGTGCCGATCTGGACGATCCGGCCGGCGCGCATCATCGCGATCCGGTCGCCCAGGCGCATCGCCTCGTTGAGGTCGTGGGTGATGAAGATGATCGTCTTGCCCAGCTTGGCGTTGAGGTTGAGCAGTTGGTCCTGCATCTCCCGCTTGATCAGCGGGTCCAGCGCGCTGAACGCCTCGTCCATCAGCAGGACGTCGGTCTGGGCGGCCAGGGCGCGCGCCAGGCCGACGCGCTGCCGCATCCCGCCGGAGAGCTGCTGCGGGTACCGGTCGCCCCAGCCCTCCAGGCCCACCATGTTCAGGGCCTCGTTGGCCCGTTCCACCAGGTCGGTCTTGCTCGCGCCTCGGATCTTCAGCCCGTACGCGGCGTTGTCCAGCACCGTCCGGTGCGGGAACAGCGCGAAGTGCTGGAAGACCATGCTCATCTTCTCCTGGCGCATCGTGCGCAGAGCCTTGCCCGACATCCCGGTGATGTCCTCACCGTCGACGAGCACCCGGCCGGAGGTGGGTGTGAGCAGCCCGTTGAGCATTCGGATCAGGGTCGACTTGCCGGAGCCGGACAGGCCCATGACGACGAACGTCTCGCCCTCGGTCACCTCGAACGACGCGTCCACCACCGCTGCCGTGGCACCGGCTTCTTTCATCTCGTCCTGGTCGGCTCCGGCCTCCAGGCGGCGTACCAGCTCCGTCGGCTGCGGCCCGAAGATCTTGTAGAGCCGTTCCACTCGTACCGATGTCACCGATCGCCTCCACCCGCATCGCCGGTACCGGTGGTCCGCACCCGTACCGGGGGACAGCGTGAATACATCGGACCAGCCGACGATCACGGTTCCCGGATTCGCGTCCTCGTCCTTTCGATGTAGTTCGAAGATCATACGTCTCGGAATGCGCGTGTCCAGCCGATCGGGTGAAGATCTTATTTCGATCGAGACACTCCAGATGCGCTGACCGAGGCGTCTGACCAGGACTTACATCCTGCTCTGACGTGCGAATATGCTGCTTTTTAAGATAAGGATCCCACTTCAGTGGAAGTACGGCCGAACGACCGCACCTAAATGATCATCTCGCCGCTGATCGTGTGCATATGACTGTTTTCAACCCCTTTTCGACAAGATCGAATTCGGCGTGGTTTAACGATCTAAATCCGATTGGTCCAGAAGCGTTCTCCGGCGCTCTGAGACGTAAGTGGGAGCCGCCGCCTCCCACGATGTGATACGGGCTATCCCCCGGACGGCGGCATCGGTCGGAGCGGGACGTTTAAGGTCGGGAGCATGCAACCCTGGTCATCGGTTCCCGTGCCTCGAGTGCCCGGCACGCCACGTCCGCTGCGCCTGTTCGACACCTCGGCGGGCGAGGTCAAGCCCACCGAGCCCGGCCCCGTCGCGCGGATGTACGTGTGCGGCATCACCCCGTACGACGCCACCCACCTCGGTCACGCCGCCACCTACCTGGCGTTCGACCTGGTCCACCGGGTGTGGCTGGACAACGGTCACCAGGTGCACTACGTGCAGAACGTCACCGACATCGACGACCCGCTGCTGGAGCGCGCCGAGCGCGACAACGAGGACTGGGTGGTGCTCGCGATGCGCGAGACCGCGCTGTTCCGCGAGGACATGGAGGCGCTGCGGGTCGTGCCGCCGGCGGACTTCGTCGGCGCGGTGGAGTCCATCCCGGAGATCGTCGAGTCGGTCGGCAAGCTGCTGGCCTCCGGCGCGGCCTACCGGGTCGACGACGAGTACCCGGACGTCTACTTCCGCCACCAGGCCAGCGGGCACTTCGGCTACGAGTCGAACTACGACGGCGAGACCATGGCCGCCTTCTTCGCCGAGCGCGGCGGCGACCCGGACCGCGCGGGCAAGGAGCACCCGCTGGACGCGCTGCTGTGGCGGGCCGCCCGCGACGGCGAGCCGTCCTGGGAGTCCGAGCTGGGGCCGGGCCGCCCGGGCTGGCACCTGGAGTGCTCGGTCATCGCGCTGAACCGGCTGGGCCTGGGCTTCGACGTGCAGGGCGGCGGCTCGGACCTGATCTTCCCGCACCACGAGTTCAGCGCGGCGCACGCCGAGTCGCTGACCGGCGAGTTCCCGTTCGCCAAGCACTACGTGCACGCCGGGATGATCGGGCTGGACGGCGAGAAGATGTCCAAGTCCAAGGGCAACCTGGTGTTCGTGTCCCGGCTGCGCGGCGACCGGGTGGACCCGATGGCCATCCGGCTGGCGCTGCTGGACGGCCACTACCGCACCGACCGCTCCTGGACGGCTGACGCCCTGACCGCCGGTGCAGCGCGGCTGGCGCGCTGGCGCCAGGCGGTCGAGCTGGAGTCCGCGCCGTCGGCGGAGGCGGCGGTCGCCGAGCTGCGCGAGCGGCTGTCCGACGACCTGGACACCCAGCAGGCGCTGCGGGCGATCGACGCGTGGGTGGAGGAGGCGCTGACCACGGGCGGCTCCGACGCGGAAGCACCCCAGCTCATCCGCACCGCCGTCGACGCCCTCCTCGGCGTCGAACTCTGATTCCTTCGGAAGCACTCGTTTTGCGAAGCGGTGCCGGTAGCGGAACCTCAGACGCCGCCTGGACTCCGGGTGCCCAACCTTATGTATGCCAATACACGGCAGTTGGGCCGTCCTCGCCAGGCGACGTCTGAGAACCCGCGGCGGTGCCAGTGCCGAGGGTGGGCTATTCGCCTGGCGGCGAATCAGAGCAAAAGATCAAAAACTGGGGTCGGGGACGGCCCCTGAATCATCCCGGTCGCAGGGGCGTCGGTTCTGCCTGGAACTGGCGCCCCTGCTGCACGTCGGCATGACGTGCGCCGGGGTGTCGGGAATGCTGGGTGGCGTTGATCGGACGGGAAGGTGGTCGCGGGGATGCGGAAGGTCCTGATCGTCGGGGCGGGGCAGGCCGGGCTGCAGCTGGCGCTCGGGCTGCAGGCCCAGCAGTACGAGGTGACCTTGATCTCCGGGCGGACGCCCGAGCAGATCCGCGGCGGACGGGTGATGTCCACGCAGGCCATGTTCGGCACCGCGCTGGCCAACGAACGCGCCCGCGGCCTGAACTTCTGGGACGGCGAAGCGCCGCAGATCACCGGGCTGAGGAAGACCGTCGAGAAGCCGGGGGAGGGGCGCCTGCTGGACTGGCGGGGCGAGTTCTCCCGGCCCGCGCAGTCGGTGGACCAGCGGGTGAAGATGGCGCGCTGGCTGGAGCTCTTCGCCGAGCGCGGCGGCGACGTGCAGTACCGCAACGTCACGGCGTCCGAATTGGACGGTCTGACCCCGGGCTACGAGCTGGTGGTGGTCGCGACGGGTGCGGGTGAGCTCGGCCGGATATTCGAGCGCGATCCGCAGCACTCGCCCTTCACCTCGCCGCAGCGGGCGTTGGCGGTGGCTTACGTGCGCGGGGCCGCTGCGTCCCCGGACGTGCCGGACGACGGTCTGCTCCGGGCGAACTCGATCGCCGGCATCGGCGACATCTACGTCATCCCCGGCTGCACCTTCGGCGGGGCGTGCGATGTCCTGCTGTACGAGGGCATTCCGGACGGTCCGATGGACTGCTGGTCGGATCGGCCCGGCGCGGACGAGCAGTGGGCGCGGATGCTGGAGCTGATGCGCGACCACCTGCCGTCGGAGCACGCGCGGTTCACCGGCGCGGAGCTAACCGACGAGCGCGCGACGCTGGCCGGTGGCGTGACCCCGGTCGTGCGCAAGCCGGTCGCCGAACTCCCTTCCGGCGCAGCGGTCTTGGGCATGGGCGACGCGGTGGTGGCCAACGATCCGATCACCGGGCAGGGCGCCAACGTCGCGAACCGGTGCGCGGAGTCCTATTTGGACAGCATCGTGGCGCGCGGCGAGCAGCCGTTCGACCGCTCCTGGATGCAGCAGAGCTTCGACCGGTTCTGGCAGCACGCGCAGCACGTGGTGACGTGGACGAACACCTCGCTGCGCCCCGCCCAGCCGCACGTGCAGCGGATCATGGCCGCGGCGGCGGAGCACCCGGAGATCCGCAACCGCTTCGCGGACGGCTTCGACGACCCTGCCGACTTCCAGACCTGGTTCCTCGACCCCGCGGGAGCCGACGCCTACCTCCGCAGCTTCGGGTGAACCGATGAATCCGCGCGGGCGCGGCGGTCGAACCTGGTGACGATCCGTTCCCGGAGGAGGCCCCGTGATCGACCTGAAGCCGGCCTGCGAGCAGCTGACCGAACTGCTGGCGGGGATCACCGATGAGCAGCTGGACCACCCGACGCCGTGCGCCGAGTACGCGGTGCGCGATCTGGTCGCGCACGTGGACGAGGCGGCCTGGGGGTTCGCCTCGCTCGCGCGCGAGGAAGACGATCAGCCCGTCCCTCCGCTGGGAGCGGACTGGCGCGACGTCGTATCCGAGCACGTCCGGGACCTGGGCGTGGCCTGGGGCGATGCGGCGGCTTGGGAAGGCCGCACCCCGGCGGCCGGGGTGGAGCTGACCAACGCCCAGTGGGGACGCATCGCGCTGACCGAGGTGGTGGTGCACGGCTGGGACCTGGCCCAGGCCACCGGACAACCGTTCGACCTGCCCGAACCTACGCTGCGCGCCTGCCTGGAGCATGTCGCCGAGTTCGTGCCCGAAGCCCCGATCCCGGAGCTCTGGGGGACCGCCGTCGACGTCCCCGCCGACGCCCCGCTGCTGGACCGCATCGTGGCGATCACCGGTCGCCGACCGTGAGCCCGGGCGCCGCTGCCCGGGCAGCGGCGCCCTTCGGACGTCAGTAGGCGTCGTGGGCCTTGGCGAACTCGTCGCCGTGGTAGACGTCCCAGTTGATCGACCAGGCCATCAGACCGCGCAGGTTCGGGTAGGTGCCGTGCGGCTGGTAGGGGCCGCAGTTCGTCCCGGCGCGCAGGCAGTCGAGCGCCTTGTGGACCTCCGGGACCGGGGTGAAGCCGTTGCCCGCCGGGTTGGCCGCGGGCAGACCGATCGCGACCTGCTCGGGAGCCAGCGGGGCGAAGGTGTTGTCCGGGTTGCCCGCCAGCGGGAAACCGGTCAGCAGCATGTCGATCATCGCGACGTGGAAGTCCGCGGTGCCCATCGTGTGGTACTGGTCGTCCAGGCCCATCACCGGACCGGAGTTGTAGTTCTGCACGTGCAGCAGGTCCAGCTGGTCGCGCAGCGCGTCGATCACCGGCAGGTACGCGCCCGCCCGCGGATCGGCGCCGGTGCCGCCGCCGTAGTGCTGGTAGCCGACCTGCACGAAGAACGTCTCCGGCGCCATGGTCAGCACGAAGTCCGCGCCGTAGCGGTCGTTCAGGGCGCGCAGCGCGTCGATCAGGTTGACCACCACCGGGGTGGTCGGGTGCTTCAGATCGGTGTCGCCCGGCGCGAGCTCCAGGGAGTGGCCCTCGAAGTCGACGTCGAGGCCGTCCAGGCCGTAGCGGTCGATGATCTCCGCAGCGGATGCGACGAAAGCGTCGCGCGCGGCGGTCGTCTCCAGCCGCACCTGGCCGTTGGCGCCGCCGACCGACAGCAGCACCTTCTTGCCCTCCGCCTGCTTGGCGCGGATCCCGGCGATGAACTCCTCGTCGCTCTCCACGTTCGGGCACTCGGCGGCCTGGCAGCGGTTGAACTCCAGCTGGCCGGAGGTGGGGGAGGTCGGCTCGGCGAAGGCCAGGTCGATGACGTCCCACTCGGCGGGCACGTCGGCCATCCGCACGTAACCGGAGCCGTTGGCGAAGCTGGCGTGCAGGTACCCGACCAGGGCGTGCCCGGGGATGTCGACGGCTTCGGCAGAGGCCGGCCCGGTGCCGGCTTGTCCGCTGATGGCGGGTTCGGGGCCGGGGGTGGCGGAGGCCGGTGCGGCGACGAGGACGAGCCCGGCCAGGGCGACGAGCGCGGTGCGGATCCGTGACATGACTGCTCCGATCCGTCGGGGTCGAAGCACAAAAAATGGACTAGACCACTGACCGAGGTCAAGGTCCAGTCCATTACTCGCCACCCGAACCCCAGCCCCTCGCTCCGCCGACGAGTGGTTGGGACGCAAATTCAATGGAATTTCGAGGTCCAATTTCCATTGAAATCGCACCAGTCCCCCCGCACCCGGGCGTGTCGGGCGCCGACACGCCGGGGTCCCGACACGCCCGGGGGTGCAGTTTCAATTGAAACTGCGGAACCCGGGCACGGCGGATCACAGTTTCCATTGAAACTGTGGTCCACCTGGTGG
>NZ_JAQGLA010000037.1 GCF_027853915.1 Saccharopolyspora oryzae
ATGCGCCGCAGGCGCATAGCCCACCCTCGGCGCTTGCACCGCCGCGGGTTCTCAGCGTTCGCCTGGCGAGGACGGCCCAGCCGCCGTGTATTGGCATACATAAGGGTGGGCACCCGGAGTCCAGGCGGGCGCTGAGGTTCCGCTACCGGCACCGCCACGCAAAACGAGTGCGTCAGACAGTCTTTGAAAACATGGAGGCATGTTGACGAGTTTGTTGCCCTCCACCCAGCGCGCCCTGCTGCGGCGTCTGGCCGTGGAGCAGCGCGAGAACCGGATCCCGTCGCTGATCGCGGGGTTGGTCCGGGACGGCGAGACGATCTGGGTCGACTCCCGCGGCAAGGTCGGCGGCGGGCCGTCCACGACCGACACCCAGTACCGGATCGGTTCGATCACCAAGACCTTCGTCGCCGTGATGGTGATGCGGCTGCGCGACGAGGGGAAGCTCGACCTGGCCGACAAGCTCGACGAGCACGTGCCGGGCACCGCGATCGGCAACCGCAGCATCGGTTCGCTGCTCTCGCAGTCCAGCGGCCTGACCGCGGAGCCGGCCGGCGAGTGGTGGGAGCGGACTCCGGGCGGCAGCGCGGAAGAACTGCTGAAGAGCATCGACGAATCCGCCGTGCGCCCCACCCCGCACCACGGCTTCCACTACTCCAACGTGGGCTTCGGCGTGCTGGGCGAGCTCGTGGCGCGGCTGCGCGGCGCGCCGTGGCACGAGGTGGTGCAGCGCGAGATCTTGGATCCGCTGGGCATGAAGCGCACCACGACGGCGCCGGTCGCCCCGCACGCCGAGGGACTGGCCGTGCACCCGTGGGCGGACGTCGTGCTGTCCGAACCGGCCGAGGACGCGGGCGCGATGGCCCCGGCGGGCCAGCTGTGGTCGACCTTCGACGACATGGTCCGGTGGGTGCGGTTCGTCGGCGGCGACACCGGCGAGGTCCTGCACCCGGCCACGGTCCTGGAGATGCGCTCGCCCGGCTCGGTCGACGACGGGCCGGAGTGGCGCGGCGGCTACGGGCTCGGCCTGCAGCTGATGCGGCACCGCGGGCGGCGGCTGGCCGGGCACACCGGCTCGATGCCCGGGTTCATCGCGAACCTCTGGGCGGACCCGGAGGACGCCACCGGGGTGATCTTCATGGCCAACACGACCGCGGGTGTCGGCGCGCTGTCCACCGACCTGCTCGACCTGCTCGCCGAGCACGAGCCGCGGATCCCGGAGGCCTGGGAGCCCAGCGCGGACGTGGACATGGCGCTGCTCGAGCTGACCGGGCAGTGGTACTGGGGTCCGAGCCCCTACGTGCTGCGGATCCTCCCCGACGGTCTGCTCGACCTCGCGCCGTCGCGGGGCCGGGGCCGGGCGTCGCGGTTCCGCCCCAACGCCGACGGCACCTGGACCGGCCTGGACGGCTACTACTCGGGCGAGCCCCTGCGGATCGGGCGGGACGCGGACGGCGTTCCCACCCACCTCGACCTGAACACCTTCATCTTCACCCGCACCCCGTACGCACCAGAAGCCCCGGTACCGGGCGGTGTCGCGGGCTGGCGGCCCGGCCAGTGATCTGAAGCACGGGAACCTCCCCGTCGTCGAAGGTGGGGAGGTTCCCGCGCGGCAAATCGGTGGTGAGCGGCGCAGGGGGTTGAGGCATGCTGTTCTGCATGTCCGGAGACCTCCGCATCACCAGCCGCTGGCAGATCCCCGCGGCCGAGCTCTCCGAGCGCTTCTCGCGATCGTCCGGGCCCGGCGGCCAGGGCGTGAACACGACCGACTCCCGCGTCGAGCTGTCCTTCGACCTCGCGGGCTCGGCCTCCGTGCCCGAGCCCCTCCGGGAGCGGGCCGCGGACCGACTTGCGAAGCGGCTCGTCGGTGGTGTGATCACTGTCGTGGCGTCCGAACATCGCGCGCAGCTGGCCAACCGCGAGGCGGCGCGGGAGAGGCTGGCCGCGCTGCTGGCCGAGGCGGTGGCCCCACCGAAGCGCGCCCGGCGCAAGACCAAACCGACCCGGGGCTCCCAGCAGCGCCGCCTGAACAGCAAGAAGCAGCGCTCGCAAGTGAAGCGCCAGCGCCGCCGCGGAGATCCGGGGGATGGCTGAGCCGTCGATGATCAACAGCACAACCAGAGTGGGAGGGCACTGCTGATGCGCACAGCGTGGGTTCTGCCGGGTGGTTCCACCTTCGGCGCGATCCAGGCCGGACTGGTCACCGCGCTCTTCGAGGCCGGGGTGGAACCGGACCTGCTCGTCGGCACTTCGGCCGGTTCGCTCAACGCCGCTTGGCTGGCGGGCGACCCCACCCCGGGCGGCGCCGAGAAGCTGCGCGAGATCTGGACGTCGATGCGGCGGACGGACGTGTTCCCGATCCAGCCGACGCGGATCCTCGCCGGCAAGCTCGGCCTGTCCAACCACGTGATGGGCAACCACGGGCTCGCCCGCTGGCTGCACAACAACCTGCCGTTCCGGCGGTTGGAGCAAGCGCAGATCCCGGTGACGGTGACCGCGACCGACATCGACAGCGGCGACGCCGTCTACTTCGAGTCGGGGCCCGCGCTGCCGCCGCTGGTCGCGTCCTGCTCGATCCCGGGGATGTTCCCGCCGGTGAAGATCGGCGACCGCTGGCTCGTCGACGGCGGCCCGGCGGTGTTCATGCCGATCAGCCGCGCCGTCGAGCGCGGTGCGGAGCGGGTCTTCGTGCTGCCGTGCGGCGGGACCGAGCGCTTCGAGTACAACCAGACCAGGCGCGGCATCGGCTCGATCGCGACCTGGCCGGCGCCGCGGGTCCCCCCGCGTTCGGTGGGCGGCGTGAACGGTGCGGCGCTGGGTTCGGCGATGGTGTCGGCCGCGCGGCTGGACATGCAGCTGAACGCGACGCGCTGCGAGCTCTACGTCCTCCCGGCGCCGTCGGTGGTGGGGCTTTCGCCTTACTCCTTCGGGCACGCCAGCGCGCTGATCGACGCGGCGTGGGAGATCGCGCGCCGCTGGTACCCGTCGGCGAAGCCGGTGCCGGAAGGTCCGGTCGACATCGGCGGGAACCCGATCGCGAGCGGCCAGTTCGGCGTTTCCGCGGTCGCCCCGCCGATGCCGTGACGCGGCGCTGAAGCCGGACGTCACACCCCCGCGCCGGAAGATCGGGTCTCGGCCAGCTCGTCGACCGCCAGCCGCTCGGCAGGTGCCGTCGCCGGGCGGGCCAGGCTGATCGCCACGTTCACCGCGACGTTCGCCGCGAGCCCGATCAGACCGGCGTTGATGCCCAGCCACGGGTCGTTCCCGGTGGCGACCAGCACCGACACCACGACCACGCCCACCGCGAGCCCGCCGGCCGCACCGGCGACCGTCATCCGCTTCCACAGCAGGCTGATCAGCACCACCGGCAGCAGCTGCGCCAAACCCTGGTACGACAGCACCGAGAGCTGCACCAGCGTGGTCGGCGAGACGAAGGTGAACAGCAGCGCGACCAGCCCGACCAGGAACGTGACCAGCTGCGAGAGCTGCTTCTGGCGCGGCGCGGTCCTCGGGTGCACGCCCAGCACGGAACGACCCCACATCGTCCCGATCACGAGCATGAACACCGCCATCGGCACGATCGACGAGAGCGCCCCGGCAACACCGACCAGCCCCACCATCCACGCCGGCATCGAGTGCACGACCAGCTCGAACATGGCCAGGTTCGAGTCGGTCAGACCCGGCACCACGAACACCGCGGCCAGCCCCAGCAGGATCGGGACGAACAGCAGGACCTGGTAGAACGGCATGATGATGGCGTTGCGCCGCAGCACACCGGGGTTCTTCGCGCCGAGGTAACCGGCGACGGTGGTCGGGAAGATCGTGTAGACCACGCCGTTGAGCAGCCCGGTGGTGGCGAACCACATCATGCCCAGCGACTCCTTGCCCTGACCGGGCAGCACCAGCCACTGCGGGCGCTCCGCGACGAGCCGCTCCAGCATCGGCCCGACCCCGCCGAAGTAGTGCACCGGCACGTAGGCGAACACCGCCAGCAGCGTGATGATCACCAAGCTGTCCTTGAGGATCGACACCCAGGCGCTGCCGCGCAGCCCGGAGAAGATGATGAACGCCTCGGTCACCACGAACGCGATCACGTACCCCGCGCCCAGCCCGATCGTCCCGTAGCTGATCGTCGAGACGACCACGCCCATCCCGGTGATCTGCAGCTGGATGTAGGGCAGCAGGAACGCGGTGGTCAGGATCGCCACCGCCGCCCCGAACCACGGCGAGTCGAACCGGAAAGCCGTGATGTCGGTGATGTTGTGCAGGTTGTTGCGGTGCGCGTAGTGCCACAGGACCGGACCGACGACGTAGCCGACGGCGAACCCGATCGCCAGGTAGGCCAGCAGGTAGAACACCGGCATCCCGTAGTCGTAGGACCAGCCGGCCGCGCCGAGGTAGCTGAAGCTCGTGTACGTCTCACCGGCCATCAGCACGAAGATCAGCACCACGCCGAGGCTGCGGCCGCCGATCGACCACTCGGCCAGGTTCGCCCGGTCCCGGCCGCGCAGCGAGAGCAGGCCCAGCACGATCGCGCCGAGCATGAAAACACCGAAGATGCCGATGGAAACCGCTGCGTCGGGGCTCATCCCGCATCACCCCGCTCGCGGTCCCGGTCGGCTCGCCACAGCGGATCCCGGCGCGCGGCCAGCCAGATGCAGACCGGCGTGAGCAGGGTCGCCAACAACGTCCAGAACATGAAGAACGGCAGGCCCAGCACCACGGGCTCGACCCGGTTGTACAGCGGGAGCGCCACCACGTAGAGCAGCACCGGCCCCAACAGCCACCACAGCGATCTGCGTTCCTTCAGCACTGGCCACCCCGCAACGGTGTGAGGAAACAAGAGGACCCTCCCATCAACGACAGGAGGGTCCTCATGGTTGCAGCCGAGATCAAGCGGTGCGCTGGAGCCACCACTTCATCGCGACGGCGCCGAATTCGTCGCTCCACGTCGTGAGCAATGAGGCACACCGCACACGCGGCGTCATCTGCCGGAAACACCGGTCGATCTCCCGCGCAACATCGATGACCAACACTCCGACTCGCATGCCCCGGCATGGGAGGGAGCTTTCGATGGTCGTCCAGAGTGTGCGCGGAGCGCCGAAGAACCAGGCGGTGCAGGAGACGCTGGAGGACTACACCCTCCGCTTCGCCCCGCGCAGCTACCGGCGCTGGAAGCCAGCGGTGGTGGGATCGACGGCGCTCGGCGGCATCGCCTACCTCGCCGACTTCTCCATCGGCGCGGGCATCGGCCTGAGCTACGGCACGCTCAACGCACTGGTCGCGATCCTGGTGGCCGCGATCATCATCTTCGTCACCGGCCTCCCGCTGGCCTACTACGGCGCGCGGTACAACATCGACCTCGACCTGATCACCCGCGGTTCCGGGTTCGGCTACTACGGCTCGGTGCTGACCAGCGTGATCTTCGGCAGCTTCACGTTCATCTTCTTCGCCACCGAGGGTGCGATCATGGCGCAGGGCCTCAAGGTCGGCCTCGGCGTGCCGCTGTGGCTCGGCTACCTGATCACCACGCTGATCGTCGTACCGCTGGTCATCTACGGCATGAAGGCGCTCAGCCGCCTGCAGGTCTGGACGACGCCGCTGTGGCTGCTGCTGATGGTGGCGCCACTCGGATATCTGGTCGTGGTCGACCCGGACTCGGTGTCGTCGTGGCTGGCGTTCGCGGGCGAAGAGGGCGCCGGGCTGAACGCGGCGTCGGTGATGCTCGGCGCCGGGGTGGCGCTGTCGCTGATGGCGCAGATCGGCGAGCAGATCGACTACCTGCGGTTCATGCCGCCGCGAACTGCGGAGAACAAGCGGTCGTGGTGGGCGTCGGTGATCACCGCCGGTCCGGGCTGGGTGTTCTTCGGCGCGATCAAGCAGGCCACCGGCGCGTTCCTGGCCTTCTACATCATGGGTGCGGCCGGTGCCGCGGCGACCGAGCCGGTGCAGCAGTTCATGGGTGTGTACGAGCTGTTCATGCCGGTGTGGCTGGCGATCCCGCTGGCGGTGGTCCTGGTGGTGCTCAGCCAGGTGAAGATCAACGTCACCAACGCGTACTCGGGCTCGTTGACCTGGACGAACTCGTTCACCCGGATCACCCGGCGCTACCCGGGCCGGATCGTGTTCGTGCTGCTCAACCTCATCGTGGCGCTGGTGCTGATGGAGGCGAACATGTTCGCCTTCCTCAATTCGGTGCTCAGCTTCTACGCCAACTGCGCGATCGCCTGGGTCGTCACGGTCGCCGCCGACATCCTGATCAACAAGTACCTGCTCAAGCTGTCGCCACGGGAACCCGAGTTCCGCCGCGGCATGCTCTACCCGGTCAACCCGGTGGGCGTGGTGGCGTTCCTGGCCGCGGCGATCATCTCGATCGCGATGTACTTCGGCGCCCTCGGCCCGGTCGTGCAGCCGTACTCGCCGATCGCCGCCGTGGTGATCGCCGCCGTGCTGACACCGGTCATGGCCATCGTGACTCGCGGGCGCTACTACCTGCGGCGCACCGACGACGGCATCGAAGAACCGAGGTTCGACGCCGAGGGCACCCCGGTGGCCACTGTGTACACCTGCCACGTCTGCGAGCAGGACTTCGAACGCCCGGACGTGCTCGCCTCCGGCTCCACCGGCGAGGTCATCTGCTCCCTCTGCCTCACCACAGACCGCACGGGCGAGCACGTCCTCCCCGCGTAGTCACATGCCTGTGGTGCGTTCTGGGTGAAACGTCCTCCAGGCGCTAGAGGACCCTCCCGTCAACGACAGGAGGGTCCTCGTGGTTGCAGCCGAGATCAAGCGGTGCGCTGGAGCCACCACTTCATCGCGTACTCGACGAGGGTGATCAGCGCCTGCTTGGTGGAAGCGCGGTCGCGGGCGTCGCAGGGCACGATCGGCACGTCCGGCGGGATCGCGATGGCCTCGCGGACCTCCTCGATGCGGTGGCGCAGCGTGCCGTCGAAGCAGTTCAGACCGATCACGTACGGCAGCTGGCGGTCCTCGAAGAAGTCGATGGCCGAGAAGCAGTCCGCCAGCCGCCGGGTGTCCACCAGCACCACGGCACCGATCGCGCCGCGCACCAGGTCGTCCCACATGAACCAGAAGCGCTGCTGACCGGGCGTGCCGAACAGGTAGAGGATCAGGTCGGCGTCGAGGGACAGCCGGCCGAAGTCCATCGCCACCGTGGTGGTGTTCTTGTTCGGGGTCGCCTTCAGGTCGTCGATGCCGCTGCTGGCCTCGGTCATCACGGCCTCGGTGGTCAGCGGCACGATCTCCGACACCGAGCCGACGAACGTCGTCTTGCCGACGCCGAAGCCGCCTGCGACGACGATCTTCGCCGAGGTCGCGGTTGCGGGCCTGGTGGAGGAGGGGTGACCAGGTCGGGAACGCGTTTCGGGGGTCATTTCTGCCAACCTCAGGTGTCGAATGAGCTGGTGTCCTGCGCGCGGGGTGGATGCGCGGGGGAGAGGTCAGAGGCGCCGGAGCCCGCTCAGAACCCTCTCCATCAACATGAAGTGAGATGTGCTGCCGGATTCGCTGACCGTTCGGTGCACCGTGACCAGGCCCAGATCGGCCATGTCGCCGAGCAGGACCTTCGCCACCCCCAGCGGAACGCCGAGCAGCGCGCCGACCTCGGCCACCGAGCGGGGGTGGCGGCAGATCTCGGCGATCGAGTGGTGCTCGATGCGCTGCAGCCGGTTCGGCTGGCAGAACTCGCTGGTGGAGACCAGGGTTTCCAGCTCCAACCGGTGGTTCGAGCGAGTCCGCCCGCCGGTCCAGGCGTACGGCCGGATGTAGGTGGCCGTGCCGCCGTCCGGGGAGTCACCGTCCTGGACCGGTGCCTGGTCGGGCACCTCCGCATCGGATTCCCGCGGCCAGGGCGGCGGTTCCGGCGCGGGGGGCTGCGCCGGTTCGGGCTGCTCGGGCACGGGGGGCTGCGCCTGAGCTCGCTGCTCGTCCTGTTCGCGGGCGCGTTTGCGCCTGCGGCCGCGTCGTCCGCTGTCGAGGGTGAAGCGGTTGAAGACGTCGGCGAAGGCGTCCGCCTCGGGTGACCCGTGGTCGTCCCAATGGTGTCGCCCGGATGAGTCCGGACCTGTGCTCATGGAGTCCTCACACCGACTGGCCGGTCATCACCCGACTCGATCCTTGCAGCTGGGAGCGCAGTTCGGGGGTCAGGATCTGTCCGACTCGTTCGACCAGCAACGCCATCTCGTAGGCGATCAGCCCCATGTCGCACTGCGGGGCGGCGAGCACCGTGAGGCACGAGCCGTCGCTGATCGCCATCTGCAGCATGAGGCCGCGTTCCATCTCGACCACGGTTTCGTTGACCGCACCGGCTTCGAAGCACCGCGCGGCTCCTTGCGTCAGGCTGAGCAGCCCGGACGCGACGGCGGCGAGCTGGTCGGCGCGGTCGGTGGGCAGCTTCGCCGACGCCGTCAGCAGCAGGCCGTCCGCCGAGACGACCACGGCGTGCGCCACCCCGGGGACCCGTTCGGTGAAATCGGTGACCAGCCAGCCGAACTGGTTCGGTTGGGAGTTGTTGGTGTTCATGGGCGTTTCCTGTCCTCCTCACTGACGCGGAATGTCACAGCCGTTCGTCGGCCGAACGCTGTGGGTCGCGGAGGCTGTGCTTGCCCTCGCGGACACCGCGTTGGAAGCTGGCCAGTCGGCCGCGCATCAGGTCTGCGTCGCGGCGGGGCTGGGCGTCCTCGGTGACTGTTCCCGGTAGTACCTGGGTTCTGGGGACCCGTCGGGGCAGTCCGGCGGGGGTGTAGTCGGGGGTTTCCGGTGCGGGCGCGGGAGGTCCGGCCGGTTCGGGCGGCTGGTCCTCCTGCCCGTCCTGCCTGCGGTGGTGCCTGCCGCGCTGGATCCCGGCCTGGAAGCTGGCCAGCCGACCGCGCGCGACTTCCGGGTCGCGGGTCGGCCGCGGCCGGTCGTCGCCGGAGGTCTCCGCGCTGCCCGCGAGCAGGTTCGCCAGCGGAACCCGTTGCGGGAGCCCGGCGGAGGTGCGGCCGGCCGGTTCCGCCGACGCGATCTCCTGCGCGCGCTGCCCCGCTTCGTCGCTGGGGAAGGACCAGACCTGCCCGTTGCGGCTGCCGGGATTCCCCTGCGCAGGCGGGAATTCGCCCGTCGGCTGGGGCTCTTCGCCGGTTTCGGGCCAGGCCGGGGTGTGCTCGGCGGTGGGCGCCGACTGGAACCAGACCGAGGAGAGGTCGTCGAAGATCGGGGCCGGTGCCGCGGTGCCGTTGGTCCGCTGCGCGGGTGGTGCGCTGTCCGGAACGCCGGCACCGTCCGGGACGTGGGGCAGGTCCTGGGTGTTGGACAGGTCGCGCTGCTCCGGGACCGGTGCGTCCTCGGTCGGCGGCCGCAGCAGGTGGTAGCCGTTGCGGACGGGGCTCGCCGCGTCCTGCTCGGCGGCCTCCCAGTCGAAGGCCTCGACGAGGCTGTCCTGGCTGCGGCCGTGGGTGGCGATCCCGTTGGTCCGCGGCTGCGGCATCTGCACCGCGTCCGCCAGGAGTTCGGGCGCGATGGTCACCGCCGCGCGCAGGCCGACGCCGTCGCGACCCGGGTGCAGCTCGACCTCGATGCCGTGGCGGGCCGCCAGCCGGCCGATCACGAACATGCCCATGCGCCGCGACGTGGACAGCGTGAGCTCACCGTCGGCGGACAGCCGCTCGTTGGCGGCTTCGCGGTCGGCGTCGCTCATCCCGATGCCCTGGTCGACGATGTCGACGACCAGCGCGCCGTCGCCGCGCCGGTGCCCGGAGACGGTCACCTGGGTGTGCGGCGCGGAGAAGTTGGCCGCGTTGTCCAGGAGTTCGGCGAACAACCGCACCAGGTCGCTGGCGGCGTAGCCGACGACCTTGACGTCGGGCAGCGGCTGCACGATCACTCGCGGGTAGTGCTCGATCTCGGAGACTGCGGCGCGCACCAGGTCGGCCGGGCTGGTCGGCTGGCTGAAGCGGCGCGCCAGGTCGGTGCCGGAGAGCACCATCAGGTTCTCGTTGTTGCGGCGCATCCGGGTGGCCAGGTGGTCCAGCTGGAACAGGGTGGCCAGCTGGTCGGGGTCCTCCTCGTCGCGCTCCAGCTGCTCGAACAGGCGCAGCTGGCGCTCCAGCAGGCCCTGGCTGCGGCGGGAGACGTTGACGAAGGAATCGCTGTAGCTGCGGCGCAGCTCGGCCTGCTCGGTGGCCAGGTTGACCGCCTGGGTGTGCACGTCGTCGAAGGCGCGCGCCACGTCACCGATCTCGTCGGCGGTGTCCACCGGCACCTGCTCGACCGGGGCTTGCGGGGCGTGCCCGGCGCGGATGTCGGCGACGGCGTTGGGCAGCTGGTGGTTCGCGGTGTCCAGCGCGCTGCGCCGCAGCAGGTCCAGGGAGCGCAGCAGGTGCCTGCCGATGAACACCACGATCAGGCTGGCGATCAGCAGCGCGGTCAGCAGGATCACCGCTTCGAGACCGGCGAGGTTGCTGGCGCTGTCCTGCAGGCCGAACGCGGTGGCGTGCAGTTCCTGGTCCAGGTCCGCGCCCAGACCACCGAGCGCCTCCAGCGCGTTCTGCGACTGGTGGTGCCAGGTGTCGGGCGTGACCAGCGCCGAGGACAGCTGGGCCCGCGCGTTGTTGCGCTCGGCCATCGCCAGCTGGACCGTGGTCTCCCGCGCGGGGAACAGCGGGTCGGCGTAGAGCTGGTCGTAGCGGATGCGGTGGTCCAGGGAGGCCGCGGCGCGGAAGTCCTTGGCGGCCGCGGTGCGCCGGGATTCGCTGGCGTCCAGCCGGGTGAGGGCGTCGTCCTCGAACTTGCCGCGGACCAGCCCGGTGAGCACCAGCGCCTGCTGCAGCTGGACCTCTTCCCGGATCTTGGCGAGCTCGTGCGCGCTGGTCGCGGGGGAGACCAGCTGCGACGACGAGAGCTGGCTGAGCAGGGTGCGGTCCAGCGCGAGCAGGTCGCCGACGACCTCGCTGTAGGCCTGGATCGCGCTGTCGGGGGTGATCTGGCTGCGCAGCACGCGGTTGCGGGTCGGGGCGAGTTCGGCGATCTGCCGCCCCGTTTCCTGCTGGGCGAACCGCGCCGCGTCGCTGTCGGGGGCGGCCCCCAGCGCGCGGCGGGCCGCGTCAAGGGACCGGTCCGTGGCGGTCATCCGCTCCCGGACCTGCTGTTCGGAGGTCTGCCCGCGCACCAGGAACTCGGTGGCATCGCTGCGTTCCCACTGCAGGTCCTCGACCGCCTTGCGCACCGCGCTGCCCGCGGTGACGACCCGGTCCATCGCTTCGTACTCGTCGGCCTTGGCGATCTGGCCGCGAATCTGAAGCACCCCCAGCACGAGCGCGAAGATCACCGGTACGAGCACGACGGCCCCGATCTTGATCGGGAGCTTCCAGTCGCGCCACTCGGTGATCCGTGCGGCGAGTCTCGTGGTGGCGCGCGGCCACGTGGACGCCCTTGACACGTGCGTGGGCGTGTCCTCGAGTCCGCTGCTCACGACGCAGTCCTTTCCCGCGCCGTCGGACGTTTCGTCGGCCGACTGCGCGTTCGTGTGGTGGGCAGGCTGCGCCGGTCGGTGGGGGTGTGCGGCGGGGTCACGATGGCTGGCGGCGCTGCCTGCGTTCGGGGTTTTTCGCGGGTGGCCGGTGCGGTCTTCGACTTCGGCGTCCGCGCGGCCTGCGATGTTTCGGGGGATCGCGGCCGGTGTCGGGCGTGGTGCGCCGTTCGTCGGTGGCAGAACACTATCTCATTCGGACGATCTTCCTCTGCGTCTGAATTTGGCGCGCTGACCTGCGGATATTCCCATTTTAAGATCATCAGGACCGGGGTGGGGACGATCGTGAACACTGATCGTGTTCACTTCCGAGGCGCGCTCAAGTGCTTTAGTCACCCGATAGGTAGACATTGCCTCCGCGTTCCGGAGTGGCTCCTCGTCGACGCGCCAACTTTCCGCTATGAGCGCCGAAAGGCGTCGTTATCCTGCTGAAATAATGGCTGGCAGAAGGAATTTCCGGGGTGGATCAGTCGGATTCGGGTCCTTCTGGGGGAGTTTTCGGCGGTTCCTCGGGCACATTCCGTGATCGACAGATTCATCAATGTGTGTGCTGTGTCGTTCAGGGGGTCTGCGGTCGCTCGTTCGCTGATTAGACTTCCGGCCCGGTTGGCATCGCGGGCAGCAGTGCGGTCGCCGCGCCCCGGTTCGCGGACTTCGCGAATTCCGAGGTGCGGTCGGTGAACGTGGGGGGACTTCGAAACGTCGGTGGGAATCCGCACGTCGGTTGACATCCACGCGCGCGCAGATCTGCTTTGGAAGGACGAATGCCCAACGCAACCCAACGGCCGCCCGCCCCGCCGGCGGCCACCTTCGGCCAGATAGACAAGTCCGCCCCCGCACCCCAGCGCCCCGGGCCCCCCGACTACGTCGAGATCGCGCAGCGCCAGGACTTCCAGGAGCTGCGGTCCAGCCTGCACCGCTTCGTCTTCCCGATGAGCGCTGCGTTCCTCCTCTGGTACGTCGGCTACGTCGTGATGGCCGCCTACCTGCCGGAGTTCATGGCGATCCGCCTGGTCGGCGAGATCAACGTCGGACTGGTGCTGGGCATCGGCCAGTTCGCCACCACGATCCTGATCACCGCCCTGTACCTGCGCTACACCGCGCGCCACGTCGACCCGCGGATCCGCCAGCTGCACCTGGACGTCACCGGGGAGGAACCGCGATGACCGGCGCCAACCCGGTGCTCAACATGAGCATCTTCGGGGTGTTCGTGCTGCTCACGCTGTACCTGGTGTACCGGGTGAGCAGCAGCGGGACCACCTCCGACTACTTCGCCGCCGGTGGCGGTTTCACCGGCGCGCAGAACGGCATCGCGCTGTCCGGCGACTACCTGTCGGCGGCGTCGTTCCTCGGCATCGCCGGCGCCATCGCGGTCTACGGCTACGACGGCTTCCTGTACTCGATCGGCTTCCTGGTCGGCTGGCTGGTGAACCTGCTGCTGGTCGCCGAGCTCCTGCGCAACACCGGCCGCTTCACGATGGGCGACGTGCTCAGCTTCCGGATGCAGCAGCGTCCGGTGCGCGCCGCCGCTGCGGTGTCCACGCTGGTCATCTCGTTCGTCTACATGATCGCCCAGATGGCCGGCGCGGGAAGCCTCGTCGCGCTGCTGCTGGACGTGCACAGCGCCGGCGGCCAAGCGCTGGTGATCGCCGCCGTCGGCCTGGTGATGATGGTGTACGTGCTGGTCGGCGGCATGAAGGGCACCACGTGGGTGCAGATCATCAAGGCGGGCATGCTGTTCCTGTGCGCCTCGATGCTGACCCTGTTCCTGCTGGGCAAGTTCGGCTTCAGCATGACCTCGCTGATGCAGCACGCCGCTGAGCGGAACCCGTTGGGCGACAAGATCTTCGCGCCGGGCGCGAAGTACGGCGGGAGCGGGATGTCCAAGTTGGACTTCGTGTCGCTGTCGCTGGCGCTGGTCCTCGGCACCGCTGGTCTGCCGCACGTGCTGATGCGCTTCTACACGGTGCCGAACGCGGTGCAGGCGCGCCGCTCGGTGGTGTGGGCGACGGTGACGATGGCCGGTTTCTACCTGTGCACGCTGGTGATCGGCTTCGGCGCGGGCGCGGTCAACGGCACCGAAGCGATCCTCGCGGCCCCCGGCGGCGAGAACTCCGCCGCGCCGCTGCTGGCCTTCCGCGTCGGCGGCACGGTGCTGCTCGGGATCGTCGCGGCGGTCGCGTTCGCCACCATCCTCGCGGTGGTGGCGGGGCTGACGCTGACGGCTTCCGCGTCGTTCGCCCACGACGTGTACGCCAACATGATCCGCCGCGGCGAGGCCAAGTCCGACGACGTGGTGAAGGTGGCCCGGTTGACCGCGCTGGTGATCGGCGGTGCGTCGATCATCGGCGGAATCCTGGTCAACGGCCAGAACATCGCGTTCCTGGTGGGCCTGGCGTTCGCCTTCGCGGCCTCGGCGAACCTCTCGACGCTGCTGCTCTCGCTGTTCTGGAAGCGCTTCAACACACGCGGCACGCTGTGGGGAATCTACGGCGGCCTGTCGTCCTGCCTGGTGCTGGTGATCTTCTCGCCGGTGGTCTCGGGGGCTCCGGGCTCGATCCTGCCGCACGCGGACTTCGCCTGGTTCCCGCTGAGCAACCCGGGCATCGTGTCGATCCCGATCTCGTTCCTCTGCGGGGTGGTCGGGACCCTGCTCGGCGGTCCGCCGAACAACCCCCGCCGGACCGCGGAGATGGAGGTCCGCTCCCTCACCGGAATCGGTTCGACCTGAACGCGGTGACCTGAGCGATCGCGGGCCCCGGGGGAACTCCTCCGGGGCCCGCGCCCGTCAGTCCGAAGTGCTCGATTCGGTTGCGTTGAGCGAGGTTTCGAGTTTGGCGAGGACCCCCGCGAGGTAGGAGTGGTCTTCGTCGGCGAGCGCGGCGATCAGATCGGCTTCGTGCTCGAGCAGTTCCCGCACCGTGGACTCAATGAGCTGGTGCCCGGCGTCGGTCAACCGGACCGCGACCGCGCGGCGCGATGCCGTCGACGGCGACCGCTCGACGAGCCCGGCCCGTTCGGCGCGGGTGATGCGCTGCGAGATGGCCCCGGCGGTGACCAGCGTCCGGCGGGTGATCTCGCGGGTGGTCAGCTCGTAGGGCGGTCCGGCGCGGCGGATCACGCTGAGCAGGTCGAGCGTCGACGGGTCGATGTCGAGCCGGGCCAGGGTGCGCCGACGTTCGTCGGCGAGGAGCTTCGCGATGCGCCAGATCGGCGTGATGACCTCGATGGACTCGGTGCGCACCCCGGGCAGCTCGCGCCGCCAGGCCGCGGCGATGTCGGCCGACGGCCAGGTGGTGGCCTGTCCGATCGGGTAGCTCTCGGCATTGGACATCGGGCGCCTCCCAGCGTTACGTTTAGCACTAAACGTATCAGCGATGGGGAGTCAGCAGTGAATCGAATCGTGCTCGTCACCGGCGGTAGCAGTGGCATCGGCAAGGCGGTAGCGGGCCGTTTCCGCGCCGACGGTGACACCGTGATCATCACCGGCCGCGGCGCCGAGCGGCTGAAGACGGCGGCCGCCGAGATCGACGCCCAGCCGATCCCGTGCGACGCGTCGGACCCGCAGCAGGTCGCGGAACTGGCGGCGGAGCTCACCGATGGCCTCGACGTGCTGGTCAACATGGCGGGCGGCAACACCGACCTGCAGCGCGACGAGCCGGCGAACCTGGCGCAGGTCGCGGAGGCCTGGCGAGCGAACCTGGACGCCAACCTGCTCGGCGCGGTGCTCACCACCACCGCCGTGCTCGACAAGATGCGCCCCGGCGGCACCATCGTCAACGTCGGCTCGATCGGCGCCGAATACGCCTCGAGCTCCTACGGCGCGGCGAAAGCGGCAGTCGCGGCCTGGAACGCGGGCCTGTCCGCGCAGGTCGGCCCGAAGGGCCTGACGGCCAACCTGATCGCACCGGGCTACATCGAGGAAACGGAGTTCTTCCACGGCCAGCTCAGCGAACAGCGCCGAACCGCCCTGATCGACGCGACCCACAATGGCCGCCCAGGCCGCCCGAACGACATCGCCGACCTCGCCCACTTCCTGGCCTCCGAAGGAGCCCGCCACCTCACCGGTCAAACCCTCCACGTGAACGGAGGTGCGCACACCACGCGCTGACCGAGATCTTCTCGGCGCGCAAAAAGATCCGCCCCTGGCGGCGGTTGCCGAACCAGGGGCGGATCTCGTCCAGTGCGCCCTCGGCAGGACTCGAACCTGCGACACCTGCCTCCGGAGGGCAGTGCTCTATCCGCTGAGCTACGAGGGCTTGTCGCTGCGGACGATCGTTAGCCTATCGCACTCGCCGCAACGGTTTCGCGGGGGGTGTGCCGGATTGCGGCATCTCAGATGCCGGGCCCTATCGCCTCCGCCCGCCTATTCATGCATACTTCACTATGTATTGAGGTCAGGTGGACGTAGGAGGGCAGATGGGTCAGGGCCACGGGCACGGGTCCGCAGCCGACGCGGTCAGCGCCTCGGGGCGCTACGTGCGGCGGCTCGGCATGTCGTTCGCGATCCTGCTCGCGTTCCTCGTGCTCGAAGCCGTCGTCGGGTTCATGACGTCCTCGCTGGCGCTGCTCTCCGACGCCGGGCACATGCTCACCGACGTGCTCGGCGTGGGCATGGCGCTCGCCGCGATCACCGCGGCGCGGCGGCCGGTGGGGGACAAGCGGACCTTCGGGCTCTACCGCATGGAAGTCCTGGCCGCGCTCGCCAACGCCGTCCTGCTGTTCGGCGTGGCCGCCTACATCCTCTACGAGTCGATCTCCCGGCTCCAGGACCCGCCGGAAGTCGCCGGGCTGCCGATGATGCTGACCGCGGCGGCCGGGCTGGGCGCCAACCTCGTGGTGTTCGCGCTGCTGCGCCAGGGCGCCAACGAGAGCCTGAACGTGCGCGGCGCCTACCTGGAAGTCCTCGCCGACACCATCGGTTCGGTCGGGGTGCTGATCGGCGGTCTGCTCACCTGGCTGTTCGGCTGGTACCTGGCGGACCCGATCGTCGCCGTCGCGGTCGGCCTGTTCGTGCTGCCGCGGACCTGGAAGCTCGCCCGCCAGGCGCTGCGGATCCTCGTCCAGCAGGCCCCGGAAGGCGTCGACGTCGGCGAGCTGCGCGCGGACCTGACCGCGCTGCCATCGGTCACCGAGGTCCACGACCTGCACGTGTGGACCCTCACCTCCGGAATGGAGGTCGCCTCGGCGCACCTGACCACCGGTTCCGACGCGGACCACGGCGGGGTGCTGGTCGCGGCGCAGCGCCTGCTGTCCGAGCGCTACCGCATCGACCACGCGACCCTCCAGGTCGAGCCCGCCGAGTGCGCCAAGCGCTGCCAGGCGCTGACCTGGTGAGCCGCGCCGACTAGATCGGCCGAGCGCCGCGCTCCTGGAGCATGGTGCGCATCAGCTGGCTCTCGCTGGCCTGCGAACCGAGCATGTTCTTCGCCAGCTCGCGCACCGCCGGAACGGCCGCGTGGCGCGCGCCGTAGTCGGCCATCGGGGCGCCGCCCTCGTGGTGGCGCAGCATCAGCTGCAGGAAGTAGACGTCGAACTCCGGGCCGCGCAGGTCCTGCAGGTGCGCCATCTCCGCGCTGCTGGCCATGCCCGGCATCAGCCCGCCACCGCCGGTGGACATGGCCATCCCGCCGTGGTCGTGGCCCTCGGACTTCATCCACTCCATCAGCGGGCCGACGGCCTGCGAGGACTGGTGCCACAGGCTCAACCAACCCTGCATCCGGCCGATCTGGTCGCGCTGGTTGGTCTCGATGTCGAAGGCCAGCTGCCGCACCGCGACGTCCGAGGCGCGCTCGCGGGCCAGCGTGGCCATGGTCACCGCTTGCTGGTGGTGCACGCTCATGTCCTGCGCGAACCCGATGTCGACCGGGGTCGGCCCGGGTTCCGCGCGGTCGAGGGACGGCACCCGGATCAGCAGTCCGAGCGCCGCCCCGAGCAGCAGCAGCGCCAGGGCTGCTGCGACGGCCACGAAGATCCGCGCGGCCAGTGGACGTTCGGTGCGCACGGCTTACTGCCCCTGACCCATTTCGCCGGCCGCCGCGTTCGCGCCCTTGCCGTCCATGGTGACCGCGTCCGGGCCGGGCGGGGTCGCGTCGAACTTCGGCGGGTTGTTGGTGTCGAACGCACCCGGGTAGGCCTGGCAGGAGCCGCCGATCTCCGGGTAGACGCCGTTGTTGTTCAGCCGCAGCGCGGTGATGAACTGGTCGATGCGCGGGTCCTCGGCGTTGTCGACCTTGAGCTGGTGGCCCCAGGACTGCAGCGAGATCGGGCTGTCCAGGCCCGGGTACGGCGACATCATCGTGTAGGGCTTGCCGTCGGCGCGGGCCTTGAGGCGCTCGATGCCGGCCTCGTCGACCTTGTCCGGGTTGTAGGCGATCCACACCGCGCCGTGCTCCAGCGAGTGGACCATGTTCTCGGTGCGCACGGCCTCCGGGTAGACCACGCCGGTGCAGTCGGCCCAGATGCCGTCGTGCGGGCCGCCGAACGGCGGGGACTGGTCGTAGGCCACCCGCTGCGTCGGGGTGATGTGCAGCTGGCCCTGGTACTCGACGGTCTTGACCCCGGGGATCTTCTTGGACGGGTCGGGGTTCTCCGGCGACGGCTTGAACGGCTCGGCGGCCTTCTCGGCCTGGGCCTGGGCTTCCCGGATGTCCGAGGTTTCGGAGTACCTCATGAACGTGAAGCCGAAGACCACGGCTGCGAACACCGCCACGGCCGTCACGCCCGAGATCAGCATCCAGGGGATTTGCCGCTGGTGCACCACGGTGTTGCGCACCGCTTTGCTCTTCTTGTTCGCCATGCTGTTCGAAAACCTCGTCTCACCAAGAACCACCGGGGGATCCGGCCCGCCAGTGTAGAGATTGCCGACGCCGCGAGAGCCCTCTCGGCCAATGCTCGCCACCACACGTTCTCACACTGCTGTGACCGGTCGATCACTCCCCGTGGTCTTGCCTGCTGGGAACTGGCCAACCCGTTGGCTGAGCAGCGCGGACTCTTCCTTAGACTCCATAAGGTGACTCCCGCCGTGCTCGCAGAACTGGTCCGCAACACCGCCGTCGAGGTGCTTTCCGACAAGCAGCTGGACACCTCCGTCCTGCCCGAGGTGGTGACCGTCGAGCGCCCCCGCAACCCGGAGCACGGCGACTACGCGACCAACCTCGCGATGCAGGTGGCCAAGAAGGCCGGCGTGAACCCGCGCGAACTGGCGACCTGGCTGGCCGAGGCGCTGACCGGCAAGGACGGCATCGACTCGGTCGACGTCGCCGGCCCCGGCTTCCTGAACCTGCGGCTGGCCGCGGACGCGCAGGGCCAGATCGTGCGCGAGGTCATCACCCGCGCCGCCGAGTACGGCAACGGCGACCGCTACGACGGCCTGAAGGTGAACCTGGAGTTCGTCTCGGCCAACCCGACCGGCCCGATCCACCTGGGCGGCACCCGCTGGGCCGCGGTCGGCGACGCGCTCGGCCGCGTGCTGAGCGCGCAGGGCGCCGCGGTGACCCGCGAGTACTACTTCAACGACGCAGGCGCGCAGATCGACCGGTTCGTGCGGTCGCTGATCGCCGCGGCCAAGGGCGAGCCCGCCCCGGAGGACGGCTACGGCGGCGACTACATCGGCGACATCGCCGGTGCGGTGATCAAGGCCGAGCCCGGGGTGATGGAGCAGCCCGAGGAGGAACGGCACGAGACGTTCCGCCGGATCGGCGTCGGGCTGATGTTCGACGAGATCAAGCAGAGCCTGCACGACTTCGGCACCGACTTCGACGTGTACTTCCACGAGGACTCGCTGCACACCTCCGGTGCCGTGGCCGAGTCCCTGGAGGCGCTGAAGAAATCCGGTCACGTGTACTTCGCCGACGGCGCCTGGTGGCTGCGCTCCACCGAGTTCGGCGACGACAAGGACCGGGTCGTCATCAAGAGCGACGGCGCCCCCGCCTACATCGCCGGTGACGTCGCCTACCTGCTGGACAAGCGCAACCGCGGCTTCGAGCTGTGCATCTACATGCTCGGCGCCGACCACCACGGCTACATCGCCCGGCTCAAGGCCGCGGCCGCGGCGCTGGGCGACGACCCGTCGGTGGTCGAGGTGCTGATCGGGCAGATGGTGAACCTGGTGCGCGACGGCAAACCGGTGCGGATGAGCAAGCGCGCGGGCACCGTCGTCACCCTGGAGGACCTGGTCGAGGCGGTCGGCGTGGACGCCGCCCGCTACTCGCTGATCCGGTCCTCGGCGGACTCCGCGGTCGACATCGACCTGGACCTGATCAGCAAGCGCACCAACGAGAACCCGGTGTTCTACGTGCAGTACGCGCACGCCCGCCTGTCGTCGTTGCAGCGCAACGCGGTCTCGCTGGGAATCGAGCGCGGCACCGTGGACAATGCCGACCTGTCGCTGCTCACCCACGAACGCGAGGGCGACCTGATCCGCACCCTCGGCGAGTTCCCGCGCGTGGTGAACTCGGCCGCCCAGCTGCGCGAACCGCACCGGGTGGCCCGCTACCTGGAGGACGTGGCCAGCGCGTACCACAAGTTCTACGACGCTTGCCGCGTGCTGCAGCCCGGGGACGACGAGGCCAGCGCGCTGACCATCGCCCGGCTGCAGCTGTGCGAGGCGACCCGCCAGGTCATCGCCAACGGCTTGGGGCTGCTGGGCGTCAGCGCACCCGAGCAGATGTGACAACGCGGCACCAGGTGCCGCGACGATTCGCCTGTCCAGCGGCAGGCTGCGCGAAGGAGTTCTAGATGCGCGCCCATCCCGCCGGGCCCCGGCACGCCGATGTCGTGCTGCCCGGCAACACCGCGGGACCGGTTCCGGCCACCGCGGAAGACGTCGACCACCTGCACCCGCAGGTCTGGCCCCGCAACAGCGAGCGCGGCACCGACGGTGCCCTCCGGGTCGCCGGCATCGACGTCCGAGAACTGGCGGAGCGCTTCGGTACCCCGCTGTTCGTGCTGGACGAGGACGACTTCCGGTCCCGCTGCCGCGACTACGCCGAGGCCTTCGGCGACCCGACCGCGGTGCACTACGCTTCGAAGGCGTTCCTGTGCACCGAGGTCGCGCGCTGGGTGGCCGAGGAGGGCCTGAGCCTGGACGTGTGCAGCGGCGGCGAGCTCGCCGTGGCGCTGCGCGCCGGGTTCCCGGCCGAGCGGATCACGTTCCACGGCAACAACAAGTCCGTCGCCGAGCTGACCACCGCGGTGGAGGCCGGTGTCGGATCGGTGGTGCTGGACTCGTTCCACGAGATCGCCCGGCTGGCGCACATCGCCGCCGAGCGCGGCGTCCAGCAGCACGTGCTGGTGCGCGTCACCGTCGGCGTGGAGGCCCACACCCACGAGTTCATCGCGACCGCGCACGAGGACCAGAAGTTCGGGTTCTCGCTGGCCGGCGGCCAGGCCGCGGAGGCGGTGCACCGGGTGCTGAAGTCCGGTTCGCTGGTGCTGGCCGGGCTGCACAGCCACATCGGCTCGCAGATCTTCGACGTGGACGGCTTCGAGCTGGCCGCGCACCGGGTGGTGCGGCTGCTGGCCGACCTGCGCGCCGAGCACGGCGACGAAGCGCTGGCCAGCGCGTCCACTGTGGACCTCGGTGGCGGGCTGGGCATCGCCTACACCGGCGACGACGACCCGCTGCCGCCGGACCAGCTGGCCACCAGGCTGCGCGAGATCGTGGGGAAGGAGGCCGACAACGCCGGCATCCCGGTGCCCAAGATCGCCGTGGAGCCCGGCCGCGCCATCGTCGGCCCCGGCATGATCACGGTCTACGAGGTCGGCACCATCAAGGACGTCGCGCTCGGCGCCGAGGTGCAGCGCAAGTACGTCAGCGTCGACGGCGGCATGAGCGACAACATCCGGACCTCGCTCTACGACGCGGTCTACGACTGCCGGCTGGTGTCGCGCAGCGCCGAAGCACCGGCCGTGCTGTCCCGCATCGTGGGCAAGCACTGTGAATCCGGTGACGTAGTGGTGCGCGACTGCTGGCTCCCGGAGGACATTGCTCCAGGAGACCTGCTCGCAGTGGCCGCCACCGGCGCCTACTGCTACGTGATGGCCAGCAACTACAACCGCCTGCCCAAGCCGCCCGTGGTGGCGGTGCGCGATGGTCAGGCGCGGTTGCTGCTGCGCAGGGAGACCGAGGACGACCTGCTCCGGCTGGAGGTGTGAGTGAACCAGGACCGTGAACCGATCCGGGTCGCGCTGTTGGGGTGCGGCACGGTCGGTACCGAGGTGCTGCGCCTGCTGAGCGACCAACCCGACGAGTTCGCCGCTCGGACGGGGGCTCCGATGCTGGTCACCGGGGTCGCGGTGCGCCGCCCGCACAAGCACCCCGAGGTGCCCGAACACCTGCTCACCACCGATGCCCAGGCGCTGGTGGAGGGCGACGTCGACGTCGTGGTGGAGCTGATCGGCGGCATCGAGCCGGCCCGCTCCCTGCTGCTGACCGCGCTGCGGTCCGGCAAGTCGGTGGTGACCGCGAACAAGGCGCTGCTGGCCGAGCACGGCTCGGAGCTGTACGCGGCCGCGGACGCCTCCGGCGCCGACATCTACTTCGAGGCGGCGGTCGCCGGGGCCATCCCGCTGCTGCGGCCGCTGCGCGAGTCGCTGGCCGGTGACCGGATCAACCGGGTCATGGGCATCGTCAACGGCACGACGAACTTCATCCTGTCGGCGATGGACTCCACCGGCGCCGGCTACGCCGAGACGCTGGACGAGGCCGGTCGCCTGGGGTACGCCGAGGCGGACCCGACCGCGGACGTGGACGGGTTCGACGCCGCCGCGAAGGCCGCGATCCTGGCCTCGCTGGCGTTCCACACCAGGGTCACCGCCAGCGACGTGCACCGCGAGGGCATCTCGGCGGTCACGCCCGGCGACCTCGCCGCGGCGCGCACCCTGGACCGCACGGTGAAGCTGCTGGCGATCTGCGAGCGGGTCGTCGACGAGGACGGCAGCGAGTCGGTGTCGGCCCGCGTGCACCCGGCGATGATCCCGCGCAGCCACCCGCTGGCCGGGGTCGGCGACGCCTTCAACGCGGTGTTCGTGGAGGCCGAAGCGGCCGGGCAGCTGATGTTCTACGGCCAGGGCGCCGGTGGTGCGCCCACCGCCAGCGCCGTGCTGGGCGACCTCGTCGCGGTCGCCCGCAACCTGGTCGTGGCGGGCAAGGGGCCCCGGGAGTCGGCGCACGCGCAGCTGCCGGTGCGCGACATGGGGCAGACCCCGACCCGCTACCACATCAGCCTCGACGTGGCCGACAAGCCGGGCGTGCTCTCGCAGGTCGCGTCCATGTTCAACGAGCACGATGTGAGCATTTCGGTGGTGCGTCAGCAGGGCAGGGGCGAGGAGGCCAGCCTCGTGGTGGTCACCCACACCGCTGCCGACGCGGCACTCAGGTCCACAGTGGACAAGATCGCGCAGCTACCGGTGGTGCGCGAGGTGGTCAGCGTGATGCGCGTGGAAGGTGAACCGTCGTGACGAACATCCAGGGCACTCCGGTGCGGGCCGGGTGGCCCGGCCTGATCGAGGCCTACCGGGACCGCGTGCAGGTCCCGGACGGGGCTCGCATCGTGACCCTGCAGGAGGGCAACACCCCGCTGGTGCCCGCCCCCCACCTCTCCGAGCTGACCGGCAGCACCGTCTACCTCAAGGTCGAGGGCGCCAACCCGACCGGCTCGTTCAAGGACCGCGGCATGACCGTGGCCATCACGCACGCGCTGGCCGAGGGCAGCAAGGCCGTCATCTGCGCCTCCACCGGCAACACCTCCGCCTCGGCCGCCGCCTACGCGGCGCGCGCCGGGCTGACCTCGGCGGTGCTGGTGCCGCAGGGCAAGATCGCGCTGGGCAAGCTCGCCCAGGCGGTGGTGCACGGCGCGAAGATCCTCCAGGTCCAGGGCAACTTCGACGACTGCCTGGAGCTGGCCCGCAAGACCGCGGCCGAGCACCCGGTGAGCCTGGTCAACTCGGTCAACCCGGTGCGCATCGAGGGGCAGAAGACCGCGGCGTTCGAAATCTGCGACGTGCTCGGCCGCGCGCCCGACGTGCACTGCCTGCCGGTCGGCAACGCGGGCAACATCACCGCCTACTGGAAGGGCTACACCGAGTACGCGGGTGACGGCGTCATCGACGCCGCGCCGCGGATGTTCGGATTCCAGGCCGCCGGTGCCGCGCCGCTGGTGCACGGCCAGCCGGTCGGGAACCCGGAGACCATCGCGACCGCGATCCGCATCGGCAGCCCCGCCTCCTGGCGCGGCGCGGTCGACGCGAGGGACGAGTCCGGTGGTCTGTTCGCCGCGGTGACCGACGAGGAGATCCTGACCGCCTACCGGCTGCTGGCCTCCCGCGAGGGCGTGTTCGTCGAGCCGGCGTCGGCGTCCAGCGTCGCCGGGCTGCTGGCCACCGCCGCCGACGGGCGCCTGCCCGCCGACTCGGTCGTGGTCTGCACGGTCACCGGGCACGGCCTGAAGGACCCGGACACCGCGCTGTCCGGCATGGTCGAGGTCGAGCCGCTGCCGGTGGACCCGGGCGCGGTCGCCACCGCGCTGGAACTCGCATGAGCACCTTGCCGGTTTCGGCCGTCCGGGTGAAAGTTCCCGGTTCCACCGCGAACCTCGGATCCGGATTCGACGCCCTGGGCATGGCGTTGTCCTTGTACGACACCGTTTCCGCCCAGGTCGTCGACGGGCCCGAGGGTTCGGCGAGCGTGCAGGTCGAGGGCCAGGGCGCCGGTTCGGTTCCCACCGACGGGCGTCACCTGGTCGCGCGGGTGATCCGCGAAACCTTGGCGGAACTGGGTTTTGCCGCTCCGGCGCTGCGTTTGCACTGCGAGAACAGCATTCCGCACGCTCGCGGCCTGGGCTCCTCCGCGGCGGCCATCGTCGCCGGGGTCGCCGCCGCCTTCGGCCTCGCCGGAATCGACTTGCGGGACAAGGAGAACACCGAGCGCGCACTGCACCTCGCGGCGGCGCGCGAGGGGCACGCGGACAACGCGGCGGCGAGCCTGCTGGGTGGATTCGTGGTGGCCTGGCAGGAAAACGGCCGCTTCCGGGCGGTCCGGATGCGACCGCACGCGGACGTGTCGCCGGTCGCCTTCGTCCCCCAGGTGGAGTCCGCCACCGACGCCACCCGAGGCCTGCTGCCGGAACGGGTTCCGCACGCCGACGCCGCGTTCGCGGCCGGTCGTGCGGCGTTGGCGGTGCACGCGGTGACCAGCGCGCCCGAGCTGCTGCTGGACGCCACCGACGACCGGTTGCACCAGGACTACCGCGAAGCGGCGTGGCCGGAAACCGTCGCGCTGGTCCGCCGCCTGCGCGAGGCCGGTGTGGCGGCCGCGGTTTCCGGTGCGGGGCCGACCGTACTAGCCCTGCCCGCCGGTGGGGAGCTCCCCGCCGACATTGCGCCGAACGGCTTCCAGGTGCTGCGCCTTCCGGTCGACGACGAGGGCGTGCGGATCGTCGAGCAGTCCTGACCCCGGGGTGGTGAACCGGGTGCGAACGCCCAGTTCACCGCCCCGCCGCAGGCACCTCCACCCGAAGTGGTACAAAGGAGGTGTCGCAGGTGGTGAGCAGCGGATTCGCTGGGAGGCCGCCGACGGCGAGATCTGCAAGGGCGGGCCACACGCCCAAGGGGGTTGTTGCACCCGAACTGCGGGGCGTCTACCCTCAAGGTCAATCAGTCACCGCACCAAGCGTGCCGGTGCCGCATCCGGGACATCGTTTTCCGGAGCGCATCTCCCGCCGTGAATTGAACTCCGCCCGTCACGGGTGAAGATCAACTTAGGCGGGTTCGGCTAATCGCGGTGACCGAGGCAGGAGTTGTCAACTCAATTGAGTTTCGCTTCGGGCGATCGGCGGTGCACGTCGTTGCCGTGGTCGGGGTGGGGGCCTCAAGTTCCAGGAAAGGCCCTCGAACAAGCATCCGGGGCGTCAATCTGAGTCGGGGATTCCTGAATGTGGCGGCAGGGCGTGCATCGGCACGTGTGGATCGGAGTGGATGCGTCGCACATGGACCACGCGAGCCGGGTGCCTCCCACTGCCCGGTGCTGCTGGTTCCCGAGCCAATGCCGAATCCGGTCGCGCAACGCGCGGAGGGAAGCCGATCGGCGTCAGAGCTGGTAGCACACACCGGCCGCCCGCACTCCAGAGCGGGCGGGCAATCCGCTGGGTCGCGTAGGAGGCGCGGTCCGGTCAGGAAGGACATTCGTGAGCAACACCGAACTGTTGAGCAGCGAGGCGGCCAACGGCGCCTCTCCCGCTGGCCAGCAGGATTCCGAGGCCAACGGCACCCCGCGTCGACGGGGTGGGCTTTCCGGCATGGTTCTCGCCGAACTGCGCCAACTCGCGGGGGAACTGGGGATCGAGACCGGCGGTCTGCGCAAGGGCGACCTGATCGCCGCCATCAAGGAGAAGCAGGGCGGCACGACCGCTCCGCGCACCCGCTCCACCAAGAAGTCGTCGGCCCGCAGCGCTGAAGAGGCCCCCGCGGCCAAGGCGCACCAGCCGGCCCTCGACGAGGCCGAGAGCGCGCCCGCGGCTCGCGAGACCCGCGAGGCCCCCGCCGAGCAGAGCACCACCAACGGTGCTGCTCCGGCCCGCACCCGCTCCCGGCGGCAGCAGGCTGCCGAGACCGGCGGCGAGGGCGAGGACAACCGTCGCGGCGGCAACCGCCGGCGTCGTTCGTCCAGCCGCACCGGCGCCGAGTCGGGCGGTGCCGACGAGCAGCGCGGCGAGCGCAAGCAGGACAACCGCCAGGAGCGCGACAACAACCGCCAGGACCGGCAGGACAACCGGCAGGAGCGCGGCAACCGGCAGGACCGGGACCGCGACAACCGGCAGCAGGACGACGACGATGACGAGGGTGGTCGTCGGGGTCGTGGCCGCCGGTTCCGGGACCGCCGCCGCAACCGCGGCCGCGGCGAGGGCGGCGAGCCCGAGGTCCGCGAGGACGACGTCCTGCTGCCCGTCGCGGGCATCCTGGACGTGCTGGAGAACTACGCGTTCGTGCGCACCTCCGGCTACCTGGCAGGCCCGAACGACGTCTACGTGTCGCTGTCGCTGGTCCGCAAGTACGGGCTTCGCCGCGGTGACGCGATCAAGGGCGTCATCCGGCAGCCGCGCGACGGCGAGCAGCAGCGCCAGAAGTTCAACCCGCTGGTGCGGGTGGACTCGATCAACGGCCTGGAGCCGGAGGCGGCGAAGAACCGCGCCGAGTTCCACAAGCTGACCCCGCTCTACCCGAACGAGCGGCTGCGCCTCGAGACCGAGCCGCAGAACCTGACCGGCCGGATCATCGACCTGGTGATGCCGGTGGGCAAGGGGCAGCGCGCGCTGATCGTCTCCCCGCCGAAGGCAGGCAAGACGATGGTGCTGCAGGCGATCGCCAACGCGATCACCACCAACAACCCCGAGTGCCACCTGATGGTCGTCCTCGCCGACGAGCGTCCGGAAGAGGTCACCGACATGCAGCGCTCGGTGAAGGGCGAGGTCATCGCCTCGACCTTCGACCGCCCGCCGTCGGACCACACCACGGTCGCCGAGCTGTCCATCGAGCGGGCCAAGCGGCTCGTCGAGATGGGCCACGACGTGGTCGTCCTGCTGGACTCGATCACCCGACTGGGCCGCGCCTACAACCTGGCCGCCCCGGCGTCCGGGCGCATCCTGTCCGGTGGTGTCGACTCGACCGCGCTGTACCCGCCGAAGCGCTTCCTGGGTGCGGCCCGCAACATCGAGAACGGCGGCTCGCTGACCATCTTCGCCACCGCGCTGGTGGAGACCGGTTCCACGATGGACACCGTGATCTTCGAGGAGTTCAAGGGCACCGGCAACGCCGAGCTCAAGCTGGACCGCAAGCTGGCCGACAAGCGCCTGTTCCCGGCGGTCGACGTGGACTCCTCCAGCACCCGGAAGGACGAGATCCTGCTCTCGCCCGACGAGCTGGCGGTCACCCACAAGCTGCGCCGAGTGCTCGCCGCGCTCGACGCGCAGCAGGCGCTGGAACTCCTGCAGGACCGGCTGCGCAAGTCGCGCACCAACATCGAGTTCCTGATGCAGGTCGCCAAGACCACCCCGGGCAAGGACGACGACTGATCGTCGCTAGCTCGATCAGGGCCCGCACCACACCGGTGCGGGCCCTGCTGTCTTAGGAATTCCAGACTCAGCTTGCGTGGCGGTGCGGGTGGCGGAACCTCAGACGCCGCCTGGCTGTGGGATCCCGTTTTTATGTATGACCAATACACGGCAAACGGGCTGTCCTCGCCAGACGACGTCTGAGAACCCGCGGCGGTGCAAGCGTCGAGGGTGGGCTAAGCGGCTACGCCGCTTCAAGACAAAGAAGAGGCGCTTCGCAGCGTGCTTCACGCGTGCGAGCACTCGGCGTGGTCCTGGTAGGCGCGGACCAGCGTGATGATCAGCAGCGCGGCCGACACCGGGCCCGCGACGAGCGCGGCCACGAGCGGCACCTCCAGCCCGTCGACGGCCAGCGCGCACGCCACCAGCAGCAGCGGGTAGGCGAACCGCAGGACGTTGCGCTGCCAGCGGGTGCTCCAGCGCACGTGGCCGGAGCTGAGAGCGGTCAGGGCGGCGGCGAAGCCGAACAGCAGCGGCGCGGACAGGTCCAGGTCCTGGGTCATCGGTGAGTGCGGCTGCAGGGCCAGCTGCAGCAGCGCGGCCACCCAGGCGGCGCTGCCGAGGAAGAGCAGGGGGAGCAGCACCCACGACCGGACCGCGAGCCTCCCCAACACCGAACACAGCAGCACGCGTAGAAGGATGAACGGCGCGCCCAGCCGTCGGCACCCTTCGCGAAGGGTGGCGCGCCGGGCGGTGCGTTTGGTGCGTTGGGCGGTTGCGGACCGGTCGACAAGAGCTCGGAATACCCGACGGGGGGTCTGCGTTGCAGGGGGCGGACCGCCCCTGCGGTGCAGGTCATGTGCTGCGGTCTGGCAGAATGCAAGGCTGATTCCGGCTCCGGTTCACCGCGCGGCAGCGGCCGCGTGGACCCGGCGGCCAACGAGAGAGGACGAGCCGTTGAAGAGTGGCATTCACCCCGAGTACGTGGAGACGCAGGTCAACTGCGGCTGCGGCAACAGCTTCACCACCCACAGCACCCGCAAGAGCGGCCAGATCACCGTTGAGGTCTGCTCCAACTGCCACCCGTTCTACACGGGCAAGCAGAAGATCCTGGACACCGGCGGTCGCGTGGCGCGCTTCGAGGCCCGCTACGGCAAGCGCAAGAAGTAGCTGTGACGACGGCGCCCGCCCCGCGAACTCGTGGGGCGGGCGCCGTCTCTTGTTCAGTGCCGTTGCCGTCCGCCAGCCAGTGAAGAAGGTCCGCCAGTGGAGACGTCGAAGCTCGAATCGCTGCTCGCCGAGTACCAAGAGCTGGAGCAGCAGCTGGCCGATCCCGGCGTGCACGCCGACCAGGCGCGGGCCCGCAAGCTCGGCCGCCGGTACGCGGAGCTGACCCCGATCGTGCGCACCTCCCGCGAGCTGGACCAGGCGCGATCCGACCTGGAGGCGGCCCGGGAGTTCGCCGCCGAGGACGCCGGGTTCGCCGAGGAGGCCGACCGGCTGGCCGAGTCGCTGCCCGCGCTGGAGGCCAAGCTCACCGAACTGCTGCTGCCGCGCGACCCGCACGACGGCTCCGACGTGCTGCTGGAGGTCAAGTCCGGGGAGGGCGGCGAGGAGTCCGCGCTGTTCGCCGGTGACCTGCTGCGCATGTACCTGCGCTTCGCCGAGCGCCGCGGCTGGCGGGCCGAGGTGCTCGACGCCACCGAATCCGACCTGGGCGGCTACAAGGACGCCACGGTCGCCATCAAGGCCAAGGCCGGCGACACCAGCCCCGACGGGGTGTGGTCGCAGCTGAAGTTCGAAGGCGGCGTGCACCGCGTGCAGCGGGTGCCGGTCACCGAGTCGCAGGGCCGGGTGCACACCTCGGCGGCCGGGGTGCTGGTCTACCCCGAGCCGGAGGAGGTCGAGGTCGAGCTCGACGAGAAGGACCTGCGCATCGACGTCTACCGGTCCTCCGGGCCGGGCGGGCAGAGCGTGAACACCACCGACTCCGCGGTGCGCGTCACCCACCTCCCGACCGGCATCGTGGTGTCCTGCCAGAACGAGAAGTCGCAGCTGCAGAACAAGCAGCGCGCCATCCTGGTGCTCAAGGCCCGCCTGCAGGCGCTCGCCGAGGAGGAGGCCGAGCGGGAGGCGTCCGAGGCGCGGCGCAGCCAGGTGCGCACGGTGGACCGCTCCGAGCGGGTCCGCACCTACAACTTCCCGGAGAACCGGATCTCCGACCACCGGGTCAACTACAAGGCCTACAACCTGGACCACGTGCTCGACGGGGACCTGGACGCCGTGATCGGTGCGCTGCTCGCCGCCGACCGGCAGGAACGCCTGGCGCTCTAAGCTGGCGACGTGACCCGACAGCCCTTGCGCCTGGCCATCCTCGAGGCGGAGCGAATGCTCGCCGCTTCGGGTGTGGCGAGTCCGCGCACCGACGCCGAGCTGCTTGCCGCGCATCTGCTCGGCGTCGAGCGGACCAAGCTGATGATGGTGCCGCTGGTGGATCCGCCGGTGGTCCAGGCGCTGCACGACCTCGTGCGCCGTCGGGCGGCCCGCGTTCCGCTGCAGCACCTGACCGGCAACGCCTCGCTCGGCGCTGTGACCTTGTCCGTGGGGCCGGGCGTGTTCGTGCCCCGCCCGGAGACCGAGCTGCTGCTGGAGTGGGGCGCGAGCATCCTCGAAGGCATCGACAAGCCGGTCGTGGTGGACCTGTGCACGGGTTCCGGTGCGTTGGCGCTGGCGATGGCCAACGCCCGCCCGGACGCCGCCGTGCACGCGGTGGAGAAGGACCCGGCCGCGCTGTCCTGGGCCCGCCGCAACGCCGACCAGCAGGCGGAGGCCGGTGACACCCCGATCCAGCTCTACGCCGGGGACGTCACCGACCCGCTGCTGTTCATGGAGCTGGAGGGCCTGGTCGACCTGGTCCTGTGCAACCCGCCGTACGTCCCAGAGGGCACCCCGGTGCCGCCAGAGGTCCGCGACCACGACCCGCACGCCGCGGTGTTCGGCGGGCGCGACGGGCTGGACGTGGTGCGCCACGTGGTCAGCTGCGCGGCCCGCCTGCTCCGCCCGGGCGGCGGGGTGGCGATCGAGCACGACGACACCCACGGCGGCTCCGTGCCCGCCCTGCTGCGCGCCCGCCGCGTCCTCACCGACGTCCAGGAGCACGCCGACCTCGCCGGTCGTCCTCGCTTCGCCACCGCCCGCCGCACCCTCCCGGAGAACAGCACCCTCCCGGAGTGATGCTCGGCTAGCGGTGGGTGTTGACGAACTCGCGGAGCAGGGCGTTGAACTCGGTCGGCCGCTCGCGGTTCGGCCAGTGGCCCGCTTCCGGCAGCACCCGCAGCATCGAACCGGGGATCGCGCCCGCCGCGTCGCGGGCGGCCTGGACCGGCACGATGGCGTCGCGCTCGCCGTGGATCACCATCACCGGGCACTGCAGCTGCCCGAGGTGGGGCAGGTGGTTGATGTTCATCGACTTGCGGCCGACCGCGTCGTGGTGCCAGTCGGCGAACACCGAACCGCGCGCGGCGGCCTCGGCGCTGACCTCGTCGACAATGGACTCCAGGTCGGACACCGGTTGGCCACCGGTGAAGAACAGCTTGGTCAGCGCGTAGCGGACCAGGGACCGGTTGAGCCGCAACAACTTCGCGGCGAACGGCCCGGCGAACTTGGACCGCAGCGCGAGGTGGGCGAGCAGGTGCCGGTGCATCCGGTGCTGCATCCCGGTGCTGTCCACAAGCACCAGTCCGCGCACCCGCTGCGGGTGGCGCAGCGCGAACCCGGCCGCGATGCTGCCGCCCATCGACAGGCCCACCAGCGTCGCCTGCGGCACCTGCCAGGCGTCCAGCAGCCAGCGCAGCACCTCCTCGAAGGTGCGCTGGTTGGCGCTCCCGCGCCACGGCATGCTGCCGCCCTGACCAGGCAGATCGGGTACGAAGACCCGGTGGTCGGCCGCGAGCACCCCGATGGCGTGGCGCCAGCTGATCAGCGCGTTGTCCGGCCCGCCGCCGTGCAGCAGGACGATCGCCGGTCCGCTGGTCCCGGCCCGGAAGAACCGGATCCGGCCGGCCGGGAACTCGATGTGGTCGACCTCGACACCCTGGGGTGGGGCGGTCATCTTCTGCTCTCCTCGCGTTCGATCTTCACGGTGCCCGCTCAGGAAGACGCGCGAACGCCGCGGGCGTTGCCGTGTTCGCGAGCACACTGAACGGATCTCGGTCCGGGGTCGCGGCGTTACTCGCTGCGCATCGTCCCGGACGGTGATCTCCTGCACCACTCGAACGGGCAGCGCTTGCAAGCGGCACGACCGGGCGTGCCAGGATCGGGGTGTGAGCACCGTCTATGACTGCACTACTCCGGACAGCCGCGAGCAGGGTCTGGCCGCCGCGGCCAACATCGTTCGCGCCGGTGGGCTCGTCGTGCTGCCCACCGACACGGTTTACGGCATCGGCGCGGACGCCTTCGACGCCAACGCGGTCCGCGCGCTGCTGGCCGCGAAGGGCCGCGGCCCGGACATGCCGGTCCCGGTGCTGGTCGGCTCCTGGTCCACTGTGGACGGACTGGTGATGTCGGTCCCGCAGCAGGCGCGGGCGCTGATCGAGGCGTTCTGGCCGGGCGGGCTGTCGCTGGTGCTGCCGCAGGCACCGTCGCTGAACTGGGACCTCGGCGAGACCCGCGGCACGGTGAACCTGCGGATGCCGCTGCACCCGGTGGCCCTGGACCTGCTGCGCGAGGTCGGCCCGATGGCGGTGTCCAGCGCGAACCGCACCGGTCGGCCGCCGGCCTCCAACGCCACCGAGGCGCGCGAGCAGCTCGGCGACTCCGTGCAGGTCTACCTCGACGGCGGGCCGTCGGGGGAACCGGTGCCCTCCACCATCGTCGACCTCACCCAGGGCGCGCCGCGCGTGCTGCGCGAGGGCGCGGTGAGCCTGGCGGACCTGTCCGACGTGCTCGGGACGGACCTGACCGCGGAGAGCTGACGCTCGGCGAGGACCGGTGGTCGAGGCCTCGGCGAAGGCCGATAGCGTAATACTCCGGATCCGCAACGTGGAATGCGACGAGGAGCGCTGGGCTTGAAGAATCCGTTCTGGGGGCTGGACGTCGACCACCCGCGACCGGGTGCGTGAGCCACCGGCATGGACAGCGAATCCTGGGCTCCAGCCGGGCTTCCCGCCCGTGAGTACCTGCTGGTCCTGCTCACCGCGGCGGCGACCACGTTCCTGCTGACCGGATTGGTGCGCCTGCTGGCGTTCCGGGTCGGCGCCGTGGCCTACCCGCGGCAGCGCGACGTGCACGTCGAACCGATGCCGCGGATGGGCGGCGTCGCGATGTACGGCGGGGTGCTGGCGGCGATCTTCCTGGCCTCGAACCTGCCCGCGCTCTCCCGCGGCTTCACCTACTCCAACGACGCCTGGGCCGCGGTCGCGGCCGGTGGGCTGATCGTGCTGGTCGGCGCGCTGGACGACCGCTTCGAGCTGGACTCGCTGACCAAGCTGGCCGGGCAGGTCACCTCCGCCGGGATCCTGGTCATCGCCGGGGTGCAGTGGTTCGTGCTGTGGGTGCCCTGGGGCGGTTCCGAGGACTCGGTCGGCCAGCTGATGGTGCTCAGCAGCAACCAGGGCCAGCTGCTGACCGTGCTGCTCACCGTCGCGATGATCAACGCGATGAACTTCGTCGACGGGCTCGACGGGCTGGCCTCCGGGATCGGCCTGATCTCGGCGACCGCGACGTTCGTGTTCTGCCTGGGCGTGCTGGACCGGCAGAACGGCGACGTCAACGCCTACCCGCCGGCGCTGATCGCGGCCGCCATCGCAGGCGCCTGCCTGGGCTTCCTGCCGTACAACTTCCAGCCCGCGAAGCTGTTCATGGGCGACTCCGGCTCCATGCTGATCGGGTTGATGCTGGCCACCGCCAGCACCTCGGCGTCCGGGCGGATGCTCACCAACGACGTCGACCCGAGCGACACCATCGCGCTGCTGTCCCCGCTGCTGGTGGTCGCGGCGGTGCTGTTCGTCCCGCTGCTGGACCTGATCATGGCGGTGGTGCGGCGCACGAAGGCGGGCAAGAGCCCGTTCCACGCCGACAAGATGCACCTGCACCACCGGCTGCTGGAAATCGGGCATTCGCAGCGCCGCGCGGTGCTGCTCATCTACCTGTGGGCGGCGGTCATCTCGTTCGGCGCGGTGTCGTTGACGCTGTTCAACGCCGTGGTTGTGGCGTGGGTCGTAGGCCTCGGGGTGCTGCTGGCGGCTATCATCTCGGTGATTCCGCGTATGCGAGCCCGAGCTGAACGAGAGTCCTGATGAGCGAAACCACCGATGAGCCGACCGTGAACCCGCACGCCGAGACGGTGCGCAGGCTCGCATCGGCCATGCTGCGCACCGCGGTGTGGCCGGGCGTCGCGACGGTGGTGGTCGCGGCGGTCGTGGCGACCGCTCTGGTCGGTACCCCCGGGCTGCTCGGAGCGCTGGTCGGCGGTGTCGTGGCGTTCGGCTCGTCGCTGCTGACGATCTGGTTGATGCGCTTCACCGGCGGCATGAACCCGCACTTCGTGATGGTCGCCGCGCTCGGCGGCTACGTCGGGAAGATGCTGGTGCTGCTGGTGGTGATGACGTTGCTCGGCGGTGTCGAAGCGCTGCACCGGGAGTCGCTGGCGTTCACCATGCTGGCCACCGTGATGGTGTGGGCGGGGGCCGAGGTGGTCGCGTTCAAGCGCACCAAGATTCCCACGATCGTGCCAGGGTCCTGACGGTCCCGCGGGCTGGGCATTTTCGGACCACATGTCGGTTGCCTACCTACCCGCTGGTATCGTCTCGCACCAGATTCCTTCCCCGCGCAGCGCCGGGCCTCGACTCTTCGGAGTTCACGCGGTCGCAGGCGGCGGGGAGGGCCCCTCCTCGTGCCCGATCGCGTATCAGGTACGTTAAGTGCAAAACGTGACGATTCCCCCGGTGGAGTGAAGTTCCGCTGGGAGAACCGGAAGGAGCCCAGTTGGGCGCGCTGATGCTGGCTGAGGGCGGAACTTTCACACCGCCGGGTGCCGATAGCTTTGTCCTTCCGCCGATCTTCGGCGGAGTCACCAAGCCGATGCTCCTCGTCGTGCTCTCGGCGATCATCGTGGGCGCCTACTTCGTGATCGCCACCCGGAAGCTGAAGCTGGTTCCGGGCAAGGGGCAGTTCGTCGCGGAGTTCATCTACGAGTTCAGCCGCAACAAGATCGCGCGGGAACACATCGGGGCCAAGGACTTCCGCCCGTTCGTGCCGCTGATCTTCACGCTGTTCACCTTCGTCCTGGTGAACAACATCTTCGGCATCATCCCGATCATCCAGTTCCCCACCATGTCCCGCATCGGTTTCCCGATCGCGCTGGCGCTCATGGTGTACCTGGTGATGCACGGTGTCGGCTTCGCCCGGCACGGGTTCCTGGGCTACTTCAAGCACATCATGTTCCCGCCCGGGGTGCCGAAGCCGATCTACGTGCTGCTGTCGCCGATCGAGCTCTTCCAGAAGTTCATCGCGCAGCCCGCTGCTCTGGCGATCCGAGTGTTCGCCGCGATGTTCGCCGGCCACCTGATCCTGCTGGTGTTCACCCTCGGAGGTGAGTACCTGCTGACCGAGGCCAGCGCCATGTTCAAGCCGATCTCGATCGTCGGTTTCGCCTTCGCGATCGCGCTGACCTTCGTCGAGGCCCTGATCCAGGTGCTGCAGGCGTACATCTTCGCGTTGCTGACCGCGAGCTTCATCGGCGCAGCGCTGTCCGAAGGCCACTGACGAGTGTCCGAAGGCCACTGACCAAAAGACTTCGTTCCGATAAAAGGACCTGTCGATCCGCGCCGAGAAGCGGACCGAGTGAAAGGTAGTGACAGTGAGCAACATCGTTCTCGCGCAGGCAGCTGAGGCCGCGGGCTCCATCAACCCCGGTCTGGCCGCCATCGGCTACGGCCTGGGCGCTATCGGCCCGGGTGTCGGCGTCGGCCTGATCTGGGCCGCGGTCATCAACGGCACCGCCCGCCAGCCGGAGGCCCAGGGCCAGCTGCAGGGCATCGCCTGGATCTCCTTCGTTCTGGTCGAGGTGCTGGCGCTGATCGGTCTGGTCGTTTACTTCATCGCTTCCGCTGCCTGAGTTAACGGCTCAACGCGTTGGGAGACGTTGTGGTGAAGACGCAGATGCTGCTGGCCGCGGAAGGCGAGCACAACCCGATCATCCCCGAGCCGGCGGAGATCGTGGTCGGTCTGATCGCGTTCTTGCTGCTGCTGTTCGTGCTCTGGAAGTTCGCGGTTCCGCGCTTCGAGAAGGTCTACGCGGAGCGCAGCGAACGGATCGAGGGCGGTATCGCCAAGGCCGAGGCCGCGCAGGCCGAGGCCCAGCGGACGCTGGAGCAGTACAAGGCTCAGCTGGCTGAGGCTCGCGCAGAAGCGGCCCGGATCCGCGACGACGCCCGTGCTGAAGGCCAGCAGATCCTGGAAGAGATGCGCGCCCAGGCTCAGGCCGAGTCCGAGCGGATCGTCAACCAGGGCCAGACCGCGCTGGCGCACCAGCGGGCGCAGATCGTCGCCGAGCTGCGGTCGGACCTCGGCCGCCAGGCGGTCGAGCTGGCCGGCCGGGTCGTCGGCGAGTCCCTGGAGGACGAGGCCCGTCGGCGGGGCACCGTCGACCGGTTCCTGGACGAGCTGGAGGCCACCTCGGCCCCGGCTGAATCTTCCAAGGCCTAACCGAGTGAAAGGCGCTGAGAGTTGAGCACCCTCGTGAACGCCGCGAGCCGCGAGGCACTGGCAGCCACCGAGCTGCAGCTGCTGCAGGCCACTGACGGGGCCTCGGCCGCGGAGATCACCGGGCTCGCCGACGAGCTGTTCGGCGTGGCCGCTCTGCTGGGCGGGGAGTCCACGCTGCGGCGGGCGCTCGCCGACGCCTCCATCGACCCGCGGTCCAGGGAAGACCTGGCCCGCGGGCTGCTGGCGGACAAGCTCGGCGCGCGGTCGCTGCCGGTTGTCGTCGAAGCCGTCCGGTCCCGCTGGTCCGGGGCGAACGACCTGGTCGACGGTCTGGAGCGGTTGGCCCGCACCGCACTGCTGGTGCAGGCCGAGCGCGCCGGTCGCCTCGACGCCGTCGAGGACGAGCTGTTCCGGCTGGGCCGCATCGTCGGCTCGCAGGTCGACCTGGAGCGGTTGCTGTCGGCCCCGACCGGGGACCCCGCGGGCAAGGACGCGGTCGTCGACCAGCTCGTCGCGGGCAAGGTCGAACCGGTCACCTTGAACCTGGTCCGCCAGCTGGTGGCCCGGCCGCGCGGCCGTCGGGTCAGCGAGGGTCTGGAAGAGCTGGCCGAGCTGTCGGCGAAGCGCCGCGAACGCTCGGTGGCCCACGTCCGCTCTGCGATCCCGCTCAGCGAGGAGCAGCAGCAGCGGCTGGCGCGCACCCTGCAGCGGATCTACGCACGCCCGATCGCCCTGCACCTCGAGGTTGATCCCGGGGTCGAGGGCGGGCTGCTGATCCAGGTCGGCGACGAGGTCATCGACGGCAGCATCACGGGACGCCTGCAGTCCCTTCGACGCGACCTCGCCAACTAGCTGAGGCTCGTGGCGACCACGCGTCGAACACCCACTCCCTTCCAAGAACGAACCGAGGGCAGGAACGAGACATGGCGGAGCTGACGATCTCGTCGGACGAGATCCGCAGTGCGATCGAGAAGTACGTCTCCAGCTACTCCCCGGAGGTCAGCCGCGAGGAGGTCGGGGTCGTCACCGATACTGGTGACGGCATCGCCCATGTCGAGGGCCTGCCTTCGGTGATGACCGAGGAACTGCTGGAGTTCCCCGGCGGCATCTACGGTGTCGCGATGAACCTGGAAGCCCAGGAAATCGGTGCGGTCATCCTGGGCGAGTCCGAGAAGATCGAGGAGGGCCAGGAGGTCAAGCGGACCGGCAAGGTCCTCTCGATCCCGGTCGGCGACGGCTTCCTGGGCCGCGTGGTCAACCCGCTGGGTGACCCGATCGACGGACTCGGCGAGATCGAGGCCGAGGAGCAGCGCCCGCTGGAGCTGCAGGCGGCGACGGTCGTGCAGCGCAAGGGCGTGCACGAGCCGATGCAGACCGGCATCAAGGCCATCGACTCGATGACCCCCATCGGTCGCGGCCAGCGCCAGCTGATCATCGGTGACCGCAAGACCGGCAAGACCACGGTCGCGGTCGACACGATCATCAACCAGAAGAAGGCCTGGGCCACCGGCGACCCGGACAAGCAGGTCCGCTGCATCTACGTCGCGATCGGCCAGAAGGGCTCCACGATCGCCGGCGTGAAGCGGTCCCTCGAGGACGCCGGTGCGATGGACTACACCACCATCGTCGCCGCCCCGGCCTCCGACTCGCCGGGTCTGAAGTGGCTGGCGCCGTACGCCGGTTCGGCCATCGGTCAGCACTGGATGTACCAGGGCAAGCACGTCCTGATCATCTTCGACGACCTGACCAAGCAGGCCGAGGCGTACCGCGCGATCTCGCTGCTGCTGCGTCGTCCGCCGGGCCGCGAGGCCTACCCGGGTGACGTCTTCTACCTGCACTCGCGCCTGCTCGAGCGCTGCGCGAAGCTGTCGGACGAGATGGGCGCCGGTTCGATGACGGGTCTGCCGATCATCGAGACCAAGGCGAACGACGTGTCGGCCTACATCCCGACCAACGTCATCTCGATCACCGACGGTCAGTGCTTCCTGCAGTCCGACCTGTTCAACGCCGGTCAGCGCCCCGCCATCGACGTCGGTATCTCGGTGTCGCGCGTTGGTGGTTCGGCGCAGATCAAGGCGATGAAGGGCGTCACCGGTTCGCTCCGGCTCGACCTGGCCCAGTACCGCGAGCTGGAGGCCTTCTCGGCCTTCGCCTCCGACCTGGACGCCGCGTCGAAGGCGCAGCTGGACCGCGGTGCCCGCCTGATGGAGGTCCTGAAGCAGGGCCAGGGCGAGCCGCTCCCGGTCGAGGAAGAGGTCGTCTCCCTCTTCATCTCCACCAAGGGCCACCTGGACTCGGTGCCGGTCGCCGACGTGCGCCGCTTCGAGACCGAGTTCCTGGCGCACATGCGCCGGACCCACGAGACGACGCTCAAGGACATCGTCGAGACCGGCAAGCTGTCCGCGGACGGCGAGAAGTCGATCGTGGACGCGGTCGAGGACTTCAAGAAGCAGTTCACCGCCTCGGACGGCGCCTCCGTGGCGCCGAGCGAGCCGGACGCCGAGGCGCTGGCCGCGGACGAGGTGGGCCAGGAGACCGTGAAGGTCAACCGACCCGCACCGAAGAAGTGACGTAATGGCTCAACTTCGGGAACTCCGGAACCGCATCCGGTCGATCAAGTCGACCCGGAAGATCACCAAGGCGCAGGAGCTGATCGCTACCTCGCGCATCATGAAGGCGCAGGCCAGGGTGGAGGCTTCGCGGCCTTACGCCACGGAGATCACCAACGTCCTGTCCGCGCTGGCCGACGTGAGCACGTTGGACCACCCGCTGCTGACCGAGCGCTCGAACCCGAAGCGCGCCGGCGTGCTGGTCGTGACCAGCGACCGGGGTTTCTGCGGTGGCTACAACGCCAACGTGATCAAGGCGGCCGAAGAGCTGCAGTCCCTGCTGCGCGAGCAGGGCAAGGACCCGGTGCTGTACGTCATCGGCCGCAAGGGCGAGTCGTACTACCGGTTCCGGCAGCGCAAGATCGAGGCGAGCTGGACCGGGTTCAGCGACCGCCCCGAGTACTCCGACGCGGCCGAGATCGGCGAGACGCTGGTCAAGGCCTTCCTGGCGGGTGCTGACGACTACCTCGACGACGGTGGTCCGGACGGTAAGCTGGGCGTGGATGAGCTGCACCTGGTGCACACCGAGTTCGTCTCGATGCTCACCCAGCGGCCGGCGGTCCGGCGGATCGCTCCGCTCGAGGTCGAGTACTCCGACGAGCCGGTGCAAAAGACGCTCAAGTCCGCTTACGAGTTCGAGCCGGACGCCGAGACGTTGTTCGCCGCGCTGCTGCCGAAGTACATCAAGACCCGGCTGTACGCGGGTCTGCTGGACTCGGCGGCCGCGGAGCACGCGGCCCGGCGGACGGCGATGAAGTCGGCGACGGACAACGCGGACGAGTTGATCCGCAACCTCAGCCGCGAAGCCAACCAGGCCCGCCAGGCCCAGATCACCCAGGAAATCAGCGAGATCGTCGGCGGTGTCGAGGCGCTCTCGTCCGCAGGAAGTGAGTGACATGACTGCTGCTACTGCCACCAGCACTGGCACCGGCCGCGTCGTCCGGGTGCTCGGCCCGGTCGTGGACGTCGAGTTCCCGCGCGACCAGGTGCCGGACCTGCTCAACGCCCTCACGGTGGACATCACCGCCGAGGGCATGGCCAAGACGCTGACGCTCGAGGTCGCCCAGCACCTGGGCGACAGCGTCGTGCGGACGATCTCGATGCAGCCGACCCAGGGCCTGGTCCGCGGCGTGACCGTGACCGACTCCGGCGCGGGCATCTCGGTGCCGGTCGGTGACGTGGTCAAGGGCCACGTGTTCAACGCGCTGGGCCACTGCCTGGACGAGCCGGGCTACGCGGCCGACGCCGAGAAGTGGACGATCCACCGCAAGGCGCCGAGCTTCGACCAGCTCGAGGGCAAGACCGAGATGCTGGAGACCGGCATCAAGGTGATCGACCTGCTCACCCCGTACGTGCAGGGTGGCAAGATCGGTCTGTTCGGTGGCGCCGGTGTGGGCAAGACGGTGCTCATCCAGGAGATGATCCGCCGAGTCGCCAAGAACTTCGGTGGTACCTCGGTGTTCGCCGGTGTCGGTGAGCGAACCCGCGAGGGCAACGACCTCTGGGTCGAGATGGACGAGTCGGGCGTGCTGGCCGACACCGCGCTGGTGTTCGGTCAGATGGACGAGCCGCCGGGCACCCGCATGCGGGTGGCGCTGTCCGCTCTGACGATGGCGGAGTACTTCCGCGACGTGCAGAACCAGGACGTGCTGCTGTTCATCGACAACATCTTCCGGTTCACCCAGGCGGGCCAGGAGGTGTCGACCCTGCTGGGCCGCATGCCGTCCGCGGTGGGTTACCAGCCGACGCTGGCCGACGAGATGGGTGAGCTGCAGGAGCGCATCACCTCGACCCGGGGCCGTTCGATCACCTCGATGCAGGCGATCTACGTGCCGGCGGACGACTACACCGACCCGGCGCCGGCCACCACCTTCGCCCACCTGGACGCGACCACGGAGCTCTCCCGTGCGATCTCGCAGAAGGGCATCTACCCGGCGGTGGACCCGCTGGCCTCCACCTCCACCATCCTCGACCCGGCGATCGTCGGCGAGGAGCACTACCGGGTGGCGCAGGAGGTCAAGCGGATCCTGCAGAAGTACAAGGAACTGCAGGACATCATCGCCATCCTCGGTATGGACGAGCTGTCCGAAGAGGACAAGGTGACGGTGCAGCGGGCGCGTCGCATCGAGCGCTACCTGTCGCAGAACTTCTTCGTGGCCAAGCAGTTCACCGGCCAGGAGGGCTCCTTCGTTCCGCTGAAGGAGACCATCGAGGCGTTCGACAAGCTGTGCAAGGGCGACTTCGACCACTACCCGGAGCAGGCCTTCCTGTCCATCGGTGGTCTGGACGACCTCGAAGCGGCTTACAAGAAGCTCACCGAGAAGTGAGCGCACGACCCCGCTAGGGGTCCGCACGAACCGGCAACGGGGTCGAGGTCCGACGGGCCTCGACCCCGTTGCCGCAAGCAAGCCTTCCCGCCCGGCCAGTCACGATCGCCCTGGTGGCACCGGATAGACTGCGGGCAAACACCCGACAAAGGAGACGCGCGTGGCCAACATGTCCGTCCAACTGGTCGCCGTCGAGCGCCGCCTGTGGTCCGGGGAAGCGACCGCTGTTGTCGCGCAGACCACCGAGGGAGAGATCGGTGTCCTGCCGGGGCACGAGCCGCTGCTCGGTGAGCTGATCGAGGGCGGTGTGGTGCGCATCACCACTGCCGACAAGGAGACCGTGACCGCTGCGGTCCACGGCGGGTTCCTGTCGGTCACCGCGAACGGTGTGAGCGTGCTGGCCGAGTCCGCGGAGCTGGCCGACGAGATCGACGTCGCGCAGGCCCGCCAGGACGCCAAGAGCGAGGACGAGCAGGCCCGAGCACGGGCTGCGAGCCGATTGCGAGCAGCCGGTCACGCGGCCTGATCCGGGCCTGGCATGGGCTCCCCGGTCGTGTGGTTCGTGGTGGCGTTAGGGCTGCTGCTGGTGGCAGCCCTGGTCGTTGCCGGGCTCGCCTGGCGGCGGCTCCGGGAACTGCGCGCCGGGGGCATCGACGTGGCGCTGCGTATCAGCAAGGACGGCGCGGGTCGGGGCTGGCACCTGGGTGTGGCGCACTACCGGGGCGAGGAGTTCGCCTGGTACCGCGTGCTGAGCCTGCGGTCGGGGCCGAACTGGGTGATCAACCGCCGCAACGTGGAGATCGCCCAGCGGCGCGAGCCGACGACGGCGGAGGCGTACGCGATGCCCGCCGGTTCGACCGTGCTGGACCTGACCGGTCCGGATCTGGAGCTGGCGATGGGGCGCGATGCGCTGACCGGTTTCCTGTCCTGGCTCGAGTCGGCGCCGCCCGGCCATTCGGTGCCGTGGGCGTCCTGAGCGCCGGTCGAAGAGCTTTTCAGCGGGGTCCGCTTTCCGGGCCCCGCTTTTTCACGCCCTGCTCAAGTCGTGGCTGATGTCGTGGAGCAGTTGGAGGAACACCTCGGTCAGCGGTGCGTGCCTGGTGCTGGTCGGCACGGCGGCGTGGATGCGCCGGTGCAGCCCGGACGCGAGCGGCCGGTGGGTGGTGCCCGGAGCGCCTGCGATGGCCAGGCGCGGGATGAACGAGACGGCCACGCCGGCTGACACCACGGCCTCGGCGACGGCGTAGGACTCGAACTCGAACGCGACCCGCGGAGCGAAGCCCTCGGCGCGCGCGGCGGTTTCGAGCTGCTGGCGGTTCGGGAGGTCCATCGGCGCGCTGGCCCAGGTGTCGTCGCGGAAGTCCACGAGCTGCGGCGAGGTGTTCCCGGCGCGCGGATGGTCGGTGGGGAGCACCGCGTGGACCGGGTCGTCCAGCAGGTGCACGAGGCGGACGCCTGGTTGCGCCTCCAGCGGCTCGGTGTACTCGCCGACCAGTGCGAGGTCCAGGCGGTGCTCCGCGACCCGCTCGATGCCGTTGGCCGGGCCGAGGTCGACGACGGACAGCTCGGCGTCGGGGTGGCGGTGGCGCATCGCGGCCAGCGCCTCGGGGAGCAGTGCGAGCCCCGCGGTGGGGAAGGCGCCGAGGCGGAGCCGGTTGCGGTGCTCGTCGCGGAAGCGCTGGGCGTCGCTGGTGGCGTCGTGCAGCGCGGCGGCGATGCGTTCCGCGCGTTCGGCCATGCGGGAGCCCAGCGGGGTCAGGCGGACGCCGTGGGGGAGTCGCTCGACCAGTTGGGCGCCGACCTCGTCCTCCAGGCGGATCAGCTGCTGGGACACCGCCGGTGGGGTGCGGCCGAGCTGTTCGGCGGCGCGGGTCACGCTGCCGTGTTCGCGCAGCGCCAGCAGGACGAGGAGCCGGGACGGGTCGAGCATGAAGGTTCACTTTACGCGCCCCAAGAATCGATAACTGGATGTGAACGGGCGGTCGGGGAAAGACTGGGGGCGTGACCAAGCAGGCCAGTTTCACGATCGAACTCGAACCCATCGACAGCCCGGACGCGCAGCAGGCGCTCGGCGAGTACGTCGCCGAGCTGGACCGGCGCTTCCCGAGCGGGTTCGACACCTCCCGCGCCGCCCCACCGGCCAAGAGCGACTTCGTCCCGCCCGCGGGGGCGTTCCTGGTGGTGCGCGTCGACGGGCGGGTCCTCGGCTGCGGCGCGGTGCGCACCGAGCCGGACGGCGTCGGGGAGATCAGGCGCATGTGGATCTCGCCGGAGCTGCGGGGGAGAGGTGCCGGGCGGGCGCTGCTCGCCGAGCTGGAGGAGCAGGCCCGGCAGCTCGGCTGCGACCGGGTCCGGTTGGACACCGCGGCGGAGCTGCGCGAGGCACGAGCCCTCTACGACTCGGCGGGATACCGGGAGATCCCGGCCTACAACGACAACGAGTACGCGCGGCACTGGTACGAAAAAGCGCTGGGGTGATCCGAAGGCGTCGAACTACTCTCCCGGGGTGCGCATCGAGATCGTCGACTACGACCACCCGGACTCCCAGCAGCTGATCGAGGTCCTGCAACAGGAGTACGTCGACCGCTACGGCGAGGAGGACGTCACCGCGGTCGATCCGGCCGAGTTCCGGCCACCGCAGGGGCTGTTCCTGCTCGGCTACTCGGACGGCCGCCCGGTCGGTTCGGGCGGGTGGCGCGCCCGCGAGGGCGATGAGCCGGGACTCCAGGACGGCGATGCCGAGATGAAGCGGCTGTTCATCGTGGCCGAGGCGCGTGGCAGCGGCCTGTCGCGGCAGCTGCTCGCCGAGCTGGAGCACACCGCCGCGAAGGCCGGCCGCAAGCGCATGGTGCTGGAGACCGGTGAGCGCCAGCCGGAGGCGATCGGCCTCTACACCTCCGCCGGCTACGCGGAGATCGAGAAGTTCGGCGCGTACCGGGACGATCCGCTGAGCCGCTGCTACGCCAAGGAGCTGTAGCTAGGCGTTCCCGCCCGGCTTCCAGAGCACGTCGCCGTCCGGGTTGGCCACGCGCGCCAGGATGAACAGCAGGTCCGACAGCCGGTTCAGGTACTTCGCCGGCAGCGGTGAGGTGCGCTCCTCGTCGGCTTCCTGCAGCGCCCACGCAGAGCGCTCGGCCCGACGGGCCACGCAGCGCGCCTGGTGCAGCAGCGCCCCGCCCGGAGTGCCGCCGGGCAGGATGAACGAGTCCAGCTTGCCGAGCCGCTCGTTGAACTCGTCGCACCAGCCCTCGAGCCGGTCGACGTAGTTCTGGGTGATGCGCAGCGGCGGGTACTTCGGGTTCTCCGCGATCGGGGTGGACAGGTCCGCGCCCACGTCGAACAGGTCGTTCTGCACCGCGCGCAGCACCGCGACGACGTCTTCGCCGAGGTCAGCGGTGGCCAGTGCCACGCCGAGCACCGAGTTGGTCTCGTCCACGTCGGCGTAGGCGACCAGCCGCGGATCGGTCTTGTGCACCTTGGAGTTGTCCGACAGCCGGGTCGTGCCGGAATCCCCGGCCCGCGTGTAGATCTTCGTGAGGTGGACAGCCATGCCGACAGCCTAGGCGGGCGGGCCGGGGAGGTTCCCGGTTTGTCGGCCTCCCGGCGCACCCGCCCCGATGGCGGTGGTGGGCGGGCCGTAACCTCGATGCTCGTGAGTGAGCACTTCCGGGTACACGGCGGAGCGCGTCTCGTCGGCGAGGTCGACGTGGTCGGTGCGAAGAACAGCGTGTTGAAGCTGATGGCGGCCGCGCTGTTGGCGGAGGGCACGACGACGATCGTCAACTGCCCGGAGATCCTCGACGTTCCGCTGATGGCCGACGTGCTGCGCAGCCTCGGCTGCGACGTGTCGATCGACGGCGGCACGGTGAACATCACGACGCCCGCGGAGATCAGCCACGAGGCGGTTTCGCCGTCGATGGGCAAGCTGCGCGCCTCGGTGTGCGTGCTCGGACCGCTGGTGGCCCGCTGCCGCCGCGCGGTCGTGACGCTGCCGGGCGGCGACGCGATCGGGTCCCGGCCGCTGGACATGCACCAGAACGGTTTGCGGCAGCTGGGCGCGACCAGCCACATCGAGCACGGCGCGGTGGTCGCCGAGGCGGAGAACCTGCGCGGCGCCCAGATCTGGCTGGACTTCCCGAGCGTGGGCGCGACGGAGAACATCCTGATGGCCGCGGTGCTGGCCGAGGGCACCACGGTGATCGACAACGCGGCCCGCGAGCCGGAGATCATCGACCTGTGCGTGATGCTGCAGCAGATGGGCGCCAAGATCGAGGGTGCCGGCACGTCCACGCTGACGGTGCACGGCGTGACCGCGCTCAAGGCGGTCGAGCACCGCGTGATCGGCGACCGGATCGTCGGTGCGACCTGGGCTTTCGCCGCTGCGGCGACCCGCGGTGACATCACGGTGCGCGGGGTGGACCCCGGCTACGTGAACCTGGTGCTGGAGAAGCTGCGCAGCGCTGGTGCGGAGGTGACCACCGGCGAGGAGAGCTTCCGCGTGGTGATGCACGGCCGCCCGCACGCGGTGGACTTCGTCACCCTGCCCTACCCGGGCTTCCCGACCGACCTGCAGCCGATGGCGCTGGCGCTGTCCGCGGTGGCCGACGGCACGTCGATGATCACCGAGAACCTGTTCGAGTCCCGGTTCCGGTTCATCGAGGAGCTCGTGCGGATGGGCGCCGACGGGCGCACCGACGGCCACCACGCGGTCGTGCGCGGGCTGGACCGGCTTTCCAGCGCCCCGGTGTGGGCGACGGACATCCGCGCCGGTGTGGGCCTGGTGCTGGCGGGTCTGTGCGCGGACGGCGTGACCGAGGTGTGGGACGTTTTCCACATCGACCGCGGTTACCCGAACTTCGTGGAGAACCTGCGCAGCCTGGGCGCGGACATCGAGCGCGTGACCGACTGATCTCGCGCGGTCACGCCGGGTTCCGGCGTTCGTGCAGCAGGAGCAGGGTGTAGGCCGCGATCGACTGCGCGTCGGTGATCTCCTCCGCGGCGATCATCTTCTCGAATTCGGTGCGGTTGAACCACGCGGTGCGCATGTCCTGTTCCTCGTGTTCCCGTTCGTGCGCGCCGGTGGTCAGGCCGGTCGCGAGGTACACGCGTCCGCGTTGGCTGGACATGCCCGGTGCGACGTCCAGGGTGCCGAGGTCGACCATGTTCGCCGCTCGCAGGCCGGTTTCCTCGCGGAGTTCGCGGGCGGCGAGTTCGGCGGTGTCGATGTCGATCCGGTCGGGTGCGGTGCCTTGCGGGAATTCCCAGCGGCGCAGGCCCAGCGGGTAGCGGTACTGCTCGACGAGGTGGAGCCGGTCCCCGTCGAGCGGGATCACCAGCGCGTAGTGGGGTTTGTCGACGACCCCGTAGATCCCTTCGGAGCCGTCGTCCCGGCGCACCCCGTCTTCGCGCACCGACATCCACGGATTCGCGTACACCTCGCGGCTGCTCGTCTGCTCCATGCCGCCATGGTGCCGGAAGGCAGGCGCGCGGGGTCGACGCGCCTGCTCAGCCGGCAAGCGCGTGCGCGGGTCCGCGCGGTCTCGGCAGGTGCCGTTCGATGAGCGCGCGGTGCTGGGCCGGTGTCGCCCGGCCGCCTGGTCGCGGTGTTCGTGACGGGTCCACTGTGGATGGTGGGGTGAAGGTGGGGCGCCCGTCGTGCACGGCGATCTCCCACCGCTGGCCGTGCACCGTGCGGTGGTGGTGTCCGCAGAGCATGACCAGGTTCGACAGGTCGGTGGGCCCGCCGTCGATCCAGGACACGATGTGGTGCGCGTCGGGTGCCCCGGGCGGTCGATCGCAGCCGGGGAAGGCGCAAACGCCGTCGCGCTGGAGCAGCGCGGCACGGATGTGGGCGGGCGCGGTGCGCTTGGTCCGGCCCATGTCGAGGGGGATCCCGTCGCTGTCGAGGACCATCGGCAGCACCTCGCAGTCGCAGGCGATGCGGCGGATGTTCTCGGCGGTGATCGACCGATCGGTGGCGTCCAGGGTCCCGGGCATGCCGTCTTCGTCGCCCCGGTCGAGGCCGCGCTTGAGCTCGTCGAAGTCGACGGTGACGGTCAGGTGCGGGCGCTGGCCACCCGCTCGCGGCATCTCGTCGGAACCCGCGGCCAGGTCCAGGATCGCGCCGAGCGCATCGGCGTTGCGCTGACCGGCGGTGCGGGGGTCCTTCTCGCCGTCGAGCTCCGGTCGGGGCGCGGCCAGCGGCTCGACCAGGGCGGCGAACTTCGCCCCGGTCTCGCGGTCGAGGCGCGCTTTGATGACCATCATGCCGTCGCGCGCGGTGGTGTAGTGCAGTTCCCGCGCTTCGTGCTGGTTCTCCTCGTCGCGGTAGGCCCCGTCCTGGTCCAGCAGGTAGCGGAGCCGCTCGGCGATGATCGCCAGCTCCCGCGGCGGCATCTGCCGCGCCCATCCGGCCAGCATCGAATCGACCTCGGCCAGCCTGTGGCACCGCGCGTGCTCAGGGAGCTTCTTGATCCCGGCGACGATCACGCGTGCGTGCTCCAGGCCGATCGCACCTTCGGCCATGGCGGCTGCGGTGGCGGGGAGATCGGCGGCGACGGGCTCGCCGTGGAGCGTCGCGCGGTCCTCGACGTTGTGCGCAACGGCGACGCGCCCCCTGGCATCGCGGTAGTCGATGTTGAGCAGGCCCTGCAACCAAGCAGGCATCGACCGCGCCCCGTGCTCCCCGAACAGCCCGCGACATTCGGCCTCGGCGATCAGCCGGAGCTGCTCGAACATGGCCGCCCGCATGGACTCCTCCAGCTCCTGGATCCGGGCGACGACGTCGGCATCAGTCCAGGACACCGGAGCCGACCGCGCACCGGCCTCGGCGCCCTCGGCGGCGTCGGAAACGCTCATCAACGGTGTCATGCCTCAATGATCCCGAATCGAACAATCGTTCGCATGCGATTTACGATCGCTTGATCAGGTGAAAACTCGCATGCAAACGCGAAAACCGTTACAGGACAGGGGTAAACGACCCGCGTTTGATCTAGGCCTGCCGCTAGGTCGACGAACGCTCCAGTCCCGGAGATCAGCTTCCGAAGACCGCTCTTCAAGCTCGGAGATGACGTCCGCGCGACAACGACACCCCCCGCACGTTCCGCTGCAACCGACGCGTATCCCCAAAAACGCGTTCAGCCGCGATCGAGAACCCGAGCCAACCCCAGCCATCCCCCCGCATCGTTCAGCCGAGCCGCACCACGCCCGCTCGCACGGCGAAACCACCCACGCCCCACCCGCCCCCCACGGTCAGCCCCCGCGAGCGAAGCGCAGCAATCCCACAACGAGCCATCCCCGCGACCCAAAGCCAAACTGGGGGCTGCGGGCCGGATGTCAAGCCTGAAACCCCGAAGGGGCGGCCGTCAGGCCGGGCTTGACATCCGGACCGCGGCCCCAAAAATCCGACCAAGCGGGGATGGCCCAGCACGGCGGAACATCCACCAGCCCCAACCACGACCAATCCCGAAACGCAAGGAACAAACCCGAAAACCCCAACCCAGGCCGAACGAGAAACCCGAGGAGGAGACCCCAGTGCCAACCCCCTGGTGGCGAAACGCGGTCGTCTACCAGGTCCTCCCGCGCAGCTTCGCCGACGCCAGCGGAGACGGAATCGGCGACCTCCCCGGCCTGACGTCCAAACTGGACCACCTCACCGACCTCGGCGTGGACGCCCTCTGGCTGACCCCCTGCTACCGGTCCCCGTGGACGGACGCGGGCTACGACATCACCGACCACCGCAAAGTGGATCCAGCCCTCGGCACGCTCGCCGACTTCGACCGGATGCTCGCCGAAGCCCACGCCAGAGGCCTCCGCGTCCTCCTCGACGTGGTCCCGAACCACACCTCGGACCAGCACGAGTGGTTCCGCCGAGCACTGGCCGCCACCCCGGGTTCCCCGGAGCGCGATCGCTACGTCTTCAAGGACGGCAGGGCCCCGGACCGTCCGCCGAGCAACTGGGAGTCCCGCTTCGGCGGTTCGGCCTGGACCCGGACCTCCGACGGGCAGTGGTACCTGCACCTGTTCGCCCCGGAACAACCGGACCTGAACTGGCGCGACCCGCGAGTCCGCGAGGAGTTCGCCGGCATCCTCCGCTTCTGGGGCGATCGGGGCGTGGACGGATTCCGCATCGACGTGGCCGCAGCCCTGGTCAAGGACCTGCGAGAACCCCTCCGGGACGTGGTGGGCGGCGAGGGCTGCGAGGGGCTCGACGATTTCGCGGCCAACCCGGACCACCCGTTCCTGGACCGGCCGGAGGTCCACGAGATCTACCGCGAGTGGAACCGGATCTTCCACGAGTTCGATCCGCCGCTGATCGGCGTGGCCGAGGCGTGGGTCCGGGGCGATCGCCGGGTCCGCTACATCCGCCCGGGCGAGCTCCAGCAGGCGTTCAACTTCGAGTTCCTGCGGGTGCGCTGGCGGGCCGCGGACTACCGCCGGGTGGTGGCGGAGTCGATCGCGGCAGCGCGTTCGGTGGGCCGGACGGCGACGTGGGCTCTGAACAACCACGACGTGGTGCGCCAGGTGTCGGTGCTCGGCCTGCCTCGTGGCGTCGACCCGCGCGTGTGGCTGACGACGAACGGCACCGACCCGCCCGCCGACCTGGAGCTCGGCACCCGCCGGGCGAGGGCGGCGATCATGCTCGTGCTGGCGTTGCCCGGATCCGCCTACCTGTACCAGGGCGAGGAGCTGGGCCTGCCGGAAGTCGCCGACCTGCCAGCGCAGGTGCTGGGGGATCCGAAGCGCAGCGGCAAGGACAAGGGCCGCGACGGCTGCCGGGTCCCGCTGCCTTGGACCAGGGGCGGACCGTCGTTCGGTTTCGGCGGCCCCCGGCCGTGGCTGCCGCAACCCCGCGACTGGGGCGACTACTCGGTCGAGGCGCAACGAGGAGACCCCGACTCGATGTTGGAGCTCTACCGCTCAGCTCTGCGGCTGCGCCGGGAGTTCAGCGGTAATGAGTCGTTCAGCTGGGACGACGACCGGAACGTCGGCGACGTCCTGGCCTTCCGGCGCGGCGAGGTCCTGGTCCTGGTGAACACCGGCAGCACCACCGCACCGCTCCCCGCCGGTTCGGTCCTGCTGGCCAGCTCCCCGCTCGAGGACGGCCTCCCCGCCGACACCGCCGTCTGGCTGCGCCGCGAATGAGAACGGGGACCTCCCGACCATTCAGGTCAGAAGGTCCCCGTGCGCGGTTCTCAGCTGCTCGCGCCGTTCAGCTTGGACTTCCGGCGCCCGTACCCGAAGTACACCGCCAGTCCGATCGCCGTCCACACCGCGAAGGTCAGCCAGGTGACGGTGTCCAGGCCGAAGATCAGGTACACGCACAGCGCCAGGCCCAGCAGCGGGATCCACGGCATCAGCGGCGTCCGGAAGCTGCGCGGCAACTCCGGCCGGGTCCGGCGCAGGACCAGGACGCCGATGTTGACCAGGCTGAACGCGACCAGGGTGCCGATGCTGGTCGCCTCGGCGAGCTGGTTGAGCGGCACGACCGCGGCCAGCAGCGCCACCACGACGCCGACCAGGAGGGTGTTGCGGGCCGGCACCGCGCGCCTGTTGACCTGCGACAGCATGCCCGGCATCAGGCCGTCCCGGGACATCGAGACCAGGATCCGGGTCTGGCCGTACAGCACGGTCAGGACCACCGAGGCGATGGCGACCACCGCGCCGAACGCGAGCACCACCGAGGCCCAGCCCTGCCCGGTCACGATGCGCAGCGCGGTGGCCAGCGAGGCGTTGGAGTCGGCCAGCGCGTCGACGCCGACCGCGCCCACCGCGGCGAAGGCGACCAGCACGTAGATCGCGGTGACGATGGCCAGCGACAGGATGATCGCGCGCGGCAGGTCCCGCTTCGGGTTGCGGGCTTCCTCACCTGCGGTGGAGGCCGCGTCGAAGCCGATGAAGGAGAAGAAGACGGCCGAGGCGCCCACCGAGATGCCGGCGAAGCCGTACGGGGCGAACGGCGCCATGTTGTCCGAGTTGAACGCGGTGATGGCCACCGCGACGAAGAACACCAGGACCGCGATCTTGAGCAGGGTGGTGATGGTGGTGACCCGCGCGCTTTCCCGCACGCCGCGCAGCAGCACGGACGTGGCCAGCAGCACGATCAGCGCGGCCGGGATGTTGACCACGCCGCCTTCGCCGGGTGGTGCGGACAGCACGTCCGGGATGGTGACACCGACGGTGCCCTGCAGGAACTCGTTCAGGTAGCCGCCCCAGCCGACGGCGACCGCTGCGACGGACACGCCGTACTCCAGCAGCAGGCACCAGCCGCAGATCCAGGCGACGAGTTCGCCGAGCGTGGCGTAGGTGTAGGAGTAGGCGGAACCGGACACCGGGACGCTGCCGGCGAGTTCGGCGTAGGCCAGGGCGGAGCACAGCGCGGCCAGGCCGGCCAGCACGAAGGACACGACCACCGCGGGTCCGGCGGCCGGGGCGGCTTCGGCCAGCACCACGAAGATCCCGGTTCCGAGCGTCGCGCCGACCGAGAGCGCCACCAGGGGGACCAGGCCGAGGGTGCGGCGCAGCTGGGTGTGCGAGCCCTCGTCGGCGAGTTGCTCAGCGGGTTTGACGCGCATCAGGGTTCGGGCGAATGACACGAGCGGTAACGTTATCTCGCCCAGCGGGAACATCGAGGTCCGACCTGGCTCGACCCGCCGGTGGACACGGGGGTGCTCGGCTTCTCGATCGGCGCCCGTACGCTGTGCCGGGTGCGACTCGTCATTGCCCGCTGCCAGGTGGACTACATCGGCCGACTCACCGCGCATCTGCCCATGGCGCAGCGCTTGCTGCTGGTGAAGTCCGACGGTTCGGTGTCGGTGCACTCGGACGACCGGGCCTACAAGCCGTTGAACTGGATGAGCCCGCCGTGCTGGCTGATCGAGGATCCGGGCGTGTGGACGGTGCAGAACAAGGCCGGCGAGAAGCTGGTGATCACCGTCGAAGAGGTGCTGCACGACTCCAAGCACGAGCTGGGCGTCGAGCCGGGCCTGGTCAAGGACGGCGTCGAAGCGCACCTGCAGGAGCTGCTGGCCGAGCACGTGACGACGCTGGGCGAGGGGTGGTCGCTGGTGCGCCGCGAGTACCCGACCGCGATCGGCCCGGTGGACCTGATGTGCCGGGACGCCAACGGCGCGAGCGTGGCGGTGGAGATCAAGCGGCGCGGCGAGATCGACGGCGTCGAGCAGCTGACCCGCTACTTGGAGCTGCTCAACCGCGACCCGCTACTGTCCCCGGTGACCGGCATCTTCGCGGCGCAGCAGATCAAGCCGCAGGCCCGCACGTTGGCGGAAGACCGGGGCATCCGCTGCGTGGTGCTCGACTACGAGAAGCTGCGCGGCATCGAGCCGGACGAGTACCGGCTGTTCTGATCTTCTGCTGAGAAGGGGCGCTTCCCGGGCATCGGTGCTGGGAGGCGCCCCTTCTCGCGTCAGGCGGTCTTGATCGCGCCGCCGTCGACGAGGTGGTCGGCGCCTGCGGTGCTCGCCGCGTGCGGGGAAGCGAGGAAGGCGACCAGCGCCGCGACTTCGGTCGGTTCGACCAGGCGTCCGGTGGTCATGCCCGCTTCCGCCGGGAGCTGGGCGAGCAGGTCGGCCAGCGGGATGCCGAGCGCGTCCGCGAGCTGTGCGCCGTGCCCGTCGGCGCCCTCCCACATCGAGGTGCGCACCGGGCCGGGGGAGATGGTGTTGACCCGCACGCCCTGCGGTCCGACTTCGGTGGACAGGGCTTTGCTGAACGCGGTCAGCGCTGCCTTGGCGGTGGTGTAGGGCATCGGTCCGGAGTGCGGCAGCCGGGCGCCGACCGACGAGATGTTGACGATGGCGCCCTTGCGGTCGAGCAGGCTCGGCAGTGCTGCGCGGGTGGTGCGCACCGCGCTGAAGAAGTTCAGCTCGAAGGTCTGCTGCCACTGCTCGTCGGTGAGCTCGGCGAATCCGGCGACCAGGCCGCCGTCGCCGCCTCCGACGTTGTTGACCAGAAGGTCTAGCGGTCCTGCCTCGGCGATCGCCCGGTCGACCAGGTGCTTCGGCGCGTCGGGCTCGGACAGGTCGGCGGGGATTCCGATGGCGCCCGTCGCCGCCAGTTCCGGCGAGATCGTGCGCGCCGCTGCGACCACGCGCATGCCTTCGGCGGTGAGCGCGGATGCGATGGCCAGGCCGATGCCGCGGCTGGCGCCGGTCACGAGGGCGGTCTTGCCGGAAAGCTGCAGGTCCACGCCTGCCTCCTCTGTTGCGTCGAGAGTGACGCGACAAACTATAGAGATGCAACATAGATGTTGCAACTAATAGTTCAGCTGGGACAGTGCTGTAGTGTTCGCCGGGTGACGCGAGCGATGCGGGCGGACTCGGAGCGGACGGTTCAGGTGATCCTGGAGGCCGCTGAGCGCGTGCTGCGCGCAGATCCGGGAGCGTCCATGGCGCAGATCGCCGAGGCCGCGGGGGTCGCGCGCACCACGGTGCACCGCCGGTTCGCCAGCCGGGAGTCGCTGGTGGAGGCGATGGCCGTCTGGGCGGCCGAGCAGTTCCGCGACGCCGTCGCGACGGCCCGCCCGGACACTGCTCCGCCGCTGGTCGCGCTGCACCAGGTCACCGCCAACGTGCTGCGGGTGAAGGTCGACTGGGGTTTCGCGATGAGCCGGACCGCAGGTGGCGAGGTCGAGCGCATCCACGAAGAGGTGCGGCAGTCCTGCATCGACCTGTTCGGCCGCGCTGCGGATTCAGGTGTGCTGCGCGCGGACGTGGACCGGGAGTGGGCTCGGCGGGTCTACTACGCGCTGATCCACGAGGCCGCCGAAGCCGGCTGGGACGGCGGCGACGTCGACGAGCTGGCGGCGCGGGTGGTCGACACGCTGCTGAAAGGCGTCGGGGTCTGAGCTCAGGTGCCGTCGGGCTCGCCCGTGCGGCAGGTGTTCAAGTGCAGCGCCGGCCACGGCGCGATGAGGTCGGCGAGATGTCGCAGGAATGCGGTCGACCGGTCTTGTCCGGTGCCGGCCTTTCCGGCGGAGTCGATCGGGGCCTCGGCGAGTCCGGCGATGATGGCCAAGTCGATTCGGGCGTTCACGGCTCCTCCCCCTGGACCGCTGCGCGTGTACCTGATGTGACGGTACCGGTCACAATCCGTCGCAGGTGGGTTGCGCTTCGCATATCACTCGCTTGGCCCCGCCTCTCGGCGCCGATGATCGATTCAGTTGCGGATCCAACGAATTGATATCGGGTCGGTGTGAGCTGCTGCACTGTGCGGTACTGTCCGGCTGCGGTTGCCGAGTGGTGGTTGTCGTTGGACTTTGTTGGGTCTGGAGGTGGGGTAGCGGTGCTGCTAGCCCAGGGGCGGTTGCTGGATGCGAATCCCGTCGACTACGTGCTGTTGGCGTTGTACTTCGCGTTCGTGCTGGGTATCGGGTATTTGGCTCGGCGGGCGGTGTCGACGAGCCTGGACTTCTTCCTGTCGGGCCGGGCGCTGCCGGCGTGGGTGACCGGGTTGGCGTTCATCTCGGCGAACCTGGGCGCTATTGAGATCATCGGCATGTCGGCCAATGGTGCTCAATACGGAATGCCGACGATGCATTATTTCTGGGTCGGCGCGGTGCCCGCCATGCTCTTCTTGGGCGTGGTGATGATGCCGTTCTACTACGGCTCGAAGGTGCGCAGTGTTCCCGAGTTCATGTTGCGGCGTTTTGGTCGTGCCGCGCATTTGGTGAATGGTATTTCTTTCGCGGTCGCGCAGGTTCTGATCGCCGGCGTGAACCTGTTCCTGTTGGCCAGCATCGTGAATGCGCTGCTGGGTTGGCCGTTGTGGGTTTCGGTGTTGATCGCGGCGGCGATCGTGCTGTCGTACACGGCGCTCGGCGGTTTGTCGGCGGCGATCTACAACGAGGTCCTGCAGTTCTTCGTGATCGTGGCGGCGCTGCTGCCGCTGACGATCGTGGGCCTGATCAAGGTCGGTGGCGTGCAGGGCCTGATCGACAAGGTCACCGCTGGTCCGGGCGGTGCGGAGCAGCTCTCGGCCTGGCCGGGCACCGAGCTGACCGGCTTCTCCAACCCGGTGTGGAGCGTGATCGGGCTGGTGTTCGGTCTGGGATTCGTGCTCTCGTTCGGGTATTGGACGACGAACTTCGTCGAGGTGCAGCGCGCGATGGCCTCGAAGAGCATGTCGGCCGCCCAGCGCACGCCGATCATCGGTGCGTTCCCGAAGATGTTCATCCCGTTCATCGTGATCATTCCGGGCATGATCGCCGCGGTGGTGATCCCGGAGATGAGCGAGTACAAGGCCGCCGGTGGACCGGAAGGCGGATCGCTGAGCTACAACGACGCGATCTTGTTGTTGATGCGGGATCTGCTGCCCAACGGAATCCTGGGCATCGCGCTGGCCGGTTTGCTGGCGTCGTTCATGGCGGGCATGGCGGCGAACCTGTCGTCGTTCAACACGGTGTTCACCTACGACATCTGGCAGACCTACATCGTGCGGGACCGGCCGGACAGCTACTACCTGAACATGGGCCGCTGGGTGACCGTCGGCGCGACGCTGGCGGCGGTGGGCACCGCGTTCATCGCCTCCGGCTACTCGAACCTGATGGACTACTTGCAGCAGCTGTTCTCGTTCTTCAACGCGCCGCTGTTCGCCACGTTCATCCTCGGCATGTTCTGGAAGCGGATGACCCCGCACGCCGGTTGGGCCGGTCTGGTGCTGGGCACGGTGTCCGCGGTGGTGGTGTTCGCGATGTCCGAGACCGGGGTGCTGGACCTGCCGGGCCAGGGCGCGAGCTTCGTGGGCGCCGGCGTGGCGTTCGTGGTCGACATCATCGTCAGCGTCGTGGTGTCGTTGGTGACCAAGCCGAAGCCGGAGACCGAGCTGGCCGGGCTGGTGTACTCGCTGACGCCGCGGTCGAGCCGCCAGGCGGCGACCAGCGGCGAGGACGCCGGCTGGTACCGCCGTCCGGGTCTGCTGGCCGGTATCGCGCTGGTCCTGGTCATCGCCCTCAACATCATCTTCGCCTGACCGAGGAGGTCTTCCCATGCCAGGACAGGGTTCCGGCCATTCCGCGGGTGCCTTCGACATCCGCACCGTCATCGCGCTGCTGTTCGCCATCTACGGCGTGGTGATCACCGTCGTCGGCGTCGTGCAGCCGCAGTCCGAGATCGACAAGTCGGCGGGCGTGAACATCAACCTCTGGGCGGGCATCGGCATGCTCGTCTTCGCCGCGGTCTTCATCGCCTGGGCGCGCCTGCGCCCGATCCGGGTCCCGGACGAAGTCGGCGAGCAGTAAAACCTGTCTGACGCACTCGTTTTGCGTGGCGGTGCGGGTGGCGGAACCTCAGACGCCGCCTGGCTGCGGGATCCCGTTCTTATGTATGTCCGATACACGGCGAACGGGCTGTCCTCGCCAGGCGACGTCTGAGAACCCGCGGCGGTGCGAGCTGCGGGGGTGGGCTAAACGCCTCCGGCGTTTCAAAGCCAAAGACGGGTTCTGAGAGCCCGCACCACGACGACGGCGTCCGCACTCCACGGTGCGGGCGCCGTCGTCGTTGCAGCAGAACGACCGGTTCCCGTCTCGGAGCCGCGGGTCGATCGCTAATGTGAGCGACGTGTTCCGTCCCGTGCACCTGATCGTCGCCCTGCTCAGCGCGCTGGCCGTGGCCGGCTGCGCCGCCCCCGGGGTCGAGCCGACCGTTTCCGAGCGGCGAACCGTCGAGGTGCCCGAGCTCCGGGCGGACAAGCCGGGGGAGATGCTGGACCCGGCGTTCGCGCCGGAGCGGCTGCGCGGGATCGACGTGTGCGAGACCCTGCGGGCCGCCGGCCTGGAGAAGTACGGCACGCCCGCGCCCGAGTTCAGCCCGGACGGGTTCGGGACCTGCTCGAACTACATGAAGGACCACAACGGCAAGGACTTCGGCGCGACGCTGTACTTCGACTACGCGGTGCAGGAGCCGAGCAAGCACCAGATCGCCGGGCTGCCCGCGGAGATGAGCGAGAACGGCACCGGGACCTGCTTCGTCAGCGCGGCCTACGCCGGTGCCGACCTGAAGATGTTCGAAACCGCCCGCGGCGTGGGGATCCAGCTCTCCAGCGAGCAGGGCGACGCCTGCTCACCGGCGGTGCAGCTGCTGACCGACGTGATCGACGTGGTGCGGAACAAGCCGCAGGTGAACGCGCGGACTTCGGGCGGTCTGGCCGGTTTCGACCCCTGCGAGATCACCGACCCCGAGGTGCTCCGCCGCGCCATGGCGGGCGCCAACCCGGACAGCAGCGGCGGCCGCGGGCTGTACGAGTGCAAGTGGTTCGGCGAGAACGGCGTCGTGGCGGTGGTGAGCTTCCAGCTCGGCAGCATGCAGGAGACCGGCGTGCCGCCGGGCGCGCCGCCGCCCCCGCCGCTGGACCTGGGCGCCCCGACCGCGGTGGAGGTCTACCTCGATCCGCCGAGCTGCGCCATCGAGTGGGAGCACCGCAAGGCCGCTGCTGACAGCGAGTTCGTGCACGTGGAGATCTCGAACTCGGAGAGCGTTCCGCTGGATCCCTGCACCAGTGCTGGAGATCTGGCCCGACAGGTGCGGTCGAAGTTGCCCCGGGCTTGACGGTCCCGGTCGGCCTCTTGATTCCGTAGGCTGCACGATGACAACGACCGACGTAAAGGTGGGAGGCCGGCCATGACCCAGACCGCCCGAGGCGACGTCGAGATTCCGCCCGCGACCAGCGCGGAGTCCCCGACGTTCGAATCGATCGACCCCCGCACCGGCGAGGTCGTGGGGCGCCATCCGATCCATTCCGCGGCCGAGGTCGATGCCGGCGTCGCGGCGGCCCGCGAGGCGCAGGAGGCCTGGGCCGAACTCGGTTTCTCCGGCCGCAAGCAGCACCTCGACAAGTGGCGAAAGCTGCTGGCCAAGCGGGTGGACGAGCTGGCCGGGGTGATCTGCGCGGAGACCGGCAAACCGCTCGACGACGCCCGGCTCGAACTGGTCCTGGTGATCGACCACCTGCACTGGGCGGCGAGCAACGCCGAGAAGGTGCTGAAACGCCGAAAGGTCTCCTCCGGCGTGCTGATGGTCAACCAGACCGCCACCGTCGAGTACCTGCCGTTCGGCGTGATCGGCGTGATCGGCCCGTGGAACTACCCGGCGTTCACGCCGATGGGCTCCATCGCCTACGCGCTGTCCGCGGGCAACGCGGTGGTGTTCAAGCCCAGCGAGCTCACCCCCGGCGTCGGGCAGTGGCTGGCCGACAGCTTCGCCGAGGCGGTACCGGAGCACCCGGTGTTCCGGCTGGTGACGGGGTTCGGCGAGACCGGCGCGGCGTTGTGCGCGTCCGGGGTGGACAAGGTCGCCTTCACCGGTTCCACCGCCACCGGCAAGCGCGTGATGGCGTCCTGCGCCGAGAACCTGGTCCCGGTGCTGGTCGAGTGCGGCGGCAAGGACGCGCTGATCGTGGACGCCGACGCGGACCTGGCCGCGGCCGCGGACGCCGCGGTGTGGGGCGCGATGTCCAACGCCGGCCAGACCTGCATCGGCGTGGAGCGGGTTTTCGTGGTGGACGCGGTCGCCGACCGCTTCGTGGACATGATCACCGAACGCGCCGCGAAGCTGCGGCCGGGCGGTGAGCCGGGCGCCAACTTCGGGCCCATCACGATGCCTTCGCAGGTGGACATCATCCGCAGGCACATCGACGACGCGCTGGAGCGCGGCGGCCGGGCGCTGGTCGGCGGCGAGCACTCGGTGCGGCCGCCGTTCGTGGAGCCGGTGGTGCTCACCGACGTGCCGGACGACGCCCTCGCCGCCACCGAGGAGACCTTCGGGCCGACCATCGTCGTGGAGCGCGTTCGCGACGTCGACGAGGCCGTGACCCGCACCAACAGCACCCGCTACGGCCTGGGCGCGACGGTGTTCTCCCGCGCCAGGGGAGCGGAGCTGGCGCGGCGGCTGCGCAGCGGCATGGTCGCGGTGAACTCCGTCGTCGCCTTCGCCGGCGTGCCCTCGCTGCCGTTCGGCGGGGTCGGCGACTCCGGGTTCGGCCGGATCCACGGCGCCGACGGCTTGCGCGAGTTCACCCGCCCGCAGTCGGTCACCCGCCTCCGGTACAAGATCCCGCTGAACCCGATGAACTTCGGTCGGTCGAAGGGCACCATCCGGCGCATGGTGCGGCTGATCAAGTTGGTCCGCGGGCGCTGATCGACTCGCCGTTTCCGCTGGGCTTGCGCCGGGGGTGCCAGGAAGGTTCCCTGGCTTCGCACCCCCGGCCGGGCGCGGCGGGTGCGGGAGCGGGCACGCCCGGGTGGGAAGCACACGGCGCATGCGGCTAGCGGCGCAGGCAAGGAGGCCAGCGGGTGAAGAAGATCATCAACGATCCGGCGGCGGTGGTCGCGCAGTCGTTGCAGGGCATGGCCGCGGCGCACCCGGACCTGCTGCGGGTCCGCACCGATCCGGCGGTGGTGGTGCGCGCGGACGCGCCGGTGGCGGGCAAGGTCGCGGTGGTGTCCGGCGGTGGGTCCGGGCACGAGCCGCTGCACGGCGGGTTCGTGGGCGCCGGGATGCTGTCCGCGGCGGTGCCGGGCGCGGTGTTCACCTCGCCGACGCCGGACGCGGTGCAGGCCGCGATCGACGAGACCAACGGCGGTGCGGGCGTGCTGCTGGTGGTCAAGAACTACACCGGTGACGTGCTCAACTTCGAGACCGCCGCCGAGCTGGCCGGGCTGGACGACGTCGACGTGCGCAGCGTGATCGTGGACGACGACGTCGCGGTGAAGGACTCCACCCACACCGCGGGCCGGCGCGGTGTCGGCGGCACGGTGCTGCTGGAGAAGATCGTCGGCGCAGCGGCCGAGCAGGGCGCTGACCTGGACCGCTGCGAGGAGCTGGCCAGGCGGGTCGTGGCGCAGGTGCGCTCGATGGGCATGGCCCTGACCGCGCCGACCGTGCCGCACGCCGGGCAGCCCAGCTTCGACCTCCCCGACGACGAGGTGGAGATCGGCATCGGCATCCACGGCGAGCCCGGCCGGTCTCGGGTGCCGCTGACCTCGGCGGACGACATCGTCCGGCAGCTGCTGGAGCCGATCCTGGAGGACCTGCCGTTCGAGTCCGGCGACGAGGTGCTGCTGTTCACCAACTCGATGGGCGGCACGCCGCTGCTGGAGCTCTACCTGGCGCACGGCATCGCCGAGCGGCTGCTGGCCGAGCGCGGCATCCGCGTGCGCCGGCGCCTGGTCGGTCCGTACATCACGAGCCTGGAGATGCAGGGTATGAGCTTGACCCTGCTGAAGCTGGACGATGAGCTCACCGAGCTCTGGGACGCGCCGGTGCACACCGCCGCGCTGCACTGGTGAGGGAGAACGCCGGATGGGTTGCACTGCACAAGACGTGATCGCGGCGCTGCGGGCGGGCGCGGCCACCGTCGCCGAGCACCGGGACGAGCTGATCGGGCTGGACCGCGCGATCGGCGACGCCGACCACGGGGAGAACATGGACCGCGGGTTCCGCGCGGTCGTGGCCAAGGTGGACACCGCCGCGCCGGAAACGCCCGGCGCGGTGCTGAAGCTGTGCGCCACCGTCCTGATCTCCACCGTCGGCGGCGCTTCCGGCCCCTTGTACGGCACGGCGTTCCTGCGCGCCGCGGCCGCCGTCGGCGACGAGACCGACCTGGACGGTGCGGCGGTCGCGAAGGCGATCAAGGCGGGGCTGGACGGCGTGGTCGCCCGCGGCAAGGCGGTGGCCGAGGACAAGACGATGGTCGACGCGCTGATCCCGGCGGTGGAAGCGGCCAAGAACGCCGCGGAATCCGGTGAAGGCCCGGCGAAGGTGCTGGCCGCCGCGGCCGACGCCGCCCACCAGGGCGCGCAGGCCACCGAACCGCTGGTGGCCCGCAAGGGTCGCGCGTCCTACCTCGGGGAGCGCAGCGCCGGGCACATCGACCCGGGTGCGCGCTCGACCGCGCTGCTGTTGACCGCATTCGCCGAAGCCGCGGGGGCTCGCTCATGAACGTCGGACTGGTCATCGTCTCGCACAGCACCCGGCTGGCCGAAGGCGTGGCGGAACTCGCCCTGCAGATGGCGCCGGACGTCCGGGTCGTCGCTGCCGGTGGGCTGCCGGACGGCAACATCGGCACGGACTTCGAGAAGGTCTCGGCAGCCCTGTCCGACGCCAACACCGGCGCGGGCGCGGTGGTGCTCTACGACCTGGGCAGCGCCCAGATGGTCGCCGAACTCGCGGTGGAATCGCTCGGCGACCCGAGCACCTCGCTGGTCGTGGACGCGCCGCTGGTCGAAGGCGCGGTCGCTGCGGCGGTAGCCGCGCAGGGCGGCGAGCCGATGGCGGCCGTGGGCCGCGCCGCGGAAGCGGCGGCCGCGGGCGGGCTGGCGGAGCCCGAGGCGGCGCCCGCAGCGGAGGAAGTCCGCGAGGAGCTGGAGCTGACCAACGAGGTCGGTCTGCACGCGCGGCCGGCGGCGCTGCTGGCGCGGAGCCTCGCGGGGCTGCAGGCCAGCGTCAAGATCTCCCTCGGCGACAACGAGGCCGACGCGGCCAGCGTCCTGGGTGTGATGGGCCTGGGTGCTCGTCAGGGCGACCGAATCGTCTTGCACGCCAACGGTCCTGACGCGGCGCAAGCCGTGGAGCGGATCCTCGACCTGGCCAAGCGGAACTTCGACGAGTAGCGCGGGGTTAGGGTGGGGTGATGTCGCCGCGTCTCCGCCACCGAGGCCTGCCGCTGCTGTTGTTCCTGTTGCTGGTGGCGGGGTGCACGCCGGGCGGATCGCCGCAGGCTCCCGCCGCGCCGCGGCAGGATTCCGGCTCCTCGCAGGCGATGCTCGGCGATCTGCGCACAGTGGACCCGTGCACCATGACCGATCCCGCCGCGCTGCGGGAGTTCGGTTCGGCGGAGAACGCGGGCACCGTTTCGCTGGACTACTGCCTGCTGCACGTGAAGCTGACCAACGGTTCGCTGGTCCAGCTCGCCGTCGGTGAGCTGGGCCGCGGGCCGGACCAGCCGGGTGATCCGGTGGTGCCGCGCGGCCCCCTGCGGATCGTGCAGAACGCGCCGCTGCCCGGCCACTGCAGCAGGCAGATCCTGTTCGCCGACGACCTGGCGCTGCGGGTCAGCGCGGACCTGCTGGTGGGCGATCCGGCGTCCGGGCTGTGCGGCATCGCCGAAGCCGGAGCCAACACCGCGGCCGCTGCGCTGGAGCAGCACCGCGTCGGGCACCGCGAGTTCCCGGCGAACTCGCTGGCCCGGGTCGACCCGTGCCAGGTGCTGGATTCCGCCGAGGTGCAGCAGATCCCGGGCTTGGAGGAGGCTCGGGGGCGGCCGAACCCCAGCGGGCACCAGTGCTCGTGGGGCGAGCAGTCCGCGGATGCGCCGCGCGTGCAGCTCAGCAACACCGCGGGTGATCCGCCGAAGGTGCTGCACGGTGCGGCCACCGAGGAGACGATCGCCGGGCGGCGCACCGTCGTCAGCGTCGTCGGCGGTGATCCGCAGCTGCCGCTGTGCTCGGCCGAGACCGGGAACCTGCCGTTCGGCCCCGACGGGCAGGTCGAGGTCGCGCAGCTGGTGGTGGCCGTGCCCGGGATGACCGGCATCGACGCCTGCGAGTACGCCCGCGGTCTGGCCGGGAAGGCCTGGCCGCACCTGCCACCGCCAACCCCGTAGCGGAGCGGTTACCGTTGTCGGGTGCCTCGACGCAATCGCCAGCAGCGCCGCCCGACAGCTGACACCAGCCACCGCGCGATGGGCACTGCTTTCGGCGCGTCCCGCGTCGAGCACGGCCCTGACGGCGAGTGGATGGTGCGCACCGTCCCCGCGGCGCAGGCCACCAAGGTCTACCGGTGCCCTGGGTGCGACCACGAGATCCAGCCGCGCGTGGCGCACGTCGTGGCGTGGCCGAGCGCGGCGCACGGCGGCGTCGAGGAACGGCGTCACTGGCACAACGGCTGCTGGAGCGCGCGCACCCGCCGCGGCCCGACCCGGCGCTGGTCGTAGCACGTCACACCATGCCCGCCACCCGTTCGTGCGAGGATCGGGGGCGATGAGCACCGAGATCCGCGCCAACACCGTGCTGCCCGCCCGCCGGGAGCAGATCACCCTGCACACCGCCGACGGGCTGGAACTGATCGGCGAGCTCGCGCTGCCGGAGTCCGGGCAGCCGCGCGCCACGATGATCTGCCTGCACCCGCTGCCCACCCACGGCGGGATGATGGACTCGCACATCTTCCGCAAGGCGGCGTTCCGGCTGCCCGCGCTGGCCGACTTCGCGGTGCTGCGGTTCAACACGCGCGGCACCGCCAGCGAAGCGGGCCGCAGCCAGGGCAGCTTCGACAGCGGGAACTCCGAGCGGTTCGACGTGGCGGCGGCCCTGGAGTTCGCCGAGTTCCACGACCTGCCGAACGTGTGGCTGGTCGGCTGGTCGTTCGGCACCGACCTGACGCTGGTGCACGGCCTGGACCCGCTGGTGGAGGGCGCGGTGCTGATCTCCCCGCCGCTGCGCTGGAGCACCGAGGAGCACCTGGCCGCCTGGGCGGAATCGGGCAAGCCGGTGCACGCGCTGATCCCGGAGTTCGACGACTACCTGCGCCCGGAAGAGGCGCGCAAGCGCTTCGCCGCCATCCCGCAGGCCGAGGTGACCGGTTTCCCGGACACCAAGCACCTCTGGGTGGGCAAGGCCGAGGACGCGCTGGACGCCATCGTGCGGACGATCGCGCCGGACGTCCCGACGCCGCTCCCGCGCACCTGGGACGGCCCGTCGGAAACCCGCCAGGTCACCATCGTCAACTCCTGACCCGTTCGGCGGCGTTCGGCCGGATCGGCAGGGTGAGCAGCGAGATCCCCGCGGTGACCAGGAAGGTCGTCGACAGGCCCGCGTTGTCGGCGAGCACGCCCAGCGCTGCCGGGCCGATGATCGTCCCGATGCCGAGGAACAGCACGACCGCGCTGAAACCGGTCGCCGGGCGTTCCGGGAAGAGCTGGTAGCTCCAGACCGCCAACAGCCCGGAAACCGCCATGAAGGCGGGCCCGTAGAGCACGGCGGACAGGCCTGCCGCGGCGAACGATCCCGGCGCCGTGCCGAGCGCGACGACCGCCACGACGAGCATGCTGAACAGCAGTGCGTGCGTCGAGCGCAGTCCGAGCCGTTCGATGACGGCCCCGGCTGCCAAGCCTCCGATGCCCGCGAGGCCGATCAGCGTCCAGAACACCGCTGCGGCGGTCGGGCCGGCAGCGACGAGTTCGGCGGCGAACGTCCAGTACACCGATCCGATCAGGCCGTAGGACAGCGCGGTGGCGAACAGCGGGATCGCCGGTCGGCGGAAGAACCGGACGCGCACACCGGTTTTCGGTCCGGCCGGGCTCGGGCCGCCTGGCAGCAACCGTGCATTGTGGACGGTTACGGCGACGGCGATCGCGGCGAAGAAGGCCCACGCGTACCGCCACGCGGTGCCCGTCGCCACCAGCGCCAGCGCACCGGCCGCGACGGTGCCGAACGCGGTGCCGGTGGGCAGCACGGCCAGCATCCGCTCCCGACGCTCCGCCGGGACGACGCGCGGCACGGCGTCCGAGTAGGGCGCCCACACCCAGCCCGAACTGGTGCCGGCCAGCACCAGCCCGACGACGAGCGCGGTGGGATCCGGTGCGAAGGCCACCAGGGCCATTCCGGCTGCGGCCGACAGCCCGGCCGTGACGATCAGCGGCCGCGGGCCGATCCGGTCGGAGAGCGCGCCAGCGAGGACCAGCGCGATCAGGTAGCCGACGTAGGTGGCGCTGCCGATCGCGCCGAGCAGGGCGATCGGCAGGTCGAACTCGCGGCGGATCTCCGGCAGGAACAGGCCGTACCCGTAGCGGGCGAAGCCGAAGCTGACGCCGATCGCGGACGCACCGGCCAGTCCTAGTCGCCACTCGGGCGGGAGCTTGCGCAGTGGTGTGGACACCGAGGCGATTCCCTTCATCCGGTCCATGTCGGTGACCAGCATCGAGTCGGCCCGCGCTACCGACGAGTGGCGAAAACGTCGCGATTCGATAGATTTGCGCCATGGCTTCCGAGGCTGACGAAGGGCGCATCAAGGTCGTCGTGCCAGTGCTGGAGGACTGCCCGCTGTTCGAGCTCGCCGTGCCGTGCGGGGTGTTCGGGCCGGACCGCCGCGACCTCAGCCCGCGCTGGTACGACCTGACCGCGTGCCAGACAGGACCGGAGGCGCACCGCGCGTCGGGCGGGCTGTTCGTGCAGGCGCAGCAAGGGCTGGAAGCGCTGGCCGCTGCGGATCTGGTGGTGGTTCCGGCCTGCGTGATGCCGTCCTACCGGCCGCCGGAGGAGCTGCTCGACGCACTTCGCGCGGCGCACGAGCGAGGGGCGCGGGTGGCCGCGCTGTGCTCCGGCGCGTTCGTGCTGGCTGCGGCGGGTCTGCTCGACGACCGCTCGGCCACCACGCACTGGATGTACGCCGACGAGCTGCGACGGCGGCATCCTCGGGTCCGGGTCGACGAGCATCCGCTCTACATCGACGAAGGCGACGTCCTGACCAGTGCCGGAACCGCTGCGAGTCTGGACCTGTGCCTGCACATCGTCCGCCGGGACTTCGGCGCCGCCGCGGCCGCCGATGTCAGCCGCCGGATGGTCATCGCGCCGCACCGCGAGGGCGGCCAGGCGCAGTACATCCCGCCCGCGTCGAGCCGGGCTGAGGCGGACGGGCTCGCTCCGGTGCTGGACTGGGCCCGCCAGCAGTTGCACCGGCCGTTGACGATCGCCCAACTCGCGGAGCGCGCGGGGATGAGCAACCGGACCTTCGGCCGCCGCTTCGCCGAGCAGGTCGGCACCACACCGCTCAAGTGGCTCAACCGCCAGCGCCTGGCCCGGGCGCGCGAACTGCTGGAAACCACGGACCTGACCGTCGACCTCGTCGCCGAACGCAGCGGCCTCGGCACGGCGAGCGGCCTGCGCCAGTACTTCCAGCGCGAGCTGGCCACAACACCGGCGACCTACCGCCGAACCTTCCGCCGCCAAGCGCAGTGACCGCGGGCAGGGTTTCCCCCAGGTCAGGTGCGCGGGTGCTCCAGCCGGAACACCACTTCGGGACGGCCGTCGCGGACGCGTCGTTCGTGCAGCGCGAATCCGAGCTTCTCGGCGATGCGGATCGACGGGGCGTTGTCGGCGTCGGTCACGATCACCACGGGCCAGTCGGGGCGCTGCCGGCGCGTCCAGTCGATCGCCGCTGCGGCCATTTCCGGGGCGTAGCCGTTGCCCCACGCGCTCGGCCAGAACCGGTAGGCGAGGTTCAGCACCGGCTCGTCGCCCTCCGAGGAGTGCCGCACGCCGCCGAAGCCGAGCACCTCGCCGGCTCCGGTGCGGCGGACCGCCCAGTACCCGATGCCGTCCGAGGCCCAGCCCTGCTGGAAGCGGTCGAACAGCTCCCGGGCCTGCTCGGGTGATCGGCGCGACCAGTCGTCGTAGGGGTGGGCCTCCGGAGCGGAGTGCACCGCGATGAAGGCTTCGGCGTCGGCGGGTTCGGGGCGGCGCAGCA
>NZ_JAQGLA010000038.1 GCF_027853915.1 Saccharopolyspora oryzae
CACACCCCCCGGCCGCGACCTCGGCTTCGGCGATCATGCCCTCCAGGATCGAGCGGGAGGCGACGAGGTCGTCGATCATCCCGTTGATGCGTTCGCGTTCCTGGCGGAGGTCGGCGATGACCTCGACGGTGGGTTTGGAGTGGCCGCCGAACACGCACGGGAAGATCTCCGCCATCTTCGCGCTCGGCACGCCCGCGCCGATCAGCCGCTGCACCAGCGCCACCTTGTCCACATCGGACTCCGCGTACTCCCGGTGCCCGCCCGCGGTTCTGCCGGCGGTCAGCAGGCCCTGCTTCTCGTAGTAGCGCAGCGCTCGTTCGCTGGCCCCGGTGCGCCTGGACAGCTCGCCGATCCGCATTCGTGTGCTCCGTCACGATCGGTGGAATCTGACATGGAGGTCAGATTTTAGCGTGATCGGCATGACGAACCCGTTGCTCAAGCCGTACGAATCGCTGTCCCTGCCGAACCGGATCGTGATGGCGCCGATGACCCGGTTCCGCGGTGACGCCCAGGGCGTCCCGCAGCCGTTCGTGGCGGAGTACTACGCGCAGCGCGCCAGCGCTGGGCTGATCGTCACCGAGGGCATCTGGCCCAGCGTGCAAGGCCAGGGCGCGCTGCGCGGACCGGGGCTGGTCTCGCCGGAGCAGGTCGCGGGTTGGCGCGCGGTGACCGGCGCCGTCCACGACGCGGGCGGGCGGATCTTCGCGCAGCTCATGCACGCCGGACGGTTGACGGTTCCGGAGAACAACCTCGGTGCGCTGCACCCGATCGCGCCCTCACCGGTGGCCGCGGACATCGAGCTGCACACCGCCAGCGGCAAGGTCCCGGCGATGGTTCCGCGCGAGATGACCACCGCGGACATCGCGCAGGCGATCGACGAGCACGTGGCTTCGGCGCGGCGAGCCGTCGACGCCGGGTTCGACGGTGTCGAGCTGCACGGCGCGAACGGCTACCTGCTGCACCAGTTCCTCGCCGACAACACCAACGTCCGCGGTGACCGGTACGGCGGCAGCGAGCGCATCCGGTTCCCCGTCGAGGTGGCCGAGGCGGTGGCGGATGCGATCGGCGCGGGCCGCGTGGGAATCCGCCTGTCGCCGGGGAATCCGCTGACCGGGCTCGTCGAAGCCGATCCCGCGCCGGTCTACCGGGCGCTCGTCGACGCCCTGCGGCCGCTGGACCTCGCCTACCTGCACCTGACCGACAACAGCCGCTACCCGGCGCTGCGCGATCTCCGCCCGCGCTGGACCGGAACGCTGATCGGCAACACCGGCTTCGGGCACCCGACCACGGCGGAGTCCGGCGCGGCGTTGATCGAGCGGGACGGCGTGGACCTGGTGTCCTTCGGTCGCCTGTTCATCTCGAACCCGGACCTCCCGGACCGGTTCGCCACCGGAGCCCCGCTCGCCGGGATCGACGAGACCACCCTCTACACCCACGGCCCCGAGGGCTACGTCGACTACTGATCAAGTCTTCCGGGCGAAGGGCGCCTTCGCCCGGAAGACCTCGGATCAGAAGACGACGGTGCGGCGGTTGTGGACGAGGACCCGGTCCTCGAGGTGGGCCCGGAGGCCCCGGGCGAGGACGAGCTTCTCGATGTCGCGGCCCTTGCGGACCATGTCCGCGACGTCGTCGGTGTGGTCCACGCGGATCACGTCCTGCTCGATGATCGGGCCCGCGTCCAGCTCCGCCGTCACGTAGTGGCAGGTCGCGCCGATCAGCTTCACGCCCCGGTCGTACGCCTGGTGGTACGGGCGGGCGCCGGCGAACGACGGCAGGAAGCTGTGGTGGATGTTCAGCGCGCGGCCGGCCCAGGCCTCGCACAGCTCGGGCGGCAGGACCTGCATGAAGCGGGCCAGCACGATCGCGTTCGGGTCGTGCTCGTCGACCAGCGACCGGACCTGCTCGAACGCCTCGGCCTTCGCCGCCGGGTCCTTGCCGAAGGGCACGTGGTGGAACGGGATGCCGTGCGCCTCGGTGATCGGGCCGAGGTCCGGGTGGTTGCCGATCACCGCGCGCAGGTCCACGTCCAGCTCGCCGGAGCCGATCCGGCCGAGCAGGTCGTGCAGGCAGTGCCCGTCCTTCGACACCAGGATGACCACCCGGCGCCGCTCACCGGTGTCCGAGACGCGCCAGCTGCTCTCGCTGCCGAGCTCCTCGGCGACGGCGGCGAAGCGCTCGCGGAGCTCCTCGATGCCGAACGGCAGCGAGTCGGCGAGGACCTCCTGGCGGGTGAAGAACCAGCCGGTCTCGATGTCGGTGTGGTAGCCGGCCTCGACGATCCAACCGCCGAACTCGGCGATGAAGCTCGAGATGCCGGACACGATGCCGGTGCGGTCGGGGCAGCCGAAGCTGATGACGAAACGCCGTTCGGAAGAGCTCACGATCAGTCATTATCGCAGGTAGTGAAGGTCCTTCCGGCACAGGGAGAGCTGTGTCCGCGCCCACGACCCACGGCCGGGTGAACGCTGGATCCGCGCCGGAATCGACCGCTTCCGGGGTGGCTCAGCGGCCGTTGATGAGGGCGGTGAGGGCGGCGTTGCCGGTGAGCGCGGCGGTGCTCGGACGACCCCAGACCTTGCGGTAGACCGCGTCGGCCGTGCCGGCGATCGTCGCGTCGACCTCGAGGGCTGCGCCGGTGGCCGCTCCGGCCCGCGGTGGTTCGCCCGGGTGGAATTCGACGAGCCAGGCCCGGCCCGCGTCCGCGGCGTGGACGAGGACCTGCCCCTGCGCGGTGCTGCCGCTCCAGTCGCCGAGGGGGAGGATCACGGTCAGGAACTCGTCGATGCCGTCGGCGGCCAGTTCCGGGTCGAAGATCAGGTCGTGCACGTGATCGGGGCCCAGCCCGGCGAGGGCGTGCTCGGCGTCCAACCGGTGGATCGCGGACTCGTGCGCCATCCGGCGCGTCCAAGTGGCCGGCGTGCCGCCGGGGTGCAACGCCCGCACCGGACGAGACGGGTCCATTGTGGACAGGGTGTGGCGGAGGTCGGCCAGCCGCTCGTCCCACCAGGTCAGCACGTCGTCGAACTCGGCAGGTGGGCGCGGCACTTCGGGTCGAGGAGCGCCGGGCTCCAGGTGCAGGGAGAGCTCGGCCCTGGCGTAGGCCTGCCCCAAGTGCTGGACCAAGCGGCGGACGTCCCAGCCCGGACAGGTCGACACCTGGGCGTTCGGCCCGGCCTGCAACGCGGCGCTGCGGAAGGCCGCGGCCTGCTCCGGGAAAGCGCAGTTCAGCATCTCGCTATCCATGCCCCCACGGTAGGCCTCGTGAGCGCCGATGGGGGCTCTTACCAGCATTGCCGCTCACGACCCGGCGTCACCGCCTCGTGAGTGGCGATGGTGGTTCTAACGACCATCCGCGCTCACGCGTCGGGAGCGACGGCAGTCCACGGGACGGTCAGCTCGCCGAGGCGCCAGCGCCGGCGGCGGTCGAGGACCGGCCAGCCGCGGTCGGCGAAGAGCTGCACCGCGTGCGCCCAGCGGGCTCGCGGGCCGAACGGGGCCATCGGTGCCGCCGTCGCCCAGCAGGCGTCGAGCTCCGCGAGCATCGCGTGCACCTTCTCGCCCGGCACGTTGCGGTGGATGAGCGTCTTGGGCAGCCGCTCGGCCAGGTCGGAGGGCTTCTCCAGGTCCGAGGGGAGGCAGGCCAGGGTGAAGGTCAGCGGGCCGCTGCGGTCCAGCGCCACCCAGCAGCAGCGGCGCCCGATCTCATCGCAGGTGCCCTCCACCAGCAGCCCGTCCGGGGCCAGCCGGGCGCACAGCTCGTCCCAGTACTTCCACGCCTCCGGCTCGGAGTACTGCCGGAGCACGTTGAACGCCCGCACCAGCGTCGGACCGGCGAAACCGCGCACCCCGGCGGCCAGCCCGGCCAGCTCGAACCCGCCCCGGCGGAACTCCAGCGCGGGCGGTTCGGCGACCTCCTTGCCCGCCGCGACCCGGTCCGGGTCGATCTCCAGGCCGACCACCCGCAGCCCCGGGTGCAGCGGCCGCAGCCGACCGGCCAGTTCCACGGTGGTCACCGGCGTCGCGCCGTAGCCGAGGTCGATCACCACCGGCTCCGCGGCGTCGCGCACCGCGCCCGCGACCCACGGGGTGCCGAGGATCCAGCGGTCGATGCGGCGCAGCCGGTTCGGGTTCGTCGTGCCCCGGGTGGGCATGCCCAGCGCGCGGGCGCGACCGGCCGCGAGCCGCGGTGCCCGCTTCTTCGGGACCGAGGTCATCCGCGGCGGGCCAGCCATTCGGTGGTGAAGCGCTCTTCGGCGCTGAGGAACTTCTGCACCTGGTCGGCCACCAGGTCCTCGATCTTGCCGCCCACGAACGGCACGTTGACCCGCACGCTGCCGGACACCACGAACTCGCTGGTCGAAGCCTCGCCCGCCACGTCGCGCAGCCACATCGAGCCGGTGATGGTGCACGGCGCCCCGGCGATCTCGGCCGCGATCTCGCCCGTGTAGTGCCCGTCCTCCTCGCGCCGCCACGACTCGCTGCGGTCGATCGTCAGATCGCCGCCGACCACGGTGCGGGCCACCGAGGGGAGCGAGTCCGCGGACACGGAGTGGCGGATCTGGAACTGCGCGCCGCCGTCGCTCGCCAGGTGCTTCACCAGCTCGGCGTTGGCGCCGCCGAGCTCCTCGAGGCGGTCGTTGAGGTAGTCGATGTCGATCAGCGCCTCGTACAACCGGACCGCGGGCCACTCTGAGGTGCTTCGGTGCTCGATGCGGCGTGCCATGGAGCGGAGGTTACCTTTGGCAACCGTGAACCCCTCCACGTCCGGTGCCGAAGAAGTGCGCGGTGACACAGCGCACGTGGCCGAGCTGCCCGGCGAAACCGCTGGTGTCCCCCTGGCCGAACACACCACCCTGAGGCTGGGTGGACCGGCGACCGGCCTGGTGGTCGCGACCCGCTCCGACGAGATCACCGAAGCGGTGCGCGCGGCCGACGCGGGCGGGCACCGCCTGCTCGTCCTGGGCGGCGGCTCGAACGTGGTGGTGGCCGATGAGGGATTCGACGGCCACGTCGTGCGCATCGCCACCAAGGGGCGCCAGTACGACAGCGTCGGCGACGGATTGGTGCAGCTCACCGCGGAAGCCGGCGAGGACTGGGACGAGGTCGTCGCGGACACCGCGCGGCAGGGCCTCGGCGGGCTGGAGTGCCTGTCCGGCATCCCCGGCCTGACCGGTGCGACCCCGGTGCAGAACGTCGGCGCGTACGGCGTGGAGGTCTCGGAGCTGCTGGTCTCGGTCGACCTGCTCGACCGCGCGACCGGCACCGTGCGCACCGTCCCGGCCACCGAGCTGGGACTGACCTACCGCAACAGCGTGCTCAAGCACAGCGACGCGGCGGTGGTGCTGCGCGCCCGGTTCCTGCTACGCGACGACGACCTGTCCGCCCCGATCCGCTACGGCGAGCTGGCCCGCGCGCTCGACGTCGAGCCCGGCGGGCAGGTGGACGTGGCGAGCGCGCGCGAGGCGGTGCTGTCGCTGCGGCGCGGCAAGGGCATGGTGCTCGACGCGGGCGACCACGACACCTGGAGCGCCGGCTCGTTCTTCACGAACCCGATCGTCGACGAAGCCGAGCTGCCCGCGGTGCTCGAACGCATCACCGAGCGGGTCGGCGCCGACCAGCGGATCCCGCAGTACCCGGCCGACGGCGGGGTCAAGCTGTCCGCGGCGTGGCTCATCGAGCGCGCCGGGTTCGGCAAGGGCCACCAGGGGCCGGGCGGACGGGTGGGCCTGTCCACCAAGCACACGCTCGCGCTGACCAACCGCGGCGGCGCGACCACCCGCGACCTGCTCATTCTTGCGCGTGAAGTTCGGGATGGAGTACGCCTGGCCTTCGGCGTTTCGCTGGCACCGGAGCCCGTCTTGGTGGACTGTTCGCTGTAGCAGCCGAAGAGCCGAACGGCCGTAAGAGTGACTCTTCGTGACTGATGCGTAACCCTGAGTGTTAAATGGTGTAGGTGGAGGGGGCCACCATGCTGAGCATCAGGGAGCTGAGAGATCGGGCGGTGATACGCCCGATAAAGCGGGCAGTGGAGGACCAGTTACTCGACCTGCCCGGGGTGACCGCTGTCGACATCGGTGCCAAGCGCCGGGCCGGTCGCAGCACCGGGGAGCAGGTCATCGTGGTCTCGGTCGCGCGCAAGAGGTCGCGCGAGCAGCTGAAACCCGACGCCTGCGTGCCGCTGGACGTCTTCGGCATCCCGACCGACGTGGTCGAGGAGCAGCCGGTCCTGCAGCACATCCACTGCGCCGAGGACGAGCCGCTGACGCCGAGACCGCGCCGCGCCGAGCGGCCCGGGGTGATCAGCGGCGGCAGCGGGATCGCGCCGTGCCGGGCGGTCCACCTCGCGCCGCCGGAGGTGACGTCGGCCGGTCCGCACCGGCGGATCGGCACGCTGGGCGCGCTGGTGACCGGTGTCGCGCCGATGGCGGTCGCGATGGGTCTGACCACCTTCGACGTGGGCTGCCTGGACGACGGTTGGTCGGTGGGCGACCGGATGGCCGATCCGGAGGGCGGGCGGGTGCACGCCGAGCTCGCGCGGGCCGCGCTGTCCGGCCGGGTGGACGCGGCGGCGGTCGCGTTGGCGCCGGGCTCCGCGACGACCTGCGTGGTCGAGGGCATCGGGCCGATCACCGGGCCCGCGACGGCCTACCCGGGTGAGCGGGTGAGCAAGAACGGCTTCGGCACCGGAGTCACCGTCGGCGTCGTGACCTCGGTCGATGCGACGATCCGGCTCGACCACGGGGACGCCCTCGGGGTCCGGGTGCTGCGCGAGCAGGTCCGGATCGTGGGTTCGCCGTCGCGCTTCTGCGGGCCGGGCGACGCCGGGTCGGCGGTGCTCGGACCGGGCGGTCGCGTGATCGGCCTGCACGTCGCGGGCAGCTGCGACGGAACCGTCGGCTTCGCCAGCCCGATCGCGGACGTCCTGGCCGAGCTCGACGTGGAGCTGTGCACCGAACCGCAGCGGATCCACGCCTAGCCCGCCGGTAGTTCCGCAGCTCATGGCCCGTGAGTCTTTTGTGGTGTTATGGCGACGCAAAAGACTCACGGGCATCTACCAGGCAAAACCATCGCCTGGCTGGGGGAGCTCACTCGTGGCGGTGCATTCGGGTCGCCGAGTGCTGGTCGCGGGGCTTGATCTCCAGGAAGTCGATGTTGACGTGCGGCGGGCGGGTCACCGCGAAGGTGATGACCTCGGCGATGTCGTCGCCGGTCAGCGGGGTGATGCCGCGGTACACGGCCGCCGCGCGGTCCTTGTCGCCGCCGAAGCGCACCTCGGAGAACTCCGTCTCCACCGCGCCCGGCGCGATCTCGGTGAACCGCACCGGCTCGCCCAGGTGCTCACCGCGCAGCGTGCGGTGCAGCGCGCCCTGCGCGTGCTTGGCCGAGGTGTAGCCGCCGCCGTTGTCGTAGACCGCGGAGGCCGCCACCGAGGTCACGGTGACCACGTGGCCGTTGCCGGAGGCGACCAGCTTGGGCAGCAGGGCCCGGGTGACGCGCAGCGTGCCGAGCACGTTGGTCTCCCACATCCAGCGCCAGTCGTCCTCGTCCGCGTCGGCGATCTTGGCCAGCCCCTTCGCGCCACCGGCGTTGTTGATCAGCACGTGGCACTCGGGGACCTGCGCGACGAACGCGTCCACCGATTCCTGATCGGTGACGTCCAGCGGCAGCGCGGTGCCGCCGATCTCCTCGGCCAGCTCGGTCAGCCGGTCGAGCCGCCGCGCGCCCAGCACCACGTTGAAGCCGGCAGCGGAGAGCTGCCGCGCGGTGGCGGCGCCGATGCCGGAGCTCGCTCCGGTGACCACTGCCCAGCGACCTGCAGAACTCGTACTCACGTCCACGTCCTCCTGCCGGTGTCGGATTGCCCGCACCATCCGATCACGTCACCGGGAGGGGCTGATTGTCACCCGATCGATGTGACACGACACACTGGTAGGGGAAGACATCTTTTCGGGCTCCCGGACGTCTTATGAATGTGGGTCATTTTTCGGCGGCTGTTCGGCTGAATTTCAGCAAAAGGGACAGCGCGGTCGCAATTTCTCAGAAGGGATCGAAGTGAGTGGTTCCAAGCTGCGTCTCCTGTGGACTGCGCTCGCCGGGACGATCGCGGCGGTGCTGCTGATCTCCGGCTGCGGTTCGTCCGCGCCCGAAGCGCAGAAACCCGCCGAACCGGTCGCCGAGGTGTCCTTCGAACCCGGTGCCGATGCCGGTGACGTGAATCCGACCGCGCCGGTCAAGGCCACCGTCGAGAAGGGCAAGTTCGACTCCGTCCAGCTGACCAACGACGACGGCAAGGCGGTCGAGGGGCAGCTGGCGCCGGACGGCAAGAGCTGGCAGGCCAGCGTCGCCCTCGGCTACGGCAAGACCTACACCTGGTCCGGCCAGGCGACCGGCCAGGACGGCAAGCAGGTCCCGGTGGAGGGCAAGTTCACCACCCTCCAGCCGAAGGCGACCGTCCGCGCCACGGTCAACCCGACCGATGACGCCGAGGTCGGCATCGCGATGCCGATCAGCGTCAAGTTCGACAAGCCGGTCCAGGACAAGGCCGCCGTCCAGAAGGCGCTGAACGTGCAGACCTCGGTCCCGGTCGAGGGCGCCTGGGCGTGGCTGTCCGACCAGCAGGTCGACTGGCGGCCGAAGGACTACTGGCCCGCGCACACCCACGTCAGCGTCAGCGCGAAGCTCTACGGCGTGTCCTACGGCGACGGCGACTACGGGATGGCCGACCTGACCAGCGAGTTCAACATCGGTCGCGCGCAGATCGTCAAGGGTGCGGTGGGCACCCACCAGCTGGTCGTGGAGCGCGACGGCAAGCAGGTGGCCAGCTACGCCGCCAGCTACGGCGAGGAGTACGACCCGGGCCGGAACACGCCCAACGGGACGTACATCATCATGGAGAAGAACCCGGTGGAGATCATGGACAACCCCCGGTACGGCTACCACGACGTGCGCAAGACGTGGGCGGCCCGCTTCTCCAACCACGGCGAGTTCATCCACGAGAACCAGGAGAACGCCGCGGCCCTGGGCAAGGTCAACAACTCGCACGGCTGCATCAACCTCAGCGCGGCGGACGCCAAGTCGTACTACGACACGGCCCTGATCGGCGACCCGGTCGAGATCACCGGATCGGCCAGCAGCATGCCCCCGCAGTTCGACGTCTACGACTGGCTCTTGAGCTGGGACCAGTGGACGGCCAAGTCGGCGGTTTGACGAAATTTCACGCGAACGGCGGTGGTCTCCCCGGCCACCGCCGTTCCGCTGTTCGGGGGCGTGTGAGCAGTGCCACCAGTTGCCGGTCGAGCTGGGGGTTTCGCGGCTCGGGGGCGGTAGCGTCCACGGTTGGCCTGGTGTTGCGGGATCGCGGCGGGAATGTTTCCGCCGACCGGGATGTCGGGTTCTACGTGCGCCTCGAAACCCTCGGGGTGACCCGCTCGCGATGGACAGCAGATGACCTCCAGAACGTTACGCATGCGCCCGCGCCGCGCGGCAGTCTTCTCGTTGCACACCTCACCGCTGGAGCAGCCCGGCACCGGTGACGCCGGGGGCATGAACGTCTACATCGCGCAGACCGCGCGGCAGCTCGCCGAGTTCGGCACCGAGGTCGAGATCTTCACCCGCGCGACGTCCTCGGACGTCCCGCCGATCGCCGAGCTCGCCCCGGGCGTCCTGGTCCGCAACGTCGTCGCGGGCCCCTTCGAAGGCCTGGACAAGAACGAGCTGCCGTCGCAGCTGTGCGCCTTCGCCGCCGGAGCGCTGCGGGTGGAGGCCCACCACGAGCCCGGCTACTACGACATCGCGCACTCGCACTACTGGCTGTCCGGGCAGGTCGGCTGGCTGGCGCGGGAGCGCTGGGGCGTGCCGCTGGTGCACACCGCGCACACCCTGGCCAAGGTCAAGAACGCCAACCTGGCCGCCGGCGACACCCCGGAGCCGCGGGTGCGCGTGGTCGGCGAGGAGCAGGTCGTCGAGGCGGCGGACGTGCTGGTGGCGAACACCGAGTTCGAGGCCGCCGACCTGGTCGAGCGCTACGGCGCCGACCCGGCCTCGGTCGCGACCATCCCGCCCGGCGTCGACCTGGACGTCTTCACCCCGGGCGACCGCGCTGCCGCGCGCGCCGAGCTGGACGTGCCCGCGGACGCCAACGCGCTGGCCTTCGTCGGCCGCATCCAGCCGTTGAAGGCCCCGGACGTGCTGCTCCGCGCCACCGCGGAGCTCCTGGCGCGACGCCCCGAGCTGCGCGAACGCCTGGTCGTCCTGGTGGTCGGCGGGCCGTCCGGCAGCGGTCTGGAACGGCCGCGCGCGCTGCAGGAGCTCGCCGCGCAGCTGGAGATCACCGACGTCGTCCGGTTCTTGCCGCCGCGCGCCGGTGCGTCGCTGGCCGACGTCTACCGGGCTGCGGACGTCGTCGCGGTGCCGAGCTACAACGAGTCGTTCGGGCTGGTCGCGCTCGAGGCGCAGGCCTGCGGGACACCTGTGGTGGCCGCCGCGGTCGGCGGGCTGCCGGTGGCGGTGGACGACGGCGTGTCCGGGCTGCTCGTGGACGGGCACCGCACCGGGCAGTGGGCCGATGCGCTGGGGTCGGTCGTGCTCGATCCGCAGCTGCGGGCGCGTTTGGCCGCGGGCGCGACGGGTCATGCGGCGCAGTTCTCGTGGCGGCACACCACCGAAGCGCTACTGGATGCCTACGCGCAGGCGAAAATGGCCTTCCACGCGCAACTGCGCATCCAGGAGGTGACGGCGTGAGCCTCGACGAGGTCATCAAGTCCACATTGGACGAGAACGGGCTGGAGTTCCGGGAGGAGGGCCCGGGCCGGTTCTTCGTCACGCTGCCCGGCACGAAGAAGCTGCAGACCAACTGCTGGCTGATCGTGGCCGAGCACGCCCTGGTCGTCGAGGCCTTCGTGTGCCGGCAGCCGGACGAGGCGCACGAAGAGGTCTACCGATTCCTGTTGCGCCGCAACGCGAAGCTCTACGGCGTGCACTACACCCTCGACTCCAGCGGCGACATCTACCTGATCGGCCGGATCGGCCTGCACGCGGTGACCGGCGAGGAGCTGGACCGGGTGCTCGGCCAGGTGCTGGAAGCCGCCGACGGGGACTTCAACGCGCTGCTGGAGATCGGGTTCGCCACCGCGATCCGCCGCGAGTGGGGCTGGCGCGAGTCGCGCGGCGAGTCCCTGGCGAACCTGCAGCCGTTCCGCCAGCTCGTGGAGCGCGACGGCCCGCTGGAGCCCCTGCACGACCAGCCGTGACCCCGGGTGCAACCGGAAGATCGCACCGCTCCGTCCTCGCTGTGTCCGAAACGACGCGGAGGAGTGGATGGTGCGATTACGTTGGATCCCGGTCGTGCTGGCGGCCGGGTTGCTCGCGGGATGTTCCTCGACGTCGACCTCGGCGGTCGACAGCGGTGTCGCTTCGGTGGCCCCGGAATCCCAGCGGAGTTCGCAGTTCGCGAAGACCCCGGGACGCAGCGCTGACCCCGCCGCCGGTCAGCAGCGCGAGGTGGTCCGAACGGCGGACCTGGACCTCGAGGTGGACGACGTCGCGGCCGCGAGCGCGGAGGTCCGCCGCCGGGCCGAGGCGGTCCACGGCTACCTGGAGCAGGAGGACGGCTACCGCTCCAGCACGACGCTGACCGTCCGGATCCCGGCCGCGGAGCTGGACCGGGCCCTGGACGACCTGTCCGGCCTGGGGCGCGTGACCGCCCGCAGCCTGCGGGCCCAGGACGTCACCGACCAGCTGGTCGACACCCGGAGCCGGATCGAATCCCAGCAGGCCAGCGTCCAGCGCCTGCGCGACCTGATGGCCCGAGCGACGACGGTCGAGGACGTCGTCTCGATCGAATCGGAGCTGACGACCCGCGAAACCGACCTGGAAGCCCTGCAGCGCCAAGAGGCGTCCACGGCGAACCAGGTCCAGCTGGCCACCCTCCGGGTCGGCCTGGCGACCACCTCAACGGCGACGACCGAGGAAACGGGCTTCCTGGCAGGCCTGGCGGCGGGCTGGCGAGCTCTGACCGAAGCCGGAGCGGCGTTCCTGACCGCAGCGGGAGCGGTCCTCCCCTTCGCCGCGGTCCTCGCGGTCCCAGCCGCGGCCCTCTACGTCCTGCACCGCCGCAAGAAGGCGCTGAAGGCTTCATCGCTGTAGGTCCCGGCGGACCGCGGGGGCGGCTCGGTAGAGAGGGGGAGTCACGAGTCGAGCCGCCCCGCGCGGGGGTCCCGCCTGACGGGCCGGTGGGCGGGGGGCACCCTGGGCCCGGCGGGCGCGGTCCGATGGGGGAGATGGACCGCGTGTGCTGCTCTCGCGTGATCGGGGAGTGCGTGGGATCCGATCAAGGAGAGCGTTGTCAACTTCGCAGAGTCATGCAGCTGCCACAAGGCCGCCACATTACTCCATTAGTGTGATGTTTAGTGCAAAAAGTAACGCACAGGAGTCGAAACGTCGTCGTTTTCCCAACGGTGGTGACTGGCGCCACTTTCGTGTCACGTTGGCGAGTGGATCACATAACTGTCGAGTGAACGGCACAACCAAATGTGCGGGTCACGGCGCGTTGCGGGAGGGTTGACCGAGCGGTGCCCGGCCGCCTTCGCGAACCCCCCCACTAGGAGCGGCGAGATGATCCAGCGCAATGCCACCACGCAGTGGACCGGTGACCTCAAGTCCGGTGCCGGATCCGTCACCCTCGACTCGTCCAACGCCGGCCAGTTCCCGCTCACCTGGGCGTCGCGCTCCGAGTCCCCCGACGGTCGCACGAGCCCCGAGGAGCTGATCGCCGCAGCCCACTCCGCGTGCTTCTCGATGCAGCTGTCCGGGCTGCTGTCCGCGGCGGGCACGCCGCCGGAATCGATCGACACCAGCGCCGAGGTCTCCTTCGGGCCGCGCGGCGACGGCTTCGCCATCACCCTCATCGCGCTCACCGTGCGGGCCAAGGTGCCGGGCATCGACCCGGCGGCCTTCAACGAGACGGCGCTGAAGGCGAAGGAGATCTGCCCGGTCTCCGCCGCGCTCACCGGGACCGAGATCACGCTCGACGCGGCGCTGGACTGATCGGTTCAGCTCCGCGCGCCCGACCTCCGGGACGAGGTCCCCGGATCGGCTCTATAGCCTGGGGATATGACTTCGACCCTGGTGCTGCTGCGGCACGGTGAGAGCACGTGGAACGCCGAGAACCTGTTCACCGGCTGGGTGGACGTCCCGCTGTCGGAGAAGGGCGTGGCGGAAGCCGGGCGCGGCGGTGAGCTGCTGCGCGACGCCGGTGTGCTGCCGGACGTGCTGCACACCTCGCTGCTGCGGCGGGCGATCTCCACGGCGAACATCGCCCTGGACGCGGCCGACCGGCACTGGATCCCGGTCCGCCGCGACTGGCGCCTCAACGAGCGCCACTACGGCGCGCTGCAGGGCAAGAACAAGAAGCAGACCCTGGACGCCTACGGCGAGGAGCAGTTCATGCTCTGGCGCCGCTCCTACGACACCCCGCCGCCGGAGATCGAGCTCGGCAGCGAGTTCAGCCAGGACACCGACCCGCGCTACGCGGACCTCGGCGCCGAACTGCCGCGCACCGAGTGCCTGAAGGACGTCGTGGCGCGGCTGCTGCCGTACTGGGAGTCGGCGATCGTGCCGGACCTGGCGGCCGGTCGCACCGTGCTGGTCGCCGCGCACGGCAACTCGCTGCGCGCGATGGTCAAGCACCTCGACGGGATCTCCGACGAGGACATCGCCGGCCTGAACATCCCCACCGGCATCCCGCTGCGCTACGACCTGGACGAGAACTTCAAGCCGGTCAACCCGGGTGGCACCTACCTCGACCCGGAAGCCGCCGCCAAGGCCGCCGCCGCAGTCGCCAACCAGGGCCGCTAACCCGATCAGTCACACCCGAAGGGGGCATCCGGGCTCGGCCCGGGTGCCCCTCTTCGCGTTCCGAGGACCGCAGTTTCAATTGAAACTGCAAATCCCAGGCACGGCGGATCACAGTTTCAATGGAAACTGCGGTGGGGCCGAGGTGGTGCCGGGAGGGCGAAGGTGCCCAGCGTTCATCACTCGCATGGGTGACTGGTGGCGAGAAGTCGCCGTGGTGGCGAACGGAGCGCTACCGGCGGGCCGGTGGTAGGTGAACTGGCTGCCAGCGCGGGGTGAAGGGGAGGTGAAGAAGCCCCCGATTCGTGTCGCGGGAATCACGGAACGCCCTCGTAGACTGGCCTTTCCCCACCCCGCCGCGCTTACGATGCTGGCGTGACCGCTTTGGGCTACACCGCCCTGATCGCCGCTGTGCTCCTGGTGGGCGCTGCCGGCGGCTACGTCATCGCGCGACTCAGGTTCTACGGCCGCGGAAAACCCGAGGGCCCCACCGTCGCCGAGCTGCTGCAGCGGCTGGTGCACACCAGCGCCGGCGGCGTCGCCATCCTCAACAAGTTCGGCGACGTGGTGCTGCACAACCCCCGGGCCGACGAACTCGGCGTCATCCGCGACCACCGGGCCGACGAGCGCGCGCGCAAAGCCGCCGAGCAGGCCCTGGAGACCGGCGAAGCCGTACCCGTCGACCTCTCCCCGCTGACCGACCGCCCCGCCCTGCGCGGTCGCGGTCCCGCCGCGGTGCTCGGCGAGGTCCGCCCGCTGGGCGACGGCTTCGTCGTCGTCGACACCGCCGACGAGTCCGACTCGGTCCGCCTGGAGGCCACCCGCCGCGACTTCGTCGCCAACGTCAGCCACGAGCTCAAGACCCCGGTCGGGGCGCTCGCGCTGCTCGCGGAGGCGGTCCTGGACGCCGCCGACGATGCTGAAGAGGTGCGGCGCTTCTCCACCAAGATCCTGCACGAGTCGACCAGGCTGGGGACCCTGGTCTCCGAGCTGATCGCGCTGTCCCGGTTGCAGGGCGCCGAGCGGATGCCCGACCTGACCACCGTCGACGTGGACGCCGTGATCGAGGAGGCGCTGGGCCGCTGCCGGCTCGGCGCGGAGTCCGCCGGGATCGAGATCACCGTCGACGAGCCCACCGGCCACCTGCTGGACGGGGACCGGACGCTGCTGGTCACCGCGCTGACCAACCTGATCGACAACGCCGTGTCGTACTCGCCGCCGGACAGCCCGGTGTCGATCAGCCGCCGGCTGTCCGGGGACTTCGTGGAGATCGCGGTCACCGACCGCGGCATCGGCATCGAACCCGAGTACCACGAGCGCGTCTTCGAGCGGTTCTTCCGGGTCGATCCGGCCCGCTCCCGCGCCACCGGTGGCACCGGCCTCGGCCTGGCCATCGTCAAGCACGTCGCCGCCAACCACGGCGGCGAGGTCAAGCTCTGGAGCCGCACCGGTACCGGCTCCACCTTCACGCTCCGGGTGCCCAGGCACGGCGCTCGCACGACCGACGGCCAGCCGGCCGTCGAGCAGCCGGAACGGGCAGCGCTGCCCGCCCGGTCGACCAAGGACAGTGCCGACGGGGTCACAGCCGTCGAAACGGGAGGAGTCCGGTGACCAGGGTTCTGATCGTGGAGGACGAGGAGTCCTTCGCCGACCCGCTCGCTTTCCTGCTGCGCAAGGAGGGCTTCACGGCGGCAGTCGCGATGAACGGCGCGGAAGCGTTGGACGAGTTCGACCGCAACGGCGCGGACATCGTGCTGCTCGACCTGATGCTGCCCGGCATGAGCGGCACCGACGTGTGCAAGCAGCTGCGCCAGCGCTCCTCGGTGCCGGTGATCATGGTGACGGCGCGCGACAGCGAGATCGACAAGGTCGTGGGCCTGGAGCTGGGCGCCGACGACTACGTCACCAAGCCGTACTCGGCGCGCGAGCTGATCGCCCGGGTGCGCGCGGTGCTGCGCCGCCGCGGCGAGGCCGAGGAGCTGCAGCCGCAGGTGCTGGCCGCCGGGCCGGTGCGGATGGACGTGGAGCGGCACGTGGTGACCGTCGACGGCGCGGACGTCAACCTGCCGTTGAAGGAGTTCGACCTCCTGGAGTACCTGCTGCGCAACGTCGGCCGGGTGCTCACCCGCGCCCAGCTGATCGACCGGGTGTGGGGCGCGGACTACGTCGGCGACACGAAGACGCTGGACGTGCACGTCAAGCGGCTGCGCTCGAAGGTCGAACCGAACCCGGCCGATCCGCGCTACTTGATCACGGTGCGTGGCTTGGGCTACAAGTTCGAGGCGTGACCTCGATCGCGTGATCGGGAGCACGAGATGCGCCGGTCGAGCAGGTCCGAGGGCTGTTCGGGGTGCGCGGGTGGGCCGTTTGCGGGCCCACCCGGCCCCCGGTCGCGTGCGCAGCCGGTAATTTGTCGGTCATGCGCCTAGGGGTGCTCGACGTCGGATCCAACACCGTCCACCTGCTCGTGGTGGACGCACATCGTGGTGCCCATCCGACCCCGATGACATCGGACAAGTCCGTGCTGCGGCTGGCCGAGCGGATCGGCGCGCACGGCGGCCGCCTCAGCGAGGACGACGCCGCCGAGCTGGTCCGCACCGTCGCCGACGCCCAGGAGTCGGCGATCGCGGCCGGTTGCGAGGAGCTGATGGCCTTCGCGACCTCGGCGATACGCGACGCGGAGAACGCCGCCGAGGTGATCGACCAGGTGGCGGCCGAAACCGGCATCAAGCTGGAGGTGCTGCCGGGCGAGGACGAGGCCCGGTTCACCTTCCTCGCCGCACGCCGCTGGTTCGGCTGGTCCGCGGGCAACCTGCTGATGCTCGACATCGGCGGCGGCTCGCTGGAGCTGGCGATGGGCATCGACGAGCAACCCGACCTGGCGGTGTCGCTGCCGCTCGGCGCGGGGCGGATGGCCCGCACCATGCTGGGCGATCCGCCGCGGCAGAGCGAGGTCAAGAAGCTCCGCGAATGGCTGCAGGGCCAGCTCGCGCCCACCGCCAAGCAGTTCCGCAAGCTCAGCCGACCGGACCGGGCGGTGGCCAGCTCCAAGACCTTCCGGTCGCTGGCCAGGCTGACCGGCGCGGCCCCGGCCTCGGCCGGTCCGCGGGTGCCGCGCAGCCTCACCGACACCGGCCTGCGCCAGCTGATCTCGTTCATCACCCGCATGTCGTCGCAGGACCTGGCCGCCCTCGACGGGGTCAGCGCCGCACGGGCCCACCAGCTCGTCGGCGGTGCGCTGGTGGCGGAGGCCACCATGAAGGCCCTGGGGGTGAAGGAACTCGACATCTGCCCCTGGGCGTTGCGTGAAGGGGTGATCCTGCGGCGACTGGACCACACCAACGGAGACAGTCACACTGCCATCCAGGCCCGAGCGGCGTTGCGGCTCGCCGGGACCGAGGACGGAACTGGACGCCGGACGGAGCACGGGGCACGGTGGGAGCGATGAATCGGGACAGCGGGGCCGATCAGCCCACCCAGCGGACAGTGGCGGAGCTGCTGGCCGAGTACGGCAACAGCGGTGGCCAGAAGGGCAGCGGCAGCAGCAACCGCCGTCGGCGCAGGCGAGCCGAGGACCCGAGCGAGACCGCGCCGCAGGCGATCATCGAGCGGGTGCTGTCGGACAGCGGCCAGATGCGGGCCATCCAGCCCGACGCCGAGCCGCCGCAGCACCGCAGCCACCGGGTCACCGGTCGTCGACCGGCCACCCCGCCTCCCGCGGCCCAACCTCCGGCCGCTCAGCCCCCCGCTGCTCAACCGCCGGCCGCCCAGCCACCGGCCGGTCCGCCGCCGGCTGCCCAGCCGCCCGCGGCTCAACAGCCGCCGGCTCCGCCCGCGCCGCCTGCTCCGGAACCCGAGCAAGCCGCTCCCGGGGAAGCCGACGGCAACCAGGCCGGTGGCGCGAGCTACTGGGCCCAGCGGTTCGCCAGCGCCGCCGGCGGCAAGAAGCCCGCGCCCGCCCCGGTCGAGAAGCCCGCTCCGGCACCGGCAGCGGGCGATGCCGAGGCGACCATCCAGCAGCCCGCGTTGCGCGCTGACGCGCCGCCGGTGCCGCCCACGGTGACCAAGAAGCCCACACCGCCGCCTGAAGGCGTCACCGAGCAGCTGCCGCGCGTCGCAGCGCCCGCCGCCGCGCCGCGGCCGGACGCCGAGGGCACCGAGGTGCTGGCCGTTCCGCCGGCCCCGGTCGCCAAGCCGAAGCCGGAGCCGGTCGAGGAAGAGCCGAAGCGCGAGGACGAGGACCCGTACGACTTCGACTCCTTCGAGGAGCCGGAGGCGGAGTACGACGAGGACGACTACGACCCCGAGCTGCCCGCCGGGATGGACGCGGACGACTACCGCGACGAGGACGAGGAGGACGCCGAACCCCCGTCGCCCGCCAAGGAGTGGGGCACGCTGGCGCTGCAGGGCGTCGCCGGGCTCGTCGCCGGTGGTGCGGTCTGGTTCGGCTTCCGCTGGCTGTGGGGCTTCCACGCGCTGGCCGCGCTGGGTGCTGCGCTGCTGTTCACCGGTCTGCTGGTGCTGGTCGCGTGGAAGTTCCTGCGCAACAACGACCTGCAGACGATCCTGCTCGCGGTGCTCGTCGGCTTGTTCTGCACGGTGTCGCCGGCCGCGTTGCTGCTGATCAGCCACTAGCTCGCCCGGTCCTGGCGGACCGGGCCAGGACCGGATTTGGCAGACTCGCACCGGAAGCACCGCGGTGTGAGCTGCACGGCGTTTGCGGGCACCGCAGCGTGACCACCCAGCGATCGTCGGTCATTCTTGGCAGGACATGACAGTGCAACCGCCACCGCGCGAGGACGCCCCGGGACGCATCCCGGTCGGGTTGTCCAGCGCTTCGGTGTGGCCGCAGCCAGCCCGCGCTGCTTTCGAGATGGCCGCCGACCTCGGCTTCGACGGGGTCGAGGTGATGGTGTGGGCGGACGCGGTCAGCCAGGACGTCGACGCGCTGCACCGGCTGTCCGAGCAGCACGGGGTGCCGATCCTCGCGGTCCACTCGCCCTGCCTGCTGATCACCCAGCGGGTCTGGTCGCCGGAACCCGAAGAGCGGCTGCGCCGCGCAGTGGTGGCGGCCAGCGAGCTGGGTGCGTCCACAGTGGTCGTGCACCCGCCGTTCCGCTGGCAGCGCCGCTACGCCGACGGGTTCAACGAGCTCGTCGCGGAGCTGGAGGAGACCAGCGGCATCGCGGTCGCGGTGGAGAACATGTTCCCGCTGCGCCCGCCGAGCACGCTGAACCGGCTGCGCGGCGGGAAGGCGAGCGGGCTCTCGGCGTTCAAGCCGTCGCCGGACCCGACCGAGGTGGGCTTCCGCAACTACACGCTCGACGTGTCGCACGCCGCCGCCTCGCACGTGGACCCCATCGACCTGCTCAAGCGCATGAAGGGCGGTCTCGCGCACGTGCACCTGGCCGACGGGACGGGAGCACCTCGTGACGAGCACTTGGTGCCAGGGCAGGGGAATCAGCCCTGCGCCGAGATCTGCGAGGCCCTCGCGGCCGACGGCTACCAGGGGTCGGTGGTGCTCGAGATCAATACCCGCAAGGCCCGCAATCCCCAGCAACGAGCGGCATTGCTGTCCGAAGCCCTGCTCTTCGCCCGCCTCCACCTGCAGCCGCTGTCCTCGACCTGACCGGAATGATCAACTTCCGTCGAGTTCACTAGAATCAGTGAACATGAACACGTTGCGCGCATCGGTCGTCGAGCGCGGTCGACCACTGGACCGCATGTGACCGAGGCCCTGGACCCCTTCGCGGCGGCCACCTCGGTGCGCCCGCTCGGCGACGGCAGCTTCGTCGCCAACCTGCATCCGGAATGGGCCGTGGGCAGCCGACCGCACGGCGGTTACCTGCTCGCGCTGCTGACCAAGTCGCTCGGCGACCTGACCGGGCTCGATCCGCTGGCGGTCAGCGCGCAGTACCTGCGGCCGCCCAAGGTGGGACCGGTGCTGATCCGCACCGAGGTCCTCAAGGCTGGCAAGACGGTGACCGCGGCCCGGGCGGTGCTCGAGCAGAGCGGGAAGACCTGCGTCGACGCCACGATCACCCTCGGCAAGTCCCCGGAGGGCGAGCCGGCGTGGTCGCAGGTGCCCGAGATGCCGGTGAACCCGCCGTCGAACGCGATCGACCTCGGTACCGGCGAAGCCCGGAAGTTCTTCTCGCTGGCCGAGGTCTGCGACATGCGGCTGGACGCCGACACCGCGGAGTTCCTCGACGGCCGCACCGGACCGCCCCGGCTGCGGATGTGGGTCAAACCCCGGGAAGCCCAGCCGGACCTGCTGTTCGGCCTGGTCGCCGGAGACCTGGCGGTGCCGGTCACGCTGAACATGGCCCGCACCGGCTGGGCCCCGACGGTCCAGCTGACGGCCCTGCTCCGCACGCCCCCGGCCAACGGCTGGCTCCGCCTCGCGGTGGACTGCCGAGCGGTCCAGGGCAAGTGGTTCGACGAGGACGTCACGGTCGTGGACTCGGTGGGCCGCCTCGTCTGCCAAGCCCGCCAACTCGCCCTCTCCCCCTGACGAGTGACGCTCCGCCTGCCGTTCAGAACGGGGCACCGCGCCGGGTCGGTCCGCAGTTTCAATTGAAACTGTAAAACCCAGCCACGAGGAACCACAGTTTCCATTGAAACTGTGGTTCCTCCGCAGCCGAGACCGGATCCGGTGCGGGACACCGGAGATCCCTCGACCGGGTGGGTCAGGTGAGGTGGGTGATGTCGAGCTGGCCCTCGGAGTGCTGCTGGCGGAGGCGCTTCTTGTCGAACTTGCCGACGCTGGTCTTCGGGGCCTCCGCGATGAACGTCCAGTACTCCGGGACCTGCCACTTCGCCAGCGAGCCCGCCAGGAAGTCGCGCAGCTCCTCGGCGTCGGCCTGCTGGCCGTCGCGCAGCACCACCGCGACCAGCGGGCGCTCCGACCACTTCTCGTCCGGCACCCCGATCACCATCGCCTCGGCGACCGCCGGGTGGCCCATCACCTTGTTCTCCAGGTCCACCGACGAGATCCACTCGCCACCGGACTTGATCACGTCCTTGGCGCGGTCGGTGAGCTGCAGGAAGCCGTCCGGGGTGATGTACCCGACGTCGCCGGTGCGCAGCCAGCCGTCGTGGAACTTCTCCGGATCGTCGTCGCCGTAGTAGGAAGCGGTGATCCACGGCCCGCGGACCTCCAGCTCACCGACGCTCTCGCCGTCCCACGGCAGCACCTGCTCGTCGTCGCCGACCAGCCGCGCCCGCACGCCGGCGGGCAGCCGTCCCTGGCTGGACCGGTACTTCCACAGCTCGTCCCCGGTGACCCCGACCGGCGGCCGGGCCACGCTGCCCAGCGGCGAGGTCTCCGTCATGCCCCACGCGTGCAGCACCGGGATGTCGTACTGCTCCTCGAAGGTCTTCATCAGCGACGGCGGGCAGGCCGCCCCGCCCACCACGACCTCGTTCAGCGAGGACACGTCGTGCGGGTTCGCCGACAGGTACTGCAGCACGCCCTGCCAGATCGTCGGGACCGCCGCGGCCATCGTCGGACGCTCCGCCGCGGTCATCTTCACCAGCGGCTCGGGCTGCAGGAACCGGTCCGGCATGACGATCGAGGCGCCGACCATGAACGCCGCGTAGGGCAGCCCCCAGGACATCGCGTGGAACATCGGCACCACCGCCAGCGCGCGATCCGCCTGCGACAACGCCATCCCGTCGGTCATGCACACCTGCATCGAGTGCAGGTAGATCGAGCGGTGCGAGTAGACGACGCCCTTCGGGTTGGCCGTGGTGCCGGAGGTGTAGCACATCGCCGCCGCCGACCGCTCGTCCAGCTCCGGCCAGTCGAACTGCACCGGATGCCCGGCCAGCAGCTCCTCGTAGCCGTGCACCTCGACACCCCGCGGGGCCTCCAGCGCGGCCTTGTCGCCGCCCACGACGACCACGTGCCGCACCGTCTTGAGCTCGGGCAGCAGCTTGCCGAACAGCGGCAGCAGCGTGTGATCGACCAGCACCACCTCGTCCTCGGCGTGGTTGGCGACGTAGACCAGCTGCTCCGGGAACAACCGGATGTTCAACGTGTGCAGCACGGCGCCCATCGACGGCACCGCGAGGTAGGCCTCCAGGTGCTCGGCGTTGTTCCACATGAACGTGGCGACCCGCTGGTCACCGGTGATGCCCAGGCCGCGCAGCGCGTGCGCGAGCTGCGCCGCCCTGCGGCCGACGTCGGCGTAGCTGCGACGCCGCGCTCCCTCGCCGGTCCACGTGATGACCTGGCCAGATGCGCCGTGCGGGCCGGTGCCCTGTTCGAGGATCCGGGCGATCGAAAGGGGGCCGTCCTGCATCGTGCTGAACATGGTCAGAGCTCCTTCGGTCTGCATCGCATGGCCGTGGCGGGCGCTGTGGTGGCAGACACAGTAGCTGCTGTGATCGGGATTCGGGAGATCTCCGCACGTCGGGCAGCGGGCGGCTGATGTCGTTCGCGGAGCGTGTTCTGGCACCCTGAGCGGCATGACGACGATCGCCGTACTCGGAGCCGGAAAGATCGGGGAATCCCTGCTGACGGGCCTGCTCAAGGCCGGACGGGCCCCGGCGGAGCTGCTGTTCACCGAGCGGTTCGCGACCCGCGCGGCCGAGCTCACCAAGACCTACGGCATCACGCACGTGGACGTGGCCGCCGCTGTGCAGCGCGCGGACGTCATCGTCGTCGCCGTCAAGCCCCAGGACATCGAACCGCTGCTGGACGAGATGGCCCCGAACCTGCCGTCCGGCAAGCTCGTGGTGTCGCTGTGCGCGGGCCTGCCCACCAAGCTGTTCGAGCGGCGGCTGCCCGAGGGCACCGCGGTGGTCCGGGTCATGCCGAACACGCCGATGCTGGTCGGCGAGGCCATGAGCGCCATCTCCGGCGGCGCCCACGCCTCGGACGCGGACCTGGAGCTGGTCGAGGAGCTGCTCGGCAGCGTCGGCAAGGTGGCCCGGGTCCCGGAGAGCCAGCAGGACGCGGTCACCGCGCTGTCCGGCTCCGGCCCGGCGTACTTCTTCTACCTGGTCGAGGCGATGATCGACGCGGGCATCCTGCTGGGCATCCCGCGCGCCACCGCCGCCGACCTCATCGTCCAGTCCGCGGTCGGCGCCGCCGCGATGCTCCGCGAGGGCGGCGGACACCCGGTGATGCTGCGCGAGGCGGTCACCTCCCCGGCGGGCACCACCATCGCGGGCATCCGCGAGCTGGAGAAGCACGGTGTCCGGGCGGCCCTGATCGACGCCATCGAGGCAGCTCGCGACCGGTCCGTAGAGCTCGGCGCAGCCCACGACGACCACGACTGATCGACGGGCCAATACTCAGGTAATTCGGCCATCGCAGGTTCCCCAGCCGTCCCGCTACTCTCGATAGAGCACGTGCGTGAGGTTTCCGTCGGAGGGGAAGCCGACGGCGCGACACGTGCCGAAGGGCACGGTGAAGCATGTCTGCGAACTCCGAACCCAGCCAACAGGCACCTCCGAACATGGGCCAGGTGCGGTTCCTCACCGTCGCCGAGGTCGCCAAGCTGATGCGGGTGTCGAAGATGACGGTCTACCGGCTCGTCCACGCCGGCGAGCTGCCCGCAGCACGGGTGGGCCGGTCGTTTCGGGTGGCGGAAAAGGACGTCCACGCCTACTTGGAGAGCGCCTACTACAACGCGGGTTGACACAGGTCGACGGGCACCGCAGTCGATCGTCGCGCACCCTGCGCGGCGGTCGTCGAGCGGTGCCCGGCGGCGTTTCGAGGACCACGGCCGCAGGGCGCCGGACCTGGGCAGGTAAAGTTTTGGGTTGGTCGTGCCTGGTGCGCTCGTAGCGGCTGCACCGGCGCGGGAGACGTCCGAACCGTCAAGAGCGAAGGAGTCCGCATGGGCTCGGTCATCAAGAAGCGCCGCAAGCGCATGTCCAAGAAGAAGCACCGCAAGCTGCTCCGCAAGACGCGGGTCCAGCGACGCAAGTTGGGCAAGTGATCTAGCGCCCGCCGCCGACACGAGCTGTCGGCGGCGGTTTTTTGTCTGCAGAAGGGGTGTGGTCCCTTTGCGTGGCGGTGCGGGTGGCGGAACCTCAGACGCCGCCTGGACTGCGGGTGCCCTGACTTATGTATGACCAATACACGGCGTCAGGGCCGTCCTCGCCAGGCGACGTCTGAGAACCCGCGGCGGTGCCGGTTGCGAGGGTGGGCTATGCGCCTGGCGGCGCATGCGACCCTCGCCGCGCGGTGCCGGTCGTGCGTCGCAGTGCGGTTTACCGCTTGCTTGGCGACAGGTGATCGCGAGCCCCGTCTCGCTGCGTCGTCGTTCGGGTTCCCGTTGGTTACTTCGTTGTAGCTGTGCGTGGTGCCGTTGGCGGTAGCATCGGTCGCGCTGGGGTTGGTTCCGGTGCAGGGAGTCGAATGGGCCCGAACGTCGTGTTGGTGACCGGGGTCAGCCGCTTCCTGGGCGGGCACCTCGCCGCGCGGCTCGCCGCGAACCCCGCGATCGACCGGGTGCTGGGCGTGGACACCGTGCAGCCCGGGCGCGATCTGCTGCGGCGGATGGGGCGCACCGAGTTCGTCCGGGCCGACATCCGGAATCCCCTGATCGGCAAGGTCATCGCCGGCGCAGGCGTCGACACCGTGGTGCACGCGGCGGTCAACACCCACTCCGGACCCGCTGGGCGGGCCGTGGTGAAGGAGATGAACGTCATCGGCACCATGCAGCTGCTGGCCGCGTGCCAGCAGTCGCCGCAGGTGCGCAAGGTCGTCGTCCGCTCCACCTGCGCCGTGTACGGGTCGAGTTCGCGGGATCCCGCGGTGTTCACCGAGGAGATGGAGCCCAAAGACCTGCCGTCGTCCGGCTATGCCAAGGATGCGGTGGAGATCGAGGGCTACGTGCGTGGCTTCGGGCGGCGGCGCCCCGACGTGGACATCACCACGCTGCGGTTCAGCAACCTGATCGGTCCCCGCATCGACGCGATGCTCACCCGCTACTTCGCCCTGCCGGTGGTGCCGACCGTGCTCGGCTTCGACGCGCGGCTGCAGCTGCTGCACTCCGAGGACGCGCTGGCCGTGCTGGAGCGCGCAACGCTGGGCGAGCACCCGGGGGTGTTCAACGTGGCCGGGGACGGCGTGCTGATGCTGTCGCAGGCGATCCGGCGGGCCGGTCGCATCGCGCTGCCGCTGCCGAGCCCCGCGGTGCTGCCGGTGACGCAGTTCTTCCGCAGCGCGCGGGTGGTCGACTTCTCGTCGGAGCAGCTGCGCTACCTCAACTTCGGTCGGGTGCTGGACACGACCAGGCTCCGGGAGCAGTTCGGGTTCACCCCGCGCTGGACCACGCGGCAGGCGTTCGACGACTTCGTCAGCGGTCGCGGGCTGCGGCCGGTGGTGGACCCCGAAACCGTCCTGGCGGCCGAGCGCGGTGCCGGGGACCTGGTGATGAAGCTCGCGCGGGATGTGGAGTCGTGATGGCGGATGCGCAGGTGATCCCGCTGCGGGCAGCGGACCGGGAGCAGATCCCGGAGCCGACCGAGCCCGGGTGGGAGGACGCCGTCACCGAGGTGCTCGCCTTCGCCCGCCGCCGGCTGCTCGGCGACTACGAGGTCGACGAGTTCGGCTTCGACGCGGAGCTCACCGACGAGGTCTTCCTGCGGTTGCTGCGGCCGTTCTACGACAAGTGGTTCCGGGTGGAGGCCATCGGCGCCCACAACGTGCCAGGGGACAGCGGTGCGCTGGTGGTGGCCAACCACTCCGGCACGCTGCCGTGGGACGCGCTGATGACGACCGTCGCGCTGCACGACCACCACCCGGACTCGCGGCACCTGCGGATGCTCGGCGCTGACCTGGTGTTCCAGCTGCCGGTGCTCGGCGCGCTGGCCCGCAAGGCCGGGCACACGCTGGCCTGCAACCCGGACGCCGAGCGGCTGCTGACCAACGGCGAGCTGGTCGGCGTCTGGCCGGAGGGATTCAAGGGCATCGGCAAGCCGTTCAAGGACCGCTACAAGCTGCAGCGGTTCGGGCGCGGCGGATTCGTCTCGGCGGCGCTGCGCACGGGAGCGCCGATCGTGCCCTGCGCCATCGTGGGCGCGGAGGAGATCTACCCGAAGCTGGCCGACATCAAGCCGCTGGCCCGGTTGCTCGGGGTGCCGTACTTCCCGGTCACGCCGCTGTTCCCGCACTTCGGGCTGCTGGGCGCGGTGCCGCTGCCGTCGAAGTGGTACATCGAGTTCGGCGAGCCGATCGAGACGGCGTCCTACCCGGAGGGCGCGGCGGACGACCCGATGCTGGTGTTCAGCCTCAGCGACCAGGTCCGCGAGAACATCCAGCAGGCCCTCTACCGCCTGCTCTCCCAACGCACCAACGTCTTCCTCGGCTGATCGTCCGATTTCGGCCCGTCCCGACACGCCGACACCTGTGGACAAGTCCCGGGTCCTGTGGAGAACTTCCGCAATTTCAATGGAAATCAGACATCCGATTTCCATTGAAATTGCGGATCCCGGAGCCGGACGGCTGGTCGGGGCGGGGATTGTACGGCTGGGGCGGGCTTGGCGCCGCGTTGCGGCGAGAGCCGAGGGTTGGTCTATTTGGGCTGGTAGACGCGCTTTGCGTTGGTGGTCGAGCGCGGCTTTCGCCCAGGTTTCCCGACCTACAGCCCCCTGGCGGTGGATGATGAGCTTCCCTTCCGGCTTCGGCGCGCAAGATCCCTTCGCCGATCTGCTCAACCGGTTCTTCGGCATGTCGCCGCGCACCTCGCCGCCGGCCGTGCAGCGGGTGCCGATCGGGCGGCTGCTCACCGAGTCCGCCACCGACCTGATCCGCCGCGCCTCCGCCCGCGCCGAGCAGGACGGCAGCGATGACCTGGACACCGAGCACCTGCTCTGGGCCGCCACCCAGGTCGACGCGACGCGCAAGCTGCTGGAGCAGGCCGGAGCGGAACCGGACCACCTGGCCGAGCGGATCGCCGAGATCCTGCCCGGCGAGAGCACCCAGCCGTCGGCGAACCCCGGCCTGACCCCGGCGGCCAAGCGGGTGCTGATCGGTGCGCACGCCCGGTCGCAGGCCGTCGGCGCCTCCTACATCGGCCCGGAGCACATCCTCGCCGCGCTGCTCGACGACCCGGACGCGGCTTCGGTGCGGCTGCTGGACACGCAGGAGATCAACACCGACCGGCTCCGCGACCGCGTCGAGCGCTCCGCCGCGGCGGAAGGCACCCCGGCCGCGCCGAGCAGCGAAACCCCGACGCTGGACGAATACGGCCGCGACCTCACCGCCGAGGCCCGCGCGGGCAAGGTCGACGTCGTGGTCGGCCGCGGCGACGAGATCGAGCAGACCGTCGAGATCCTGTCCCGGCGCAGCAAGAACAACCCGGTGCTGATCGGAGAACCCGGCGTCGGCAAGACCGCGATCGTGGAGGGCATCGCGCAGCGCATCGTGTCCGGCGACGTCCCGGAAACGTTGCAGGACAAGCGGGTCGTCGCGCTCGACATGACCGGTCTGGTGGCCGGTGCGCAGTACCGCGGCGAGTTCGAGCAGCGGCTGAAGAAGGTCATCGACGAGGTCCGCGAGGCGGAGGGCTCGGTGATCCTGTTCATCGACGAGATGCACACCGTGGTCGGCGCGGGCGCGGCCGAGGGCAGCATGGACGCGGGCAACATCCTCAAACCCGCCCTGGCGCGCGGAGAACTGCACGTCGTCGGCGCCACCACCATCGACGAGTACCGCAGGCACGTGGAGAAGGACGCCGCGCTGGAGCGCCGCTTCCAGCCGGTGATGATCCCGGAGCCGACGGTCGAGGAGACCATCCAGATCCTGGAAGGCCTGCGCGACTCCTACGAAGCGCACCACGGCGTGCGGTTCACCGACGAGGCGCTGGCCGCCGCCGCGACGCTGTCCGACCGCTACATCAGCGACCGGTTCCTGCCGGACAAGGCCATCGACCTGATCGACCAGACCGGCGCGCGGGTGCGGCTGCGGATGCTGCACCGCAGCACCGGGACCCGCGAGCGCGAGGACGAGATCGCCAAGCTGCGCCGGGAGAAGGACCAGGCCGTCGCCGCCGAGGAGTTCGACCGGGCTGCCGAGCTCAAGCACCGGATCGAGGTCGCCGAAGGCGAGCTGGCCGGGATCGCCGAGCGGCGGGAGGGCATCACCGACGTCACGGTCCAGGACATCGCCGAGGTGCTGTCCAAGCGCACCGGCATCCCCGTCTCGCAGCTGACCGAGAGCGAGAAGGAACGGCTGCTCAAGCTCGAGGAGGCGATGCACGACCGCGTCGTCGGCCAGGACGAGGCGGTCACCGCGGTGGCCGAGGCGGTGCGGCGCAGCCGGGCCGGGATGGGCGATCCGAACCGGCCGATCGGCTCGTTCCTGTTCCTCGGCCCCACCGGCGTCGGCAAGACCGAGCTGGCCAAGACGCTCGCCGAGATGCTCTTCGGCGACGAGCACCGGCTGATCCGGTTCGACATGAGCGAGTTCCAGGAGCGGCACACGGTGTCCCGGCTGCTCGGCGCGCCGCCCGGCTACGTCGGCTACGAGGAGGCCGGGCAGCTGACCGAGAAGGTCCGCAGGCAGCCCTACAGCGTGCTGCTGTTCGACGAGATCGAGAAGGCGCACCGGGACGTGTTCAACGCGCTGCTGCAGGTGCTCGACGACGGCCGGCTCACCGACGCGCAGGGCCGCACCGTGGACTTCCGCAACACCGTGGTGATCATGACCAGCAACATCGGTGCCCAGCGGATCCTCGCGCACGAGGGGCCGGTGGAGGACATCCGCGATCAGCTGATGGACGACCTGCACGGCGGCTTCGCGCCGGAGTTCCTCAACCGCATCGACGACATCATCATCTTCCACCGGCTCGCCCAGGACGACCTGTCGCACATCGTCGACCTGCTGCTGGACCGCAGCAAACGGCTCCTGCACGCGCAGGAGGTCGACCTGGAGGTCACCGACGAAGCCAAGCGCTGGCTCACCAAACGCGGCTACCAGCCGGAGTTCGGCGCCCGGCCGCTGCGCCGCACCATCCAGTCCGAACTGGACAACCGGATCTCCAAGCTGCTCCTCGGCGGCGAGGTCCAGCCGGGCGACACCATCCTGGCCTCCATCGAGGACGACGACCTCATCTGCACCCTCGCCCGCCCCTCGGTCCCCGAACAACAAGCCGGGAACCGGGAACAGGAATCCACGGCCGTGTGATGCCCGGTGACCGCAGTTTCAATTGAAACTGCGGATCCCAGGCACGGCGGATCACAGTTTCACTTGAAACTGTGGTTCCCGAACCGGGCACGACCACCCGGATTGATGACGCGCGGGGTTCGGGAGTGCGGGGGTCGGGACCTCGTGCGGAGGATGGTTCATGAGCGTCTTTCCGGAGGAACCCGCGCAGCTCGGGCTGCGGCTGGCGAAGATGGCGTGGCAGTCGATCCTGGTGGTCGGGCTCTGCTCGCTCGTGGTGGGCGTGCTGGCCCTGGTGTGGCCCGCCGCGACGTTGCTCGTGGTGGGCGCCCTGTTCGGCATCTACCTGCTGGTCAGCGGGGTCCTGCAGATCATCGCCGCGTTCGGCACGCACACCGCGGTGGCCCTCCGCGTGCTGGCGTTCGTCAGCGGTGCGCTGTCGATCCTGCTCGGGTTGCTGTGCTTCCGCGGCGAGATGCAGTCGATCCTGCTGCTGGGCCTGTGGATCGGGATCGGCTGGCTGTTCCGCGGCGTCACGGAGATCACCGCGTCGGCGGTCGACCGCGACATGCCCGCGCGCGGCTGGCGGATCTTCCTCGGCGTCCTCACCGCGCTGGGCGGGGTGGTGCTGATCGTGTCGCCGCTGGCGTCGGTCGCGCTGCTGGTGCTGTTCGGCGGGATCTGGCTGGTGGTGGTCGGCGTCGTGGAGATCATCACCGCGTTCCGCATCCGCAGCGCCGCCAAGCGGGTCGCGTCGACCTGAGCTCGGCTCGTCCGGGCGCGTCGGGTGGGGTGCGCCCGGCCGGACGGGTCGGTGCGGCGGGCGGGGATGACGCCGCACCGGCCCGGGTTCTCCACCGCGCCGGTGTCGGTCCGCGCGCCTAGCCTGCAAGGGGCCAGAGTTCGAGCGAAGGGGGATCCCCGGTGTCTTCTCGTCTCAACCCGTACATCAGCTTCGACGGAACCGCCCAGCAGGCGATGGAGTTCTACCAGGGCGTTTTCGGCGGGAACCTGCGGACCAGCACCTACGGCGACGCCGGTGTCGGCGAAGCGGGCGAAGCCGACAAGATCATGCACGCGATGCTGGAGAACGACCGCGGCTTCACGCTGATGGCCGCGGACGTCCCGGCCGGCATGGAGCACAAGCCCGGCAACAACATCTCGGTGAGCCTCACCGGCAACGACGACGCGGAACTGCGCGGCTACTGGGAGAAGCTCTCAGCGGACGGCGTCATCGCGGTCCCGCTCGAGAAGCAGATGTGGGGCGACGTCTTCGGCATGTGCACCGACCGCTTCGGCATCACGTGGATGGTCGACATCAGCCCCAGCTGACCCCGGTCCCCGCAAATTCAATGGAAATCAGGTCCACGATTTTAATGGAAATTGGACGTCTGATTCCCATTGAACTTGCATCCGGTACGGCCTTTGACCGCGAGGCATGACCGGCGCCGTGCGGTGAGAGTCGCATGCGCCGCAGGCGCATAGCCCACCCTCGCAGCTTGCGCCGCCGCGGGTTCTCAGCGTTCGCCTGGCGAGGACGGCCCGGCTGCCGTGTATTGGCATACATAAAGTCGGGCACCCGCAGTCCAGGCGGGCGCTGAGGTTCCGCTACCCGCACCGCCACGCAGGACGAGGATGGAAAAACCTCAATGCGGGTCAGGAGCGGTCGCGGCGGCGGTAGGCGAGGCCTGCTGCGATCGCTCCGGCGATGGCGCTGGCGCCGAGCATCGAGTTCAGGCCGATGCGCGCCGCCTTGCGGCCGGTGCGGAAGTCGCGGACCTCCCAGGCGCGGGCGCGGGCGATGTCGCGGAGCCGCTGGTCCGGGTTCACCGCCACCGCAGTGCCGACCACCGACAGCATCGGGATGTCGTTGGCCGAGTCCGAGTACGCCGTGCAGCGGCGCAGGTCCAGGCCCTCGCTGGCCGCCAGCGCGCGCACCGCGTGCGCCTTCGCCCGCCCGTGCAGCATCTCGCCGACCAGACGTCCGGTGTAGACGCCGTTCTCGCTCTCCGCGACCGTGCCCAGCGCGCCGGTCAGGCCGAGGCGGCGCGCGATGATCTGCGCCAGCTCGACCGGCGTCGCGGTCACCAGCCAGACCCGCTGCCCGGCGTCCAGGTGCATCTGCGCCAGCGCCCGGGTGCCCGCCCAGATCCGGTCGGCCATCAGCTCGTCGTAGATCTCCTCGCTGAGCTCCACCAGCTCGGAGACCTTGCGGCCGGCCACGAACGACAGCGCCTGCTCGCGGCTGGCCTGCATGTCCTGGTGGTTCTCCGTGCCGCCGACCCGGAACTTCAGCTGCTGCCAGGCGAACCCGGCGAGGTCGGTGGCGGTGAGGAACTTGCGGGCGGCAAGTCCGCGGGCGAAGTGGAACAGCGAGGCGCCCATCATCATCGTGTTGTCGACGTCGAAGAACGCCGCCGCGGTGAGATCGGGCGGAGTGGCCAGCGAGCCGTCCGGGCCGGGGGCCGCGGCGACGGCGGCTTCCGCTGAAGCGCGACCGGCCACCTTCGCGCTGTCGACCTGCCCGGTCGTGCGCAGGCCGCGCTGCTCCGCGTCATCGGCCGAGCCCTGACGTGTCGGCACCGCCGCGCCTCCCTGGGGTCCTCCGGAGTGTTCGTGCGAAAGTTCCTGGTCTTGCCGACCCTGGGCCGTTCGGCTCAGCAGGCTTCTAGCTTAGAGCCTGTCGGCAACCACCTTTGCGCACCTCCGGCAGGCGCGGCAACGACTCAGCGGAGATCGTCCGGCAGCAGCTGCGCCAAGCGGCGGATCGCCCGGTGCTGCAGCGCCTTCACCGCCCCCTCGTTGCGCTGCATCGCGGCCGCGGTCTCGGTGACCGACAGGCCCTGCAGGAACCGCAGCCGGATGCACTCCCGCTGGTCGGGGTTGAGCTGGCGGACGCAGCGCAGCAGCTCGTGGTGGGTGGCCTCGGTGAGCACGTGCTGCTCGGGTCCGAAGTGCGCGCGGTGGGTCGGGAGGTTGTCGGTCCAGTCCGAGGTGGGGATCTCCAGCCGGTACCGGCTGGACTTGATGTGGTCGAGGATCAGGTTCTTCGCGATGGTGATGAACCAGGCGGCCACGTCGCGGCCCTGGTAGCTGATCGAGGCGATCCGGCGCAGCGCGCGCAGGAAGGTCTCGCTGGTGATGTCCTCGGCCAGGCAGTGGTCGCTGACCCGGAAGAGCACGTAGCGGTAGACGGTCTGGGCGTACTCGTCGTAGAGGTGCCCGAAGGCGTCGTTGTCGCCCTGCTGGGCTGCGCTGACGTAGGCCCAGTTGCCCGTGATCGGGGCGAGCGGGGTCTCGACGCGGCGGGCGACTTCCGGGGCGGGGGGTGCGAGCGCGTTGGGGCTGCTCATCTCTTGCGACCTCCTGCCTTCGTTGGCGGGCCGGTTCCCGGTGCTCGGGGGAGACGCACCAGGTCCGGCGTCATGTCGCGGTGTCCTGGCGGACACCCTCCTCCGGTGGCCGAGCGAGCAGTCGTTCGTGGCGGTGTCGGGGTCGCTCGTTCGGGCCCCAGGTGCATCTGGTTTGCGCCCGGGGCGTGGGCGTTGGAGCAGCAGCATACGTGTTGTTACTCAGAAGTAGGTAGTGCAACGCGGTGATCGTGTCGTCACGCAGCGTGTCGACGAGCGTCCGCCGGGCTCGCTCCAAGAGGTGATTTTGGACACTTGACCAGCGGTGTTCGGTGCACGGTCCGAGGTGCCCGGCTGGGTACCGTGAAGCCCTGGAAAACGGCTCGAATCTTTCCCCTGGAGCGGCGGTATGCACCAAGTGACCGTGATGACCCGCGACGGCTGCCACGCGTGCGACGACGCGATCGCCGACGTGCGCCGGATCTGCGCTGAGCTCGGCACCACGTGGTCCGCGCAGGACGTCGACGCCGATCCGGAACTGCGCGCTGAGTACGGTGACCGGGTCCCGGTGATCTTGATCGACGGCGACGAGCACGGCTTCTGGCGGGTCGAGGAGGAGCGCTTCCGGCGCGCCCTGGCCGACTGAGGACGAGCTCGCCCGCCGCGACGCCCGTCACGTGCCCTGGACCACGCGTTTTGGCACGTCGGGGGGCTATCGGCAATGATGGCGGGGAAGGTTTGCGCCTCCGGGCCGATACGACCGCGACGACTTTGTGCATGCGTTCACAAGTGGTTACGGTGTAGGGGTCCGGCCGCCGGAACTCCGGTGCGGATCAGCGGACCAGGTGCCGTCCGCGGCCCCGGGCCGAAGCCGCCGAGGAGCAAACCCGGTCGGTGTCGGTGCTCCCCGCCTGCGGATGAGTCGGGAAGTCGACGACCACGACAGCCACCCGCGGCGGAGCGGCGGGTGGACAGGTGAGCGAGCAGGGCGAGGGAGATCCAGCGTGACGGCCCACGGAGCGGACGTGCAGGACGGAGACGGGCAGGCCGAGGCCGATTCCCGGATCGAGTCCAAGCAGTCGGTCGAGGTGCCCGCGGCTCGGGAGCGAGCCCGCGCGATCCCGGAAGCCGCCGTCGCTCGCCTCGCGGTCTACCTGCGCGCCCTCTCCGGCCTGTCCGAGCAGGACATCACCACGGTCTCCAGCGATGAGCTGGCCGCGGCCGCAGGCGTCAACTCGGCGAAGCTCCGCAAGGACCTCTCCTACATCGGCTCCTACGGCACTCGCGGTGTCGGCTACGAGGTCGCTGTGCTCATCGGGCAGATAGAGCGCACCCTCGGCCTGACCCGCAAGCACAGCGTCGCGGTGGTCGGCATCGGAAACCTCGGCCACGCGCTGGCCAACTACGGCGGCTTCCCGGGGCGCGGCTTCCCGGTGTCGGCGCTGTTCGACCTGGACCCCGACCTGGTCGGCGTGCCGGTCGGCGGCATCCCGGTGAGCCACATCGACGACATCGTCGAGGTGTGCTCCGAGCGGGAGGTCACCATCGGCGTGATCGCCACTCCCGTGCAGGGCGCCCAGGAGGTCTGCGACCGTTTGGTCGCCGGTGGCGTCTCGTGCATCCTGAACTTCGCGCCGGTCGTGCTGCAGGTCCCGGAGGACGTCGAAGTCCGCAAGGTCGACCTGGCGGTGGAGATGCAGATCTTGTCGTTCCACGTGGCCCGGCGCCAGCAGGAAGCAGCCGCGCAGTCCGAAGTGGACGGTGCGGACCTGGGGCCGCCGGGCACCACCGGCGAACAGGTGTCAGGCGAGGTCGAATCGGCGAACAGGATGGTGGAACGGCTGTGAACCTGCTCACCGTCGGGATTTCCCACCGCAGCGCCCCGGTCCGGGTGTTGGAGCGGGTCTCGATCAGCGGCGACGAAGTCCGCAAGATCCTTGACGAACTGCTGCAGCAGGACCACGTGTGCGAGGCCTTCGTGATCTCGACCTGCAACCGGGTCGAGGTGTACGCGATCGCGGAGACCTTCCACGGTGGCCTGGACGACGTCAGCTCGGTGCTGACCAGGCACGCCGGCGCGGACTTCCGGGAGCTGTCCGACCACCTCTACGTCTACTACGCCGGCGCCGCCGTCGAGCACTTGTTCTCGGTGGCCGCCGGGCTGGACTCGATGGTCGTCGGCGAGGCGCAGATCCTCGGCCAGCTGCGGCAGGCTTACGGCACCGCGGACGAGAACGGCACCGTCGGCAAGGCGCTGCACGAGCTGTCCCAGCAGGCGCTGCGCGTCGGCAAGCGGGTGCACAGCGAGACCGGAATCGATGCCGAAGGCGCGTCGGTGGTCTCCGAGGCCCTCGCCGACGCCGAGGTGGCGCTGGACGGCCTGGCCGGACGCAGCGCGCTGATCGTCGGCGCGGGCTCGATGGGCGGTCTGGCCGCCGCGCAGCTCAAGCGCGCCGGCATCGGCGAGGTCGTGATCGCCAACCGCACGCCCGCCAACGGCGAGCGGCTGGCCGAGTCGCTGCGCTCCGACGGCATCGACGCGCGCACCGCGGACCTCAGCGACCTCTCCGGCGCGATCGCCGCGACCGACCTGCTGGTGGCCTGCACCGGTGCGATCGGTGCAGTGGTGACCTCCGACGTGGTCTCGGCCGCGCTGGCGCAGCGCGACGAGCGGCCGCTGCTGTGCTGCGACCTCGGACTGCCCCGCGACATCGACGCCGACGTGGCCGAGCTGCCCGGCGTCACCGTCGTCGACCTGGCGAGCCTGCAGCAGCGGCTCGCCGACCGGCAGGGCGGCAACGAATCCGAGCGCGCCGCCCAGATCGTCGCCGAGGAACTGCGCGGCTACCTCGCCGCGCAGCGCTCGGCAGAAGTGACCCCGACCGTGACCGCGCTGCGCAAGCGCGCCGCCGAGGTGGTGGACAGCGAGCTGCTGCGGCTGGACTCGCGCCTGCCCGAGCTCGACGGCGGCGTGCGCGACGAACTGGCGCGCACCGTCCGCCGCGTGGTGGACAAGCTGCTGCACGCCCCCACGGTGCGGGTCAAGGAACTGGCGTCGGTGCCGGGCGGAGCCGGTTACGCCGACGCGCTCCGAGAACTCTTCGAACTCGATCCGCAGACCACCGCGGTGCTCGGTGCCCCGCAGGCCGACGAAGGCCTGCCCGGGACCACCGTCGCGCAGGCGCTGATGCGCGATCGAGCGCGACAAGACGGGGAGGACCGTTGAACAAGACCCTCCGCATCGGCACCCGCGGCAGCGCTCTCGCGATGGCGCAGAGCTCGCAGGTCGCCGAGCAGCTGGAGAAGGCGGGTTACCCGACCCAGCTGGTTTCCGTGAAAACGCCCGGCGACCTGTCGATGGCGCCGATCGCCGAGATCGGCGTGGGCGTGTTCACCTCGGCCCTGCGCGAAGCGCTGGCCAACAACGAGGTGGACGTCGCGGTGCACTCCTTCAAAGACCTGCCGACCGAACCGGACCCCCGGTTGTCGCTGGCTGCTGTCCCGCTCCGGGAGGACCCGCGGGACGCGCTGGTGGCACGGGACGGTCTGACGCTCGGCGAACTGCCCCCGGGCTCCGTTGTGGGCACCGGTTCGCCGCGACGCGCCACCCAGCTCCGGGCCCTCGGCCTGGGCCTGGAGGTGCGCAGCATCCGCGGCAATGTGGACACCCGCCTGCGCAAGGTGACCGACGGCGAGCTGGACGCCGTCGTCCTCGCCCGCGCCGGCCTGGCCCGAGTGGGCCGGCTCGAGGTGATCACGGAAACGCTCGATCCACTGCAGATGCTGCCCGCGCCCGCTCAAGGCGCGCTCGCAGTGGAATGCCGCGTCGACGACGTGGACACCGAGCACCTGCTGCAGTCCGTTTTGGACGATCAGGCCAGCCGCGCCGCGGCGGCCGCCGAGCGCGGCATGTTGAACGCGCTCGAAGCGGGCTGTAGCGCGCCGGTCGGCGCGCTGGCCGAAGTGGTGGAGGACCTCGACGAGGACGGGCGCGTGGCGCTGCGGCTGTCCCTCCGCGGGGTGGTGGCGGCCGACGACGCTCGGTTGGTCCGCGCCTCCGCCACTGGTGAGACGACCGCCGCTGACCAGCTGGGCCGTGAATTGGCCGCCCAGCTGATCGAAGCTCGAGCCGCACTGCTCAGCGGCCCGAGCAGTAGTTGATGGGGAGTGCCCTGATGACCCGAGCACGCAAGAACCCCGGACGGATTGCATTCGTGGGCTCCGGACCCGGTGACGCCGGGCTGCTCACCGTTCGGGCCCGGGATGCGATCACCCGCGCCGCCCTGCTGGTGACCGACCCGGACGTTCCCGCTGACATCGTCGGCCTGGCCGCGGACGGCGCCGAAGTGCGCCCCGCCGTGGGTGACCCGGCCGACGTGGCCAAGGACCTGGCCAACGAGGCGTCCACCGGACGCAGCGTGGTGCGCCTGGTCGCCGGGGACCCGCTGACCGCCGACGCGGTGGTCCGCGAGGTCCAGGAGGTCGCCAAGACCGGTGCCGCGTTCGACGTGGTCCCGGGTGTCGCCGGTGGCAGCGCGGTTCCGGCTTACGCCGGTGTCGCGCTCGGCGCCGCGCACACCGAGGTGGACGTCCGCGGCGACGTGGACTGGGCGGCCCTGGCCGCCTCGCCCGGCGCGCTGGTGCTGCACACCACCGGCAGCCACCTGGCCGAGGCCGCGTCCCGACTGGTCGAGCACGGCAAGGCCGCGACCACGCCGGTCGCGGTGACCGCCTCCGGCACCACGGTGCAGCAGCGCACGATCGACACGACGCTGGCCTCGCTGGCCGCCGACGCCGGTGAGCTGCAGGGCCACCTGGTGGTGACCATCGGCGAGGTCGTGTCCGACCGCAGCAAGCTCTCCTGGTGGGAGTCGCGCGCCCTGTACGGCTGGAAGATCCTGGTGCCGCGCACCAAGGAGCAGGCCGGCGTGATGAGCGAGCGCCTGTGGTCGCACGGCGCCGTCTCGCACGAGGTGCCGACGATCTCCGTGGAGCCGCCGCGCAGCCCCGCGCAGATGGAGCGCGCGGTCAAGGGCCTGGTCGACGGCCGCTACCAGTGGGTGGTGTTCACCTCGGCGAACGCCGTCAAGGCGGTGTGGGAGAAGTTCGGCGAGTTCGGCCTGGACGCCCGCGCGTTCTCCGGCGTGAAGATCGCCTGCGTCGGCGAGGCCACCGCGGAGCGGGTGCGCGAGTTCGGGATCATCCCGGAGCTGCTGCCCTCCGGTGACCAGTCCAGCGAAGGCCTGCTGCAGGACTTCCCGCCGCACGACGACGTGCTGGACCCGGTGGACCGGGTGCTGCTGCCGCGCGCGGACATCGCCACCGAGACGCTGTCGGCAGGCCTGCGCGAGCGCGGCTGGGAGGTCGACGACGTGACGGCCTACCGCACCGTCCGCGCCGCGCCGCCGCCCGCCGAGACCCGCGAGATGATCAAGACGGGCGGGTTCGACGCGGTGTGCTTCACCTCGTCGTCCACGGTCCGCAACCTGGTCGGCATCGCGGGCAAGCCGCACGCCCGGACGCTGGTCGCCTGCATCGGCCCGAACACGGCGGAGACGGCCAAGGAGTTCGGCCTGCGGGTCGACGTCCAGCCGGAGGTCCCGCGCGTCGAGGACCTGGTGGACGCCCTGGCCGAGCACGCGGCCCGGCTCCGCGCCGAAGGCGCCCTGCCGCCCCCGCGCAAGGCCAAGCGAGCCCGCCGCAGCTGACGAGCTGACCCGAAGGGCGCCGTCGACCCCGGTCGAAGGCGCCCTTCGGCGTTCTCCCAGCTCGTGGCGGTGGAGAGTAGTGCGGGTATTCGACACTGCTGATCGTCGTTGACTCTCCGCTGAATCCCGACTGATCCGGTCGCCGGACGACTCGGGCTGAGCCCTTGGGAGTCCGGTTCGTCGGGGTGGCTACGCTCGGGGTGTCACCCCGTCGAGCCTGTTTGGGGAGCCGTTTTCATGTATCCCTCGCACCGTCCGCGTCGGCTTCGCCGCAACCCGGCACTGCGCCGACTCGTTTCCGAGACCTCCGTGGAGCCGCGGCACCTGGTGCTGCCGATGTTCGTGCGCGAGGGCGTCGACCAGCCCGTGCCGATCTCGTCTATGCCGGGCGTCGTGCAGCACACCCGCGAATCGCTGCGCAAGGCCGCTGTCGACGCGGTCAGCGCCGGAGTCGGTGGGCTGATGCTCTTCGGCGTGCCCGCCGAGCGGGACGCGATGGGCTCCGGGGCGGTCGACCCGGACGGCATCCTCAACGTCGCGCTGCGCGACCTGCGCGCCGAGCTCGGCGACGACACCGTGTTGATGGCCGACCTGTGCCTGGACGAGTTCACCGACCACGGCCACTGCGGTGTGCTGGACGAGGACGGCACCGTCGACAACGACCGCACGCTGCAGATCTACGGCGAGATGGCCGTGGTGCAGGCCCAGTCCGGGGCGCACGTGGTGGGCCCCAGCGGCATGATGGACGGCCAGATCGGTGTCATCCGGGACTCGCTGGATGCGACCGGTTTCGTCGACACCTCGATCCTGGCCTACTCGGCGAAGTACGCCTCGGCGTTCTTCGGGCCGTTCCGGGACGCCGTCGACTCGCAGCTGCAGGGCGACCGCAACACCTACCAGCAGGACCCGGCCAACGGCCGCGAAGCGCTGCGCGAGGTCGACCTGGACCTGGCCGAGGGCGCCGACATGGTGATGGTCAAGCCGGCCATGTCCTACCTGGACGTGCTGCGCGACGTCGCGGGCGTGGCCGACGTGCCGGTGGCCGCCTACCAGGTGTCCGGCGAGTACTCGATGATCGAGGCCGCGGTGGCCAACGGCTGGCTGGACCGGAAGCGGACCGTGCTGGAGTCGCTGACCTCGATCCGGCGCGCGGGCGCGGACATCGTCCTCACCTACTGGGCGGCCGAGGCCGCGCAGTGGCTGCGGGACGCTCGAGCATGACGGACCTGGGGCAGCGAGTGGACGCGTTCGGCCGTCCGGTGCCGGAACCGGGACCGCCGCAGGCACCGCAGTCGCTTCTGGTGGCGCGGTGGCTGTGGATCGGTTCGGTGCTGATCGGCGGCGTGCAGTCGTTCATCCAGCTCCTCGACCGGTCGCGGCTGATCGAGGAGCTGCGCGCGTTGGACCCGAACATGGGGCAGATGGAGCTCGACGCCGCGGCCAACAGCATGATCATGTTCGCGTTCCTGCTCAAGGCGCTGGTCCTGATGGTGTACCTGATGCTCACCCGGCGGATGCTGGAAGGCCGGAACTGGTCGCGGGTCGTGCTCACCGTCTTCGGCGGGTTCGGGGTGTTCAACGCGCTGATCACGCTGCTGGGCGTCGCGGTGTTCGGCATCGCGCTGATCAACGAGATCACCCCGGTCACCATCACCCGGGTCGACGTGGTGTTCACAGCGCTGGTGGCGGTCGTCGAAGCGGCCGCGATCGTGTTCATGTACCGGCCGGACGGCAACCGGTTCATCCGCGCGATGGGGCCGCGCCTGCGGCAGGGCCGCGTCGCGCGCTGACGAATTGTCGCTTCCGCCGCGGGTTCTTAACCTGGGCTGATGACGTCGCAGGGGACGAACCCGCGGCCGAGCACGGTCGACGGCGCGTTCTGGGCCGGCATAGCCAGCGTGGTGGTGGGCTTCGCCATCCTCGCCACGTCGTTCCTGCTCGTCTCGGACGCCGACCTGAAGCTGGTGGTGGAGGCGGCCGCAGCGCAGGGGCAGCAGCTCAGCCCGGACCAGGCCCGCTCCGTCTACGCCGGGATGCTGGTGCTGGCGACCGCGATCGTCGCGGTGATCGCGGCGCTGTGGATCGTGTTCCTGTTCCTCATGCGCAAGGGCCGGAACTGGGCGCGAGTGGTGATCACGGCGGTCGGCGCGGGCTGGATCGTGCTGACCGCGCCGTCGCTGACCGGCGGATCGGTCGGTGGCGCCGCGACGGCTCTGCTGGCGCTGCTGCAGGTGCTGGCCGTGGGTGCGACGCTCGTGTTCGCCTACGTGCCGCTGTCGAACCAGTACTTCCAGCTCGCCCGCCGCGGTTGACGTCCTCGACTACTCGCAGCAGATCCTCGAGCACCTGACCAACCCGGTGATCCCGGTCCTGATCGATGATCGGTTCCGCATCCTGCGCGGTGCTGCGGTCGTGTTCTCGGCGAAAATGCGGAAGGGTCGCAATTCCGCGCGGATCGCCATGGTGGTGCTCGCCGTTCTACGGCCTCTGCGCGATCGTGGTTTTCGTGCTGAGCTTCGGCGGTGACTTCGGCAGCGCGTTCCGCGATCCGCTCCTGATCCCCGGGTACCTGGAAATGCTGTTGTCCCTGGTCACACCGATCGTTTTCCTGATTCTGGCGCTGGGTGCCCCGGCCAACGCCTATTTCAAAGCGATGACGGGTCGGTGATTTGGCCGAACCAAGTGGACAGCGCACGAGCCGGGTTTCTACTGTTTGCCGGTGACCTCACCGCAGAATCCATGGCAGCAGGGCGGCTACCCGCAGGGCGGGACGCCTTCCGGTGGTTTCCCGCAGCAGCCGTACCCCCAGGGCGGGTACCAGCAGCAGTACCCGCAGGCCGGGTACCAGCAGGCCCCCTACTCGGCGCCGCCCGTGCCGCAGCAGGAGATGAGCCAGGTCCCGCGCCCGATCACCGTGGAGATCGCGTTCTGGATCTCCGTCGTGGTGCCGCTGCTGGCGACGGTGCTGTCCGTGGTGAGCTACATGCTGCTGCAGGGCTACCTGAACGACGTGGTGGCCGGCGCGACCGATCCCGACATGCCGAGCGAGTTCAACGAGGGGATGTCCTCGCTCGTCAACGGGATCATGCTGTTCACGTTCATCTTCATCACGGTGATCTTCCTGATCCTTACCGCCCTGTGGATCCTGTTCGGCTTCAAGATGCGGGCCGGCCGGAACTGGGCGCGGATCACGCTCACCGTCTTCGCCTCGCTCTGGCTGGTCAACGCCATCGTCAGCCTGATCGGCGGCGGCAACGTGACCTTCTCCGGTGAGATGCCGGACGTCCCGCTGCCCACGTCGTACTTCGTGATGAGCTACAGCCAGGCCGGACTCGGCCTGCTGAGCATGGCCGCGTTCATCACGCTGGTCTTCCTGAAGCCGTCGAACTGGTTCTTCAGCGCCAACAGCCGCACGTACTGATGGAGTCACCGCGACCGCTTCGCTACGCCATCGTCCTCTGGTGGACGGTGGCGTTTCTCCTGCTGCTGCAGGCCGGGCTGATGTGGTCGGGGCGTTCCGAGCTCGTGCAGCAGCTCGGCGAGCAGCAGCAGCTGGTGCCGGCGGACGCGACGGCCCGCGCGCAGCAGATGATCGTGGCGAACACCGGGATCGCCGTCGTGCTCGCGGCGGCGTACTTCGGGTTCGGCGCGGCGGTGCTCAAGCGGCATTCCTGGGCGCGAGTGGCGTTGACCGCGTTCGCGCTGGTGCACTTGGTGCTCGTGCTGGGATCCGGTGCGGTGTTCAGCGTGCACACGATCCTGCTCGTCCTGGGAGGAACGGCGGCGGTGCTGATGTGGCGGCAGCCGAGCACGGAATGGTTGACGGGTGAGCGATGAGCGAGCCAGTGCTGTACTCGGAACGCGGTAGCAGCTGGTGGCCGGTGCTCTGGGGCCCGGCCTTCGCGCTGCTGGGGTTCGGCGTCGAGGCGTTGACCCCGGGACCGCTGAACGCGTGGATGTGGGGCCTGTTCGGCGGGCTGTTCGCGGTCGCGGCGGCGGTGTGGGTGCACGGCCGCCGTCGCCTGGTCTCGGTGCGGCTGACGCCTGCGGAACTCGTGCTGGGCCGCGAGGAGATCGAGGTCAGCCGCATCGCGGCGGTGACCGACGTGGGTGCGCCGGTGGGTGCGCGGGTGCTCGGCGGGAGCTGGACGGTCCCGAAGGGGACGGGCGAGGTGCCGCTGCGCATCGACGACGACAAAGTCGTCCTGGCCTGGGCGAAGGACCCCAGCGCCCTGACCGCCGCCCTGACCAGGCTCGTCGAGAAGTAGTCCCGGTCGTCCCTCGATTTCAATGGAAATCGGACGTCTGATTTCAATGGAATTTTGAGTCCGGTCGGTTCCGCCACCGGTACCGATGCGCAGGAAGATCGCGGATCCACCGGGTGGGCGCGGGTGTGCGGTGGGTCATGAGACGCTTCTGTGCGTGACCACTCCGGAACCGTGGCCTGCGGACGGGCCGAAGTTCAGCGCCGAGAGCCTCGAGAACGACCAGCCGCGGGGCGGGTTGAACCAGCCCTGGCGGGCGGCCGTGGCCGGGATCGAGCTGGTCGTGGCCGTGGCGCTGGTGGTGGCCGGTTGGTGGGCGTGGCAGCACGGCACAGTGACGATCTACCTGCCCGGCCCGGACGGGGCGACCGACGTGGTCACCCGGTCGCTCGGGAGCTGGCTGGCGGCGGCGGTCGCCGCGGTGACCCTGGCCGGTTTGCTGCTGCTCGACGCGATCCGGCAGGTGGCGCTGGCCGTGCGCGCGCGTGCGCGCTAGTCGGGGTGTGACCGGTCACGGAGCTGCGCCTGTCAGACTGGGTGCGTGACAGCTTCTGCGAACCCCGCATCGAATCCGAACCACGATCCGGCTCCGCGGTCGCGGCAGCTGTTCGACCGCGCGCAGGCGGTGACGCCGGGCGGCGTCAACTCGCCCGTCCGCGCCTTCCACTCGGTCGGCGGCACGCCCCGGTTCATGGTTCGCGGCGAAGGCGCCTACCTCTGGGACGCCGACGACAACCGCTACGTCGACCTGGTGTCCTCCTGGGGCCCGATGATCAACGGGCACGCGCACCCCGACGTGGTCCGCGCCGTGCAGGAGACCGCGTCGCACGGCCTCTCCTTCGGCACCCCCGGCGCCGGTGAGATCGACCTCGCGCAGGAGATCATCGACCGCGTCGAACCGGTCGAGCAGGTCCGGCTGGTCAACTCGGGCACCGAGGCGACGATGAGCGCCGTCCGGCTGGCCCGCGGGTTCACCGGCCGCCAGAAGATCGTCAAGTTCGCCGGCTGCTACCACGGCCACGTCGACGCGCTGCTGGCCAGCGCCGGGTCCGGGGTGGCGACGCTGGGGCTGCCGACCTCGCCGGGCGTCACCGGCGCGCAGGCCGCCGACACGATCGTCCTGCCCTACAACGACCTCGAGGCGCTGCGGCAGGTCTTCGCCGAGCAGGGCGACGAGATCGCCTGCGTGATCACCGAGGCCGCGGCGGGCAACATGGGCACCGTCGCGCCGCTGCCGGGCTTCAACGAGGGGCTGCGGGAGATCACCCGCGCCGCCGGTGCGCTGCTGATCATGGACGAGGTCATGACCGGCTTCCGGGTTTCCCGCGCGGGCTGGTTCGGCATCGACGGCGTGGCCGGTGACCTCTACACCTTCGGCAAGGTGATGTCCGGTGGGCTGCCCGCTGCCGCCTTCGGCGGCCGCTCCGACGTGATGGCGCGCCTCGCCCCGTCCGGGCCGGTCTACCAGGCGGGCACGCTGTCCGGGAACCCCGTCGCGGTGGCCTCCGGCCTGGCGAACCTGCGGGCCGCCGACGCCGACACCTACGCGGCGCTGGACCGCAACAGCAAGCGGCTGGGCGACCTGCTCGGCTCGGCGCTGACCGCGGAGGGCGTGCCGCACCAGATCGCTTACGCGGCCAACATGGTCAGCGTCTTCTTCAGCGAGAACCCGGTGCACAACTACGAGCAGGCGCAGGCCCAGCAGACCTGGCGGTTCCCGCCGTTCTTCCACGAGCTGCTCGACCGCGGCGTCTACGCCCCGCCGAGCGCTTTCGAGTCGTGGTTCGTGAACGCGGCGATGGACGACGCGGCGTTCGAGACGATCGCCGACGCGCTGCCGCACGCCGCCCGCGCTGCCGCAGCCGCCACCGCGCCGGAGGCGACCGAATGAGCAACCCCATGTCAAACCCGGTCCCGCGCAACCGCACCTCAGGGGAACGTGACGCAAGCCAGCCACAAGAAACCGCGAAACGCGAGATCGAGCTGGACGCGACCACCTCTGTGAATCGCGGAGAGGCGGAACAGCGGACTGTCGTGCACTTCATGCGCCATGGCGAGGTGCACAACCCGGAGGGGATCCTCTACGGCCGGCTGCCCGGCTACCGCCTGTCGGACCGCGGTGAGCAGCAGGCGAAGCTGGTCGCCGAGTTCCTGGCCGGGCGCGACGTCGTCCACGTGGTCGCCTCGCCCCTGCAGCGGGCGCAGCAGACCGCCGAGCCGATCGGTGCGACCTTCCAGACCGACGTGGCCACCGACGAGCGGCTCATCGAATCGGAGAACCGCTTCGAGGGCCTGAAGGTGTCGGTCGGCGACGGTGCGCTGAGCTCGCCGAAGCACTGGCCGAAGCTCTGGAACCCGCTGCGCCCGTCGTGGGGCGAGCCCTACCTGCAGATCGCGCACCGCATGCTCGGCGCCGCGCACCGCGCTCGTGCGGCCGCGGCCGGGCACGAAGCGGTGTGCGTGTCGCACCAGCTGCCGATCTGGACGCTGCGCCGGTTCCTGGAGGGCAAGCCGATGTGGCACGACCCGCGGCGGCGCCAGTGCTCGCTGGCCTCGCTGACCAGCCTGGTCTTCCGCGGCGAGGAGCTCGTGCGCATCGCTTACGTGGAGCCCGCCGGGGCTACTGATCCGAAGGTGACAGGGGCATGAAGAAGCTGTTGGTACGCCTGGGCTTGGCCGCTGCGACGGTGGCGCTGGTCGCCGGGTGCGCGACCCAGGGCGAAGACGCGGTGGCCAGCGGTGGCGAGTTCACCTTCGTCTCACCGGGCGGGCAGACCCGCATCTTCTACGCGCCGGACGAGCGCGGCCGGGTTTCCGGGCTGTCCGGGGACAGCCTGCTGGAACCGGGCAAGCAGCTGGGCATCGACGACTTCAAAGGCCAGGTCGTGGTGCTCAACATCTGGGGTTCGTGGTGCGGGCCGTGCCGGTCGGAGGCCGACGACCTGCAGGCCGTGCAGGACAAGGCCGGCCCCCAGGGCGTGCAGGTGCTCGGCATCAACGTGCGCGACAGCCAGTCGGCGGCGGCGGACTTCCACCGCGACCGCGGGCTGACCTACCCGTCGATCTTCGACCCGTCGGGCCGCTCGCTGCTCGCGCTGCGCCAGTTCCCGCGCAGCACCGTTCCGGCGACGATCGTCCTCGACCGGCAGCACCGCGTCGCGGCGGTCTTCCTGACGGAGATGCTGGAGAGCGAACTGCTCCCCGAGGTCCAGAAGGTCGCAGCCGAGAAGCCCTGACCCGGCATTGCGGTTTTCCACCCTTGTACCGCGTTGCGGTGCGGGTGGCGGGACCTCAGTGCTCGCCTGGACTCCGGGTGCCCGACTCCATGCATGCCCAAATCGCCGTGCGGTTTTGCAGTTTCAATTGAAACTGCGGGCGGTGTGAGCCTTGTCTCCCGGATTGCTCGGGTGGGGTGGAGGGTCCTGAAAAAGCGGGACCAATGGCCCTGGTGGTGCGATTTCGCCCCTGCTCGGGCCTGTCACCAGGGATGATGTGGTCCGGTTCACCGAGCCCGGTGCATCGTGGTGGTCTTGACTTTCCTACCCTCGAGGTGTGAACCCCACTGACCTCGCCGCGTCCGGACCGCTGCTGTTCGCGGCGGCTCTCGCGGTGCTGGCCGGGACGATCAGCTTCGCTTCGCCCTGCGTGGTGCCCCTGGTGCCGGGGTACCTGGCCTATCTGGCGGGCGTCGTCGGAGCTGAAACCCCGCCCGTGGAGGCGGCCGAGGTCGACGGGTCGCGGCGCGGCCGTTGGCGGGTCGCCGGGGCGGCGCTGCTGTTCGTCGCCGGGTTCACCGTCGTCTTCGCCTCCGGAACGCTGCTGCTGCTCGGCCTGTCCGATGCGCTCCTGGCCAACGAGCTCTTGCTGCAGCGCATCGGTGGTGTGGTCACCGTCGCGATGGGCCTGGTGTTCATCGGGCTGGTGCCCGCGCTGCAGCGCGATGTGCGCATCCACCGGGTACCGCGCGCCGGTATCTGGGGAGCCCCGCTGCTCGGCGCGGTGTTCGGCCTCGGTTGGACCCCGTGCCTCGGGCCGACCCTGACCGGGGTGACCTCCATTGCCATCGCCACCGACGGTTCGACCGGCACGGTGGTCCGCGGCGTCCTGCTGATCGCCGCGTACTGCCTGGGCCTGGGACTGCCGTTCGTGCTGCTGGCCCTCGGCGCCCGGTGGGCGCTGCGCAGCGCGGACTGGCTGCGCCGGAACGGACGTGTCATCCAGATCGCAGGTGGGGTGCTGCTGGTCGTCGTCGGCCTGCTGCTCGTCACCGGTTTGTGGGGAGATTTGATCGCCTTGCTCCGTGGCCCGATCGCCGGATACGAGACGATCCTCTGATGCGCGGACCTCTGAAGACGGCGCTGGCGTTCCTGCGCAACACCTGGCGCGGGCTGACGTCCATGCGCACCGCGCTGGTGCTGCTGTTCCTGCTCGCCCTGGCCGCGCTGCCGGGCGCGCTGATCCCGCAGCGCTCGCTGAACCAGGCCGAAGTGGACAAGTACTTCGCCGAATACCCGAAGCTCGCGCCGCTCCTGGACAAGGTCGGTGCCTTCGAGGTCTTCAGCTCCGTCTGGTTCGCCTCCATCTACGTGCTGCTGTTCATCTCCCTGATCGGCTGCCTGCTGCCGCGCTGCTACGAGTACTACAAGCAGTGGCGCAGCAAGCCGGTGCGCACGCCGCGCAACCTCTCCCGGATGCCGCACCACGAGCAGGGCACCCTCGACGCCTCGGTCGACGAGGTCATGGCCTCGGCCCGCACCCGGCTGCGCGGGTGGCGGATGGTCGAGCGGGACGAGGACGACGGCGCGAAGTCGATCAGCGCGGAACGCGGTTTCCTGCGCGAGATCGGCAACCTCGTCTTCCACTTCGCCTTGGTGGGCCTGCTGATCGGCGTCGCGGGCGGCAAGCTCTACGGCTACGAGGGCCAGGTCATCGTGGTGGCCGACGGCTCCGAGTTCTGCAACTCCGGTACCTACAACTACGACTCCTTCCGCGCCGGTCTCAACGTCGACGGCACCCAGCTCAGCCCGTTCTGCGTGCGCGTCAAGGACTTCGACATCGACTACCAGCCCAACGGGCAGGTCGGCGACTACCGGGTCGACATGGAGTACCAGGCCGACGACGACCTGGCCGCCAACAAGTGGCAGCCGTACTTGCTGCAGGTCAACCACCCGCTGCGCATCGTGGGCGACCGCATCTACCTGACCGGCAACGGCTACGCGCCGCGCTTCACCGTCACCTTCCCGGACGGGCAGAAGCGCACCGGCGTCATCCAGTGGCAGCCGGCCGTTCCGCAGACGATGCTCTCCCAGGGTGCGACCAAGTTCGACCCGCCCGGCGTGGTCGACGACGCGCAGCGGCGCCAGAAGCAGCTCGCCGTGACCGGCCTGTTCGCGCCCACCGCGTCCTTCGACGGCGCCATCCTCAGCTCCAGCTTCCCGGACCTGAAGGACCCGGCCGTGGCCGTCGACGTGCTGCGCGGCGACCTCGGACTCGACGCCGGCCGCGGTCAGTCGATCTTCGGCGTGGACCAGTCCATGGTGGACCAGGGCAGGCTCCAGCGGGTGGCCCGCCAGAACCTGCACGTCGGCGAGGAGGTCCGCCTCGACGACGGCACCTCGGTCCGCTTCGACGGCGTCGAGCGCTGGGCCAACCTGCAGGTGTCGCACGACCCGTTCCAGTCGTGGGTGCTGCTGTTCTCCGTTCTGATCATCTTCGGCATCAGCACCTCGCTGATGATCAAGCGGCGCCGGGTGTGGGTCCGCGCCGTGCCGCACCCAGACCCGGACGGATCCGGTTCCGGACGTACCGTTGTCGAAGTCGGTGGACTCGCCCGCACCGATCAAGCCGGGTACGGCGAGGAGTTCACCAGGCTCGCCGCTGACCTCCTCGGCACGGATGTCGACCACTCGCCGAAATCCCGCGCGGTCGCTGGCCCCGCGCGCGAAAGGAAGAGCTGATGCCGGTCAACGAGACGCTGTCGACCTACAGCGACATGGCCTACGCCACCTCGGTGGTGGTCTACATCCTCGCGATGCTGCTGTACTTCGCGGAGTTCTCCCGGGGACGGGTCGGGGCGGTCGAGCGCAAGCGCGAATCGGCCCTGGTCGGTGCCGGCAGCGGGGATTCCGGCTCGACACCGGTGGTCGGGCACGTGCCGGCCCCGGAGAAGCGGCCGTTCTCCGAGCGGCTCGGCGGCATGGCCGTCGCCATGACGTCGCTCGGCGCGGTGGTGCACTTCTCCTCCTTGCTGCTGCGCGGTCTGGCCACGGGCCGGGTGCCGTGGGGCAACATGTACGAGTTCGGCTCGGCGATCTGCCTCGCTTCCGTGCTGGCCTGGTTGGTCGTGCTGTTCCGGCAGACGCGCACCGCTCGTCGCGACACGACCTCGTCGCAGCTGCGCGGGCTCGGCGGATTCCTGATGCTGCCGGTGGTGCTGCTGCTCTTCCTGTCCGGCACGGTGCTTTACGCGCAGGCGGCACCGTTGATCCCGGCGCTGCAGTCCTACTGGATCGTGATCCACGTCGCGGCGGCGATCGTCTCCAGCGGTGTCTTCGTGTTCGGCGGTGTGGCCAGCGTGCTCTACCTGCTGCGCTGCCGGTACGAGAACAACCCGCTGAAGATGACGAAGATCGGCTCCCGGCTGCCCACCAGCCAGGCGCTGGACCGCGTCGCCTACCGGGCCACCGTGATCATCTTCCCGGTGTGGACGTTCGCCATCGTCGCGGGCGCGATCTGGGCGGAAGCGGCCTGGGGCCGGTTCTGGGGCTGGGACCCCAAGGAGACCTGCTCCTTCGTCGCCTGGGTCGTCTACGCCGCGTACCTGCACGCCCGCGCCACCGCGGGCTGGCGCGGGGTGCGCGCCGCGTGGATCAACATCCTGGGGCTCGCGGTCATGATCTTCAACCTGTTCTTCATCAACATCGTTGTCGCCGGTCTTCACTCTTACGCTGGACTGTGAGCGGATGATCGGCGCCCACCGGGGCGTCGAGGGAAGTCCGCCGCGCGCAGTGGACTCCGGCGTGAACAGCCCGCCACCTGCGCAGTTCACGCCCTGCTGGGGCCGAGAACCGGGGGAAGCGAGCGCCGACCCCCGGTGACTTGCGGGTAGCTCTGCGACTACCGTGCCTTGCGGAGACGGGGAGTTCTCGATTCGGTCCGGCAGGGCCCGGCTCGATCGTGGGAGGGACGGCAACGGTGACCGGACAGTACGAAGAGCCCGAAGCGCAGCGGAACGCGGGGACCACCGCGGCGCAGCCCGACGGCGCGGACGTCGAGTCCGGCAGCTCGGGGGCGGCACCGGCCGCGCCCGACGGCCAGTACGTCGAGCCGGCAACCCGGCCGGCGCACCCGACTCCGTCGTACGTCGACCCGTCCCAGGTCGACCAGTCCGGCAACCCGGCCGGTGAAGCACCGCAGCCGTACTACCCGGGTGGCGCGCCGGCCGGTGCATACGGCGACCCCTCTCAGTCCGGCCCGCACCAGTCCCAGTTCGTCGATCCGACGGCTTCCGGTCCGCACCAGCAGGTGCCCGGGGTCCAGTCGGGTCCGTACTCGGTCTCCGGTGGACAGTCCGGTCCCTTCCCGCCGGTTTCCGGTGGGCAGTCGGGTCCGTACCCGCCGGTGTCCGGTGGGCCCTCCGGCCCGTACGCGCCAGCCGCGGGAGGGCCGTCCGGGCCGTACCCGGTCGGCCAGCAGTACCCGCCGCAGAATCCCCAGGGCGGGCCGCAACCTGGCCCGCAGCAGTCGTTTTCGCCATACCCCCAGGCTGCCCCGAACGCGGGCCAGGGGGATCGGCCATTCGGCCAGGACCTCTCGTCCGCTCAGCTGCTCCGGCAGACCAAAAGGTCTCCCCAATCCGGGTGGCGCAAGGCCGTCTACCTGGCCAGCGGGAAGACGGTCAACTTCGGCGAGGGGCCGGCCGATCGGCGCCGCCGCGAGCTGATCTCGCGGGTCAACCAGCCGCTGCAGGGCTGCTACAAGATCGCGATGCTGAGCCTGAAGGGCGGCGTGGGCAAGACGACCACGACCGCCACCCTCGGCTCCACGTTCTCCTCGTTGCGGGGCGACCGGGTGATCGCGGTCGACGCGAACCCGGACCGCGGCACCCTGGCGCAGAAGATCCCGCTGGAGACCACCGCGACGGTGCGGCACCTGCTGCGCGACGCGCACCGGATCCGCAAGTACAGCGATGTCCGCGCCTACACCTCGCAGGGCCCGTCCCGGCTGGAAGTGCTGGCCAGCGAACAGGATCCGGCCGTCTCGGAGGCGTTCAGCGAGGACGACTACCGGCGCACCGTCACGCTGCTGGAGCACTTCTACAACGTCGTGCTCACCGACTGCGGCACCGGTCTGATGCACTCCGCGATGAAGGGCGTGCTGGACCTCGCCGACTCGCTGGTGATCGTCTCGTCCAGCTCGATCGACGGCGCGCGCAGCGCATCGGCCACATTGGACTGGTTGGACGCGCACGGCTACGGCGACCTGGTGGCCAGGTCCGTGGCGGTGATCAACTCGGTGCGCCCGGGCTCCGGCAAGGTCGACGTGGACAAGCTGACCGCGCACTTCAGCTCGCGCTGCCGCGCGGTGTCGAAGATCCCGTTCGACCCGCACCTGGAGGAGGGCGCCGAGGTGGAGCTGGACCAGTTGGGCGCGCCGACGCAGTTGGCGCTGCTGGAGCTGGCGGCGATCGTGGCGGACGACTTCCCGCACGCGCCGGGGCGCAACCGGCAGAGCTGAGCAGGGGTTTCACCAGCCGGGGATGGCGAACCTCAGACGTGGTCTGAGGTTCCGCTACCCGTGGATCCGAGTTCGGAGAACGGTCCTCAGTCGTCTTCCGAGGGCCGTGATTTGCGCTGCTGCTCGTCCAAGCGGCGCAGGAACTCGGGGTCGTCGTCGGGCGCGATCGGCGCCTGCCGTGGGCCGGGCCGCTCCGGACCGGCCGAGACGGGGCCGAACGCCTTCCACATCAGCACCGCGATCGTGAGCGCACCGATCGCTGCCAGGACGTAGATCATCGGGCCACCTCCAACTCTGCCGCTTCCGAGATTAGCCAATTCCGGCCTCGGTTGTCCGCGTCGGAGGTAGCCGCGCCGGGGCGGATCCAGGTGATGCCTCGCGTGGGAACGAGGCACCACCTGGACCGGCGGTCGTCGCCGGACCGCGGGCGATGTTCAGATCTGCGTCTGGAGCGCTCGCCGGTGAGGGGCGCTGGCGAGCAGCCGATGTCTCAGCGCTCGTCCGGGAACTGGTCTTGCGCGTGCCGGGAACCCGATGCACTACCTCGGGCCGCACGCAGGACTAGTTCGGCCGACGGACGCTCAGATGGAGCGGTTGACGTCGTTGGTGAGCTCGGCGAGCAGCGCGCGGACCTCGGACTCGCGGAAGCGGCGGTGGCCGCCGGGCGTCCGGATCGAGCCGATGCGGCCGGCGGTGGCCCACCGGGTCACGGTCTTGGGGTCCACGCGGAAGAGGGTCGCGACCTCACCCGGGGTGAGGAGCTGCTCCTGGCCGTTCTGGCGCGGCTGGGTAGTTGCGGTCACAGGGGACCTCCACGAGTTGCGAGAGATTTATTCGGGCAATCCGGTCGCATCCTGGCACCTCGAGGGCCAGGTACTCGAACATTTGGGTTTAGGTAAAGGGAAGGTAAGGGACGAAAACGGCGCTTCGGGCGGCTCGCGAGCCCGCCGCCGACGGCCGCCCGGCCGGTTCGGCGGTCGTTTGCTCTACCCTGGTGACGTGCAGGAACAGCAGGAGTCCGAAACCACGGCCCGGGGGGCGAAGTCGACTCTCGCCCGCGACATCGCGCTGTACACCGTCGCCAGGTTCGCCATGGTGATCCTGGTTGCCGCGCTGCTGATGCTGGCCCAGGTGCCCGCGCTGGTCGCGCTCGCGGTGTCCGTCGTGGTGGTGATGCCGCTGTCGCTGCTGGTCTTCGGCAAGCTGCGCCGCCGGGTCGCGACCGGGATGGCCGAGCGCGCCGAGGTTCGTAAAGCCCACCGTGAAGAACTCCTGGCGCAGCTGCGCGGCGACCGGGCCGCGGACGCCGGGTGAGCGCGGGGATGGTCAGCAGCATCGACCGCTCCTGCGCGCGGACCAGGGCCTGGACCAGCGAGGCGGTCCGGATCATCGAGGCCGATGCGAACCGCAGCGCGGACACGCACCTCCTGCGGTATCCGCTGCCCGCGGAGTGGGGGATCGACCTCTACCTCAAGGACGAGTCAACACATCCGACTGGTTCGCTCAAGCACCGCTTGGCCCGATCCCTGTTCCTCTACGCGATTTGCAACGGTTGGGTGACCGAGAACACACCCGTGATCGAGGCCTCTTCCGGTTCCACCGCGGTGTCCGAGGCCTATTTCGCCCGGCTGCTGGGGCTGCCGTTCATCGCGGTGATGCCCCGCTCCACCAGCCGCGAGAAGGTGTCGCTGATCGAGTGGCACGGCGGTCGCTGCCACTTCGTGGACGAGCCGGGCGCCATCTACACCGAGTCGCGCCGGTTGGCCGCTGAGCTCGGCGGTCACTTCATGGACCAGTTCACCCACGCCGAGCGGGCCACCGACTGGCGCGGCAACAACAACATCGCCGAATCGATCTTCGAGCAGCTGGCGCTGGAACCGCACGCCGAGCCGACCTGGGTCGTGGTCGGTGCCGGCACCGGCGGTACGAGCGCCACCATCGGCCGATACCTGCGGTACCGGTGCCACCGCACCGAGCTCGCCGTGGTCGACCCGGAGTGCTCGGTGTTCTTCGACGCCTGGCGGGACGGCGACCCCGAGCGCACCAGCGATCGCGGCTCGCTGATCGAGGGCATCGGCCGCCCGCGCGTCGAGCCGTCCTTCGTCGGGCAGGCCATCGACCGGATGATCAAGGTTCCGGACGCCGCCTCGATCGCCACCATCCGCTACGTCGAGCAGGTGCTGGGCCGGCGGGTCGGCGGATCCACCGGGACCAACCTGTGGGGCGTGTTCGCCCTCGCCTCGGAGATGCTCGCGCAGGGGCGGCGCGGAAGCATCGTGACGCTGCTCTGCGACGGCGGCGAGCGGTACGCGAACACCTACTACGACGACGAGTGGGTCGCCGCCCGCGGCATGGACCTGGACGCGCCGCGCGCGGTTCTGGAGCGCTTCCACGCGACCGGCGAGTTCCGGGCGGAATGAGCGCGGAGCAGGAAGGTTGGTGCCGGTGAGGCGTTGGGGTTGGGTTGCCGGGGCGGCGTTGCTCGCCGCGGTGGCCGGATGCGGTTCCGAGCAGTCGCCGCAGCCCGCGGAGTCGTCGGCGCCGACGACCTCGGCGGAGGAATCGGCAACGGAGTCCGCGGTGCCCTCGATCACCCGGAACATCCCGCCGGAGCAGCGCCAGCACCTCGCGCAGCTGTCCGCCGACCAGATCTGCGGACTGGTCGACCCGGCGGAACTCGGGTCGTTGACCTTCGCCGTCGGCAGCGGACGGCCGCGCGAACTCGGTCAGCAGGTGCGCGGTTGCCGCTTCGACTCCGATTCCGGCACGCGCTCGGTGCTGATCGGGGCGCAGCGGGAGGGCTTCGGCGACCTCGGCCGGGACGAGGTGGAGCTCGGCGACATCCGCGGCACCCGGGCTCTGCGCGCGAGCGACTGCACCATCTACGCGGGTGTCGCCGGCGGAACCCTGCAGGTCTCGGTGTCCGAGGCGGAAGCGGATTCGGACGACTGCCGCACGGCGGAGTCCGTCACCGAATACGTGCTGCCCGCGCTGGTCCGCTAGTCGCGCCTTTCCGGCGAGCGAATTCGGACTTCCGGCGCTGCACCGGGCGATCGGTCGAATCGGCAATTCGGTCCGGTTCGCCCGCATTTTTCGGCTGAAACCGGCAATTGCGGCACGGCTTGTCACGACTGGAGAACAAGTCCTGAATTCCGGGAACGCGCGAGTGCGACGTGCCGTCATATGGCCCTGACGGATTGTGGCGCGAGTCGGGGGGTCGGATGGCCGAGAACCTCAAGGCGATTCCAGAGGAGATGAAGGGCTTCGAAGGCCTTCTGGAGCGGAACGCCGGGCATTTCAAGAAGATCGATGAGTGGGCGGAGAACACCGCCTCCGACACCAGCGGTTTCACCGGGTTGATGATGGTGCTCATCCCCGTCGTCGAGATGGTGACCGCGATGTACGGCGAAACCCTGGAATGGGCCAACAGCGCTCTGCTGAAGGTCAAGGACGACCTGGCCGATGCCTCCGCGGAGTACGAGGAGATCGAGCAGAAGGTCTCGTCGATGTTCCAGAAGATCCAGGCCGAGCTCGACGACATCAAGATCTGAGGGGATGGGGAATGGCTTCGTTCGCGGACGCTGAAGACCCGATAGCGGTCCTGAAAGCGGATCCCAGCGAGAGCAACAAGGAATCGCAGCAGCAGGCGATCGAGGACGCCGGCTGGCAGGTCCAGGCGGTCAACTGGGTCTACGAGAAGGTCACCGGCGAGAACCTGATCGAAACCCTCATCTCGCCGATCACCGGCGACTTCTCGAAGATCGAGACCAACGCCGAGGCCTGGGGGCAGGTCGGCGATGCGCTGCGGGCTATTCGGAAGAACCTGAACCAGGGCATCAGCGACCTGCGCGAAAGCTGGGACGGTGCGGGTGCGGTGGCGTTCGAGACGCTGCTGGTCTCGACCTGGACCGTCGCGCTCGAGGGCGACGCCATGCTGGCGAAGCTGATCGGCAAGGGCTTCACCAAGGCCGCGGAGATGTCGCGGAAGATGACCGACAAGGCCTTGGAGCTGATCAAGAAGCTGGTCGACCGGCTGATCGAGACCGCGGCCACCGGGTGGATCCCGGTCGCGGGCTGGGCCAACGTGGTGCGCAACGTCGAGAAGTGCGTCGAGATCGTCATGTCGATCCTCGAGCTCTTCGAGGCGCTGAAGAACATGTACGACTCGGTCGTGTCGCTGGTCGAGTCGATCAAGAACGCCGGCACCAACCTGGCCAAGATCAAGGACGCGAACAGCCTCGGCGACGTGGTCAACGTCGGCGTGCAGGCGAAGGACGACATCACCGACGTCAAGGAGAAGGCCACCGGGGTCAAGGACTCCGCGACCGGTGTCAAGGATGCCGCGACCGGGGTGAAGACCGCCGCGACCGGCGGTTCCGGCGGTGGCTCGGGCGGCGGGTCCGGCGGGAACGGTTCTGGCGGTGGGAACGGATCCGGCGGTGGGACCGGCGGAACCGGCACCGGAGGAACGGGTTCTGGCGGAAATTCGGGGTATCAGACGCTGGCGTCCGGCAGCCTGTGATGGTCGAGGAGGATGACGCGACGTGAGTGAGGACTGGAAGACGCCGGAGATCCGCGATGCGGAGGCGATGTTCGAGGAGCGCCTGCTCCAGGCGGAGCAGGCGCTGGAGCGCGCCACCGCGTACGAGGCTGCGCTGCCCGAGATCAAGCTGAACGACGAGCAGATCGAGGACATCGAGCAGCGCATCCGATCCGGCCAGGCGCCACCGGAGATCGCGGCTCTGCAGGCGCGGATCGACGCGGGCGAGTTCAGCTGGCAGGACATCGCCAGCGGCGAGGCGCTGCGCGACGAGTCGGTGCAGTCCGCGTTCTCGAAGAGCGTGGAGAACATGCAGCAGGCCAAGGAGCTGCTCGACGCCGGGTACGACACGGCGACGGTCATCAACAACGACCCGAACCGCGCCCCGGAGGACACCTACGACGACGAACCGCCGGATTCGTTCCTGCGGTGAGGGACTGAGTGATTCGACTATGAACCGCAAGACCCTGATCGGCATCACCATCGGCTGGGGTGTCCTGGTCGGTCTGGTCGCTGCGGTGTTCCTGGGCATGGCGATGTTCAGCGGCACCTCGTTGGCGAAGGCCAGCACGGCGGACGGCTCCACCGGGCCGTACTACCGCTGGAATGGCGAGGAGATGCTGGTCACCAGCACGCAGAGCGGCAAGGACGCGGTCTGCAAGGTCGTCCCGGACAACGGCGAGACGCGCGACATCAACACCTACCGCGCGGAGCAGCGCCGGACCGTGAACACGGTCACCCCGTGGTTCTCCGGCGAGGCCCAGATGTCGTGCACGACCCCGGTGAAGATCCGGGTCGGTTCCGAGGTCTCGAACTACGAGCTGGCCACCAAGAACCGGATCGTGCAGTTCGGCGCCGCGATCATCGCCGCCGGACCGTTCCTGGCGGTGAGCGTCTTCGGCCTCGGCAGCCGCAAGGCGCGGGCCTGACTGGGCAAAGCGAACGGCCCGTCCACCAGCGCGGTGGACGGGCCGTTCGTTCTGAGATCAGCCGAAAGAGAGGGCGAGGCCCGTGACGATCGCCCAGATGAGCATCGCGAGGCCGGTGTCGCGCAGCGCCGGGATCAGCTTGCGGCCCTGGGCTCCGGAGATCACCGCTCGCAGCGGGACGACGAGGGGCAGCAGCGCGGCGAAGCCGAGCAGCACCCACGAGTTCCGCAGGCCGATCAGCACCGTGATCAGGAACGGGACCAGCGCCAGCGCGACGTAGAGGGTCCGGGTGTCCCGGTCGCCGAGCAGCACGGCCAGGGTGCGCTTGCCGGTGACGCGGTCGGACGGGATGTCGCGCAGGTTGTTGGCCACCAGCACCGCGCTGGACAGCGAGCCGACACCGACCGCGGCGCCGATGCCGAAGCCGCTGATCGTTCCGGCCTGCACGTACATGGTGCCCAGCACCGCGATCAGTCCGAAGAAGACGAACACGGCCAGCTCGCCGAATCCCGCGTAGCCGTAGGGCCGCTTGCCGCCGGTGTAGTACCAGGCGCCGGCGATGCAGAGCGCGCCGACGGCGAGCATCCACCACTGCCCGCTGAGGTAGACCACGCCCAGGCCGGCGATCGCGGCGAGCCCGAAGCAGGTCCAGGCCGCGGTGCGCACCGAGCCCGGCTCGGCGGCGCCGGATCCGACCAGCCGGAACGGGCCGACCCGGTCGTCATCGGTGCCCCGGATGCCGTCGGAGTAGTCGTTGGCGAAGTTCACCCCGATGATGAGGAACATCGAGACCACGAGGGCGAGGACCGCGATCAGCGGGTTGAACCCGTCGACCCCTGCGGCGGCGCCGGTCCCGGCGAGCACCGGCGCGATCGCGTTCGGGAAGGTGCGGATCCGAGCTCCCTCGATCCACTGCGCAACAGTCGCCATGCCAGCCATCTTCGCCTACCGGTGTCACCCGGCGGTGGCAGCCTCCCCGATGAGCGCCTCAGGCCTGGAAGAACGCTGCGAGCGCCCGGCGATCCGGCTTGCCCGGGCCGCGCAGCGGTAGTTCCGGGATGAAGGCGAAGCGCTTCGGGGCGGAGGCGGAGTTCAAGCCCGCTCGGACGGCGGCGCGCAAATCCGATTCGGACGGTGGTCGTGCCTGGTCGGACGGCACGATCGCCGCGACGACCGCTTGGCCCCACTCCGGGTCGGCGACGCCGAGCACGCACGCCTCGCGGACGCCCGGCTGTTCGGCGAGGACCCGCTCGACCGGCAGCGGGGCGACGTTGACGCCACCCGTGATGATCATGTCGTCGGCGCGGCCGAGGACCTCCAGCCGACCGTCGTGCCAGCGGCCGAGGTCCCCGGTCCGGAACCAGCCGTCGACGAACGCGCCGGCCTCCGGCTGGTGGCGATATCCCCTGGCCAGCATCGGTCCGCTCAGCAGCACCGGACCCGTCCCGCCGTCGATGCGGACCTCCGCGATGTCCAGCGGTTGCCCGTCGTACACGCATCCACCTGCGGTTTCGCTCATCCCGTAAGTCGTGGTCACGCGGACGCCGCCGTCGAGTGCTCGACGCAGGAGGGCGGGCGGGGTCGCGGCGCCTCCGAGCAGCACCCCGTCGAACTTCCGGAGTGCTGCGAGGCCGTCGCCACCTGCGCTGATCAGCCGGGACAGCTGGGTGGGCACCAACGCGGTGTAGTGCGGGCCGTCCGCGGCCAGGACGCGATGTGCGGCCGTGGCGAAGTTGTCCGGGCGGAAGCCGTCCGCGGTGTCCACGGCATCCGGGCGGGTACCGGCGAGCAGGGCTCTGACCAGGACCTGGACCCCGGCGATGTGGTGCGCGGGCATCGCCAGCAGCCAGTGACCGGGACCTCCGAGGCGGCGGTGGGTGGCCTCGGCGGAGGCGCGCAGGGCGGAGGCCGTCAGCAGCACGCCCTTCGGGGTGCCGGTGGAGCCTGACGTGGCGATGACCAGGGCTGTCGGGTCTTCGTCGGCGTCTTCTCCGGAGGTCAGCGGGCCGGCCAGCGCTTCGGCGAGCCGGCGGGATTCCGCGCCGTCGTCGCTGCGCACCGGGAGCAGGGCCGGGCCCTCGCCGTCGAGTGCCCGCTCCAGCGCGGGGAGGACGTCCAGCGCGTCCGCTCCGGGCGGCACGGGGAGTGGCTGCAGGTGGCGGGCGTTCGGCATGGGCTCCATTGTCGACCGGCTCCTGAGCTGCGCTCGCGTGATTCCCGGCATCGATCACCTGTTCTAGCGATCAATTGTTCGAAGAGGGCGGTCGATCTATTGGGTACGCGCTTGGAAGGAGTCCGAAGATGATGGTTCTGATCGTGCTCGTGTGCCCTGCTGACCTGTTCGAAGGCTGGCCGATGGGCGAACAGGACGGCCGGTTCCGGGCCCGTGCTGGAACGGGCCCGCCCGGGGGTGATCCCGAGGACTCCGCCGCCGAAGCTGCGCAGTCGCGCAGCGACGTGGGCGGAGTACCGGACCTCGACTCAGTAGTACCAGGGGAAGGAGGACCAGTCGGGGTCCCGCTTCTCCAGGAACGAGTCGCGCCCTTCGACGGCCTCGTCGGTCATGTAGGCGAGGCGGGTGGTCTCGCCGGCGAACAGCTGCTGGCCGACCAGTCCGTCGTCGATGGCGTTGAACGCGTACTTGAGCATGCGCTGCGCGGTCGGGGACTTGCCGTTGATCTCGCGGGCCCACTGCAGCGCGGTGGTCTCGAGCTCCTCGTGCGGGACGACGGCGTTGACCATGCCCATCTGGTGCGCCTGCTCGGCGCTGTAGGGGCGGCCCAGGAAGAAGATCTCGCGGGCGAACTTCTGGCCGACCTGGCGGGCGAGGTAGGCCGAGCCGAAACCGCCGTCGAAGCTGCCGACGTCGGCGTCGGTCTGCTTGAACTTGGCGTGCTCGGCGCTGGCCAGCGTGAGATCGCACACCACGTGCAGGCTGTGCCCGCCACCGGCGGCCCAGCCCGGCACCACGGCGATGACGACCTTGGGCATGAAGCGGATCAGCCGCTGCACCTCGAGGATGTGCAGCCGCCCGGCACGGGCCGGGTCGACGGTGTCGGCGGTCTCGCCGTCGGCGTACTGGTACCCGGAGCGGCCGCGGATCCGCTGGTCCCCACCGGAGCAGAACGCCCAGCCGCCGTCCTTTGCGGACGGGCCGTTCCCGGTGATCAGCACGCAGCCGACGTCGCTGGTCATCCGCGCGTGGTCCAGGGCGCGGTACAGCTCGTCGACGGTGTGCGGGCGGAACGCGTTGCGGACGTCGGGCCGGTCGAACGCGATGCGCACGGTGCCCTTCCCGGGGCCGTCTTCGACGCAGCGGTGATAGGTGATGTCGGTGAAGTCGAAGCCCGCGACGGGCTCCCACGAAGCCGGATCGAACAGCTCAGAGACACGGGGATTCTGCACACCTGGGACAATAGGCGCAGCAAGTGCTCGGCGCGGGGCCCTCCCCGCGGCAGCCCGGCACCTGCGCGGACGACGGCGAGGGGGACCATGGCCTCCTCCGCCGGGGTCCGCCAACGAGGTTCAGAGGTGATGGGTTGAATCCGTCCACGGCTCAGGCTGAGGTCATCGTCGACGAGCTCGTCCGCAACGGGGTGCGGCAGGTGGTGCTCTCCCCGGGATCCCGCAACGCACCTCTCTCTTACGCACTGTACAAGGCCGACCACGCTGGGCGTTTGAAGCTGCACGTGCGCATCGACGAGCGCAGCGCGGGATTCCTGGCCCTGGGGCTGGCGGCGCGCGCGCAGGCCCCGGTCGCGGTCGCGTGCACGTCGGGCACCGCGGCGACGAACTTGCACCCGGCGGTCAGCGAGGCGTTCCACTCCGGAGTGCCGCTGATCGTGCTGACCGCGGACCGCCCGCCGGAGCTGCGGGCGGCCGGTGCGAACCAGACCATCGAGCAGCACCGCCTGTTCGGTTCCGAGATCCGCCTGTTCGACGAGCTGGCGGTCGCCGAGAACCGGCCGGGGCAGAACGCCTACTGGCGGAGCCAGGCGTGCCGGGCGTGGCACGCCGCGAAGGGCGACGTCCGGGGCGGCCCGGTGCACCTGAACCTCCCGTTCCGGGAGCCGCTGGTGCCCTCCGGCGACGACCACTGGTGCGAGTCGCTCGACGGTCGCCCGGACGGTGCCCGGTGGACGGAGAACTCCGACTCCGGGCGGTCGCCCAGCGCGCTGTCCCGCGTCCACGCCCGGCGCGGACTGGTGCTGGCGGCGGACTCGGACGTCGACGGGGTCGGGGAATGGGGCGACCGGTACGGCTGGCCGGTGCTGCCGGAGGTCGGTGCGGTCGGCGCGGTCGCTCCTTCGGTGATCAGCACCGGGATGTGGCTGCTCGGTCTGCCGGAGTTCGTCCGGGAGCACCGACCGGAGCAGGTGCTGTGCGTCGGACGCCCCACGGTGTTCCGGCAGGTGCAGCGGTTGTTGGCGGATACCGACGTGGAGGTGCTGCTCGCGCACGGCGGGGTCGACTGGCCCGCACCGGCGCACAACCTGCGGGAGGTTGCGGAAACCTTCGGTCCCTCGGCCGTTCCGGCCGATCCGGGCTGGCTGACCGAGTGGCAGCAGGCGGACCAGAAGGCCTCCGCCGCGCTGCACTCCGCGCTGGACCTGGAGCACTGGCCGAACGGCCCGGTGGTAGCGCGCTCGGTGGTGGACGCCTTACCGGAGCACGCGTTGCTGGTGCTGGGATCGTCGAACCCGACGCGCGATGTCGCGCTGGCCGCGCGGCAGCGTCCCGACGTGGTCGTGCACCGGAACCGGGGCGTGGCCGGGATCGACGGCACCGTGTCAACCGCGATCGGCGCGGCCATCGCCCACGGGCGACCGGCCTACGCGCTGCTGGGCGACCTGACCTTCTTGCACGACAGCAACGGTTTGCTGCTCGGACCGCACGAGTCGCGGCCGGATCTGACGATCGTCGTGCTCAACGACGACGGCGGCGGGATCTTCTCGCTGCTCGAGCAGGGCAGTCCGGAGCACGGCGAGTCGTTCGAGCGGATCTTCGGCACGCCGCACGGCACCGATCTCGGCAGGCTCTGCGCCGCGCACGGTATCGAGCACGAACTGGTGCAGCAGCAGTCCGAGTTCGCCGAGGCGCTGCGGTGGCGGCCGGGGCTACGCGTGATCGAGGTCCAGGCGGACCGATCCGCGCGGCGTTCGGTGCACGAGCGGCTGCAGGCCGCGGTGCGCTCCGCGCTGCTGGGCTGATCGCTGACGGCCAACCGCTGACCGCTGCCGGCTTCTCATGTCGTGGGACACCGGTGCGGTGCGCGGGCTGCCCTCGATCCGGTCCGTTCCCGCAGTTGGCGGGGTTCTGCGATAGCCCTTCGGGGTGATTCGCGGATTCCCCGACATTCTGGGAAAAACGTGCCGACGAAAAAGCCGCCTGCTGGTCACGACCTTCTCTAGGCTCCGATCCGGACCACGAATTCGAGGAGGTGGCAGGTGTTTCGACGACACGGCCTGCGAGCGGCGGCTGCGGCCTGCTGCGCGACGGCGATCTTCGCGTCACCGGCGCTGGCCGGTGGTGACGGACCTGGGGCGCCGGGCGCGGGTGACGACTACTTCCCGGGCTACGGCAACGGCGGCTACGACGTCTCGCACTACGACCTCCAGCTGCGCTACCAACCCGCGGACGACCACCTGCAGGGCACCGCGACGATCGTGGCGAAGCCGACGCAGAACCTGACCGCGTTCAACCTGGACTTCGCGCTGACTCCGAAATCCGTGCTGGTCAACGGAAAGCCGGCGCAGTTCTCGCAGGACGGCACCGAGCTGACGGTGACCCCGTCGGAGACGCTGCCGGAGGGCAGCCTGGCGACCTTCGTCGTCTCCTACGAGGGCGTGCCGTCCACCGTCGAGGTCGACGGGCTCAACCCGTGGATCCGCACCTCCGACGGTGCGCTCGCGGTCGGCCAGCCGGAGATCTCCGCCTGGTGGTTCCCCGGCAACGACCACCCGCGGGACAAGGCGACCTACGACATCGCGGTCACCGTCCCGGACGGCACCGAGGTGGTCGCCAACGGCGTGAACACCGACAACAGCAGCCTGGCCGGGTGGACGACCTGGAAGTGGCGCACCACCAAGCCGACCGCCACCTACCTCGCGTTCTTCGGCGCGGGGAACTACGAGATCAACGAGAAGACCGGTGCGTTCGGGCAGCCGTCCATCACTGCCTACTCGGACAACCTCGGCGAGCTGGCGGGCCCGGCGAAGGCGAGCGTGGAGCGCACCCCGGAGGTTTTGAACTTCCTGAGCGGCGTGCTCGGTGACTACCCGTTCGAGGCGCAGGGCGGCCTGGTGTCCTCCGAGGGCATGAACTTCGCGCTGGAGAACCAGACCCGGCCCACCTACAGCCACCTGTTCTTCCGCGACGGGGCGAACACCTCGGTGGTGGTGCACGAGAACGCGCACCAGTGGTTCGGCGACTCGGTGTCGGTGGACACCTGGCGCAACATCTGGATCAACGAGGGCTTCGCGTCGTTCGCGGAGTGGCTCTGGTCGGAGGCCCAGGGCACCGGCACCGCGCAGGAGCTGTTCGACCACTACTACTCGCAGCACCCGGACGACGACCCGTTCTGGCAGGTCATGCCGGGTGACCCGGGCAAGGACGCGGTGTTCGACGACGCGGTCTACGACCGGGGTGCGATGACGCTGCAGGCGCTGCGCAACGTGGTCGGCGACGAGGTGCTGACCGACATCGCCCGCACCTGGGTGTCGGAGAAGCGCTACAGCACCGGCACCGTCGAGGAGTTCATCCAGCTCGCGGAGCAGAAGTCCGGCAAGCAGCTGGGCGACTTCTTCAACACCTGGCTGTTCACCAAGGGCAAGCCGCCGGTCGGCGAGGCCACGGGCGTTCCGGCCAGCGCGGTCAAGGTGGCGGCGGCCCCGCCCAAGGCGGTCGCGGAGATCGACCGCACCCACGCCCTGCTGCACGAGCACTGATCACCCGGAGGTCGTGAGCGGCGATGGTCGTAAGAG
>NZ_JAQGLA010000039.1 GCF_027853915.1 Saccharopolyspora oryzae
CTCCTGGTCGGACGCTGGCGAACCCTGCACCACATCACCGCCAGCCCCCGCAAAATCGGCGACATCGTCCAAGCCGCCCTCGTCCTCACCCACCACGAACACGGCCGAATCCACTGAGATCACCTCAATGGAAATTGGACGTCTGATTTCCATTGAATTTGCGTGACCCCGGACGGCGGACCCCCGGACGGCGGAGCACTGGACGGCGGAGCGCCGGGTGGTGGGGACTGTGGGGGTTGAACCTTCGGGGGGTTCGGGGACGTGGTGGGGGCATGGTGGCGACGAATCCGAACGGGGCGGCTACTGCGCAGCCCGCTCCGTCGACGCAGCCGGGCCAGTCCGGTGAGATGTGCCGGTTGACCATCTGCGGGCCGACCTCTCGGGTTGAGCTGGCCGTGCCTGCGCACGTGCCGATCTCCGATCTGATGCCGACCGTGCTCGGGCACCTCGATCCGGCGTTGGCGACTTCCGGGCTCGCGCACGGGGGTTGGGTGTTGCAGCGGCTCGGCGAGGCGCCGTTGAACGAGGAGCACGGGACCGCTGCCGCCGGGTTGTACGACGGCGATGTGCTGCACCTGCGCCCCCGGAACGACCAGCTGCCGCTGGCCGACTTCGACGACCTCGTCGACGGGATCCACACTGGACTGTCCGCGCGCACCGACAGCTGGCGTCCGGCGCTGACCCGCCGGGTGTGCCTCGCGCTCGCCGCGCTGGCCGGGTTGCTCGCGGTGCTGGTCACGACGTTCGCCGGGAGCGGGACGGTGACCGCGATCAGTGCGGGAGCCGTCGGGCTCGTCCTGATCGGCGGCGGTGCCCTCCTGGCGCGGCTGCTCGAAGAGCGGGGCGGAGCGATCACGCTCGGTGCGGTCGGGGTGGTTGCGCTCGGCGTCGCGGGGTTCGCGATGCCTGCGGGCGCAGCGCCCCCGGCCGACTGGTTCACCGTGGCCGGAGCGCTGGCAGGCGCGGTCGTCGTGGCCGCTGGATCCGTCATCGCCCGCGCCGCGCTCGACGTCGCCAAGGCGGGATTCCTCGCGGTCGCCTGCGGGGCTGTGCTGACCGCGCTCGGATGCGTCACGGGCCTGCTGTTCGGTCTGGAAGCGCATGCGACCGCAGCGGTGCTCGTCGCGATGGTGCTGGCCGTGACCCGGGCCGCGCCGCAGCTCGCCACCTGGCTCGCCGGGCTCGTCGCCGAGCCGGTGCCGACCACCGCCGAGGAGTTCCAGCAGGGCCTGGATCCGTTGCCCAGCAAGGACGTCCTCGACCGGGCATCGGTCGCCGACGCGCACCTCACCGCGTTCCTCGTGGTGCTGGGCGCGGTCTGCTCGGGCGCGCTGCTGGTGCTCACCTCGCACCTCGCGTGGGACACAGCAGCACTCGGACTCGTCGTGGCGACGCTGTTGCTGTTGCAGGCCAGGGAGTTGCGCGGGATCTGGCACCGGGTCGCCGCGCTGGTCCCGGCCACCGCGGCGCTGATGTCGGTGCTGCTGCACTGGGTCGTCGACCTGCCGCTGCTCGGCCAGCTGTGCGTCCTGGTCGGACTGCTGGGTCTGGCCGGGAACGCGCTGGCCGGTGCCCAGGTGCTGCCCGGCCGCCGGCTCGTGCCGCGCTGGGGACGCCTCGGCGACATCCTGCACTGGATCTGCGCCCTCGCCGTGCTGGCGCTCGTGTTGACGGTCGCCGGTTTCTACGGCGTCGTCGCGTCGTGGTTGTGAACCTTCTCGGTCGTGGCAGCCGTGTTCGGTAGCGGAAGGGAGGGCGAGCATGTACGGCAGGCGTGAGCAGGTCGAGGCGCATTCGTTCCTGGTCGGACGGATCCTCGCCGCGGTGCTGCGCACCGATCCCGACGACCCGAACCGGCCGCTCCGGCGGACCACGACCGGGCTGGCGGGCGGCATCGCGGTCGCGGTGCTGGTGATGGCGATCGTGCTGATCGTCAGCCTGCTCACCGGGATGGGCGGGAACGCCTGGCGGGAGAAGCCCGGATTCCTGGTCGTGGACAAGGATTCCGGCAACCGGTACGTGCTCGTCGACGGGCGGCTGCGCCCGGTGCTGAACTACGCGTCGGCTCGGCTGATGGTCGGGGGAGAGCCGAAGGTCGCGAAGGTCGGCGGCGGGGAGCTGGCGGACTTCCCGAAGGGAGCTCCGATCGGCATTCCGGGTGCGCCGGACGCGTTGCCGCCGGCCACGTCGGGGGCGCAGCCGTGGACGGTGTGCGCGGGGGTGCGGGACGGCGATCCGGGGGTCGCGGTGACCGTCGGCCCGCTGCCCGGGATGGCCGAGCTGGGGCCCGACGAGTCGGTGCTGGTCCGCGTGGGCGACCAGCAGTACCTCGTCTGGCAGGGCAGCCGGCTGCGGGTCACGGAGGGGTGGGTGCCCCGCGCGCTCGGCCTGGACCCGGCTTCGGCCATCCCGGTCGACTCGGCGTGGCTCAACACGCTGCCCGCCGGACCCGACCTCGGGGCGCCGCCGGTGCCCCGAGGCGGGCCCGGGCCGGACGTCGCTGGTCAGCCGACCGAGATCGGCCAGCTGGTGACCGCACCGGACGCGGTCGGCGACACGACGTTCGTGGTGGACGCGGGCGGATTGGTGCCGGTGTCGCGCACCGTCGCGGCGCTGCTCGGCGCCGATCCGGAGGGGGCTCTGCCGCCGCCCATCACGATCACCCCGGCGCAACTGGCCAAGCAGCAGGTCCTGCCGGCCCCGGTGTGGCAGGCCGAACTGCCCGCCCGGCCGCCGAAGGGCCTGGACCTCGACCGCCGCGTGCCGTGCGTGCGCTGGGAGTCGGGCGAGGTGGCGGTGGTGTCCGCGCCGGGCCTGAGCGGATCCACTGTGGATGGACAGACGTCCGGGGTCACCCGTGACGGCCGGGTCGCCGACCTCGTCGACGTCCGGCCCGGTGCCGGGTTCATCGCCCGCACCCGCCCGGCACCCGGAGTTCCCGGGGCGGGCGTCTACCTGATCACCGAGGCCGGGGCGAAGTTCCCGGTCGCCAGCGGAAAAGCGGCCGAAGCGCTCGGCTACTCGGTGGACACCGCGGAACCGGTTCCCGCGGACCTGCTGGCCCTGCTGCCGACCGGGCCGGTCCTCGACCTGATCGGCGAACAACGAACGGAGGAGGAAGTCCGATGACGCAATACGGTTACGACGACGGAATGCTGGTGAAGGTCATCAGCGCCACGGAGACCGCGCTCGGCCAGATGCGCCAGATCAACGGCAGCGTGCAGGGCCTGGCCGGCCAGCTCCCGGTGGTCAACAACTCCACGTCCGGCATGAAGCTCGGCCAGCTCCTCGGCGACTGGAACATGGACTTCAACAAGATCGTCAACGAGCTGGAGAACCTCAACACCAAGGCCGGTGGACTGTTGCAGACCAACCGCAACGTCGAAACCGAAACCGGCGGCGCAGCTCAGTAGGGGTTTTTCCAGGCGCGTTTTGCGTAGCGGTGAACACCTGAAGTCCAACCGCTCCGGCACTTTTCGGGAAAGGGAAATCGGATGACCGCGTTCGACGTCAACCACAACGGCTACGGCGAAGTCAACCAGCAGCTGCTCCAGGCCGTGCAGAACCTCGGTTCCGTCCTGGAACAGCTCAACGCAGCGCTGAAGAACATCCCCGAGGCCGCTTGGGGCCAGGCGCAGCCCATCTGGTTGGAGAACCAGAACCAGTGGAACCGCTCCTACCAGACGATGTCCGAGAAGATCCAGCTCACCTCGCGCTCCTCGGTGGGCATCCACGACACGTTCAAGGAAGGCGACCAGCGCGGCTACCGGATCATCGCCGGCTGACCTCGCAGCGACACCGGCACCACTGTTGACGGCCCGCTGGACCGGGCCGAACGATCGGGAAGGAGATCTCGGTGGAGGAGACGGATCCGGCGCGGACGGCGAGCACCAGGGGGACGGATTTGCCCGCCACCGCGGCCGTCGAGGTCGAAGCCGTGGTGGTGCCGGTGTCGAAGCCCGCCGAACACTCCGAGGTACCCGGGGGTGACGTCCCGCCGGGAGAGCCGTTCAGCGGTCCTCCCGGCGGGGACCTCCCGCCGCTGGAACCCATGACGGCGACGAAGGTCGTCGTGGTGGAGAAGGTCGTCGTCGCGGATGGTGAGCCCGCGGAGCAGGTGCCCGCGGATCCGGGGGTTCCGCCGACGGAACCGGTCACCACCGAGCCGGTGCCGCTGGAACCCCACACAATGCCGAAGCACTTCATCTTGGCGAAACCGGCTGAGCAGCAGGAGTTCTCGGCGCTGGAGCCCGCGATTCCGGCGGAGCAGGGCGTGCCGGCGGAGCAGTTCCCCGCGGAGCAGGTGCCGGACGAGCCCAAACAACCCGGGTACGCGCTGAGGTCGCCGCAGGTGGTGTCACCGCACCCGGTCCTCCCCGTCGAGCCGTCGCAGGAACAGGCGAAGCTCGAACCGACGGTTCCCGGGCAGCCGCTGGAGCCGATGCGGCCGAACGAGCCCGCGAGGCTGGAACCGACGGTTCCGGCGACGCCGCTGCAGCCGGCTGCGCCCGGAATTCCGGTCACGCCTGCGCAACCGGCTGTTCCCGCGCAACCGGTGGAACCGTACGGCGGCGTGGTGGGTGTCCCGGCCGGTGCACCGCCGACCGAGGGCGCCACCGAAACCCCGATGCCGAACCAGCCGCCGCCCGCGCAGGACGCGCCGCCTGCTCAGCAGCCGCCACCCGTGCAACAACCTCCGGTGACCTCCCAGGCACCGGATGCACCCCCAGTGCAGAACCCGCCCAGCACGCAGCCCGTGCCGAACACGCAGAACCCGGGCGGTGCGTACAACTTCCCCACCACGCAGGGGATGGGCGGCATGCCGTCGACGAACGGGGACGTCGGCCCGGACCCGAACATCAAGTTCGACGAGGGGCAGTACAACCAGCTGCTCGCGGTGCTCGGCGACATCAAGAGCACCGTCCGCACGGCACCTTCCCAAGGCCCCGCCGACCTCGACGCCGAGCTCCAGCTGCAACCGACCGGCCAGACCTGGGAACCGGCGACGAAGCTGGTCAAGTGGGGCGCGACCTTCGGCGGCACGGTCCAGACGGAGAACAAGAGCCTCAAGAAGGCCCTCGACACGCTGCACGACTCGCTGGAGAAGGCGAAGGAGGTCTTCAAGGAGACCGACGACCTCGCCGCCTACGACGCTTCCAAGTTCACCACCGAATACCCCGGTTTCACCGGCGGCGGCATGTCCGGAACCGCGTGACTGGAGACGAGCGATGACTGAACCCACCGGCCAGCCGGAGCCGATCAAGGGCGACAACACCTCGAGCGCGACGTTCGACCAGGTGCTGTTCACGGTCACCGGTGAAGGCGCCGACCTGCACGGCATCGTCGACAGCGGGGCGGACCAGGCCCAGGGCTGGTTCCAGGAGTCCTCGGTGAAACCCGGGAGCGCGCAGACCGACGGCCAGTCCGCGGGTAGCGGCTACAGCTACCACGCGTGGGACAAGTGGTACCTCTCGGTGGACCGCAACCCCACGCTGCCGGGTAACTGGGACAAGGCGCTCGCCGAGATCGACGCCCTGACCGACCAGCTCAAAGCCGCGAACATCGGGCTGATGAACGTCAACCGGCTGCGGGACGCGAAGGAGTCCGTCGACCACTACGTGGAGTGGCTGTCCACCAACCACGACACGCTCCAGCAGTGGGCCAACAAGCTCTCCAGCGACGACTCGGCGTTCAAGGGCAAAGCGGCGCACGCGATCCAGCAGAGCGTGAACAGCCTCGCGGAAACCGTCGAGAGCCTGCGCGAGCAGATCGTCGAGGAGCGCAACACCTCGGAGGGGCTGCAGCGGGCCGCGGAGGCCGCCTCGAACTTCGGCAAGGGCATGGCGACCGCGTGGAGCGAGTACTCGGGCGCCCTGAAGAACCTGGCCACGAACACGATGAACGCCGTGCTCAACAACGTGAGCGCTTACGTCTACGGCAAGGGCCTGGTGCACGGCACGCCGAACTACGCGCTGGACGTGCTCGCGAGGAGCAGCCGGGACAAGGCCGAGACCTACATCCAGAACGTGATGGACGGGTACCGGTCCGACGACAACCGCGGCCCGGCGGTCACCCAGCCCAGCGTCCAAGGCGCTCCCGGCATGATGTGGCCGGTGATCACGCCCGGCAGCGTGAACGCCGATTCGGTTCCGTTCACCCCGGGGAAGCTGCCGGAGGGCTTCCCGGTGATCGGTGGTCCGCTGGGCAGCCAGACCACCTGGAACGACATCAACGCCAAGATCAGCGACTACATGCGCAAGAAGATGGAGCCCCTCGACGAGGCTGCCCGCAAGCGGATCGACGAGCTGCGAACCGGCTACGAGAACACGAAGTCCTCGCTGGAGGGCCTGGAGACCCCGATCTCGCAGACCGGTGGCGGTCCCGGCGGCGGTCCTGGCGGCAACTTCCCGCCGCCGAACGGGGGCATCAACATCCCGCCGCCGAACGGTGGTGGGGATCTGAACGTGCCGCCGCCGAACGGTGGTGGTGACTTGAACGGTCCGCCGGGGAACGGCGGCGGGGATCTGAACCTCCCGCCGGCCAACGGTGGTGGGGATCTGAACGGTCCGCCGGGGAACGGCGGCGGTGACCTGAACCTCCCGCCGGCCAACGGCGGTGGGGGTGTGAACGATCCGGCGAACGGTGGTGGGAACACGCCGTCCACGTTCGGGGGCGGAGATCTGCCTCCTGCCAACGGCGGTTCGAACCTGCCCGGTGGCGGGGACGCACCGGCCTTCGGCGGTGGTGACAACCCGGCGCTCGGGGGCGGTGGCCAGGGCGATCAGCCGCCGGGCGGGATCGGCGACGTTCCGCCGGCGAACGGCGGCGGGGGAGCTCCGATCGTTCCGCCGAACGGGATGACGGGCCCGTTCGGCGGCGGCAGCGCCAACTCGCCGGATGCCAAGAGGCAGCTCAACGAGGTTCCGGGCGGTGGCAACCCCTTCGACCCGGCGAACGGTGCCGCGAACTCGCTCGGCGGGAATTTCGATCCGGCTGGTGGGGCGTCGAACTTGCCGGGCGGGAATTTCGATCCCGCTGGTGGATCGTCGAACTTGCCTGGCGGGGGCGAGCTTCCTGGTGGGAACTTCGACCCTGCTGGTGGGACGTCGAACCTGCCCGGCGGAGGTTCGAACCTTCCCGGTGGCGGATCCGATTTGCCTGGTGGGAGCTTTGATCCGGCTGGTGGCTCCGCGAATCTGCCGGGTGGGAGTTTCGATCCGGCTGGTGGTTCCGCGAACTTGCCTGGTGGGAGTTTCGATCCGGCTGGTGGTTCCGCGAACTTGCCTGGTGGGAGTTTCGATCCGGCTGGTGGTTCCGCGAACCTCCCCGGCGGGAGTTTCGATCCGGCGGGTGGGACGTCGAACTTGCCTGGCGGAGGCGACCTGCCGGGTGGGAGTTTCGACCCGGCCGGTGGCTCCGCGAACTTGCCCGGTGGTTCCGATCTGCCGGGTGGCGGTTTCGATCCGGCTGGTGGCACGTCGAACTTGCCTGGCGGAGGCGAGCTTCCGGGCGGGAGCTTCGACCCAGCCGGTGGATCCGCGAACTTGCCCGGCGGTGCGAGCTTGCCTGGTGGCGGCTTTGATCCGGCTGGTGGCACGTCGAACCTCCCCGGTGGTTCCGGCCTGTCCGGCGGGAGCTTCGATCCCGCCGGTGGCACGTCGAGCCTGCCGGGCGGCGGGGGCGACTTCTCCGGCCTCCCGGGCGGGGGCGCTGGCGGCTCGACCGGTGGGTTCGGCGGCGAGGGGTGGTCCGACTGGTCCGGGCAGGACCAGACGACCCAGCAGAGCGGACCGTCGCAGGTCGGCGGCTCCGTCGGCGACCCGCGCGGCGGGATGCCGATGATGCCCCCCATGATGCCGCCGATGTCCGGCGGGCAGAACAACGCCAAGGAGCGCGAGCGCCAGACCTGGCTGTCCGAGGACGAGAACGTGTGGGGCACCAGCAGCGCCGCGGGCAACGGCGTCATCGGGCTGCCGAACGACCTCGCGCACGAGACCGACGAACCGCTCGCCCCGACCCACGTCCACGTCAGCTCGACCGCGTCGCGTACCAGCACCGATGCGCCCAAGCAGTCGGAGCAGCCCGCTGAGCAGAGCGCGACCAGCTAGGAGGCCGGATGTTCTCCTCGATGCACAACGACATGACCGAGGCGCTGCAGGAGCTGCGCGCCAAGCAGGACCAGTTCAGCACCGCGTTCGCCGAGCTCGACGAGGTCACCGCGAGCGCCACCACGAAGGACCGCGCGATCAAGGCCACTGTGGACGGTCGCGGGCGGCTCACCGAGGTGGTGTTCAACGGCCAGCGGTGGCGGGACATGGCGCCGAAGGAGCTCGGCGCGAAGATCGTGGAGGTGGTCACCGACGCCCAGCGGCAGGCGGCCTCGGCGGTCGACGAGATGATGTCCGGGCTCACCCCTGCTGGCGTCGACCTGCGGGAACTGCGCGAGAACGGCCCCGATCTGGAGGCCGTGATCGACTCGACGCTCGGCGACGTCGGGCGGTGGTCGCGGTGACCGACCGCTTCTACGCCGACCCCGACGGGCTGGCCAGGGGCGGCGCCAACCTCGAGCAGTGGTCGATGCTGGCGAAGGAGATCGCCGCGCAGATGCGCAACGTGACCACCGCCTACCGGCACGCGGGCGGCACCGGCGAGATGGGCGAGCAGTTCAACACCAACTACAAGCCCGGCGAGACCAAGGCGATCGAATTCCTGTCGATGCTGGAAGAAGCAGTCGGCGGCCACGGCGAGCGAACGCTCAAAACAGCGCGGAGTTTCAGCGACACCAACGACGAAGCCGACGCAGCGGCCCCGCGCGAATGAATGAGTGTTTCCAGGCTCGTTTTGCGTGGCGGTGCGGGTGGCGGAACCTCAGCGCCCGCCTGGACTGCGGGATCCCGTTCTGATGTATGCCCAATACACGGCGAACGGGCTGTCCTCGCCAGACGAACGCTGAGAACCCGCGGCGGTGCCAGCGCCGTAGGTGGGTTAAGCGCTACGCGCTTGCGGCGGCACGCATCGGCTGGGCGCGTCAAGCATCGCGCCAGAGGAATCAAACGTTAGGGATCTCGCCATGGCGATGATGGTCAGCCCGGAAGTCGCGAAGCTGTTCCAGGTGCTCACCGGCGAGGAATTCCCGGACGCCAACGAGGACCAGCTGCGCGCGCTCGCGGGCGAGTGGCAGCAAGCCGCGCAGAGCCTCGGGCAGCTCGGCCCGGGGCTGCGCAGTGCGGTCCAGAACATCAGGGCGAACTTCGAGGGCGAGGCCGCGCAGGCGTTCGTGGAGCGCGTGGCGCCGTTCATCGAGGGCGATGACCTGATCTCCTCGGCCGCGGAGCTGTTCAACGGGCTGGCCAAGGCGCTGCTCGACCTCGCGCTCGACGTCGAGTACATGAAGATCGTCACGATCGCTTCGCTGATCGCGCTGCTCGCCGAGATCGCCTGGGCCACCGCCATGGCACCGTTCACCGGCGGCGCGACGATGACGTGGCTGGCCGCTCGGTTCGCCGTCGTCCGGTTCCTGATCCAGAACCTGCTCGGCAGGGTTCTGCGGCAGGTGCTCTCGACGGCCGCGTTCAGCGTCGCGTTCCAGCTGCTCATCGACGTCACCGCCCAGACGGCCCAGTTCGCGATGGGCACGCGGACGGAGTGGAACACCGACCACACCAAGAACGCGGCAGGCACCGGCGGGATGGGCGCGGCGCTGGCCCTGCCGATGGCCGGCCTCGGCAAGCTGTTCGGCAAGGGGCTCAACGGCGCGCTCAACTCGGCGTTCGCCAAGCAGTTCGGCGAGAACTGGGCCAAGAAGGGCTCGGAGGTGATCTCGCACATCGGCACCGAGTCCTTCCACGAGACGATGACCGAGGCGCTGTACAAGTACGCCACCGAGGGCGAGTTCGAGTTGAACCCGTTCGCGGCGACCGCGGGCGCGGCCTCCGGCGCCGGCAGCGCGGGCGGCGATGCCCTCGGGAACAAGCTGTCGGGCAAGCTGGACAACGCCGGCCTCGGCAACGGCGGTCCGAACACCAGCGACCGCTCCTCTCCGGACACCAGCAGTGCCGATGCGCCGACCAGCGAAAGTCCGGATCTGACCGGAGGAAACGGTCCCCAGACATCGGGCGGCAACTCACCCGGCGGTGCTCAGAGCAACGGCAACTCGTCGACTCCTCCCACCAGTCCGAGCACCGAAATCCCCGGTCAGCACGGATCCGTGCAGCCGGGATCGGGTGGGAACGGTGCTGGGCCGGTGGCAGCTGCCGCGAACACGGGCACCGAGACGCCTGTCCGGTCGAGCACGTCGACTCCGAACTCCAGCGGGAACGAGGCGCCGACAAGTTCCGGCTCGACCTCCGTTCCACGGGGGAATTCGACGCCGGGGAACGAGGAGGCGACCGCGGCGCCTCCGGTGGAGTCTGCTCAGAGCACTGCCCCAGGTGCGTCATCGACCGGCCCTGGCCCTTTTGCGGAAACGACTGGTCAGCAGGGGAGTTCGCCGGTTTCGAGTCCGGTGGAGTCGCCAACTTCCATCACGCCTCCGGCGCAGTCGCCGACTTCCGTCGCGCCGCCCGTCGAGGCGTCCTCTCCGCAGAGCACGACCTCGGGCGGGGAGTCGCACGAAGTGCCGACCAGCTCCAACTCGGTGGTGGAAACACCTGTTCCGCAAGGGAATTCTTCGCCCGTTTCCAGCCCACCGGACTCGCCGACGACCGTCGCACCTCCGGTGCAGCAGAGCCCGCCGGCGTCGGAACTCAGCGGCCACGAGTCATCGACCGGTACTGGTTCGACGGAATTGCTCACGACCAATGCGCCTCCGGTGGAAGTGCCTGGTCAGCAGCACACCCCGACACCGGGGGACGGCCAGCAGAACCCGGTGGCGCCGGAGAACCAGACCTCCGAGCAGTCGAGTTCCTGGAACGATCAGCGCACGTCCGGCAACCAGGAGTCCTCGACCTCCCACACGTCCGGGACCTCGCATCAGCCGTCGGAAACTAGCCAGGTCGCCGCGCCGCAGGTCTCGGAGCATTCGGGGCCTGGCCAGCACCAATCCGGTCCGGAGACGGTGGTCGACGCGGAACGCAGCACGTCCGGATCAGAGCATCGACAAAGCGGTTCGGACGTGGAATCGCAGTCGCAGCCCAACTCGATGCGTCAGTCGAACGAGTTCGATCCGAACCAACAGCTGGATGACGCACCGGTGGCGGAAGGCGAGTTACCCCCAGCCCAGCAGACACCTCAGTCGTCCCCGGAACACACCGGGACGACCGGGGAAAGCGCTGTCGAGACGCAGAACCATCCGCTGCGGCAGGACGATTCGAACCAGCAGCCGCCGCAGCAGACGACTGGTCAGTCCGGCGACTCGCAGACCTCCCCGATCGGGCCGTCGCAGAACGACCAGCAGACCGTGCAGTCGTCACAGCAGGTGAGTGGTCAGTCCAGCAACTCGCAGACCTCACCCACCGGGTCGTCGCAGAACCAGCAGACCGTGCAGCCGTCGCCGAACCCGGTGCAGCAGACGGTGCAGGCGCCGTCGAACCAGTCGCATCAGACGGTCAATCCGGTTCAACAGCCAGCGAACTCCGCGACTACTGCGCAGTCACCCGCCGCCGCGACTTCGGCGAAGCTGCCGCCCACCCAGCAGTCCGTCCCGAGCACGCCGACGATCAGCGCGGGCACTCCGAAGACGTCGCCATCGACCGCAACTCCCGGTATGAAGCCGAAACGCGGCGGCGGTCAGCCCCTGCCGACGGCGCAAGAGGCCGTGGCGAGCCTCGGCGGGATGCAATCCGAGAGCTCGGGATCTCGGACGGCGGAGAGCCACGAGATGACCACCCTGCCGAGCCGCCGCGCCGAAGCCCCGCCACTGACCGACCAGAACTCCTCCGGCCAGCAGACCAGCCAAAACGACCAGCAGACCGGCCAGAGCAGCGACGGCCAGCGGAACAACGACGACCAGAGCAACGACCAGAACCCCGGCCGGGAGAGCGACCCGTTCGCGCAGGTGGACCGGGCCGTCGAGAATGCTCGGAAGGCGGTCGAATCGGCGCTCGCTTCGGTCAAGGCGGCCGACACCCGCGCGCAGCACAACCTGACCCACGTCCAACGCTCGATCCGCGACACGGCAGGCGCGGTGATCGCCACGCGAGAAGCCTTCGGCACCAACGAGCAGCGGACCGCGCAGGCCCAGCAGCGATACGACGAAGCCCGCAGCGAAGCCGACCGGCAGGACGCGAAGCTGGAACTGGACCGCGCCCGCGCGACCGAAGCGTCGGCCAACGCGGCGAGCAAGGCCCATGACAACGCCCGATCAGCGCTGAACACTGCGGACGGCGCGATCAAGAAGATCTCCGACCAGCGCACGAAGGCCAACGACGCCCTCAACACCGCCAACGACATCGCCAACAACGCCGGCAACGCCCGGACCGACCTCGAGAACGCGATCAACCGCGCCAACGACGCCCGAGCAACGGCCGACAACCTCGCCGCACAAGCAGCCAAGGCGCGCAACGACGTCGAGGACCTGGCACGCCATCGGGACAGCGCCAACGAACGGGCCGGCGAGCTCAAGAGCATCCGCCCGGGCAACGCCGAGCAGCGCGCGAACCTGGACCAGGGGCTCGCCGCGCTGGAGAACGACCTGGCCAAGGCCGAAACCCGCGCGAACACCCTGGCCGACCAGGCGCGAAACGCCGAGCACCAGCACGCCGACGCCGTCCGCGACCTGGACAACGTCCGAACCGGAATCGACCGGCTCCGCGACCAGGCCCGTGCCGCCGAAGCAGCGGCCAACGCCAGCAGGGACGAGGCCAAAGCCGCCGCCGAGCAGTCCGAGAAGGCCAAGGACGAGGCGAAGGAAGCCGCCAAGCAGGGCGAGTTCGAACGCGGCCTCACCCAGCTGTCGTTCCTCCCGCACGAATCCGAGCTGCAGATCGAGTCGCTCGGCCCGCGGAACGGCCTGATCAACGGGCTGGCCGAGCTGACGGGGCGGACGCCGGAGCAGATCAGCCAGGAGATCGGCAGGCTCGGCGACGACGAGCTGGTGCGGGCGATCGGCGACGGCCGGCTCCGGATCGGGGGCCAGGACGTCGCGGTCGGTTCCGACCTGCACCGGCCCGCCGACACCAGGACCGCTCCGCCGCATCAGCAGCCGAGCACCACGAGCACCGACAAGTCGAACGAGCGAGGGAGCCCGAGCACCGAGTCGACCTCGACCAGCGTGCCGATCCGCATCCCGCTGATGTTCATCTCCCCGCTGGACCTCGCCGGTGGGGTCGTCCGCCCGATGGTCTACGTCGGCGGGACCGGGAAGCGGGCCCAGAAGTTCGACTCGACGGTGACGTTCACCGACACAGAGGGGACTTCGCGCACCCACGTGCCCGTCGAGATGAAGCTCGACCTCTCGGTCCCGGGCAAGCCACCGGTGAGCACTTCGATCGGTGCCGGCCTGCGGACGCCGGAGATCACCCGCGGCGATGCGATTACGACAACGCTGCCGGACGGCGGCTTCGGGGATGCGCGGCCGGTGCTGGCGAGCATTCCGGAGTCCTTCCAGGACGTCCTGGGCAATTCCCGGGAGGCCGCCGCTGACCTGACCGATCAGCTCTTCGCCAGGACCGGCGAGCAGAACCAGATCACCACCGGCGACGGCCAGGTGTCGATCCGCCCGGTCGGCGACGGGCGGATCAGCTACGTCGGCACCACCGCGGTCGACAGCTCGCACGCGGTCAGCAACACCCGCAGCTGGCAGACGACCAAGGGCAGCGACGCGAACTTCGGCATGGGGCTCTACACCGGGAAGAAACCGTTCTACGTCGGCGGATTCCTGGACTTCAGCAGCGGGCTGACCGACGGCAGCACCCCGAGCGCGGACGACACCGTCACGCAGTCCGGCAGCGAGCACCAGCTGGTCTACGACGTCTCCCGGGACATGCAGGTCGGCGACGTTCAGGAGAACGTCCGCACCCAGGTGCACGTGCCGGTGTGGCAGGCCCGCGACCTCGGCCTGCCGCTGCCCCCGCACCTCGCGGAGGAGAGCACACCGACGCCGGACCCGCATCGCCCGTACCTGTTCGGCCGGGACGAGATCAAGTCCGTCGATCACCAGAAGATCTCCGACTTCATCACCGGCGAGGTCCGCGACACCGACAACGGGTTGAGCGACAACGGCCGGAACGCGATCGAGGAGAAGCTCCGGCCGGAGATCGCGAGGGACACGATCTACGACGCGATGTACAACGGTGCCCGCGCATCCTGGCAGCAGGACGGCAGAACGCACTTCGTCGACATCTACGCGTTCCCGGCGGCACCGGAGAGCACCACGCCGTCCGGGCAGCAGGACACCAGCACGGAGATCAAGCACACCGACAAGTACCAGCGGGGGCAGTCCTCGTCGCGCACCGCGCGCATCGGCGGTGGCGGAGCGTTCATGGCGAGCATGACCGACAGCCCGAACCCGGACGCCCCGAAGGCCACGCCGAAGGACGGCCTGCCGAACCCCTACCAGGGCGGACCCAGCCAGACGACCGCCGGACCGCGGGCGATCGCCTCCCTGACCTACGAGAGCGGCATCTCCAACAAGTCCGGTTCGGCGGCCAAGGACGGAAGAGCGGGCAAGTACAGCGGCGAGATGCGCGACTACGAGGGACCGCTGGACATCGTCGTCGTGCACGGCTCCACCAAGGACCCGAACTGGGCGCAGCACCACATCGCCGGCAACCGCATGCTGTTCGGGCCCAACGCCGGTGAGCGGTACTCCGGACCGTCGAAGTCCGACCTGGACCAGGTGCTGGCGGGCGATTCGACGCACCCGGACATCCACCAGGGCCGGGTGGACGGCGCGATCCGGGTGACCACCGCCGCCGACAAGTTGAACTGGGCGACCAAACCGCTGCCGACGAGCGCGACGAAGCCCGGCACCTACCTCGGCACCCCGCCCGCGCTGCCGTCGGACAAGGTGGTCGGATCGGCGCTGCTCGGCCCCTACACCAACATCGAGCACGTCCGGATCTCACCGAACAGCTCCGAGGCCGTGGACATCGCGCTGGCCAAGCGGATCGAGCAGGTGCCCGCCGACGGAACCGACCCGACCCCCGTCCGCCGACCGCCGAAGGGCAGCGGGAACTGGTCGACGTGGGCGGAGAAGACCTTCACCGACAAGCGGACCGACGACACCGGAGCGGAGCAGTCCACCGACTACACCTACAAGAGCTCCGAGCTGACGCGCCCCGGCACGGCGTCGGCCGAGGCGGTGCGGGAGTTCCAGGGCAGGGTCGGCAGCCTCGGCACGGCCAGCCAGGGCCTCGGCGACCTGCCGAACAGCACCGGCAAGATGTTCGGCAAGGGCAGGGTCTTCGACCTCAACGGCGAGCTCAACGGCGAAGCGACCTACCACTCACCGCGGCTGGTCGACGTCCGGGCGGAGAGCACGCTCAAGCGCAACCAGGCCGGTGAGCAGGTCGCCGGGGCCACCGAGTCGTGGGGCGTCGGGGTCGACGTCGAGGCCAGCGGCAACCTCATGCCGAAGCGCGACGGCCAGGTCGGCGGGATGTTCGGCGGGGTGCTCGGCGCGGGCGCGAAGCACGGCCGCAGCCACGGGCTCGAAGTGACCACCGGCGGCAAGCAGGAGTTCGAGAAGACGGGCCCGACCGCGCTGGTCGCCCTGGACGTCCGCTACCGGTACTGGGCCGAGATGTCCTTGCGCAACATGCTCAAGACCAGCCGCTTCGACCAGACCGGCGATGCCGAGGTGAAACCGGTCGACGTGACCGTCGACGAGCCGGACGGACTGCTGGTGGAGATGCCGGTCGACCAGGCCATCGCGATGTTCGAGGCGCTCGACCTGCCGGTGCCCCCGGAACTGCCCGAGATGCTGGGGACGCCGGGGGAAGGCGTCGACGACCCGGCGCACACGATGCTGACCGGCCCCGGCGAGTACTCCTCCTACAGCGACACCTCGGTGAGCGGCGCGCGGCTCACCGGCGACGACCCGATGGCCACGGTCCGGGACCGGCTCGCCGAGCTCGACGTGACGGACGCGGACTGGCGGCGCGAGGTCGTCGACCAGGTCAACGCCCGGCTGAACAGCCCGGCCGGGCACGTGTGGCTGTCGGACGCGCTGGTCGGGCAGGAGGGGCGGATCTCGGTGCCGCACCCGAACGCGGCGCTCGAGGACGTCGTCGACATCCGCGTCGAGGCGACGCGCGACGACCGGGCCGTGTCCGCACCGGGCGAGCAGACGACCCCGGACAAGCTGACCAGGTCCAACTACGTCGCGGTGTCCGAACAGCACGCGAAGAACACCACCTGGTCGGTGAACGCATCGCTCAACGCCGGTGTGCGCAAAGTGGAAACCCCGGCGGTGCCACCCGGGAAACCGGACGAGAACGGCGAGATCCAGCAGGCGCCGCCGAAGCCGGGCGCGTCCAGCGGCGCGTTCACCCCGCAGGTGCTCGGCGGCGGGAAGAGCTCGAAGACCGAGCACGTCATGGACGGCAGCGGCAGCTCGAAGCTGACCACCAAGGTCGACACCGACAAGGTCGGCAGCGACACCCGGCCGGTCACCTACGAGCTGCACATCACCCGCCGCAGGGCGCCGATGCCGGCGCTGGACACCCCGAGCCTCGGGGCTGCCAAGCACCTGGTGGACCTGGACAAGGGGGTCGGCGACCCGCCGATCACGCTGCAGGGCGAGGTCGACCTCGTCTCGCCGAGCAGCGAGGCTTCACCACCGCTGCGGAAACCGGCGCAGCCGCCGGAGTTCGAGGTGGTCGACGCGCCGCCGGACCGCGAGCCGGGCTTCGGGCCGAACGACGCGTTCCGCGTCGAGGCGATCGGGGAGGACACCGCACGGGCCCTGCACGACGCGGTGTACGCGCAGCTGTCGACGAAGCTGCCGCCGACCGGGCCGCTGACCGCGGACCAGGTAGCCGAGGCGGCGCAGACGACCTCGGAGTTCACCCGGCCGGGCAGCAACTCGGAGTACGTCGCGCACAACACGGCCAAGGGCAGCTCGCTGCACAACGCGTCGAACACCCTGTTCACCGGGGGTGACGTCCGGGCGGGCGACACCCTGGGCAGCAAGCACCCGTTCTACGACTCGCTGTTCGACCTGAAGCTCACCGGCGGCCTCCGCCCGGAGGACCTGACGCTGGTCAAGGCGCTGCCCGACGACACGAAGATGAACTTCAGCAAGGAGGTCGAGAACTCCGAGTCGCACGGCACGACGAAGACGGTCACCTCGAGCTTCGGGCCTGCCGCGTCGGGGTACGGCTCGAACACCCACCAGGCGGCGGGACCCGCCCCGACGAGCGTGACCTTCGCGCCGCCGGGGTCCGCGACGGTGAGCAACGACCAGGTGGCGGCCTCGAGCGCGAAGGACAGCACGACCTCCGGCGTCAAGCACGAAGGCCGGTCGTACCTGTTCCGCGCCGACCGCGCGGACATCTACTCCGACGCGCGGATCCACGGCTCGAACTGGACGCACAAGCTGGCGAACGCGGTCAAGGGCATGTTCGGCGGGAAGGGGCATCCGCAGGACAGCACGGTGAAGATCACCTCCCGCGGCGACTTGCACGTCCGGGTCTGGGAGAACACCGCGCTGGACAAGGGCCTGCTCACCCAGCACGACGTGTGGAACCACGCCGGCCGGCTCCCCGAGGGCCGGGCGTACGAGGTGACCCGCAACGCCGACGGGGCGACGATCCACCCGCCCGGCCAGCCCGCCGGGGACCGCGCGCCGTCCGCGAGGCCCGGCCGGAACCTGCACATCGCACCGGGGGTGTCCCTGCCCGAGGTGGCGGAGTTCGTCGGCTCGCTCCCGTCGGACATGCGCCCGTCGACCTACAGCGTCGGCCCCGGCCACTCCCTGACGGTGGCCGACGTCCAGGACGCGGTGGCCGGTCTGCCGGAGCCTGCCGACGACACCAGCTCCCCGTCGCGCGATGCCGCCGACTGGGAGCAGTACCGCGGCAACATCCGGTCCCGGACGGTGAACACCGAGAGCGTCGACCCGCTGCGCACCAGCACGGTCAGCCGGGCGCCGAACGGGGCGCTGCAGTTCCACCCGGAGAAGGTCACCGGGCTGATCCGCTACGACGTGGGACGCGTGGAAGTCGCACCCGACCAGTGGGTGCAGGAGTACACCGTCAAGGCGCACCTGCAACCGGGCGAGGGGATCACACCCGAGCAGCTCGCCGACCTGAAGTCCGCCGCGCAGTCCTCTGTGGACGATGTGTTCAACTCGGGGCACCGGCTGCCGAGCGGCGATCAGCTGCACGTCCGGTTGGAGTTCGTCGACGACCCGGCGCAGGCGCACGCGAAGATCACCGCGACGGGCTCCGGGAAGTCCGATCAGCTGAACTGGAACGTGACCGACCCCGGCGGCGTCTTCGCCCACGAGATCGGCCACTACCTCGGACTTCCGGACCAGGCGCTGGCCCCGGAGATGGTGCTGGACCGCAGCCGCACCGACGCCGGGGTGATGGGGGAGCAGGTCTGGAGCAGCCCCGGGCTCGAACCGCACCACCTGGAACTGATCGAGGACACCGCGCACCACCAGGTCGTCGTTCCCGAGACCACCTTCCACGAGCTCCGCAACGGCAGCGAGGCGCCGCACGACACCGTGGTGCACCTGGACGACCCGGACGGGCCGACCCGGCAAGCACCGCCCAGGCCGAACTCGGCGGAGCAGAAGTACGGTCGGCTGCCGGCGATGCCCGCCCCCGGCGATGTCCCGGTCCGGGGAGGCAGCAAGACGTTCCAGAACGGGCTGCGCGAACACCGCGTGGAACAGCTCGGCGAGGTGGCCGAATACTCGCCGAAGACGGTCAAGGCGACCCGCAATCCCGTCGGTTTCGTGGGAATGGTGCCGGCGACTCCGAGCAGCGATCTGTACGGCCTCGCGGAGAAGTACGCCGGCGCGATGTCCGACGGCGCGCAGCGGTCGCACCGGGTCGGCCTGGTGATCGGCCTGAACCAGCACCGCCTCGCCAACGACGGCCACCGGGCCAACATCGATGCCGCCATCGCGGAGTTCGACGCGGCGTGGCGGAAGAAACCGCTGGACATCCCGGTGCGGATCATCGGCTTCACCTGGTCCGAACCCCAGGTGCACTCGGGGAAGCTGGAGCTGGGCGACCAGAAGTCCGTCCCGTACGGGCTGCTGCGCGAGCTCATCGCGCACCACCAGAGCATGAAGGACCTGGTCGGCCAGTTCGCCGAACACAGCGATGACGTGTACGTGCACATCGGCGACTCGGACGTGCAGTCCATGGAGACACCCGACGGCACACCGGTGCTCGACAAGGTCGCCGATTACCTGGAAGGCCGCACCCCGCCGACGCTGCTCAGCGGCGGGTACCGCATCGACGCCCCGCACGCCGCCAAGCTAGCCACCGAACTCGACCAGTCGGTGCGCAAGGCCATGGCGGACGTCGACCCGCGCGCCGTGTACTTCCCGGAACCGAACACCTTCCTGCGGACCAACGGCGAATCGGCGCTGGACTTCGGATGGACGTTCGGCCCCGGCGACCAGGAGGGGCGGGCGCTCTTCGACAGCGTGTCCCCGGGTTCCGACGACGCCGTGTTCGACCCGGGCTTCTCGATCGCCACCGACGGCGAGCGGGTCGCCGCGAAGCTGTTGCCGCTGGGCGGGAACCCGGCCTCCGAGGACTTGGCGGGTGGCCTGACGCAGAGCCACGCGGACCGGAAGACCTGGGAGAAGCAGCTGGAGCACTACCTGGACAGGTACCACGGCCAGCAAGGCATGTCCGATGTGGTGAAGGGCGCGGGGAAGATCGCGTTCGAGCACGCGCAGTTCCACGAGAAGGCGAAGACGGACGAGGACCCGGCGCGGGCGATCAGAACCGTCCGGAACGGACTCGTCAACGAGTTCAAACTGCCCAAGCACGTCGCCGAGGACATCGCGAAGATCGCGGTGAACACCTGGGTGGCGAGGGGCCAGAAGCTGCAGGAACTCGGCTTGAACGGCGAGCGGTCGCGGAGCACGGACGCGATCGGTGCGGCGGCGATCGCCGGTGATTTGCTGGAGCCGGAGTCGGTCCAGGACTCCGCTTCGGGGTTGCTGGAGCCGGAGTCGGTCCAGGACTCCGCTTCGGGGTTGCTGGAGCCGGAGTCGGTCCAGGACTCCGCTTCGGGGTTGCCGGAGCCGGAGTCGGTCCAGGACTCCGCTTCGGGGTTGCCGGAGCGGGCGTCGGCCCGGGACTCCGCCGCGGAGTCGCGGCCGGGCAAGCGGTCGCGCGACGAGTTCGAGGCCGACGAAGGGCCGGTCACCGCATACGAACCGTCCTACTTGCGGCCGTTGCCGGAACAACTGGTGCCGCCCGCACAAGGGGACACGGACGCGCTGCTCGCCGTGGTGCCGCCGGGTACCCGGTTCGCCGACCCCGCGAGCTTCGCCGGACTGATCAACGGCACGCGATCCGAGCAGGGACGCGACGTCAACTGCGTTGACGCGGCCCTCGCGTTCCACGAGACCTACCGCGGTGAACCGCGGGTCGCGGGCATCGCGCCGAACGGTATGCCGCGCGGTGCGGGGACGGCCGCCGCGGAAGCCCTGGGCTACGCGCCGGAACTGTTCAGCCGCGGACCGTCGGGCCTGGCCGAGGTGATCGACCGGATCACCCGAGCCGGACACGGCGCGGACGCGGTGGTGGTCGGATTCCGCCGCGGCGGCGAAGGCCACGCGTGGAACATCGTCAACCACCACGGCACAGTGTCCATTGTGGATCCACAGGCGGGCACAATCCGCCCGGCGACCACGGACGGCTTCTCCTGGCTCGACCGCGTCTACGCAACCCCGCTGGACGCGAACGGCAACTACGTCGACGACCCGACCCCGGCCCCGCAACCGCCCACGACCCCCGACCCGTACGCCACCGCCGAGTACGAGCGAGCCCGACAAGCCCACGACCTGCGACAAGCCGCCGCATCAGGCGAGGAAATCCCGCTCCCCGGCACCCCGGGCCGCCTGATCCCGGGCCTCGGCGGCCTACGCCTGGTCGGAGCGGCCATCACGGCAGAACTAGCAGCCGACCTGGCCTCCCTCTCCGACCGGAACATCATCGCCCACGTAATCGGCCCAGACGCAGACCCCGAAGAAGAACGAATCACCGACCTCCCCCAACTCCGCTTCCCACCCAGATCCCGCCCAGAACCCCTAACCCCCACCCCCCAATAACCCCACCAACTAACCCACACCCAGCGCTGATACCTCACGAGCGTCAAAACCACCGCCCCCGCACGAGACTCGGTGCTGAACCCTCGTGAGTGGCATTGGTTGCAAGAACCACCGTCCCCACTCACGAGTACGTGCTGATGCCTCGTGAGCGCGGATGGTCGCCAGGGCCACCACCGGCACTCACGAGTCTGATCCCCTGGACGTGCTCGGGGGCGCGAGTCCCACCTGGTGGACGTCTGGTGCCGCAGTTTCAATTGAAACTGTGATCCGCCGTGGGTGGGTTCCGCAGTTTCAATTGAAACTGCACACCCGGGCGTGTCGGGACCCCGGCGTGTCGGGACCTGTGGACAACTCGGGTCACCTGTGGAGAACTTCCGCAAATTCAATGGAAATCGGACCTTCGATTTCCATTGAATTTGCGTGCCGGACGTCGGAAGCAGGACGTCGGAAGTCCCCGGGGGCTGTAGTTCGTGCTGGTCGTCAGAGGTGTGCAGTGCCCTCGTAGGTGGCCAGGGGTGCCGGGCCGGTGACCTCGTACTCGAGCACCACGAGTCCGCGCGGGGTGATCTGGTGGTCGGTGAGGCGGAGTCCGACGTCGGCGTCGTCCGCGAGCAGGCGTCGGCCCTGGCCGATGATGCTCGGGGTGATGACGAGCCGGAGGGTGTCCACCAGGCCCGCTGCGAGCAGCGATGAGGCGAGCCGGGCGCTGCCGTGGACCTGCAGCTCCCGTCCCGGCGCGGCCCGCAAGGCGCCGACGGTCTCGCCGATGTCGCCGCGCAGCACGGTGGTCGGGTTCCAGGTGCCTTCGGTCAGCGTGTTGCTGACGACGTACTTGGGGAGGGCGTTCATCCGCCCGGTGAAGGGGTCGTCGGGGTCGGTGATCTGCGGCCAGTCGCGCGCGAACGCCTCGTAGGTGCGTCGCCCGAGGAGCAGCCCGTCCGCGAGGTCGAGCCAGTCCGATGCGCGTTGGACGAACACCTCGTCCAGGTGCGGCACGAACCAGCCGCCGCGCTCGAAGTCGCCGGTGGTGTCCTCGTCGGCGGAGCCGGGGCCTTGGCTCACGCCGTCGAGGGTGACGAACTGGGTGATGGCGATCTTCACGCTGCTCCTCCGCTCTCGACCAGAGTGGTCAGGGCGTCGGCGACCGAACCCCAGCCGTCGAAGAAGCCCAGCTCCTCGTGCAGGTCGCGGGTGGCGGGGTCGCGGTGGCGCACGGTCACCCGGTAGTCGGTGCCGTCGGGGTGCTCGCCGAGGACGACCTCCGCGGTCATCGCCACCGGTTCGGGTCGGGCGGGCCGCCACGCGCTGCTGATGGCGTTGGTGAACACCAGCCGGCGGTCCGGTTCGGCGATGAGGAACACCCCGTCGGTGTGCGGGACGTATTCGCGGCCGTCCTCGCTCATGCTGGTCACGAACGCGCCGCCGGGCCGGACGTCGAGCTGGTCGACCCGGGCCAGCGTCGGAGCGGGGACCCACCAGCGCTCCAGCAGCGAGGGGTCGGTCCAGGCGCGCCAGATCGACTGCGGCGATGCGCGGATCACCCGGTGCAGGGTCAGGTCCAGGCGGGGGTCGGTCGCCGCGGTCATGGGGTCTCCTCCGGGTCGGTGACGAGGTTTTCGAGGCGGTCGGTGGCGGCTTCCCAGCTGCGCCGCTGCTCGGCGAGCCAGTCGTCGACGAGGGCGAGGCGTTCGCGGTTGAGCGTGCAGGTGCGGACGCGGCCGGACTTGCTGGTCCGGATCAGCCCGCTCGCCTCCAGGGTGCGGACGTGCTTCATGAACGAGGGCAGCGTGATCGGGAACGGGCGGGCCAGTTCGCCGACGCTGGTGGGGCGGTGTCCGAGGCGTCGGATCACCTGCCGCCGGATGGGATCCGCCAGGGCGACGAAGACGTCGTCCAAGGCGTCATGCTTAGCCATGAGGCTTAGTATTCAGCCACAGAACACTTAGCGCAACGGCAAAGTGTTGAGTCGGTCAGTCCTCGACGACCGCGACGGTCATGATCCGGTGGAGCGGGTAGTGGCCGAGCTCTTCGCTCGTCGTGTCCACTCCCTGGAGGACGCCGCCCCCGACGCTGACCGGGCGCACCACGCGCTCGCTGCGCACGCCGCGCGTGTCCACGAAGCCCAGCCACACGCTCCGGCGCTCCCGCGCCGCGTCGCGCAGCAGCTGCAGCGTCGCTTCCGCGCTCGGCCGCCCGCGCTCGGGGCTCACGGCGCTGCCGCGCCGCGCCGCCCCTGCGCGGTCGCCCGCGCGCAGCTGCGCGACCAGCTCCGCCAGTTGCTCCGCGTTGGGTCGCGCGATCCCCGCCGGCTGCGCCGGACGGGTCTTGCCGCGCACGCGGCGCCCGCTCTCGCGGAGGTCGATGACGTTGCCGTCGGGGCCTTCGGCCACCGGCGTGAAGCCCGCCGCCCGCAGGGTTTCCACCACGTCGGCCAGCGGCAGCGGGCTGACCAGGACGGTCGGCGCGATGCGGCGGAGTTCGAGCTCTTCGCTCTCCGGTTTGGCCATGATCTCGGCCAGCAGCACCTGGTCGTCGCAGCGCAGGAAGGCCGACGCGGTGCCGGCGCGGAGTCGGCCGTGGCGGCGGGCGACGTCGTCGATCAGGTAGGTCAGGGACTGCGGGATCGGCGTGCGGGAGCGGTTTCGGAACAGCGCGTGCAGGTCGTCGGCGGTGTGCCCGGCGTCGAGCGCGCGGCGGACGCTGGCGTCGCTGATCCGGTAGACCGTTGCGCTGCCCGCGGATTCGACGTCGGCGACGAGCTTCATCTCGATCGCAAGGTCCGGTTCGAGGCGTCCCGGCGCGACGACCGTCAGGTCGGCCTGCACCAGCACGTGGTCCAGCGGTTCGGGCAGCGCGTCGGCCACCGCGCGGGCCGCTTCGGCGCCTCCGTCGGCGAGCAGCACGCGACCGGCGGTGGTCAGCGCGTTCAGCGCCACGATCCCGAGCACGGTGGCCTCGGCGAGGGTCCAGCGCACGAGGTCGTCGCGCAGCCGCCCGCCGCGGCGCGGAGCCCGCCAGGCCAGCACGGCAGCGGCGTCGTCCGGCCGCGCGCCGAAACCGCCGGGGAGTTCGTCCAGGTAGGCGAGGACGCGGCGGCGGTCCTTCGGTGCGAGGGGGCGGCGGAGGTCTTCGGACAGCGGACCGAGCAGTCGGTCCTTCTCGTCGCGGGCGCCGATCAGTCCGGGCAGCCGCGGCAGGTCCAGCCAGGCCTGCGCGAGCGCGGCCCAGCGCTGCTCGGGCGGGGAGGCCAGCCAGGTGTCGGACTGGTAGGTCGGGATCCACTGCGGCTCGGCGGCTTCGCTGTTGGCGACGAGGTTGGCCGCGACGGCGAGCTCCACCAGCAGGCCGAGCCGGTTCTCGTCGACGTCGATCGCCTTGGCGGTGCGGCGGAGATCGCGCACCCCGACGCCTCCGGAGCGCAGCACGTCCGGCGGGTCCTCGCCCCAGGCGCCGAGCAGTTCTTCCACGTGCCGCAGGAGTTCCAGCACCTCACCACCGGCAGTGCTGTCTACTGTGGACTGATCGGATTCGGTGAGGTCCGGGATCGGCTCGTCCGGCTCGACCTCGCCCATCGGCTCGTCCCCGCGCACTGCCAGCGCGAGCTGCCGGGGCAGTTCGACGGTCTCGGCGTCGCGGCGCAGCAGCAATCCCTTGGCCAGCAGGCGCTGCACCGGATTCGTCGCCTGCGCGAGCGGCACGTCCTTGGCGGCGTCCTTGGTCCGGCCGATCGGTGACCCGGCGGCGAGCTTGCCGACCAGCCGCTGCTCCTCCTCGTCGAGATCGGCCAGCGCGGCCTTCGCGGCGTCCTCGGTCAGCTGCTCGGCCCGCCGGCCGAGCCCGGCCGGGAAGTTCGGCAGCACCTCGCGCACGGCGGGCGAGGTGGCCAACGCGTCGTCATCGCCCCAGGCCAGCGCCAGCTGGCGCAGCTTCTCCACGGCCCGCCGGGCCTGCTGCGGGGTGATCCCGCTGCCGAGCATCCCGGCGACGTCGTCGAGCCGGACCGGCGCCAGGTCGGCGTCGAGCAGCACCAGCGCTTCCAGCGCGGCGAGGGTGAACGAGTCCAGGTCTTCGCAGGCCCGCGCCGTCGAGGAGCGCACGCCGATGCGCGTGGCCAGCACTGCGGTGTCCGGGGGCGGTGGCGTCGCGAGGTCGGGACGAGCGCGCAGCAGCGCCACGAGGGTCTCGTCGCTGCGTTCCCGCAGCCAATCCGCTAGCGAAGACATCCCCACCACGATACCCAGCGAACCACCAGCGCGGACCCGGTCGAGCAGCGCGCCGCGGCGCGGAACGGCCCGCTGGAATATGGCCGTGCACACCCTTGGATGAGGTTGACCTCCGCATCCGGCAAACTGGACCTGGACCGTTAGCCGGAATGCACAGGAGGACGACGTGGCCGGCAAGACCAACAAGGACCGCATTGACCCGACTTGGCCGAAGGTCACCGACGGCGAGCACGCGGTGAGCGAGTTCTGGGCCGACAAGCAGGGCGCGCTGTCCCCGTTCGGCGACACCACCTTCCCGCTCTCGCAGGAGACCGTGCCGTACCACCACCCGGTCACGCGCATCAACAAGTGACCCGGTTGTCAAGGGCAACCCATCGGTAACGGGACCGGACGTCGCTCACACCGGGGAAAGTTTTAGGATTTTTCGTAGTGGGTGAAGTTCGGCTCGCTTAGCACGCCCGATGGGCTTGCATCCCGGATGAGCGATCCACTCCGGCGGTCGGCGGGCCGCCGGAGAACGGCACCCCACCAAGTCCATAGCCGTACCGCTCGACAGGGGTGTGCCATGCCGGTTCCAGGTCCGGGTTACTCGATCACCGTGCGCGTCGAGGCTCCGCCGTCGACGACCGCCGCGGGCGATCTGACCAGCGCGATCGGACGCGCGGGCGGAGTCATCACGGCGTTCGACGTCGTCGAGTCCCACGCCGATCGCATCGTCGTCGACATCACCTGCAACGCGAGGTCCGCCGACCACGCCAACGACCTCGCCGAGGTCCTCGACGGGCTGCCCGGGGTCCGCATCCGCAAGATCTCGGACCGGACGTTCCTGCTCCACCTCGGCGGCAAGATCGAGGTCAACTCGCGGGTCGCGCTGAACAACCGCGACGACCTGTCCCGCGCCTACACGCCGGGTGTGGCCCGGGTGTGCACCGCGATCGCGGACAACCCCGAGGACGCCCGCCGCCTGACCGTCAAGCGCAACGCGGTCGCGGTGGTCACCGACGGCTCCGCCGTGCTCGGCCTGGGCAACATCGGGCCGGAGGCCGCGCTGCCGGTGATGGAGGGCAAGGCGGCCCTGTTCAAGAAGTTCGCCGGGGTCAACGCCTGGCCGGTGTGCCTGGACACCCAGGACACCGAGGAGATCATCCGCGCCGTCGAGCTGATCGCCCCCGTCTACGGCGGCATCAACCTCGAGGACATCGCGGCCCCGCGCTGCTTCGAGATCGAGGCCCGGCTGCGGGAGAAGCTGAACATCCCGGTCTTCCACGACGACCAGCACGGCACCGCGATCGTGGTGCTCAGCGCGCTGCGCAACGCACTGCGCGTGGTGGACAAGGACATCGCTGACTGCCGCATCGTGGTGTGCGGTGTGGGCGCGGCCGGTTCGGCGATCATCCGCCTGCTGCAGCACAAGAAACCGGCCGACATCATCGCGGTCGACATCGACGGCATCGTCCACACCGGACGCGGCGACAGCGACCCGAACCTGCAGTCCATCGCCGCGGGCACCAACAAGGACGGTCGCACCGGCAGCCTCTCCGAGGCGGTGCGCGGCGCGGACGTGTTCATCGGCGTCTCGGCGCCGAACCTGCTGACCGCCGACGACGTGGCGTCGATGAACGAGGACTCGATCGTCTTCGCGCTGGCCAACCCGGACCCGGAGATCGACCCGCTCGAGGCGCAGAAGCACGCCAAGATCGTGGCGACGGGCCGCAGCGACTACCCGAACCAGATCAACAACGTGCTGGCGTTCCCGGGTGTCTTCCGGGGTCTGCTCGACGCGCACGCGCACCAGATCACCGACGACATGATGATCGCGGCGTCCAACGCGATCGCCGACGTCGTCGACGGCGAGCGCCTCAACGCGTCGTTCATCGTCCCGAGCGTCTTCGACTCGGCGGTTTCCCCGGCGGTCGCCGATGCCGTCAAGAAGGCGGCCCTCGCGGCCAAGTCCGGCGAACCGTCCCCCGAGGGCGGCTCCTCCCTGCCGTGGAGCATGGCCGAGGACATCGACTTCTGATCCCACCGCTGAAGGGCGCCTCCGAGCTGATCGGAGGCGCCCTTCGCGCTTCCGCGGATCAGGGGAGTCCTCAGGTGCTTTAGGCTCGGGGCATGGCGCAGGATGAGCTCACGCACGTCGACGAGACCGGTGCGGCGCGGATGGTCGACGTGTCCGAGAAGGCGGCCACCGCCCGCCGGGCCGTCGCCACCGGGGTGGTGCGGACGACGCCCGAGGTGATCGCCCTGCTGCGCCGGGACGACCTGCCGAAGGGCGACGCGATCGCCACCGCCCGCATCGCGGGCATCATGGCCGCCAAGCGCACCCCGGACCTGATCCCGCTGTGCCACCCGATCGCCATCTCCGGCGCGAAGGTCGAGCTCGAGATGGGCGAGTCCGAGGTCCGGATCACCGCCACGGTCAAGACCACCGACCGCACCGGGGTCGAGATGGAGGCCCTCACCGCCGTCGCGGGCGCCGGCCTCACCCTCCACGACATGATCAAGGCCGTGGACCCTGCCGCTGTCCTCGACGAGGTCCGGGTGGAACGCAAAGAAGGCGGCAAGACCGGCACCTGGACCCGCTGATTCCGGGCCCGGCCAGTCCGCAGTTTCAATTGAAACTGCGCTCCCCAGGCACGCCGATCCGCAGTTTCAATTGAAACTGCGGCCCTGCTTGAGGTGAGGTCGGTGGGTCGCGGAGGATGGCCTTGCGGCGGCCGGTCGGTGGTGCGCGCAACACACAGGAGGTCTCCATGACGAGGACAGCGCGGGTGATCGCCGCGTCCAACCGCGCCGCAGCCGGGGTGTACCCGGACCGCACGGGACCGGTGATCGTCGAGTGGCTGCGCACCCGCGGGTTCGAGACGCCCGACCCCGTCGTGGTGCCCGACGGCGACCCGGTGGGGGAGGAGCTGCGCCGCGCGGTCGCCGCCGACGCGGACGTCGTGATCACCACCGGCGGCACCGGGATCAACCCGAGCGACCGGACCCCCGAGGTCACCGCGTCCGTGCTGGACTACCCGATCCCCGGGCTGGCCGAGGCGATCCGCTCGGCGGGCTTGCCGCAGGTCCCGACCGCAGTGCTGTCCCGAGGTCTGGCGGGGGTCAGCGGCCGGACGCTGATCGTGAACCTCCCTGGCTCGCGCGGCGGAGTCAAGGACGGCCTCGGCGTGCTGGAAGGGGTCCTCGACCACGCCGTCGACCAGCTGCACGGCGGTGACCACGCGGCGCCGAACCGCGCTGCGGCGGAGGTCCTGCGCGCCGACGTGACCGAGGACGTCATCGACGTCGACGCCCTGGCCCGCTCGGTCGAGCACCGCGCGGCGGGCGCGGTGGTGACCTTCGGCGGAGTCGTGCGCGACCACGACGGCGGTCGCGGCGTGCAGGAGCTGGAGTACACCGGGCACCCCAGCGCGAACGACGTGATCGTCGAGGTGGCGCAGGACATCGCGGCGCGCTTCGACGGCGTGCGAGCGATCGCGGTCTCGCACCGCATCGGCCTGCTCAAGATCGGCGACGTCGCCCTGGGCTGCGCGGTCGCGGCCGAGCACCGCAAGCAGGCCTTCTCGGCTTGTTCGGAGCTGGTGGACGAGGTGAAGCGCCGGCTGCCGATCTGGAAGCGGCAGGTGTTCGACGACGGCGCCGAGGAATGGGTCAACTGCCCGTGACCTCGAGTTCTCGTGAGCGGCGATGGCGGTAGGAACCACCATCGCCACTCACGCGGGGAAGGCGCGGAGGGTGGCTTCGACGAGTGCATCGGCGAAGGCGTCGTCGAGCGGGCCTGAGCGCGTCAGCCACCGCTGCGTCAGCGGTGCGTACAGGAAGTCGAGGACCAGGTCGAGGTCGGCGTCGGCGTCGAGCTGACCTGCGGTTTGCGCGCTGCGCAGGCGCTGCTTCTTCGCCTCGCGCATCGGCGCTTCCATCTTCTCGCGGTAGGTCGCGGCCAGCTCCGGGTCGTTGATGATCTCGGTGTGCAGCGCCCGGATCGGGGCTTCGAACTCGGCGTCGGCGAACTCGGCCACCGTCGCGCGCAGCACGGTCTTGAGATCGGCTTCGAGATCGCCGGTGTTGGGCAGCGCGATGCCGTCCTCGCCTTCGCTCAGCGCGAGGATCGAGTCGAACACGACCGCGCCCTTCGACGACCACCAGCGGTAGATCGTCTGCTTGCCGACGCCGGCGCGCGCGGCGATCGCCTCGATCGTCAGCTTGGCGTAGCCGACCTCGCTGACGAGTTCGCGCGCTGCGGTCAGGATCGCCGTCCGCGATCGCTCGCTGCGGCGGGTGGAATCGGGGCGCTTCTCCGGGGGCACGCGCCCAGGCTATCCAAAACGAGACGTTCCGTCTTGACACGAGTGGCGAACCCGGCGCATGCTGATGCCGAAACGAGACGGACCGTATCGTCTCGTAAAGAGTGAGAGAGGCAACGCATGCGAAACGGCGAACCCCGCACCTGGTTCATCACCGGTGCCGCCCGCGGACTCGGCCGGGCGTTCACCGAAGCGGCCCTGGCCGCGGGCGATCAGGTCGTCGGCATCGCCAGGGACGTCGCGCCGCTGGACGAGCTGGTCGCGACCAGCGGCGGCCGCCTGGTCGCGTTCTCCCTGGACGTCTCCGACCGCGCCGCGGTCTTCGCCGGCGTCGAGCGGGCGGTGGCGGCGTTCGGACGGCTCGACGTCGTGGTCAACAACGCCGGTGGCTCCATCCTCGGCATGCTCGAGGAGATCACCGAGGCGCAGGCCCGCGCGCACCTGGACACCAATTTCTTCGGCGCGCTCTGGGTGAGCCAGGCAGTCGTGCCGCACCTGCGCAGGCAGGGCTCCGGGCACGTCCTCGCCGTCTCGTCGATGGGCCCGTACGGCGGTTTCGCGTCGGCAGGGCTCTACGGGGCGGGCAAGGCAGCACTCGACTCGATGACCGAGGCGCTGGCGATGGAGGTGGAGCGCTTCGGGATCAAGGTGACGATCCTCGGCCCGGGCGGCTATCGGACCGAGCTGTTCACCAGGGGCCTGACCACGGCGGAGGAGAACGAGGCGTACGCCCCGCTGCGCGAGTGGCTGCAGGGCATGTGGTCCGCGTCCGAGGACTTCGACCCGGAGCTGGCGGCCGAGGTCGTCGTGGAGGTGGTGGACATGCCGGAGCCCCCGAAGCGGCTGATCCTCGGCGGCGCGGCCTACGACATGGTCGTCGGGATGAACCGGGGCCTCGAGGCGGAGCTGGCGAAGTGGGAGCACCTCAGCCGCCGGGCGGACTGAACACCCGGAAATGACGGGACCCCCACCGCTGGGGGCGTGCGGTGGGGGTCCCGAGAAGGGGCGGAGTACGTGCCGTGTCGGGGGGGTACGACACGTACTCCTCGCCGACCGGCTCAGCCGGCCGACCAGATCACTTGATGTCGAGCTGCTGGCCCGGGAAGATCAGGTTCGGGTCGCTGATGATGCTCGAGTTGCGCTCGGCGATCTGCTTGTAGTCGACGCCGAACTTCTCGCCGATCTTGCCCAGCGTGTCGCCCAGCTGCACGGTGTAGTCCGCGCCGTTGGTCTTGACCGTCGACTTGGTCGTGGTCTTCTTGGTCTGGGTCTGCGACTGGGTGCTGACCTGCTTCTTGGTCTGCACCTTGGTGCTCGTCTTGGTGCTGCCGCTCTCCCAGTTGGTCTTGGCGGTGCAGCCCGGCCAGGCGTTGGCGCCCTGCGCGGCCAGGACCTTCTCGGCCACCGCGATCTGCTGCTCGCGGGACGCGAGGTGGGCGCTGCTGGCGTACTGGGTGCCACCGAAGGCGGACCAGGTGGACTGCGTGAACTGCAGGCCGCCGTAGAAGCCGTTGCCGGTGTTGATGCTCCAGTTACCGCTGCTCTCGCACTGCGCGAGGGTGTCCCAGTCGGCTGCGTTTGCCATCGGGGCGATCGCGATCGGGGTTGCGACCACCGCGCCGGCGACGGCGACACGGGCAACGGTGCGGCTGGTATTGGAAGGCTTGCGGTGCTTGCCCTTGTAGCGAGCCATGTTCCTCTCTCCTGCCGCGCCTGCGAGGTCAGCTGTCGGGTTCGGGCTGAGAGGCAGCCCGGCCGGCTCGGGGGAACCGGCTTCACCCCTAGGGCTTCGGGGAGCCCGGGATTGGGTCCCCCGCCCCTGTCCGGTGTTTCTCGTTTCGGGGGTCGGAAGCCCGCCGGACAGGGTTCGGCGCTGCGGGCTTCCCGCTCTTGCTGATCGGTTCGGGGCCGACCGATGAGCGACACTACGTAACCAACGGGGAGATCCCAAATCTTCTGCCATGTGACGGTGGTCACGTAACAAGTGGGGCAGATGCTCCGATCCGTGGTGTTTCTGCTGATCAGAGCGTTGTTATCAAGTCGTTTTCTAGTCGAGATCGATCACCGTCGGTGAGGCGTGGGTCACCACATTGCTCCCGTCCGGGAACCCCCGTCGCACCCGTTCGCGCCACTCGGAGGGGTGGCGTTCCGGCTCGATCACGCGTGCGCGGGTGTGCGGAAGCGATCACGAACTGGGTTCACGTCGAAGCGGAGGGTAGCGATCTGCGTCACTGGATCAGGCGCCGTTAAGGCTGCCGAAGGACGTGATTGCGAAGTCAAGATCGACACGGCTCTGCCGATGCCGAAATGTCACCTGGATGAGGATGTACGACATGCCGGGGCATGTTGTATTCGCACGTGCGCGCGCACGCGCGCGCAGTAGATACAGTGCGCTGCGAGCCGCTGGTTCAGCCGCCGGCGAACGGGGGGAGGACGTCGAGCGTCGCGGAGGCCGGAACGGTGGTCCCGCGGTCTCGGACGGCGACTCCGTCGAGCAGGAAGCTGCAGGCCGGGAGCACCTTCGCCAGGCCTTCGCCGCGCAGGTCCAGGACTGCCGAGATGACGTCCGAGACGGTCGTCGGGCCCGACAGGCGCACCGTCTCCTCCGGGACTCCAGCGGCAGCGCGTGCTCCTGCGAAGTAGCGCACCTGCACCGCCACCGCTTCGGTCTGCTCCGGCATCGCCGTCATCCGCTCAACCCCCGATTGCGCTCATCGGCCGGGACGGCTGCGCGAACTCGCCCGAGTCCATGCCGTGCCCGGCGGCCTTCGCCCACATCGTGCCCTGCCACAGCCGGACCAGTTCGGCGTCCTCTGCTCCGGCGCGCATCGGCCCCCGCAGGTCCGTCTCCGTGGTGGAGAACAGGCAGGAGCGCAGCTGGCCGTCCGCGGTCAGCCGCGTGCGGTCGCAGGCCGAGCAGAACGGCCGGGTGACCGAGCCGATCACGCCCACCGTCGCGGGCCCGCCGTCGACCAGCCAGCGCTCCGCGGGTGCCGAGCCGCGCTCGGCGACGTCCGGGCTGAGGTCGAACTCGGCGCTGAGCCGGTCCAAGATCTCGTCGGCGGTGATCATCTGCGAGCGGTCCCAGCCGTGCTGGGCGTCCAGCGGCATCTGCTCGATGAACCGCAGCTGGTAGCCGTGCTCGATGCAGTAGCGCAGCAGGTCGCAGGCCTCGTGGTCGTTGATCCCGCGCATCAGCACCGCGTTGACCTTGACCGGTTCCAGCCGCATCCGCTTGGCCGCGGCCAGCCCGGCCAGCACGTCGTCGAGCCGATCGCGCCTGGTCAGCTCCTTGAACACCGCGCGGTCGAGGGTGTCCAGCGAGACGTTGACCCGGTTCAGCCCGGCGCGCACCAGGGGTTCGGCGTAGTTGCCGAGGTTGATGCCGTTGGTGGTCAGCGAGGTCTTCGGGCCGCTGGGCAGCGCGGCGGTCGCGGCGATGATGTCCACCAGGTCCTGCCGCAGCAGCGGTTCGCCGCCGGTGAACCGGACCGCGGTCACGCCGAGCTCCTCGACGGCGATGCGGATCAGCCGGTTCATCTCGTCGGTGTCGAGCAGCTCCGCGCGCTTGAGCCAGGGCAGGCCCTCGGCCGGCATGCAGTAGGTGCAGCGGAGGTTGCACTTGTCGATGAGGGACACGCGCAGATCGGTGGCGATCCGTCCGAACCGGTCCACCAGCTTCGGCGTATCCGGTCGTTCGGACGTGTCGATCGTGCTGCGCACGAAGGGAATTCCCAGGTCCACCGCGGTCACCCCACGACCCTAACGCGCCGGACCGGTGAATTTCGATCGCCGGAGGGCATTTGTGCGCAATCCACGAGGGTCTCGTGCGCGGATGGATCTCCGGTCGGAGGAACGCACGAAACCTGTTGATGTTCCGGATTTGCGGGTACTCCACTCTGGATCGCACCGCAGATGCGGAAGTAGTGTCCTTCACGTGCCGCAATATCGGATCGCAGAAGCCGCCGGACTGCTCGGCGTCAGCGACGACACGGTGCGCCGGTGGGTCGACGGGGGACAGCTGCAGGCGCAGCGGGACGCCTCCGGACGGCTCGTCGTGGACGGCGCCGCGCTCGCCGAGTTCGCCCGCGAGCAAGCGCGCTCCACGCCCGATCCCTCCGGTGTCGGCCGCTCGGCCCGCAACCGGTTGGTCGGGCTGGTCACCGAGGTCGTGTCGGACAAGGTGATGTCCCAAGTGGAGATGCAGTGCGGTCCGCACAGGGTGGTGTCGCTGATGAGCACCGAGGCCGTGCACGAGCTCGGCCTGCGCCCGGGAGTGCTGGCGGTGGCCGTGGTCAAGTCGACCAACGTCGTGGTGGAGACACCGGGAGAAGGATGATGTCGAAGCTCAAGATGATCGCCGGCGCCCTGCTGGCCCTGGTGCTGCTGGCCGGCTGCGGTCAGACCGGGTCCGAGCAGCAGCGCACGCTGACCGTGCTGGCCGCGGCGTCGCTGACCGAGTCCTTCGACGAGCTGGGCGCCCGGTTCACCGCTGAACATCCAGATGTGCAGGTGCAGTTCGACTACCAGGGCTCTTCGACGCTGGCCGAGCAGATCAAGCAGGGGCGTCCGGCGGACGTCTTCGCCTCGGCGGACCAGAAGAACATGGACAAGGTGCGCGACCTCGTCGGCGACCCGCGGACCTTCGCGACGAACAAGCTGACGATCGTGGTCCCGCCGGGCAACCCCGGGAAGATCGGCTCGCTGGCGGATCTGGCCGGTGACCACGCCGTGGTGGTGTGCGCGCCGCAGGTGCCGTGCGGCTCGGCGACGCAGAAGGTGACGCGGGCGGCGGGCGTGCAGGTCAAGCCGGTGAGCGAGGAGAACGACGTCAAATCCGTGCTGCAGAAGGTGATCGCGGGCGAGGCCGACGCCGGGCTGGTCTACGTCACCGACGCGAAGGAGGCCGGGCAGCAGGTCCAGGTGATCGACTTCCCGCAGGCCGAGCAGGCGGTCAACGACTACCCGATCGCCACCATCAAGGCCGCCCCGCAGTCCGACGCGGCGGCCCAGTTCGTCGAGTTCGTCCACGGCCCGGTCGGCCGCGAGATCCTCACCAAGCACGGTTTCGGTGCACCGTGAGTCCGCAAATTCCATTGAAATCGGACGTCCAATTTCATTGGAAATCGCGTGCCCGATTTCCATTGAAATCGCGCACGACCCAGGTGCCGGTGGTGCTGTGGGTGCCCGCAGTGCTGGGGTTGGCGCTGGTGGCGCTGCCCGTTCTCGGGCTCCTGACCAGGGTTGATCCGGTTCAGCTGCCGGAGCTGCTGCTGAGCCCGGCGGCACTCGACGCGTTGCGGTTGTCGGTGGTCACCGGGCTCATCTCGACCGGTTTGGCGCTGGTGCTCGGTGGCCCGCTGGCGCTGGTGCTGGCGAGGTCGCGGATGCGCGGACTGCGCGTGCTGCGGGCGTTCGTGCTGCTGCCGCTGGTCCTGCCGCCGGTCGTCGGCGGTCTGGCCCTGCTCTACCTGCTCGGGCGCACCGGGCCGCTCGGCGGGGTGCTCGACGTCGTCGGGATCCGGCTGCCGTACACGACGACGGCCGTCGTGCTGGCGCAGACGTTCGTCGCGATGCCGTTCCTCGTGGTCGGGCTGGAAGGCGCGCTGCGGACCGCCGGCGGGCGCTACGAGCAGGTCGCCGCGACGCTGGGCTCCGGGCCGTGGTTGACCTTCCGGCGGGTGACCGTGCCGCTGCTGCTGCCCGCGCTCGGGTCGAGCCTGGTGCTGACGTTCGCGCGCGCCTTGGGCGAATTCGGCGCGACGATCACCTTCGCCGGTAGCTTGCAGGGCACCACCCGCACCTTGCCGCTGGCCATCTACACCACCGCGCAGTCCGATGTGGACGCTGCGGTGGCGATGTCGTTGTTGCTGGTGGTGCTGGCCCTCGTGGTGATCGTGGTGGCCCGGCCCAAGGCGGTGGAAGGACGGCTTTGAACGGGTTGCGGACCGACGTCGAGTTCCGCCGCGCGGAGTTCGCGCTGCGCGCCGAGTTCGAGGTCGCGCCGGGCGAGGTGCTGGCGGTGCTCGGCCCGAACGGAGCGGGCAAGTCGACCTTGCTGTCGGTGCTGGCCGGGCAGCTGGTGCCGGACCGGGGGCGCGTCGAGCTCGACGGCGTCCCGTGGCTGGACACCGAGCGCGGGATCGCGGTCCCGACGCACCGGCGGGGTGTCGGACTGCTCGCGCAGAACGCACTGCTGTTCCCGAACATGACGGCCCTGGAGAACGTGGCCTTCGGGCCCCGCGCGGCCGGGGTCGGCAAGGCCGAGGCGCGGGAGATCGCCGAGCACTGGCTGTCCGAAGTGGACGTCGCAGGGCTCGCCGGGCGCCGCCCCGGGCAGCTCTCCGGTGGTCAGGCGCAGCGCGTCGCGCTGGCTCGCGCGCTGGCCGCCAACCCGCAGCTGCTGCTGCTCGACGAGCCGCTGGCCGCGCTCGACGTGGACGCCGCTCCGGCGATGCGAGGCCTGCTGCACCAAGTGCTCGGGCAGCAGGACAAGCCGACGGTGCTGGTCACCCACGACGTGCTGGACGCGGTCGTGCTCGCCGACCGGCTCGTGGTGCTGCTCGACGGCTGCATCGTCGAGCAGGGCCCCACCCGCGAAGTCCTGGCCAGACCGAAGGAACCCTTCACCGCGCGGATCGCCGGGCTCAACCTGGTGCCGGGAATCGCGAAGGACAACGGGGTCGAGTTCGGCGACACCGTGCTCAGCGGTCGCATCGCCGAAGACCTGGACCAGGGCGAACCCGCCGCCGCGGTGTTCGCACCCGCCGCCGTCGCGGTGCACCGCGAGCAGCCGAGCGGCAGCCCGCGCAACGCGATCCGAGTGCGGCTGGCCGGGCTGGAACCGCGTGGCGACGTCGTGCGGGTGCGCGGCGTGGTGCGGGACTGCTCGCTGGTCGCGGACGTCACCCCGGCGGCCGTCGCCGACCTGCGGCTCGCCCCCGACGACGAGGTGTGGTTCGCGATCAAAGCGGCTGAGGTAGCAATCCACCCGCTATCGGGAGGATCATCTGGGGCGTGACTGAGCCATCCCCCTGGACCTACCTGATGGACATGGACGGCGTGCTCGTCCACGAAGAGCACATGGTGCCCGGCGCGGACGCCCTGCTGGCGGCGCTGCGGGAGAACCACGTCCCGTTCATGGTCTTCACCAACAACTCGATCTACACCCCGCGCGACCTGCGGGCCCGGCTGCTGCGCACCGGGCTGGACGTCCCGGAGGAGGCGATCTGGACCTCGGCGCTGGCCACCGCGCAGTTCCTGGAGAACCAGCGCCCGGGCGGCTCGGCCTACGTCGTCGGCGAATCGGGGCTGACCACGGCGCTGCACAACATCGGCTACGTGCTCACCGACCGGGACCCCGACTACGTGATCCTCGGCGAGACGCGCACCTACAGCTTCGAGGCGATAACCAAGGCGATCCGGCTCGTCGAGGCAGGCGCCCGGTTCATCGCCACGAACCCGGACGAGAAGGGGCCGAGCCGCGAGGGCACGCTGCCGGCCACCGGCGCGGTCGCCGCGCTGATCGAACGGGTCACCGGGCGCGCGCCGTACTACGTGGGCAAGCCGAACCCGCTGATGATGCGCTCGGCGCTGCGGCACCTCGGGGTGCACTCGGAGAACACGCTGATGATCGGCGACCGGATGGACACCGACGTGCGGTCCGGTCTGGAATCCGGGCTGAAGACGATCCTGGTGCTGTCCGGGATCTCCAACGAGTCGACCGCCGAGCTGTTCCCCTACCGGCCGACGAAGGTGGTCAGCTCCGTGGCCGACCTGGTCGACAACGTCCTCGACCCGTTCAAGTCGTGACCGCGGTCGTGGGTGCGCGGCGGGGCTGCGCACTCACGACGTGCGGTTCGTGGCCGCCTGGGACGGCAGGTCGATGGCGCTGGCGACGTGGTTGAGCTCGTCGGCCATCCGCTCGGCCGCGTCGCGCACCAGCTCGGCGCGGCGGGCCAACGAGCTCGACCAGTGGCGCTGGGCGGCCGCCAGCCGGTCGAACAGGTCGGCCTGCAGCCGCAAGCGCTCCACCTCGGCCCAGTCGGCGGCCCCGGGGTGCCGGAAGGCGCGCTCTATGGCGGCGGCGACTCGCTCCAGCTCGAGTTCGGTGATCACTGGCACCCCCCGGAATCGGTGATGGGCTGACGTAGGAGAGAGGCATTCGGAGCAGTCCCTCGTACGCCGGTGTGCCGAAAATCACCCTGCGCGCATGAACGCGTACGCGTCGTCGGCATCCACGATCCGCTTGCCCAGCGGCATCAGGGAGACCGGGATCAGCTTGAAGTTGGCGATGCCCAGCGGGATTCCGATGATCGTGATGCACTGCGCGATGCCGGTCAGGATGTGCCCGAGCGCGAGCCACCAGCCGGCGAGCACCAGCCACAGGATGTTGCCGATGCCGGCCATGGCGCCCGAGGTGGGCTCGTCCACCAGACGTCGGCCGAACGGCCACAGCGCGAAGTTCGCCATCCGGAACGAGGCGATCGCGAACGGGATGCCGATGATCGTGATGGTCAGCAGGATCCCGGCGAACGCGTACCCCAGCGCCATCCACAAGCCCCCGAAGACCAGCCAGATGACGTTCAGCAATAACCGCATGTCCCTACCGTGCCACCACCCGACCGCCCGGCGAATCGGGGTTTCCCCTCATGCCTCCGCCTGGCCTCGGAGCTGCAGTTTCAATTGAAACTGCGATCCGCCGTGCCTGGGTTCCGCAGTTTCAATTGAAACTGTGGTCCACGATGTGGGACGGAGCTCGGGTCAGACGTGGAGTTCGCCGCTGAGGACGGTGGTGGCCCGGCCGCGGAGGCCGACTCGGTCGGCGCGGAGCGCCATGCGGACGATGCCACTGCGGGCGGAGGCCTGCTCGCCGACGAAGTCCGCGCTCCGCGGGTCGCGGTGGAGCTTGGCGGCCCACCAGGTCGCGAGGGTGCAGTGGGCGGAGCCGGTCACCGGGTCTTCCTGGATGCCGACCTGCGGGGAGAACACCCGGCTGACGAAGTCGACCCCGGGCCGGTCGCCGGGCGCGGTGACGATCACGCCGCGGGACGGGACGGTGGCCAGCGCCGCGAAGTCCGGTCGCACCGCGCGGACCTCGGCGGCCGACCCGGCGCGCACGAGCACCTTGGTCGCGGCCTGCGCCGTCTCCACGACGGTGACGCCGGGGAGCCCGGCGGCCAGGGCTTCCGGCGGTTCCACCGGCTCGGCCCGATCGGCGGGGAAGTCCATCTCGATCCAGCCGTCGTCGAGCGCGGTGCAGGTCAGGACACCGCTGCGGGTGTCGAACCGCTGATCGCCGCCGAGCACGTGCGCGGTGGCGAGGGTGCCGTGCCCGCACAGCGGAACCTCGGTGGTCGGCGTGAACCAGCGCAACGGCTTCGGCTCGCCCTCCGGGCCTGCGACCACGACGAACGCGGTCTCGGAGTGCCGGAGCTCGGCGGCCACCGACTGCATCCACGACTCCTCGGCGGGGGAGTCCAGCAGCACGACCCCGGCGGGATTCCCGGTGAAGGCGGTGTCGGTGAAGGCATCGACGACGAAAGCACGCACCCGGAAACCCTACGTCGCTCCCACCACCGGGCTCCGGTCCCCGTAAATTCAATGGAAATCGGACGTCCAAATTCCATTGAATTTGCGGTACCCGCGTTCGGGGGTGGCCGAGCGGGGGATCTCGAGGACAAGATGGGTGATCCGTCTCACGTGCTCGTCGGGGAGGTAGTCACCGTGGATGCCGTCCAGCTCAGCTACGACTCGGGTGTTTCGGAGGTGCCGCTGCTGGGGGAGACGATCGGGGCGAACCTCGATCGGCTCGCGGCGCGGTTCCCCGAGCGGGACGCCCTGGTGGAGTGCGCGACCGGTCGCCGCTGGACCTACCGGGAATTCGTGGCCGACGTGGACGCGCTGGCGGTCGGCCTGCTCGACGCCGGGATCGGCAAGGGAGACCGGGTCGGGATCTGGTCGCCGAACCGCGCGGAGTGGACGCTGACCCAGTACGCGACGGCGAAGATCGGCGCGATCCTGGTCAACATCAACCCGGCCTACCGGGCGCACGAGCTGGAGTACGTGCTCAACCAGGCCGGCATCCGGATGCTGATCTCGGCGAAGTCGTTCAAGTCCTCCGACTACGTCGAGATCGTCGAGCAGGTGCGCCCGAAGTGCGACGGCCTGGAGCAGGTGGTGTTCCTGGGCGACCCGGCGTGGGAGCAGCTGGCCGGGGCCGCCGCGGACCCGCAGCGGTTGGCGGCGATCGAGCTCTCCGCCGACGACCCGATCAACATCCAGTACACCTCGGGCACCACCGGGTTCCCGAAGGGCGCGACGCTGTCGCACCACAACATCCTGAACAACGGGTTCTTCGTCGGCGAGCTGTGCAACTACAGCGAGGTCGACCGGGTGGCGATCGTGCCGCCGTTCTACCACTGCTTCGGCATGGTCATGGGCAACCTGGCCTGCACCAGTCACGGGGCGGCGATGGTCATCCCGGCGGAGGGCTTCGACCCGGTCGCGTCGCTGTCCGCGGTGGCCGCCGAGCGGTGCACGTCGCTGTACGGGGTGCCGACGATGTTCATCGCCGAGCTGGAGCACCCGGACTTCGAGAGCTTCGACCTGTCCGCGCTGCGCACCGGGATCATGGCGGGTTCGCCGTGCCCGGTGGAGGTGATGAAGCAGGTCATCGACCGGATGGGGATGCGGGAGGTGTCGATCTGCTACGGCATGACCGAGACGTCCCCGGTGTCGACGCAGACCCGCGCCGACGACTCGCTGGAGCGCCGGGTGTCCACTGTGGGCAGGGTCGGTCCGCACCTGGAGGTCAAGGTCGTCGACCCGGTGACCGGCCTGACCGTGCCGCGCGGCACCCCGGGCGAGCTGTGCACCCGCGGCTATTCGGTGATGCTGGGCTACTGGGAGCAGCCGGAGCGCACCGCCGAGGTCATCGACGCGGCGCGCTGGATGCACACCGGGGACCTGGCGGTGATGGACGCCGACGGCTACGTCAGCATCACCGGCCGGATCAAGGACATGGTCATCCGCGGCGGCGAGAACATCTACCCGCGCGAGATCGAGGAGTTCCTCTACACCCACCCCGACGTGGTGGACGCGCAGGTCATCGGGGTTCCCGACGCGCGCTACGGCGAGGAGCTGATGGCCTGGGTCCGGCTGCGCGAGGGTGCTGAGCAGCTGACGGCCGAGTCGTTGCGGGAGTTCTGCACCGGCAAGCTGGCGCACTACAAGATCCCGCGCTACGTGCACGTGGTGAACGAGTTCCCGATGACCGTCACCGGCAAGATCCGCAAGGTCGAGATGCGCGAGATCTCCAAGGACCTCCTCGACCGGAGCTGAGTCTCTGGCGCACCGGTCCGGAGGAGGTGTCGGCGTGTCATGCCCCGGACACGCCGGCACCTGATCCGCAGTTTCAATTGAAACTGTGATCCGCCGTGCCTGGGTTTTACAGTTTCAATTGAAACTGCACACCCGGGCGTGTCGGGACCCCGGCGTGTCGGGACCTGCGGACCCCGACACGCCGACACCTGTGGACAAGTCGTCCTGGCTGTGGAGAACTTCCGCAAATTCAATGGAAATTGGACGTCGAAATTCCATTGAACTTTGATCCCCGCCGACGGCGGAGGTCCGGAACCCGTTGGGGTGCGGGGGATCCCGGGTCAGGTCTTGGCGGTGAGGGGGACTTCCCAGGTGACCGTGGTGCCGCTGTCCGGGGACGAGGTGATCACGCAGCGGCCTCCGGCAGCGACCGCTCGTTCTTCGAGGTTCCGCAGGCCCCGCTTGCTCACGTCGCGGGGAATTCCGCAGCCGTCGTCGACGACTTGCAGCAGCAGTCCGGCATCCGAGCGGCGCACCCGAACCAGTACCGACTTCGCACCCGCGTGCCTGACCACATTGGACAGTGCTTCGCGTAGGGCCGCGCGGGCGTGATCGGCCACTTGGACCGGCACGTCCGACAGGTCGCCCTCGATCTCCAGCTGCGGGGGCCGCCCCAGCAGCTCACCGGCGATCTGCACCTCGGAACGCATCGAGTCGTCCAGCGCGGGCGCGTGGTGCGGAGGCTCCGGGTCGGCGGAGCGCAAGGTGCGGGCGGTGGCCCGGACCTCGGCGATGGCCTGGTCGATCTGCTCCATCGTCTCCGACAGCCGGGTCGCGTCGGCGGGCGCGAGCTGGCCGGACAGCCGCCGCTCCAGCACCTCCAGCTGCACGCCGGTGGCGTAGAGCCGCTGCACGATCACGTCGTGCAGGTCGCGCGCGATGCGCTCGCGCTCCTGGTACACCGCGATCCGCTGCCGCGCGGTGGATCCCTCGGCGAGCACCAGCGCCAGCCCGGCCTGCGCGGCGAAGGAGGTCAGCACGTCTACCGCGACGCGCGTGAACGTGCTCGCACCGCGCCTGCGGTACACCGCCAGCGCGCCCAGCCGGCGCTCGCGGGTGCCGAACGGCGCGACCGCGAACGGACCGTAAACCCGCAGTTCAGCGGGGACGTACGGGGCCGTGAGCGGATCGTCGATGAGGTCGTCCACGACGACCGGAACACCGCTGCGGGCCACGCGCGCCGCAGCCGACCGCGAGGACAGGACGGTGCCGACCGGGTCGCCGAGCGGACCGATCGCGGACGGCGCGCCGTAGGCGGCTTCGACCGTCAGGCGGCCGTCGTCGGCGCGGACGGTGACGATGCCGAGGTCGGCCTCGGCGAGTTCGGCGGCGCGGCGGACCACCAGCGGGAGCACCGCGTCGGGATCCTCCGCGGACAGGGCCGCGCGGGTGATCTCGGTCGATGCCGCCAGCATTCGCCGGGCGAGGGAGGAATCCATGTCGTGCACGAGGCTATAGCTCCTCACCTGGCGCTCGCTCCTCCTGACGACGCAGGTCACAGGCAGTGCCCTTGATGATCATGAAGGGGATTCCTACCGCGCCGCCGGGGACCGCGACGACGTGGGGTTCCGGACGGCGGTGAGCCCGCCGCCGTCCACGCGCAGGACGACGTCGGCGCGTTCGGCTTCCGACCAGCGGTGCGTCACGTGCACGACCGTGCGTCCCCGCAGCGCCCGCTCCAGGCGGTCCAGGAGCGCTTCGGCCGCCGGGACGTCCAGGTGCGCCGTCGGTTCGTCGAGCAGCACCAGATCCGCGTCCCGCACCAGCAGCGCGCGGGCCAGCGCGAGGCGCTGCGCTTCGCCGCCGGACATCGCCGTGCCACCGACCTTGGTGTCCAAGCGGTCGGTCCAGTCCGGCAGGCCGGCGACCTCGAGGATCTCGACGAGCTCGTCGTCGCCGGCCTTCGGCGCGGCCAGCCGCAGGTTCTCGCGCACCGTCGTCGACACCAGCTGCGGTTCCTGCGGGCACCAGGCGATCCGCCGCGGCACGCGCGCTTCGCCGCGCTCGGCGTCGAGGAAACCCAGCAGCAGGGCCAAGAACGTCGACTTGCCACCACCGGACGGCCCGACGATCGCCACGTGGGAACCGGCCGGGACGTGCAGGTCAACGTCTCGCAGCGCAGGTTCCGCCGCGCCGGGCCAGCGCACGTCGACGTCGGAGAGCTCGATTTCGGTTGAGGCGTTCGTCCCGCCAGAAGGTGCTTCGACCGCGAGCAGCGGGGCCAGGCGGTCCTGCGCGGACCGCAGCGACCGCCACTGCTGCGCAGCCGGAGGCAGCAGCGCCACGGCCTCCGCCACCGCCAGCGGTACGAGGCCGAGCAGCGGCGCCAGCTCCGGCGCCAGTCGTCCTTCGGCCACCGCCGCCGCTCCGAGCCACGCTCCGCCGAGCACCGCCACGCCGATGAGCAGGACGATCATCGCAGTCGCCGCTCCCGCGCCGAAAGCCGCGCGTCGCGCCCGCGCTGCCAGCCGGTCGTCCTCGGCAGCCAGTTCCGCGCGCTGTTCGGCGTGCGCGCCGAAGGCGAGCAGTTCCGCCGCGCCGTCGAGAAGTCCCAGGACCCGCGCGGAGACCTTCCGCCGTCCCTCAGCCACGGCAGTCGTCGCGCGGCGCTCCGCAGCGACCGCGGCGAGCGGGCTCGCGATGCAGGCCGCGAGGAGCACCACGGCGAGCAGCAGCCCGGCCTCCGGCAGCACCAGCGCCTGCACCACGACCGCACCGATCATCACGACCACGGCCACCATCGGCGGGAAGATCACGCGCGGCACCAGGTCGCGGACCGCGTCGACGTCGTCGACGAGCCGAGCGACGCCTTCGCCGCGGCGGAGTCCGGCACTTCGCACCGGCCCGAGCCGCACCAGCGCGTCCCACAGCTGCCGTCGCAGGCGACCGGACAGCCGGAACGCGGCGTCGTGCGTGACCAGGCGCTCGACGTAGCGCAGCACCGCGCGCGAGAGCGCGAAGGTGCGGACGCCGACGACCGCGACGGACAGCGTCAGGATCGGCGGCTGCTGCGAAGCGCGGGCGATCAGCCAGGCCGAGGTCGCGGTCAGCGCGAGGCCCGAGAGCAGCGACAGCGCGCCGAGGCCGGTGCCGACGAGCAGCCGCGGCGACAGGAGGTCGCGGAGGCGACCGCGCGCTTCGGGCAGGTCGGGGGCTGCTGCCGGGGCCGCCGCGAGCACCGGCTCGGCCAGCTCAGCCGCGGCTTCCGGCCGGTGGCTGGCGAGCACCACGGTGGCGCCGTCGTCGGCGGCGCGGCGGATCGCCGCGTTGACCTGGTGCGCGGTGGCGGTGTCGAGGTGCGCGGTGGGTTCGTCGAGCAGCAGGATCGTCGCCTCGCCGCGCAGCCGGAGCAGGGCGCGGGCCACCGCGACCCGTTGACGCTCCCCTGTGGACAGTTCGTCGGTGCGGCGGTCGCGCAGGTGCGCCGCTGCCGCGGCGGACAGGGCTTCGTCGACGTGCACCGAGAGGTCCGGTTGGTCGGCGGTGGCGACGGCGAGTTCGTCCGCGACCGTGCCGCCGGTGAACGTCGGGCGCTGCGGCACCCAGGCGATGCGGCGACGCCACTCCCCCGGCGCAAGGTCCGCGATGTCCACGCCGTCGCAGGTGATCGTGCCGCTCTCCGGTTCGGCGAACCCGAGCAGCACCGCCATCGTGGTGGACTTCCCGCTGCCGCTGGGTCCGATGCCGTCGAAGCCCTCCAGCCGCACGATCTCGCCCGGCCGCGCGGTGAAGCTCAACCCGTCCGGGGCGAACCCGTCCCGCCGCCGCACCCGCAACCCGGCGACCCGCAGGCCGGTTTCGGAGCGAACGGACCGTTCACACCGCTCGACGAGGTCAACGGTCCGTTCGCTCGGCCCCGGCTCGCTGACGATCTCGTCGACGCGGCGGACGGCTTCCACGCCGTCCTCGCTGGCGTGGTGCGCCGCGCCCGCCGCGCGCAGCGGGAGGTAGCACTCCGGCGCGAGGACCAGCACCAGCAGGCCGGTGGCCAGGTCGAGGTCGCCGGAGACCAGGCGCAGGCCGATGCCCACCGCCACCATCGCCACCGACAGCGACGAGAGCAGCTCCAGCACCAACGCGGACAAGAACGCGACGCGCAGCGTGGCGACCGTGGTGCGGCGATGCGAGTCGCTGACCCGGCCGACCACCTCGCCCTGCGCCTGCGCCCGGCCGAACGCGGTCAGCACCGGCAGCGCGCGGATCAGCTCCAGCAGCTGCCCGGACAACCGCTGCACCGCGTCGGCCGCCTTCGACGTGCGCTGCTCGGTGTACTTGCCGACCAGCCAGGCGAACAGCGGGATCAGCGGCACCGTGATCAGGATGACCAGCGCGGAAACCCAGTCGGACCACAGGATCCAGGCCCCGACCAGCGGCGGCACCACGGCCGCGGTCACCAGCGCGGGCAGGTACTTGGTGAAGTACGCGTCGAGCGCGTCGAGGCCCTTGGTGGCCAGCGCGGTCAGCTCCGCGGAGCCGCGGCGCTGGATCCACTCCGGGCCGCGGCGCAGCGCGGAATCCAGCATCAGGCCGCGCAGTTCTTCCTTCGCGCCCGCGGCGGCCCGCGCCGACACCGACTCGGTCGCCCAGCCCAGCACCGCGCGCGCCACCACCGCCACGGCCAGCACGACCAGGTAGCGGCTGATCTCGCTCGGCTCGACCCCGCGCGTCACCACCGCCGCCAGAGCGCTGCCCAACGCCCAGGCCTGCACGATCAGCGCGACGGCGTTGCCGACCGACAGCAGCCCGGCGACGACCAGCGCGCGGCGAGCCGATGCCGACAACCGCGGCAACGCGCCCAGCGGACCCATCACGTGCTCCTCAACGAACGTCCCGTTTCAGTCGCGGCTGAACGCAGTTTCAATTGAAACTGCGATCCGTCGTGCCTGGGGTCCGCAGTTTCAATTGAAACTGCGCCCCTCCGGGCGTGTCGGGACCCGGCGTGTCGGGCACCTGATACGTCGACACCTGTGGACAGGTCCCGGGTCCTGTGGAGAACTTCCGCAAATTCAATGGAAATTGGACCTCCAAATTCCATTGAATTTGCGGCGCCCCGGGCGGAGGGAGGGGTCATGACGGGGCGTGGATCGGCGGGATGTGCTTGGTGCCGATGCGCTTTCGGAACACCCAGTACGTCCAGCCCTGGTAGATCAGCACCGCCGGGGTGCCGAAGGCCGCGACCCAGGTGATCACCGTCAGCGTGTACGGGCTGGAAGCGGTCTCGGCGATCGGCAGCGACCACGCCGCGTCCAAAGTGGACGGGATGACGTTCGGCCACAGCGCGCCGAAGAGGGTGACCACCACGGCGGCCAGCGCGATGCCCTGCAGCGCGAAGGCCTGCCCGTCGCGCCACCGGTACAGCCGCGCGAGCCCGGCCAGCGCCGACACCAGTGCGATCACCAGCGGCACCCAGGTCCAGGTCGACCCCTCGGACAGCTGCGCGATGAACAGCAGCGCGATCACCGGCAGCAGCAGCGGAACGCCCATCCGCAGCGCGAACCGCCGCGCCCGCTCGCGGATCTCGCCCTCGGTCTTCAGCGCCAGGAACACCGCGCCGTGCAGCAGCGAGAACCCGCACACCGCCAGGGCGCCGACGATGCTCGGCACGCTGAAGATCGTCCACCAGGCACCGACCCGGTCGCCGTGCTGGTCCAGCGGCAGCCCGAACACGTTGGCCGACAGCACCAGACCCACCACCAGCGGCGAGATCCAGGAGGCGGCCACGATCACCCGGTCCCAGTTGCGCCGCCACCGGTCGGTGTCGACCTTGCCGCGGTACTCGAACGCCACCCCGCGCCCGATCAGCGCCACCAGCAGCAACAGCAGCGGCAGGTAGGCGGTGCTGAACAGCGAGGCGTACCAGCCGGGGAAGGCCGCGAACATGGCGCCGCCGGCGACGATCAGCCACACCTCGTTGCCGTCCCACACCGGGCCGATCGTGTTGATCAGCACCCGTCGCTCGACGTCCTTGCGGCCGAGGATCGGCAGCAGCATGCCGACGCCGAAGTCGAAGCCCTCCAGGAACAGGTAGCCCAGCCACAGCAGGGCGATCACGCAGAACCAGAAGGTCGGCAGATCCATCGCAGGTCCTCTTCACACTCGTTCAGTACGCGAAGGACAGGGCTTCGTCGTCGGATTCCTCGCCCTCGGCGGGCTTCGGCGGCATCACCGCGTCGAACCCGCCGCGCACGTAGCGCGCGATCAGGAAGATCTCCACGATCGCCAGGCCCCCGTACAGCGCGGTCAGCGCGATCACCGAGGTCAGGAGCTCGCCCGGTGTCACCCCGGCGGACACCGCCTGCGCGGTGAACATCCAGACCCCGTCGATCCCGGACGGGTCGGGGTTGGGCGCCACCACGAACGGCTGGCGGCCCATCTCGGTGAACACCCAGCCCGCGATGTTGCCCGCGAAGGGCAATCCGATCGCCAGCACCGCCAGCGGAGCCCACCAGCGACCCTTGGGAAACCGCTGCTTGCGGGTCAGCCACAGCACCGCCACCGCGCCGAGCGCGGCCAGCCCGCCGAAGCCGATCATGAACCGGAAGCCCCAGTAGGTGACCGGCAGGTTCGGGGTGTAGTCGATGGGCTGCCCGGCGAGCGAGCCCAGCCGCGGGTCGTCCGGGTAGTGCGTGCCGTACTTGGCCTGGTACTCCGGGATCAGGTCCTGGACGCCCCTGACCTCGCTGGTGAAGTCCCCGTTGGCCAGGTACGACAGGATGTAGGGCACGGTGATGCTCTTGATGTTCTCGCAGTCCGGGCGGGCCACGTCGCCGACCGCGAAGATCGAGAAGCTGGCCGGCGCCTCGGTGTGGCACAGCGCTTCGGCGGAGGCCATCTTCATCGGCTGCTGCTGGAACATCAGCTTGCCCTGCACGTCACCCGAGATCGCCAGCCCGGCGAAGGCGACCACCGCGACCCACGCGCCCAGCCGCATCGAACCGTGCCAGGTCTTGCGGTCCTCGTCGTCGACGTCGGACTTGCGGTGGTGGCGGGCGATCTGCCAGGCCGCGATGCCGATCAGGAACGAGCCGGCGACCGCGAAGCAGCCGAAGATGGTGTGCGGGAAGGCGGCGAGCACGGTGTTGTTGCCCAGCACCGCCCAGATCGAGGTCAGCCGCGGCCGGCCGTCCACCAGCTCCACGCCGACCGGGTGCTGCATCCAGGAGTTGGCGGCCAGGATGAAGTACGCGGACAGCACGGTGGCCAGCGAGAACGCCCACGCGCAGGCCAGGTGCACACCCTTGGACAGCTTGTCCCAGCCGAAGATCCACAGGCCGAGGAAGGTCGACTCGACGAAGAACGCGAGCAGTCCCTCCATCGCCAGCGGCGCGCCGAAGACGTCCCCGACGAAGCGGGAGTACGCGCTCCAGGCCATGCCGAACTGGAATTCCTGGACGATCCCGGTGACCACGCCCATGGCGAAGTTGATCAGCATCAACTTGCCCCAGAACTTGGTCATCTTGAGGTAGCGCTGCTTGCCCGTGCGGTACCAGGCGGTCTGCATCCCGGCGACCAGCACCGCGAGCCCGATGGTCAGCGGAACCATCAGGAAGTGGTAGACGGTCGTGATCCCGAACTGCCATCGGGCGATGTCGAGCAGATCCACGACACCACTCTGTCCACTTCAGGGGGAACTCCGCAGAGGCAAGGGCCCTCATTCCCCCGGACGAGGGTCCTGCCGCGGACAGGACCTTGGTCCCGTCGACGCTGCGCATCACCGGTCGCCGATCGGGTTACTTCCTACCAGCCGAATCGGGGGACGCGGAAGACGTTCCGGCAAAATTCGGACTCCACTCCGCACTGCCCCGCGGGCTGAGAACCGCTCCACGTCCTGCTGCGGCCGACCGCGCAGAGATGTCCGGAAGGCACGATTTCCGGCCTGCGAAGCCGCTTTCGCCGGGCCGGACGGGGATGACAGGGTGATCGGCGTGAACGCACCCCGACCGCTCACCCTGCCCGAGGAATTCGTCCTGCTCGCCCACCAGCCCTCCGGCACCGTGCAGAGCGTCCTCCGCGCCGACGCGGGCTGCGCAGCGGCCGAGCTCGGCGACCTCGCGCTGCGCGGCAAGCTGCGGATCCGGACCAACAAGTTCGAGTTCCTCGGCATCCGGGTGTACCGGGGAACCAACGCGGTCGAACTGCTCGACGTCAGCCCCACCGGCCTCGGATGGGCCGACGCGTTGCTGGACGAGCTGGCCCGGCTCAGCGCCACCAGGCCCGTCCCCGTGCGGGAATGGCGGCAAACGCGCGGCGTGGAAGCCTTCGACCGGCACCGGGCCGCCCTGGTCGAGCGCGGCCTGCTGCACCACGAGCCCTCCGACATCCCCGCGCAGGACCGCTACCTCCCGCACAACCCGACGCGCGACGCGCTCATCGCCGAGATCGAAACCGCCATCGGCAGCCACGCTCCGATCGGCGCGCACATGCTCTTCCGCTTCGACCTCGCCAACGCCATCGCGCAGCTGCGGATCACCAAGCGGGGCCGCTGGGTGATGAACCGCGACCGCGGGATCGGCCCGGTGGCCGACATCCCCGAAGACCTGCGCGAGACCAGCAGGGTGCTCACGATGGTGCTGCCCGAGAGGTCCGCCTAGCCACGGCTGATCCCGGGCCACCCCCTGGCGGAAGTGGCCCGGTCGCCGATCACGCCATCTGCATCGTCTGCGGTGTCATCTGGCGGCACATCGCGGCGCACTGCGTCATCGTGTCCGCCAGGTCGGCCATCTCCCGGGTTTCCATCCGGCGGCACATCTCGGCGGTCGTGTCGCACATGTCGGCGCACATCCCGCACATCCGCACGCACATCTGCACCATGTCCGAGCTGGCCTTCGCCATGCTCGAACAGCGCATCATCATGTCCGCGCACATTCGGCACATGTCCGCGCAGGAGATCAGCGCCATGCTCATCTGCATGGCTTCCTCGCTGCGCTTCTCCATGCAGTGCGACAGCATCTGCTCGCACATGTCGTGGCACTTGTGGCACATGTCGATGCACTGCTGCATCTCGGTGGTCATCTGCCGTGTCATCGGTGGACCTCCAAGCTCAGGAAGGACCGGCCGCCGGCCGTGGCGCCCGGGACGCCTGGAGTACCCCCGCCGGACCTAGATCGCACACCCGGTCAGGGGCGGAAGTCCGGTTCACGACCCGCAGTTTCAATTGAAACTGTGATCCGCCGTGCCTGGGATCCGCAGTTTCAATTGAAACTGCATCCCCCGGCGTGTCGGGACCCGGCGTGTCGGGTGCCCGGGAAGCGTCAGCGGAGGGCTTCGGCGACCGATTCGGCGGTCTCGACGACCAGCGGGCCGATCTCGTCGGGTTCCAGCGGTTGCAGCGACACCAGGCCGACGCTCGCACGCAGACCGGGCACGCCGCGGACCGGTGCCGCCACGGTGAACGCACCGGGCTGGAAGTCGCCGCTGCTGGTGAGCCAGCTCGGGCCGCCGGGCGGCAGGTCCACCGCTCGCCCCGCCGCTCCGCGCTGCACCGGATGACGGCTGCCCACCCGGTACGACACGTGGCAGACGGTCCACGACGGTTCCACCACGGCCACGGCCTGCGCCTCGCCGCCATCGGCGACCGTCAGGTGCACCGTCGCCCCGACCCGCTCGGCCAGATCGCGCAGCGCGGGCAGCGACGCCACGCGCAACTGCGGCAGCACCCGCCCGGCCAGCCACAGGACGCTCAGACCCAGCCGCACCTTCGAGCCCTCGCGGCGCACCAGGCCGCGGCGCTGCAGCGGTCCGAGCAGCCGGTACACGGCCGCGCGGCTGACGCCGATGGTCGCGGCCAGATCGCTGATCGTCGGCGCTTCGCTCTCCGACTCCGCCACCGCCTGCAGCAGGCTCAGCCCGCGCTCCAGCGTCAGCGAGCTCTCCTTGGTGCTGGGCTGGGCGTCGTGGAGCGCGCGGATCGGCTCCGGGGTGGTTGGTGGAGCCATCGCGTCACCTCCGAGCGGCGGCCAGCACCGTGCCGGTCACCTCGCCGAGCCCGACCACCGTTCCCCCGGGCCCCGGCGCACTACCCCGCAGTGTCACCCGGTCCCCGTCCTGGAGGAAGGTGCGCTGCTCGCCGTCCTGCAACGTGATCGGTTCGGCCCCGCCCCAGGTCAGCTCCAGCAGGCAACCGCACTGGTCGCGCTGCGGCCCGGACACGGTGCCGGAGGCGAACAGGTCGCCCGGGCGCACCGTCGCGCCGTTCACCGTCAGGTGCGCCAGCTGCTGCGCGGGCGACCACATCATGTGCTCGAAGCGCGGCCGGGACAGCACCGTCTCGTTGCAGCGCACCTCGAGCCGCAGGTCCAGCCCCCAGGACTCGGTCTCCACCAGGTAGGGCTGCAGAACGTGGTCCGGGCCCGGCAGCGGGATCCGGGCGTGCTCGAAGGCCGCCAGCGGAGTGATCCAGCCGGCGATCGAGGTGGCGAAGGACTTGGCCAGGAACGGACCGAGCGGGTCGGACTCCCAGGTCTGGACGTCCCGCGCCGACCAGTCGTTGACCAGCGCGACGCCGAACACGTGCTCCGCGAAGTCCGATGTGGACACCCGGGTGGCCGGTTCGCCGCCGCAGACGAACCCGACCTCCGCCTCGAAGTCCAGCCGCCGGGTCGGGCCGAACGCGGGGTGCAGGTCGCCGGCGGCCTTGCGCTGCCCGCTCGGCCGGTGCACGTCGGTGCCCGAGACGTACACCGTGCCCGAGCGGCCGTGGTAGGCGATCGGCAGGTGCGACCAGTTCTCCGGCACCGGCGCGGCGGCGCGGCGGAAGATGCGGCCGACGTTCTCCAGGTGGTGCCGCGAGGCGGAGAAGTCGACGTAGTCGGCGACGGTGAACGGCAGCACCAGGGTGTGCCAGTCGGTGCGCACCAGGTTCGCGCCCGCCGGCGCGCGATCGGCCTCGACGATCTCGACGAGCCGCTCGCGCAGCTCCTGCCAGCGCTCGCGGCCCGCGGCCAGCAGCGGATCGAGGGAATCGCCGGAGACCAGCTCGGCGAGTCGAGGTCCGAGCGCCCCGGAGATGCCGCGCAGCGGCAGCGCGTGCCGACCGACCCGCACCGCGACGACGGGACCGTTGCCGGTCACCAGCACCCCGTAGGGCAGCGTCTGCGGGCCGAACGGCTGGTCCGGGGCGAACTCGGGATCCTCGATCCAGGTCAAAGCAACCCCAATCCTTCCAACTCGGCGATCGGGTCCTTCAACGATCGTGCGCCGTAGGAGGCGAAGACGTCGCGAACCGCTTTGGCCGCGTCGTCGGACAGCGCCCGGGCCTCGGCCGCGAGCGCGGCGCCGTCGGTGCTGGCCAGCGCCTCGCGCACGTCCTTGCCGGACAGCGAGCGCGCGGTGGCGACCAGCAGGTTGAGGAAGCCGTGGTGGGTGAACCCGGTCTCCGGGTCGGTGCCGCGCACCGCGTAGTGCAGGCCGGTGGTGGCCTTGAACGGCACCTCGAGGCTGGCCGCGACTGCGAGGAAGTCGTTGACCACGTCGACCGAGGGCACCGATTCGGCGGTCGGACCTCCGCAGCGCAGCTTCGGCCAGCAGCCGTGCTCCGCCACCCGGCGGATGCCGTCCAGCCAGCCGTCGCCGCCGCGCCGCGGCTCGACGACCCGGATGATGTCCTCGGGCACGAACTCCGACACCCGCTCCAGCCAGATGTCGTCGACGTCCGACGGCGCGGGCATCTCCACCATCCGCAGCGCCAGCAGCTCCTGCCTGCCCTCGATGATCGACAGCGCCTTCGGCACCCCGCCCAGGCCGGTGTCGCACACCAGCGAGAGCGGCACCGGGGCGCTCGGCTTGACCTTGGCCAGCTCGGTGATCAGCTCGGCGAGCCGCGAGGCCTGGCACAGGATCGGCCCCAGCAGTCCGGTGAAGGCACCGCCGCGCGCGTCGAGGTGGTCCGCCACGACCTGGGGAACGGCCGGTGTTCCCGGTGGGAACAACGCGGCGTCGTCAACCAGACGGGCGAACAAGGGCGGGATGCCGCGCGGACCGGGCGCGCGAAGCTCAACAGCGCTTGACACGGCTGACACGCTAATGCCGTATCGCCCAGTGAACAAAGGTGCCCGATAAACGGACGTCCGGCGGGGTCATGAGCGCCTCCCTCGCCTGGTTCGAACCTCATCATCCACCCGGCACCGACCAGGGCCGACGACCCCCTCCCACCACCGGCGACGATCGGCTCCCGCAGCAGCGTCCCAGCTGGTAGTAAGGGGACGTCGGCGAAATCGGGTCGAGATCCCCCGACCAGACGACTTCCGCACCCCGCCCTGATAAGTTAGGGTTGCCTAAGTTGGAGGTGAGCGGTGAGCGAGACGACGACCCGGAAGCCCGCCACGCCCAGCCCGGCGGAGCGGGCCAGGAGCATCGCCAAGCGAGGCGGCCGGGCCGCGCTCCTGCCGTCCAGCGAAACCTCGGTGCGCGTCGCCCCGCTGCTGCACCACGTGCACGCGGACGGCTCGGCCACCGTGCTGCTGGCCGACGACCACCCGCTGATCGCCGCCGCCTGGCAAGCCCCGCGCAGCGAACTCGCCGCGGTGCTGGAGATCGCCGACCCGACGCCCGTCCGGCTCCGCGAACCGGTGCGCGGCCTGCTGTGGCTGACCGGCTGGGTGAGCCTGCTGGAAGGCGACGACGCCCGCGCTGAAGTGCTCGCGGTCGCCGAGGAGCGCCCGGACCCGCGGCTGCTGGACGCCGGGCACGGCGCGACCGTGCTGAAGCTGGAGTCGGCGTCGCTGGTGCTGGCCGATTCCGAGGGAACCAGCTCGGTGGACGTGGCCGACTTCCAGGCCGCCGCGCCCGACCCGTTCTGCATGCAGGAGGACTCCTGGCTGCGCCACCTGGAGCTGTCCCACCGGGACGTCGTCGGCCTGCTCGGCCGGCACCTTCCGGAGCAGCTCCGCGGCGGCCACGTCCGCCCGCTCGGCCTGGACAAGTACGGCCTGCGCCTGCGCGTGGAGTCCACCGACGGCGACCACGACGTCCGCCTCGCCTTCTCCCGCCCGGCGACGACGACCGAACACCTCGGAGCCGAACTCCGCCGCCTCGTCGGCTGCCCCTTCCTCGCGCAACAGCGCTCCGCCTGACCCGGAGCGACGTCAGTCGTCCTGGACGGTCTCGGAGTCCAGGGGTTCGAGGCGGTGGATCCGGCCGCTGCGGAAGCGCAAGCCGTGAGCGCCAGGGCCGACCAGCATCGCCTCGTCGACGCCGCCCCGGCGGGTGATCATCCACAGGAACGAGCGCGCCACCACGGCAGCCCGGCCGGGGCTCGTCCCGTCGACGAACCGCACCTGGAGCCCACCCGGGTCGCAGTGCCGCAGCTCCACCAGGACGCCGTCGCGCACGCCGAGCAGGTCCGCCGAGCCCACGGGTCCGTCGAGCGCCTCGAACCCGCGCACCGCCTGCAGCACGCGCACCGCGCGTTCGGTGTCGGCCGCACCCCACACGAACACGTCCATGCCCACCTCCGCCGGGCCGTCACCGATCCGACGCCACCACCCCGCGGGCCGTTCCGGAGCAGGTTTCCCGGTATTGCCAGACGGTTCCATCCGTCCAGGTAGGTTCGTTCGGGTGAGCACCCTGCGCGCCTGGCTGGCCCCCACCCGCCCCGGCGATCCCGCCGCGATCACCGATCGCCGGGAGCGCAAGGCGATCATCGTCGAGCTGGTCGTGGTGTTCACCGTGACCCTCGGCCTGTCCGGTCTGCAGAGCCTGCTGTCCCTGCTGGACGCACTGCTGCGCCCGGAACCGCTGGCCGACCAGCACGCCGCGATCAACGTCCCGCGCGCCGAGCTCGGACTGCTCGACATGTTCCAGCAGCTGGTGAGCGTGACCCGGCTGATCGCCTGGGGCGCGCTGGGCGCGTTCCTGCTGTGGCGCAGCGGAGTGGCGCTGTGGCGAGTCGGGCTCGACCGCTCCCAGCCGGCGCGGGACTTCTTCCGCGGCATGGGCCTGGCCGCGCTGATCGGCATCCCCGGCCTGGGCCTCTACCTGACCGCGCACGCGCTCGGCCTCAGCCTGACGGTCCAGCCGTCCACTTTGGACGACGCGTGGTGGCGCGCCCCGGTCCTGACGCTGGCCGCCTTCGGCAACTCCTTCGCCGAAGAGGTCCTGGTGGTGGCCTACCTGCTGACCCGCCTGCGGCAGCTGGGCTGGTCGGAGAACCGCGCGCTGTGGTTCTCGGCGGTCCTGCGCGGCAGCTACCACCTGTACCAGGGCTTCGGCGGGTTCGTCGGCAACGTGGTGATGGGCCTGGTCTACGGCCGGATCTGGCAGCGCTCCAACCGCCTCTGGCCGCTGATCGTCGGCCACGCCCTGATCGACGTCGTAGCCTTCGTCGGTTACGCAGCCCTCCGCGGCCGAGTCGGCTGGCTCCCGTAACCCCGCAAATCAACGAGGTTTTTCCACCCTCGTCCTGCATAGCGGTGCCGGTAGCGGAACCTCAGCGCCCGCCTGGACTCCGGGTGCCAACCCTTATGTATGCCAATACACGGCGGGTTGGCCGTCCTCGCCAGGCGAACGCTGAGAACCCGCGGCGGTGCGAGTTGCGAGGGTGGGCTATGCGCCTGCGGCGCATGCGACCCTCGCCGCGCGGTGCCGGTCGTGCTTCGCGGTCACAGACCGCACCCTCCGCAAATTCAATGGAAATTGGACATCCGATTTCCATTGAATTTGCGGACGTCGTCCGGAGGAGGGGCTGCTGGTCCACATCCGGCGCCGGTCGCCGGGTGTCCGGCGCGGGGGCCTGATTTTGACACTGGGCGCAACGAATTGATGCTCGAGGCTCTGGTTTCGTTAACGTTCGATCGAAAACGTCGCTGATCGCAGACGTTTTGGTTCGTCGTGGTTACGCTTCGAACCGTGACCGAACCACACGTCCAGAGCGAGGTCGGGCCGCTGCACTCGGTGCTGCTGCACCGGCCGGGCACGGAGTTGAAGCGACTCACTCCGCGCAACAGCGACCAGCTCCTGTTCGACGCGATCCCCTGGGTCGATCGCGCGCAGGAGGAGCACGACGCCTTCGCCGAGGTCCTGCGCAGCCGGGGCGTCGAAGTGCTGCTGCTGCGCAGCCTGCTCACCGACGCGCTGCGGGACTCGCGGGCGCGGGCCGCGGCCGTGCTGTCCGGAGTCGACGAGCTCAAGCTGGGCGTCGACATCGCCGACACCCTGCGGTCCCACCTGTCCAGCGTGGACGACGCCGCGCTCGCCGAGATCCTCATCGCGGGCATGACGTTCGAGGAGCTGCCCGCGGCCGAGGGGCAGTCGCTGGTGCGCCGCATGCACCACGCGCACGACTTCGCCATCGAACCGCTGCCGAACCTGCTGTTCACGCGCGACTCGTCGGTGTGGGTGGGCGACCGGGTCGCCATCGCCGCCCTCGCGATGCCCGCGCGCCGCCGCGAATCGGCGCTCACCGACCTGATCTACGCCTACCACCCGCGCTTCTCGCACGCCGCCCGCGCGTACGGCGCCCACTCCGCCCCCGTCGAGGGCGGCGACGTGCTGCTGCTCGCGCCGGGAGTGGTGGCGATCGGCGTCGGCGAACGCACCACACCGGCCGGGGTGGAGTCCTTCGCGCGCTCGGTCTTCGCCGACGACCTGGCGCACACCGTGCTGGCCGTGCCGATCGAGCAGCGGCGCGCGTCGATGCACCTGGACACGGTGTGCACGATGGTCGACCGCGACGCGGTGGTGATGTACCCGGCCATCCAGGACTCGCTCGAGGCCTACACGCTGCGCCCCGCGGGCGAGGAGCTGAAGGTGTCCGGCCCGACGCCCTTCCTGGAAGCCGCGGCGGAAGCGATGGACATCGACCACCTGCGCGTGATCGACACCGGCCTGGACCCGGTGACCGCGGAGCGCGAGCAGTGGGAGGACGGGAACAACACCCTGGCGCTGGCGCCCGGCGTGGTGGTCGCCTACGAGCGGAACGCCGAGACCAACGCGCGGCTGGAAGACGCGGGCATCGAAGTGCTGCGCATTTCCGGTTCGGAACTCGGTTCCGGCCGCGGTGGACCGCGTTGCATGTCCTGTCCGATTACCCGCGCCCCTCTCACCTGATCGTGCAGTCGGTGGAGGCTGCCATTGCGCAATTGATCCACGCAATGACAGCCTTCACCGACAAACGATCACTCGAATTAGTGACACTGCGCTCAACACCGGTTACGATCTAGCCAGCAGGCCACCTACCAGCCAAAACAGGTCAGGTTTGGCTTACCTTCGATTTCTTAGGATTGCCTGCGTTAATTGCGGCAACCTTAGCCTTGCCGAATTCAACTTAGGGTTCCCTGGAATGAAACTGGATTAATTCCAGAGTATTCTGATGGCATGTCTGTCACCGCGAAGAAGATTCAGCACAAGGAATCGAAGTTCGAGCACCTCCTGCAGGAACAGGTGCGCAACGAATTCACCGCCTCGCACCAGTACGTCGCGGTGGCCGTGTGGTTCGACGACAACGACCTCCCGCAGCTGGCCGGGCACTTCTACCGGCAGGCGCTCGAGGAGCGCAACCACGCGATGATGATCATCCAGTACCTGATGGACAACGACATCAGGCCGCGCATCCCGGCCATCGAGCAGGTCCGCGACGAGTTCACCGAGACCCGCGAACTCGTCGCGCTCGCCCTCGAGCAGGAGCGCGAGGTCACCCGCGAGATCGAGGCGCTGGCCAGGACCGCCCGCGAGGAGAACGACTACCTCGGCGAGCAGTTCATGCAGTGGTTCCTCAAGGAGCAGGTCGAAGAGGTCTCGCAGATGTCGACGCTGCTCAACGTGGTCGACCGCGCCAAGGGCAACCTCTTCGACGTGGAGACCTTCCTCGCCCGCGAATCCGTCGGCGACGAGGGAGCCGACGCCACGGCCCCCAAGGCAGCCGGCGGCTCCGTCTGATCCTGCGCCTACTCGCCCGGCGGTTCGCTGGTCTGGTTCGCCGAGGACGTCGGGTTCGGTTCGCTGGTCTGCGTGGGGTTCGAGCTCGTCGGCGGCGGTTCCGACGTCTTGGTGCTCAGGATCGTCGGGAGCTCCGACGTCCTCGTCGACGTCGGGGGCTCGTAGTGGGGCAGGGCCGGGGGCCGTCCCGGTGGCTCCTGCTGTTGCGGTGGCGGCGGGGGTTGTTCGGCGCTGGTCGGGTCCGGCTCCGAGGTCGTGTGCACCACCGGGGGGACCGCCGGCTGCACCGGCTGCTCGGCCTTGTGGTTGGCCAGCACCACACCGCCGCCCGCCAGGACCAGCGCCGCGAGGGCGCTGCCGGCGGCGGCCATCGCGTTGTTGCGCTGGCGTCGGCGACGCGCTCCAGCGACCACCGCCCATTCCGCCCCGGTGCGCACCGGGATGTCCAGGCGGTCGTCACGGAGGATCCGGTTCAGCTCGTCCTCCAGGTCCATCACACGTCACCTCCTTCCAGCGACCCGAGCCTCTTGCGCAGCGAGGCCATCGCCTTGCTCGCCTGGCTCTTCACCGTTCCGCAGCTCACGCCGAGGCTCTCGGCGATCTCCAGCTCGGAGAGGCCTTCGTAGTAACGCAGCACGACCACCGCGCGTTGCCTCGGCGGCAAAGATCGCAGCGCCTGCCACAGCGGCTCGTTCTCCAGCCGGTCCGGCTGGGCCTGCGCGGGGACGTCCGGGAAGTCGGCGAGCAGCGTCTCGCGGCGCGTGCGGCGCCAGCGGCTGACGTGCGTGTTCGCCATCGCGCGGCGCACGTAGGCGGTCGGATCGCCGCAGTTGCGGCTGACCTTGGCCCAGCGCGCGCCGACCTTCTCCAGCACCGCCTGCACCAGGTCGGCGGCGTCGTGCGGATTGCCGGTCAGGGCGTGGCCGTAGCGCATCAGTCCGGGCAGTGCTACCCGGACGAACTCCGCGAAGTCGTCTTCCGTCGCCGCCATATCCCCCCGGCGCGCCCGCTGGCGAGCACCGGCCGTCTCGGCGGCGGTCGGCACTGCGGGCAGGTGCGCGGTCACCCGGTCCACCCCCGTCCACATCGGGCATCGCGTGGAGAACACGCCGCTGCCCGTCCGGGGGTTGCCTCCTGAATACCGCGATCACCCAATTGGCGCATCGAACGAAGGAACTAGCCGCGAGAAGCAGCGAGCCGCCGGCGCATCGGATCCCGACGCGCCGACGGCTGCGGTGGACTCACGCGATTTCAATGGAAATCAGACGTCCGATTTCCATTGAACTCGCGGATCAGCGGATGGTGACCTGGCGGCCTCGGAGGCCGTCTCGGGCTCGGCGCTCGGCCGCGTCGAGGGGCTGGTCGTCGAGGGAGGCCAGGGCTTCGGAGAGGCGTCGGCCCAGCTCAGCGGCCGGTTCGTCCCACTCGCGGGCGTGCTTCTCGCGGTCCAGGTCCCACACCGGGACCAGGAGGCCGTGGGCGCGGAAGGACCCCGCGTAGCGGCTGTCCTCGCCGAGCGCGAGCTCACCACGGGCGGACAGGCGGGCCATGGCAGCGACGAGCTGCTCCTCGGGCTCCGGGCGGACCCAGCGCAGGTGCGCCTTCTCGCCCGCGTCCACCCAGTAGGCCGACTCCACGCCTTCGGCGACCAGCCGGTCGGTGGGCATGATGGCCGCGTTGGCCCGCTCCAGGGACAGCGCCACCTCGCCGGTCGGCTCGACGTCGTCGGGCAGCCACCAGGCGAAGTCCTTGTGCACCTCGACCTCGAGCTTCGCCTCGGGGTCCAGCACGTCCTGCAGGCGGGCCGGCACGGTGCCCGCCTCGGCGGTCTCGGGGCCGACGACCGGCAGCGATTCACCCAGCTCAGCGCCCTGCACCCACTCGACGGCCCGGGCCAGGTCGCGGCTGATGTCCCCGGAGTGCGTCTGCACCTGGAGGCCGACGAACGACTTGTCGTCGTTGCGGCGCAGCGCCGCGGCGGCCATCGGCAGCACGGTCGCCAGGGTGATGTCGCCCTCGCCGCGCAGCGGCAGCTTCGCCGTCGCGGACGGCACGAACTCGCGCAGCGCGATCAGCTCGCACTCCGCGGCCAGCCCCTCGAAGGGCCGGGTCACGATCACGTCGGCGGCGCCACCGGCAGCACCGTGGCAGGCCTTGTAGCGCTTGCCGGAACCGCACGGGCAGGGCTGGCGCGGCTTGATCCCGGTGTCCGCCCCGGGCTTGGGCGCGGTTCGCTTCGACACTGCAGATCCCCTCGCTCTCGGTCAAGTCGCAGTGACGCTACCGAATCGAGGCAGGTCCGAATCAGCCAGGTGGGAGCGGGTCGACCCGGGCGAGTTGGTGGCCAGGTACCGCACCCCGCTGCGCCGGCAGAGATCGACGTCGGCCGGCTCGTCGACGGTCCAGCAGTAGGTGTCGCGGCCGAGCGCGGCGGCGCGGTCGACGAAACCGGGATCCTCGCGCAGCAAGCGGATTCCGGGACCGGCGATGTCGGCCCACGGCGGCAGCACGCCGTTGCGCCACGAGTCGCGGAACCGGTCGAACAGCAGCACCGTCGGCACCAGCGGGGCCGCGGCCCGGAACCGCCGAACGGCGGCCTGGGAGAACGACATCATCACCACCGGCGAGTTCTCCGGGTCGGACGGCTCGGCCAGGCCGTAGCGCGCGAGCAGCGCGACGAGCTTGTGCTCGACCAGTCCGCCGTAGCGCACCGGGTGCTTGGTCTCGACGAACAGCTGCACCTGTCGCGGGTGGTCGTGGACGAGGGCGAGGAGCTCGTCCAGGGTCAGCACGCCGCGCTCCGGCACCGGGCGGGTGCGGCGCACCAGTTCGTCGGCGGTGTCCGGGAGTTCGCGGTGCCAGCTGTCGAAGTCCACATCGGACATCCCGGCGAGGGTCAGCTCGCTGACCACGCCGCGGGAGCTGGAGGTCCGGTCGATGCGCCGGTCGTGCACGCACACCAGGTGTCCGTCGCGGCTGACCCGGATGTCGCACTCGAGCGCGTCGGCGCCCTGTTCCAGGGCCAGTTCGTAAGCACCGCGGGTGTGCTCAGCGCGGTGCGCCGAAGCTCCTCGGTGCGCAACGACGTCGGGGGTCGGCTGCCACACGCGCCCGATTATCCGGACCGGGCAGATCCAATTCCGGCATCTGTGACGCAACGCGCGCGCCGAAGACCCGTGAGCACTTCGGGTCGCTATGGCAGCCCAAAGTGCTCACGGGTCCTGAGCTGCCGGAACGGAGCGCTGTCAGCGCGGAGCTGTGGCGGAGCGCTCGGCGCGCGGAAGTGGTGGGGTCGCGCGGACCGCGCGGACCTGGAGGTGGCGGAGCCCGGTCGGGTCCGGGGCGACCAGCAGGGCCATCACGTACTTGATCAGCCTCGCGGTCAGCACCGCCAGGAGCGTGACCAGCGCGTTGTTCAGCGCGTGCAGGACGACGCCGTCGGCGAGCGCTTGGACGCTGCCGCGGAATCCCCAGACGATCGTGAACCAGCCGACCAGCAGCGTCGCCACCCACGTCGCCCACCAGAACCGGACGCGCAGGGTCGGGAACGGTCGCGCGCCGCGCTCGCGGTCGCCCTCGGCGATCAGCACCGAGTGCTCCAGCTCCGCCACCGCCGAGCCGGGCACGAACAGGTTCAGCCCCGGCACCAGCACGCCGACGACCACCTGCCAGTCGGGACGGGCGTTGTGGACTCCGATGCGCTCGGCGGCCGCAGCTCGCGCACGCAGCCCCCACAGCACGACCAGCACGCCGGCCAGCGCACCCACCACCCACAGCAGGACCCCGGTCATGCCGACCAGCGCGTCGGAGATCGCCAGCGGAGTGCGCGCCAGCGCCCCGTCCCTGCTCAGCAGCAGCAGGACGTAGCGCCAGGCCTCCGCGAAGGTCCCCAGCCCGGCGATACCCGCGGTGATCCACAGGACCACCGAGGCGGACCTGGCCGAAGCCTCCGCACGCACCGAGGCGTTGATGTTCGCGCGCGCGGGCAGCGCGAGCGGCCACCGCCACGCCAGCATCGGGAAGCCCCAGCGCGGCACGGCCGGGTAGGACGGCGGGCCGGTGTAGCGGCGCGGCTGCCGTCGCTGCTTCGGGCGGCGCGGACCGCCCGGCGGGGTGGCGACCCACCGCGCCGGGCGCTGCGCAGGTCCTGGGTTCACAGCACGTACGGCTCGCCGTCGTCGGACACCATCGGCCGGCCGATGGCCGACCATCCGTTCATGCCGCGCTCGACGTTGACGGCGTCCCAGCCGTTGGCGTTGAGGTAAGCGGTGACCTTCGCCGACCGGCCGCCGGAACGGCAGATCACGTAGACCTGGTCGGCTTCCGGGATCTCGTCGAGCCGGTCCACGAGCTCGCTCATCGGGAGGTGCACGGCCTGGGGCGCGTGCCCGGCCTGCCACTCGTTGCTCTCCCGCACGTCCAGCAGGACGCTGCCCTCGGGCAGCTGGGCGGGGAGATCTTCCGGCTGCACACCGGGCACCTGGTTACCGGGAACTGGCGTAGTCACACCCCGATGCTGCCACGCCGGAGGTAGTACCCGCGTAAGACCCGCAGAGCAAGGTGCTCTCCGGGCTCGTTTTGCGTGGCGGTGCGGGTAGCGGAACCTCAGCGCCCGCCTGGACTCCGGGTGCCCGACTTTATGTATGCCAATACACGGCAGTCGGGCCGTCCTCGCCAGGCGAACGCTGAGAACCCGCGGC
>NZ_JAQGLA010000003.1 GCF_027853915.1 Saccharopolyspora oryzae
GCTCGCCCTCCGCTCGGGTCTGGGTCTCGTGAGTGGCGATGGTCGTAAGAACCACCAGCGCCACTCACGAGACCCAGCCCCCACCGGAACCGCAGGTGCTCGTCGCCAGGGGGACCACAGTTTCAATTGAAACTGCGGTTCGTCGGGGTGCAGTTTCAATTGAAACTGTGGTTTTCCGTGCGCCCGGGGAGGGCGGAACCATGCGGGTGGGACCATGCGGGGGAGGGCTGTCGACCGGGTAGGGGAGTTGCAGTGATCGGTCTGTTCGCGGTGACCGCGGCGGGACGGCGGGCCGCCGCTGAGGTCGCCGGACGGCTGGGGCCGGACGCGGTCGTCGCCGACGGGCCGATCGGATCCGCCGTGCGCCGCCTGTGGGACCACCTCGACGCAGCGGTGTTCTTCCTGGCCAGCGACGCGACCGTGCGATTGGTCGCACCGCTGCTGCGGGACGAGCGCGCCGACCCGGGCGTCGTCTGCGTCGACGAGGAGAAGCGCTTCGCGATCGCCCTGACCGGCGGCCAGGCCGGCGGCGCCAACGCCCTCGCCGAGCAGGTCGCCGACGTGCTCGACTGCGATCCGGTGGTCACCACGGTCACCGGCGCCACCGGTGTCACCCCGCTCGACGAGCTCGTCGAACAGCTCGACGCCACTGTGGACGGTGACCTGGCGTCCTGCGGTGCGGCGCTGCTCGAGGACCTGCCGGTGCTCCTGGTCAACCCGCACGGCTTCCCGCTGCCCGCCCTGCCGCCCAACGTGTCGCCGGACGTCGAAACGCCGCTGTGGACGGTGGTGATCGACGACCGCCGCCCGACCGAGGAGGAGGAGCGGACGCTGCGGCTGATCCCGCGCACGCTGGTGGTCGGGGTCGGCTCGACCAGCGGGATCTCCCGCACCGCGGTGATCGAGACGATCGCCCGGCTGGACAGCGAGCACGGCTTGGACCCGCGCGCGATCCGGGCGATCGCCAGCGTGGACCTCAAGGCCGACGAGGACGGCATCCTGGAAGCGGTGCAGGACCTCGGGTTCTGGCACTCCGCGGACGGCGGCGACGAGCTGTCGCTGCTGACCTACCCGGCCGAGGTGCTGGCCGAGGTCGAGGTGCCCAACCCCAGCGAGGCGGTGGGTGCGGAGGCCGGTACGTCCAGCGTGGCGGAGGCGTCAGCGCTGCACGCGGCGGCCGAGCTCGGTTACGGCGCCCAGGTCGAGCTGGTCGCGCCCAAGATCAAGGGCAACGGCGTCACCGCGGCGGCCGCCCGGATCCGCCCCAGGGGGCGGCTTGCGCTCATCGGCATCGGCCCCGGCGCGGCGGACCTGCGCGTTCCGCGCGCCGACGCCGAGCTGCGCCGCGCATCGGTCGTGGTGGGCCTGGACCAGCACGTCGACCAGGTGCGGCACCTGCTGCGACCGGGCACCGAGGTGCGGTCCACCGGCCAGGGCGAGGAGGAGGCCCGCGCGACCGAGGCGGTCGAACTGGCCCGCGAGGGACGCGCAGTGGCGTTGATCGGCTCCGGCGACGCCGGGGTGTACGCGATGGCGAGCCCGGCCCTGGAGCAGGCCGACGTCGACATCGAGGTAGTCGGGGTCCCGGGCGTGACCGCGGTGCTGGCGGCATCGGCCCTGCTGGGCGCTCCGCTCGGCCACGACCACGTGCTGATCAGCCTGTCCGACCTGCGCACGCCGTGGGAGGTCATCGAGCGCCGCGTGCGAGCGGCGGCCGAGGGCGACCTGGTGGTCTGCCTCGGCAGCCCGCGCCCCGACCAGCTGGGCCGAGCGCTGGAGATCCTGGCGGAACACCGCCCGGCGACGACCCCGGTCGGCGCGGTTCAGCACGCGACCCGAACGGGCCAGCGAATCTGGTGCGCCCCGATCAGCGAGTTCGACCCGGCCGACGTGGACGCGCACACCACGGTGGTCGTGGGCTCCTCCCAGTCCACAGTGGTCGGCCACCGGATGGTCACCCCCCGCGGCTACCGCTGGATGGCCACCGAAACCCCCTGACCCGAACCCCGGCCGCCGGATCTCCCGCCAGCTCTGGTCTGGGGTGGTCCGCGGTGAGAGGGTGGCTGGGTGGTTGGGCACATGTCACCCGAGGAGTTCCGGGCTTTCGGCAGGCAGGTCGTTGATTGGGTCGCCGACTACTACGCCGGCGTCGAGTCGCATCCCGTTCGGTCGCAGGTGCGGCCCGGGGAGGTTCGGGCTCAGCTTCCCGCGCACCCTCCTGAGCAGGGCGAACCGTTCGAGGAGGTGCTCCGCGATCTCGACGCCGTGCTGGTTCCCGGTGTGACGCACTGGCAGCACCCCAACTTCTTCGCCTACTTCCCGGCCAACGCCAGCGGGCCCGCCATCCTCGGCGACCTGCTCTCCAGCGGGCTCGGCGTGCAGGGCATGGTGTGGGCGACCAGTCCGGCCTGCACCGAGCTGGAGACCGTCGTGGTCGACTGGATGGCCGAGCTGCTCGGGCTGCCCGAGCACTTCCGGACCGATGCGGTCGGTGGCGGCGTCATCCAGGACTCGGCGTCGAGCGCCGCGCTGGTGGCGTGCCTGGCCGCGTTGCAGCGGGTCAGCGGTGGTGCCGTCGCGAGCAAGGGCATCACCCGGCGCCACACCCTCTACGTCTCCGAGCACACCCACTCGTCCTTGGCGCGGGCCGCGCGGATGGTCGGCATCGGCGCGGACAACGTCCGGATCGTCGACGTCGACCCGGACACCCTGGGCATGGACCCCGCGCACCTGGACGCCCTGATCGCCGAGGACCTCGCCGCCGGGGCCGTGCCGACCCTGGTGTGCGCGACCATCGGCACCACCTCGACCACCGCGATCGACCCGGTCCGCGCCGTCGGCGAGGTGTGCCGGGCGCGCGGCGTCTGGCTGCACGTCGACGCGGCTTACGCGGGCGTGGCCGCGGTGTGCCCGGAGCTGCGCTGGATCAACGACGGGGTCGCCGAGTTCGCCGACTCCTACTGCACCAACGCGCACAAGTGGTTGCTGACCAACTTCGACTGCAGCCTGCTGTGGATGGCCGACCGGGCGCCGATGATCGATGCGCTGTCGATCCTGCCGGAATACCTGCGCAACCCGGCCACGGCGTCCGGCGAGGTGATCGACTACCGCGACTGGCAGGTGCCGCTGGGGCGCCGGTTCCGGGCGTTGAAGCTGTGGTCGGTGCTGCGCTGGTACGGGGCCGAGGGGTTGCGCGAGCACATCCGCACCACCGTGGGACTCGCGCAGGAGTTCGCCGGGTGGGTGCGCGAGGACCCGCGGTTCGAGCTGTTGGAGCCGCATCCGTTCGGGCTGGTCTGCTTCCGGCCGCTGCTCCCGGAGCAGGACGACGAGCGCGTCTACCAGCTCATGGAGTCGCTGAACGAATCCGGTGAGCTGTACCTGACGCACACCAAAGTGGACGGTCGCACGGTGCTGCGGTTCGCGGTCGGCTCGCCGCAGACCGAGCGGCGGCACGTGCAGGCGGCGTGGAAGCGCATTCAGGAATCGATGGGCTGACGTACCCGGCGTTCGCGCGGGCGCACCGGGGCTGCTCGGTCCGGGCGGGTGCCGAGCACGCAGGACGCGGCGCCGAGCGCGATGCCGAGCGCTGTCGCGATCGTCGGGGTTTCGCCGAGCAGGGGCCAGGCCAGCAGCGCGGCGACCGGTGGCACGGCGCTGAACAGGGCGCTCGCCCGGCTCGCCCCGCCGACGCCGACCGCTCGCAGGTAGCACGAGATGCCGATGACGGATCCCGCCAGCACCAGCCACGCCAGCACCGCAGCGGCCTGCACCCAGTGCGTGACGTGTCCGTTCTCGAAGAGCGCGAGCACGCCGACCGCGGCAGCCGCAGCGGCGGACTGCACCGCTCCGCCGGCTCGCGGATCGATCGGCCCGCAGAACCGCTGCTGGTAGAGACCGCCGGCGGAGAAGCCCAGGAGTCCGACCAGGGTGAGCAGGATGCCCGGGTTCAACGTGCCTTCGGCGAGCACCTGGCCGCCGAGGGTGACGACCACGGCGAGCACGCCGACGACGAGTCCCGCCAGGCGGACCCGGCTCAGCCGCTCGCGCAGCAGCACGGCCGCCAGCGCTGCGGTGAGGACCGGGTTCATGGCGATCACCAGCGCGGTCACCGACGCCGGAACGCCGACGCTCATCCCGCCGTAGCAGCCGCCGAACTGCGCCCCGTAGGTGAGGATTCCGGACGCGGCCGCGTGCCCCAGCTGCCTGCCGCGCGGCCAGTCGGCGTGGGATGCGGTCGCGATCACCGCGAGCAGCGCGGCGGCCATCGCCAGGCGCACGGTGGTCAGCAGGAACGGGGGAGCGGCGGCGACGCCCAGCTTCCCGGTGGGGAATCCGCTGGCCCAGATGAACACGATCGGCGCTGCCAGCGACAGCGGGATCGAGCGCGCGGTCTTCATGATCCCAGGTTCGCCGCCGTCCCCCAGCCGCGTCCAACGACGATAAGCAATCGCGATCGATTGCGGACGCTTATCAGTTATTCTCGGAAGCATGAGCGCTGTGCTGGACGTCGTCGCGCTGCGGAGCCTGGTCGCGGTGGCCGACTGCGGCGGATTCCACCGGGCCGCCGCCGCGTTGTCGCTGACGCAGTCCGCGGTCAGCCAGCACGTGCGCAAGCTGGAGCGGGTGGTCGACCGGAAGCTGGTCAGCAGGGAAGGGCGGCAGGCGAGGTTCACGTCGTCCGGGGAGCTGCTGCTGGCCGAAGCGCGGCGCATCCTCGACGTGCACGACTCGGCGCTGCGCCGCCTCGGTGCTGAAGAGCCGCACACGCTCGTCTTCGGCTCCACCGAGCACGCCGCCGACCGGCTGCTCCCGGAGCTGGCCACCCGGCTCCGCGCGGCCTTCCCGGAGTGGGAGGTGCGGTTCCGGCTCGACCGGACGGCCCGGCTGGCGGACGCGGTCGACCGCGGCAGCATCGACATCGCGCTGCTGATCGACTACGCCAACAGCGGCCACGACCGCGAAGCCGGGCAGTTCCGCTTGGAGTGGTACGCCGCCCCGGACTGGGAACCGCCCGCGGCCGGCGAACCGCTGCCGATGGTCGTCTTCGACGAGCCGTGCATCACGCGGCGGCTCGCGGTCCGAGCGGTGACCGACACCGGTCAGCAGCCGGATCTGGTGTGCGAGGCCGCCGATCTGGCCGGGGTGCTCGCGGCCGTGCGCTCCGGACTGGGGGTGGCGCTGCTGCCGTCGGCGAAGCCGCGCCTGGAAGGGCTCGTCGTGCGCGACGACCTGCCGCGCCTCGGACCTGCTCCGCTGCGCGTCCGGGTTCGCCAGGGGTTGGGCGAGGACGTCGTGGACCTGGCTGCGAAAGCGGTCGGCGAAGCCCTCGCCGTGCACTCGTGAGGGTCGGCGATCTCACGCGAGAACGGCGCTCCGCGCGGGGTTCTCGCGTGAAATCGCCGTCGGTGTCAGGCTGGTAGGTGCACGCGGCGGTGGAGGCGTTCTCCGATGTCCTTGGCCGCGTTGTCCAGCAGTTTGTGCGCCAGTTCGAACAGGGCGCGGGCGATCGCGATCTCGTCGCCGATCTGCGGTACCTCCGGGTCGTCCGGGTGGCGTCGCGCGGTTCCGTGGCCGTGCAGCGCCTGACCGGCCGGAGTGGTGAACCCGACGTCGGCGGTGGTCTTCGACCCCGCCTCCACGACCTGCAGGTTCAACGTGATCGTGTGCGTCTCGTTCATGGTGGCCTCCTGGTCCCCGTCGGCCCGCTGGTGCAGGCCGTTTCAGGTCGCCGTAACCCCCAGCATGCGCGCGCTCCCGGGCCGGCGAAAGGCCGATGTTCATCCGTTCGGAGTAGTCGTGGACCACAGTTTCAATTGAAACTGCGGAAACCCGGTGATCGCATCCGCGGTACCGCCACGCACGGTAGGTCTGGAAAAACCTCACTTGAAACTGCGGCATTCCGGTGATCGCGGTCACCGGGGTTTGACCCGGGGGTGGTGATCGCGGAAGGATTCCGCCGCCGACAGTGCAGGAACCCGGTGCGAATCCGGGACGGTCCCGCCACTGTGACCGGGGAGCGGCCCCCGCTCGAGGCCACGGCTGCCACGCAGCTGGAAGGCCGGGGTGCCGCGTCGATCCGGGAGTCAGGAGACTGCGCGCCGGCCCCGCGTCGCACCGCGGCGCGCGGACACCGAGCCCCTCGGGCGGGAAACCCAGGAGGTCGGAGAACCCATGCACGGGGAATCCGGAACGGAACAGCAGCGCGCCGGTTGGGGCGCGGCGGAGCGGCGCAAAGCGGCGGTCGTGCTGGCCGCGGTAGGGGTGTTGCACCTGGTGGGCTGGGGTGCCTACCTGCTGCACCACGACAACTTCGGCATGGCGGGCGGGCTCGCCGCAGCGGGCACCACGGCGTACCTGCTCGGCCTGCGCCACGGCTTCGACGCCGACCACGTCGCGGTGATCGACGACGCCACGCGGCTGCTGATGCAACGCGGACGGCGTCCGGTCTCGACCGGCATGTGGTTCGCGCTCGGGCACGCCAGCGTCGTGCTCTTTCTCGCGTTCGCGGTCGCGTTCATCGCCGGGCCCGCCGCGCAGGAGTGGGCGGAGCAGGCCGGGGTGCAGGTCTCGACGGTCGTGGACCTGATCGTGATCGCGGTGCTGACCGCGCTGGCCGTGCTCAACGCGCTGGTCCTGCGCGACGCGGTGCGCCTGCTGCGCCGGGCGCGGCGCGGTGACGTCGACGAGGCCGAGGTCGAGATGGTGCTCGGTCGGCGCGGGTTGCTCGCGCGGCTGCTGCGCGGGCGGACGCGCACCATCGCCCGCTCCTGGCACCTGTTCGGGATCGGGCTGCTGTTCGGCCTCGGCATGCAGACCGCGACCGAGATCACCGTGCTCGCCATGGTCACGCCGGGGCAGCTTTCGCCGATCGCGGTGCTGAGCCTGCCGCTGCTGTTCGCCGCGGGGATGTGCACTGTGGACAGCGTGGACGGCATGCTGATGTCCCGCGCCTACACCTGGTCGCTGGCCCAGCCGCTGCGGCGGCTGTGGGTGAACGTGACCACCACCGCGTTGACCGTGGTGCTGGCGGCGGTCGTCGCGCTGGTCGTGCTCGCCGGGGTGCTCGACGAGCTCGGCGTGCCGAACACCACGCCGATCGCGGCGATCAGCGACCACTTCGAGCTGCTCGGCTATCTGACGCTGGCCGTTTTCATGGCAGTATGGGGCGGCGCCGCGCTCTGGTGGAGCCTGTCCTCCCACCGCGATCGGGCGGAGCGCGCGTGACCGACGTCCACGGGTTGGTTCGGGGTGGCGCCGAGCGGCCGGACCGGTGATCGTGAGCCACGACGAAGTGGCCAACCGCCCCTGTGAGCACGAATCCCCGGCGATGGCGTCGGGCGAGCACGACTGGACTACGGACATGACCAAGCACCTTGAGCACCACTACTTCGCCGGCCTGGACCTCACCGGGAAGCGGGTGGTCGTCGTCGGCGCGGGCACCGTCGCGCAGCGCCGGGTTCCGCGCCTGATCAACGCCGGTGCGCGGGTCGAGGTCATCGCGCCGGAGGCGACTCCCGCCGTTGAAGCGATGGCCGAGGCGGGCGAGCTGATCTGGCACCAGCGCCCTTACGCGACTGGTGATCTCGACGGCGCTTGGTACGTCGTGGCGTGCGCGACCGGAACCGAGGTGAACGCGGCGGTCGCGGCCGAGGCCGAGCAGAACCGGATCTTCTGCGTGCGCGCCGACGACGCCTCGCAGGGCACGGCAGTGACACCGGCGGTGGCGCAGCACGGCGGGCTGCTGCTCGGCGTGCTGTCCGGCGGCGAGCACCGGCGTTCGGCCGCCGTTCGCGACGCGCTCGTCGAGGCGTTGCGGACCGGCGTGGTCGACGAGCGCTCCGAGCCGCCGTCGCCGGGGGTGGCCCTGGTCGGTGGCGGGCCGGGCGATCCGGACCTGATCACGGTGCGCGGGCGTCAGCTGCTGGGGCGCGCGGACGTGGTGATCACCGACCGGCTGGCGCCGCGCGAGCTGCTCGAGGAGCTCGGTCCGCACGTGGAAGTGGTCGACGCTTCGAAGATCCCGTACGGGCGGGCGGCGAACCAGGACGTGATCAACTCGCTGCTGATCGAGCACGCCAAGGCCGGGAAGTTCGTGGTGCGGCTCAAGGGCGGCGACCCCTACCTGTTCGGGCGCGGCTTCGAGGAGCTGCTGGCGTGCGTCGAGGCCGGTGTCGCGGTGACGGCGGTTCCCGGGATCACCAGTGCTTTCGCGGCTCCGTCCGCGGCGGACGTGCCGGTGACGCACCGCGGTGTCGCGCACGAGGTCGTGGTCGTGTCCGGACACGTCGGACCGCACGACGAGCAGTCCCTTGTGGACTGGCCGTCGCTGGGACGGCTGCGCGGGACCATCGTGCTGATGATGGGCGTCAAGCGGATCGCGGAGTTCGCGGCGGTTCTGGTGGAGCACGGCCGCGACCCGAAGACCCCGGTCGCGGTGGTGCAGGAAGGCACCACGCGCAACCAGAAGACGCTCCGCACGACGCTGGGCGAGGCCGCCGAGGCGATCCGCGAAGCCGAGATCAAGCCGCCGGCGACCATCGTGATCGGCCCAGTCGCCGACCTGGCCCCCGAATCGCGCCGGTAGTTCTCGCTCGTCGACTGCCGCGTGTTCGACGGCTCGGCGCGAGCCTTCGCTTCTCCGCCGTTCCGGTGCCGGTGCCTGGGAGTGGATCGCCTTGCGGTCAGACCAGCCACTGGCCGGACTGCATCAGGGTCCTGCCGCTGAGCTCGGCGAAGGAGCGCCACGCTTGCAGGCGAGTCGGGGTGAGCTGGAGGTAGACGAATCCGGGTGTGTGCCGCGGGTCAGGACCGCCGCGCAGCAGTGCGGCGAACGGGTCGGCGATGGCCGGATCGATCGCGTCGGGCTCGATGATCTCCATCGTGCCGTCGATCATGACCACGTCGTAGTGCTGGCCGATGGCTGCCCGTGCTCGTGCGGTGGCGGCCACGTTGGTCACCGTGCGGCTGTTCGCGGAGGTCGCGAAGGTGAGCACCTCGCCGTCGTGGTGGAACAGGAGCGGGACGAGGTGCGGGCCGTCGGCATCGCCCGTGGCCAGCCACGCGGTGGTTTCCGAGCGCATCAGTTCGAGCGCATCGCTCTTGCGTTGCAGGGGTTCCCGGGGTGGTGGCATCGCGTCGCTGGTAGTGCCCGATGCCGCCATCAGCGGTCCCCGGGCAGCAGCTGGGCGTAGCGAGCGAGGTACATCGGCCAGCCGCCCTCGCCTCCCACGCCATCGCTGACGGCTTGCCAGCCAGGTCCGTGGCGATCGAGCTTGCGGTGTTCGAGTTCCACGCGCGTGCGCTGCGCAGCTTCGGCGATGAAGCGGACCTCGACCTCGCTCGTGCGCTCGTGGTCGGGTTCGATCTGCCATCGGGGGCTGATGTCCCAGCTGAAGACGACGCGGTGCGGGGGCTCGTAGGCGAGTATTCGGGCCCAGCGGCACTCGCTGCCGTCGGCCCCGCGGTCGAAGATGTGGCCGCCGACGTGGGGTTCGAACACCGTCTCGGTGATCTCGGCCTGGAGCAGGTTGTGCTCGGGTGGCTTGAAGTCGCCGAACCGCTCGGTGAAGACGGTGAAAGCTCGTTCGATCGGGGCGTTCACGACGACTTCCTTGCGGACCACCGTGCTCGCTGCCTCGGACATCGCTCAATCTCCTTCGGGCTGTTCGACGGCGTCCTCGTAGGCGGCCAGCGCACGGCTCCAGAAGGCGTCGAGCTGATCGCGCAACGCGCCCACGGCTGTCGGGTCGAGTTGGTAGATGCGCTTCGTGCCGGCGGGGCGGTCGGTGACCAGCCCTGCGCCTTTGAGGGCCTTGAGGTGCTGGGAGACCGCTGGTCGGCTGATCGGCAGCCCATCGGCGAGTTCGCGGACCGACTGCGGCCGCTCGGCCAGGCACTCGATGATCGCGCGCCGACTCGGATCCCCGAACGCGTTCCACGCGGCATCCGAGATTCGGTAAGTGTCCACGAACCGTAAGCGTAGACTTACGGAACAGCGGCGGCAACACCGGAGGACGCAGAATCGACTGGAGCCGGAGCTTCCTCGTGCGCGGACAGCCGTTCGGCAACTTCCGGGAGGCAGGAGCGTGGAGGGGAAAGCTCGCGCGCTGCACGACGCCCTGAGGTGTCGTGCAGCGCGCGGGATTCAGCGCTGGGGGCCGTCTTCCAGGTCGCCCTCGGCCTGCAGGTAGACCTCTTGGAGGGCCTGCAGGGTGTCCGGGTTCGGTTCCTGCCACATCTCCCGGTTGGCCGCTTCCAGCAGCCGCTCGGTGATGCCGTGCAGCGCCCACGGGTTGGACTCGCTGAGGAACTGCTGGTTCTGCTCGTCCAGCACGTAGGTCTCGGCGAGCTTCTCGTACATCCAGTCCGCCACGACACCGGTCGTCGCGTCGTAGCCGAACAAGTAGTCCACAGTGGCCGCGAGCTCGAAAGCGCCCTTGTAGCCGTGCCGGCGCATCGCGGCCAGCCAGCGGGGGTTCACCACGCGGGCCCGGAAGACCCGCGAGGTCTCCTCGGTCAGCGACCGGGTGCGGATCGAGTCCGGGCGGGTGCTGTCGCCGATGTAGGCCGCCGGTGCCTTGCCGGTCAGCGCGCGCACCGTGGCGATCATGCCGCCGTGGTACTGGAAGTAGTCGTCGGAGTCGGCGATGTCGTGCTCGCGGGTGTCGGTGTTCTTCGCCGCCACCGAGATCCGCTTGTACGCGCTCTCCATGTCGACGCGCGCCGGTTCGCCGTCCAGCTCGCGCCCGTAGGCGAAACCGCCCCACACCGCGTACACCTCGGCCAGGTCGGCGTCGTCGCGCCAGTTCCGGCTGTCGATGAGCGGCAGGATCCCGGCGCCGTACGCGCCCGGTTTGGAGCCGAAGATCCGCATGGTGGCGCGGCGTTCGTCGCCGTGCTCGGCGAGATCGGCCTGCGCGTGCTCGCGCACGAAGTTCTGCTCGGCCGGCTCGTCGAGGGCCGCGACCAGGCGCACCGCGTCGTCGAGCAGGGCGACCACGTGCGGGAAGGCGTCCCGGAAGAACCCGCTGATCCGGACCGTGACGTCGATGCGCGGGCGGCCCAGCTCCTCGAGCGGGATCACCTCCAGCCCGTTGACGCGGCGCGACGCCTCGTCCCAGGTCGGCCGGACGCCGAGCAGCGCCAGCACCTCGGCGATGTCGTCGCCGGAGGTGCGCATCGCGCTGGTGCCCCACACCGACAGGCCGACCGAGCGCGGCCACTCGCCGGTGTCGGCGCGGTAGCGGTCGAGCAGGGATTCCGCGATGGCCCAACCGGTTTCCCACGCGAGCCGACTCGGCACCGCCTTGGGGTCGACCGAGTAGAAGTTGCGTCCGGTGGGCAGCACGTTGACCAGTCCGCGCAGCGGCGATCCGCTGGGGCCCGCGGGCACGTAGCCGCCTTCGAGGGCGTGCAGCGTCGCGGTCATCTCGTCGGTCGTCGCCGCGAGCCGCGGCACCACCTCGTTCGCGGCGAACTCCAGCACCTGCACGACGGCGTCGTTGGTCTCGCCGAGGACCTCGCGGCAAACCTCGGCTGCCGCAGCGGTTTTCCAGCCGCGGTCCTCCATGCCCTGGACCAGGGCGTGCGCGCGGGTTTCGACGTCGTCGACGTGCTCGCGCGCCTCGCTGCCGTCCTCGGAGAGCCCGAGCGCTTCGCGCAGACCGGGCAGCGCGGCGCTCTGCCCGCTCCACATCTGGCGGGCCCGCAGCATCGCGAGCACGAGGTTGACCCGGGCTTCGCCGGTCGGGGCGTCGCCGAGCACGTGCAGGCCGTCGCGGATCTGGGCGTCCTTGACCTCGCACAGCCAGCCGTCGACGTGCAGCAGCATGTCGTCGAACTCGGCGTCGTGCGGCCGTTCGTCCAGCCCCAGGTCGTGGTCGAGCTTGGCGGCCTGCATCAGCGTCCAGATCTGGCTGCGGATCGCGGGCAGCTTCGCCGGGTCCATCGCGGAGATGTTGGCGTGCTCGTCGAGCAGCTGCTCCAGCCGCGCGATGTCGCCGTAGCTCTCCGCGCGCGCCATCGGCGGCACCAGGTGGTCGACGAGGGTGGCGTGCACGCGGCGCTTGGCCTGCGTGCCCTCGCCGGGGTCGTTGACCAGGAACGGGTAGATCAGCGGCAGGTCGGCCAGCGCCGCGTCGGGGGAGCAGGAGGCGGACATGCCCGCGGTCTTGCCGGGCAGCCACTCGAGGTTGCCGTGCTTGCCCAGGTGCACCATCGCGTGCGCGCCGAACTCGTCGATCAGCCAGCGGTAGGCGGCCAGGTAGTGGTGGCTCGGCGGCAGGTCCGGGTCGTGGTAGATCGCGATCGGGTTCTCCCCGAAACCGCGCGGCGGCTGCACCATGAGCACGACGTTGCCCGCGCGGACGGCGGCGAGCACGATCTCGCCGTCCGGGTCCTGGGACCGGTCGACGAACAGCTCGCCGGGCGGCGCTCCCCAGTGCTGCTCGATCTCGCCGCGCAGGTCCTCGGGCAGCGTCGCGAACCACTCCGCGTACCGGCGCGCGGGGATGCGGACCGGGTTGCCGCTCAACTGCTCCTCGGACAGCCAGTCGCGGTCCTGGCCGCCAGCGGCGATCAGCGCGTGGATCAGCGCATCGCCGTCCTGCTCGGCGACGCCCGGCAGCGCGTCGGGACCGTCGGCCGGGCCGATGTCGTAGCCCTGGTCGCGCAGCTCCCGCAGCAGGCGGACCGCGCTGACCGGGGTGTCCAGCCCGACCGCGTTGCCGATCCGGGAGTGCTTGGTGGGGTAGGCCGACAGCATCAGCGCCAGCCGCTTGTCCTGCGGCGGGATGTGCCGCAGCGCGGCGTGGCGGACCGCGATGCCCGCGACGCGGGCCGCGCGCTCGGGATCGGCGACGTAGACCGGCAGGCCTTCGGCGTCGTTCTCCTTGAACGAGAACGGAACCGTGATCAGGCGGCCGTCGAACTCGGGCACCGCCACCTGGGTGGCCATGTCCAGCGGGGACAGGCCTTCGTCGTTGTCCTCCCACGCGGCGCGGCTGCTGGTCAGGCACAGGCCTTGCAGGATCGGGATGTCGAGTTCGGCGAGCGCGCCGACGTCCCACGCCTCGTCGTCACCACCGGCCGAAGCGGTGGCGGGCTTGGTGCCCCCGGCGGCGAGCACGGTGACGACCAGCGCGTCCGCCTTGCCAAGCTGTTCCAGCAGTTCCGGGTCGGGTGCGCGCAGCGAGGCGCAGAACAGCGGCAGGGCTTGACCGCCTGCGTCCTCGATCGCCTCGCACAGCGCGTGGGCGAACGCGGTGTTGCCCGCCATGTGGTGCGCTCGGTAGTAGAGCACCGCGACGGTCGGGCCTTCGGTGCGCTGCGGGGTCCGCTCGAGCACGCCCCAGGAGGGCGTTTCGGCAGGCGGTTCGAAGCCGTGGCCGGTGAGCAGGACCGTGTCGGAGAGGAATCGGTGCAGCTGGGCGAGGTTGTCCGGGCCGCCGTGGGCGAGGTAGCGGTGCGCTTCGGCGCACACCCCGGCCGGCACCGTCGAGCACTCCATCAGCTCGGCGTCCGGGGCCTGCTCGCCGCCGAGCACGACCACCGGGCGCGGTCCCGCCAGCAGCGCGTCCAGGCCTTCTTCCCAGGCCCGGCGGCCGCCGAGCAGCCGCACCACGACCAGCTCGACGTCCTCCAGCAGCGGCGGCAGGTCGTCCACGCCCAGCCGGGCGGGGTTGCCGAGCCGGTAGTCCGCGTCGGCGGCGCGGGCGCTGAGCAGGTCTGTGTCCGAAGTGGACAGAAGCAGGATCATGCGGGGCGCTCCTCGGCTCGGCGAACGGCGACGCTGGGCCAGGGCGCGCTTGCGCGGCGCATGACGGCACCTCTCTCGGGGTTCCTCGCCCCGGTCGGCAGGTCCAGCGGCGACCGGAGTCTCCTGGCTCCCGGATCAGCGCTCGCTCCGCCTTCCCGTCCTGTTAGGACAGTGGCATCGTGGAGTTCGCTCCCCGGTGACAGTGGCGGGACCGCGCCGGATTCGCACCGGCTTCCTCCGCACATCGCCGCATGATGCTGCGGACCACTTTCCGCAACGGGGTGATCCTACGTCAAGGTTCGCGAGCATGACGCGCGTCGCACCGCGTTTGGTTTGCGTCCGCAACTACCCGGGTCCGTAGTATCTGCCGCGTGGTGCGAAGAGCTGAACGGGATGCGTGTCCTGGCGCGTTGCGGGTGCACGAGGCCGCCGACGGCGGACTGGCCCGGATCCGCGTCCCCGGCGGCGCGCTGAGCCCGTCCCAGGTTCGCGCGCTGGCCGAGGTCGCGGCGTTGGGGGACGGCGGGCTGGAGCTGACCTCGCGGGCGAACCTGCAGGTCCGCGGCCTGCCGGCCGGAGCGGCGCAGGAGCTCGCCGCGCGGTTGCGCGAAGCGGGGTTGCTGCCGTCGGACACCCACGAGCGGGTCCGCAACATCATCGGTTCGCCCTCGGCGGAGGGGCGCGAGCTGGTGGACGTGCGAGCGGTGGCGGCCGAACTCGACGCGGCGCTCTGCGCGACCCCGGAGCTGGCCGAACTGCCCGGACGTTTCCTGTTCGCGGTCGACGACGGCAGCGGCGACGTCAGCTCGCTCGGCGCCGACGTCGCGCTGCGAGCGGTGTCCGCGGACACCGTTGCGCTGCTGCTCGCCGGGGTGGATTCCGGTGTTCGAACGACCCCGCGGCGAGCCGCTGGAGCCGCCATCGCAGCCGCCGAAGCGTTCCTCGCGGAGAAGGCGGCGCAGGGCTGTTCGGCATGGCGATTGGCCGAACTCGACGGCGGGGCGCGACGGATCGCTGAACGGCTGGGCGCCGAGGTCGCACCAGCCGAGCCGACGCCCCCGGCGCCGACCACGCATGCGCAGGTCGGGCGCGTGATTCGGCGCGACGGAACGGTTTCCGTCGTGGCGGGCGCACCACTGGGCCGTCTGGCGCGGGACCAGGTGGATATCATCACCGCCGCATCCGACGCCGCGGGCGAACTGCGCCTGACGCCTTGGCGGACCGCGGTCCTGCCCGGCATGCGACCGGGCGAAGCCGGTCGGTGGGCGTCGGAACTCGGGGCGCGCGGCCTGCTCACCGACCCCGCTTCGGCCGGGGTCGGGGTGACCACGTGCGCTGGTCGGCCCGGGTGCGCGAAGGCGCTGGCCGACGTCCGGGAAGACGCCCGGCGAGGGGCCTCGCTCGGTGACCTGCCGGTGCACTGGTCGGGGTGCGAGCGGCGCTGCGGCCGTCCGCCGGGACGCGTCGTGGAAGTGCTGGCCACCGGAACCGGCTACGAGGTCGGACTCGACGGGGCGACGTGGACTTCCGAAGCCGATGTCGACCAGGTATCCGCCGCGCTCGGCGCGGCACGGAGGAAAGTGTGAACGAGAACAGCTCCCGCTACCGCGGGGTGCCCGAATACGTCCGGGAAGGCGCGGAGATCTACCGCCGCTCCTTCGCCACGATCCGCTCGGAAGCCCGGCTGGACGGCTTGCCGCCGGACGTGGCCGGCGTCGCGGTGCGGATGATCCACGCCTGCGGCATGGTCGACCTGGTCGAGGACATCGCGTTCTCGCCGGACGTGGTGGCCGACGCGCGTGCGGCGCTGCGCGGAGGTGCGCCGATCCTGTGCGACGCCGCGATGGTGGCCGCGGGCGTGACCCGGCGGCGCCTGCCGGCCGACAACCCGGTGATCTGCACGCTGTCCGACGAGCGGGTTCCGGACCTGGCCCGCGAGCTGGGCACGACCCGCAGCGCGGCGGCCCTGGAGCTGTGGCGCGATCAGCTGGGCGGATCCGTGGTCGCGATCGGCAACGCGCCGACCGCGCTGTTCCGGCTGCTGGAGATGATCGAGGACGGTGCCGACGCGCCCGCCGCGGTGCTGGGCCTGCCGGTCGGGTTCATCGGCGCGGCGGAATCCAAGGACGCGCTGGCAGCGCACCCGAGCGGTCTGGAGCACCTGGTGGTGCGCGGCCGCCGGGGCGGCAGCGCCATGGCGGTGGCCGCCATCAACGCGATCGCGAGCGAGGAAGAGTGAGCAGCAACGGCAAGGGCACGCTCTACGGCGTGGGCCTCGGTCCCGGCGACCCGGAACTGGTGACGGTCAAGGCCGCCCGGCTGATCGAGCAGGCCGAGGTGATCGCCTACCACAGCGCTCGCCACGGCCGGAGCGTCGCGCGGTCGATCGCCGAACCGTACCTGCGGGCAGGCCAGGTCGAAGAAGCGCTGGTCTACCCGGTGACCACGGAGACCACCGACCACCCGGGCGGCTACCAGGGCGCCATCGACGAGTTCTACGCCGACTGCGCGGACCGGCTCGCCGCGCACCTCGACGCCGGGCGGGACGTGGTCCTGCTCGCCGAGGGCGACCCGCTCTTCTACGGCTCCTACATGCACATGCACAAGCGGCTTTCGGGTCGCTTCCGCGCCGAGGTGATCCCGGGCATCACCTCCATCAGCGGTGCCTCGGCGACCCTGGGCCGGCCGCTGGCCGAACGCGACGAGACCTTCGCGGTCCTGCCGGGCACCCTCCCGCCGGACGTCCTCGCCGAGCGGCTCGCCCGGACCGACGCTGCGGCGGTCCTCAAGCTGGGCCGCACCTTCGAAGGCGTCCGGGAGGCGTTCGAGAAGGCGGGCCGCCTGGACGAGGCGTGGTACGTCGAGCGCGCGACCACGGATCGCCAGCGCTACCAACGCCTGGCCGACGTCGACCCCGAAACGGTCCCGTACTTCTCGCTGGCGCTGCTCCCCGGCCCGGCGAACAGCGGTGTTCCGGTTACGCGGGAAACCGTCACGGATGCCGAAACCGCAGGTCAGGGCGAGGTCGTCGTGGTGGGGCTCGGACCGGGTGGGCGCGAGTGGGTGACGCCGGAGGTTCAGGCGGCGCTCGCCGAGGCCGACGAGCTGGTCGGGTACGCGCCGTACCTCGCGCGCGTTCCGGACAATCCTCGCCAGCGCAAGCACGCGTCCGACAACCGCGTCGAGTCGGAGCGGGCGGAGTTCGCGCTGGAGCTGGCTCGGCGCGGGTCGAAGGTCGCGGTGGTCTCGTCCGGGGATCCGGGCGTGTTCGCCATGGCCAGCGCGGTGCTGGAGGTCGCGGCGGAGCGCGCGGACGTGCCCGTGCGGGTGATGCCCGGGATGACCGCGGCGCAGGCCGTGGCCAGCCGCGTCGGCGCACCGCTGGGGCACGACTTCTGCGTGCTGTCGCTGTCCGACCGGCTCAAGCCGTGGGAGGTGATCGTCGAGCGCCTGCGCGCCGCCGCGGCGGCCGACCTGGTGATGGCGATCTACAACCCCGCGTCGCGCAGCCGGACCTGGCAGGTCGCGGCCGCGCGGGACGCGGTCCTCGAGCACCGCTCGCCGGACGTGCCGGTGGTCATCGGGCGGGACATCGGTGGCGCGGAGGAGAGCATCAAGGTGGTGCGCCTCGCCGACCTCGATCAGTCCGATGTGGACATGCGGTGCCTGCTGCTGATCGGCTCGTCGACCACGCGGATCGCCAGCGGTGCCAACGGCGAGGACGTCGTGTTCACCCCGAGGCGCTACCCGGCGTGACCGCGCAGCACCTCGTCGAGCCAGGCCACGGCCTGCTCGACCGTCCCGGCCGACGGCGCGTCGGGCCGGGGCGGTCGCTGCACCATCACCACCGGCAGCCCGAGCTCGCGGGCCGCGACGAGCTTCGCGCTCGTCATCGAACCGCCGCTGTTCTTGCTGACCAGCGCATCGATGCGGTGCTCCCGCAGCAGCGCGAGCTCGTCGTCGACGGTGAAGGGCCCGCGCGCGAGCAGCACGGTCGTGCGCGGGGGCAGCGGTGGTTCGGGCGGATCGACGGTGCGCACCAGGAACCGGAGGTCGAGCTCGGCGAAGTGGGCCAGCCCCTGCCTGCCGGTGGTCAGGAAGATCCGTTCGCCCAGCTCCGGCAGCAGCGCGGCGGCCGCGGTCATCGAGGGCACCGATCGCCAGTCGTCACCGGCCTCCGGCTGCCAGGCGGGGCGGCGCAAGACCAGCAGTGGGCAGCCCGCGCTCCGGGCCGCCGCCACGGCGTTGCCGGTCATCGTCCGGGCGAACGGGTGGGTGGCGTCGATGACCGCGCTGACCTGCTCGTTCCGGATCCAGTCGGCCAGCCCGTCCGGACCGCCGAACCCGCCCACCCGCACCTCGCCGGGCGGGAGCTGCGGCTCGCGGACCCGGCCGGCCAGGGAGGATGTGACGTGCAGACCGGACCGCTCGACGAGCCGTTCGGCGAGCTTCCGGGCGTCGCCGGTGCCGCCGAGGATGAGCACGCGGGTCATCCGACCCACCCCGTTGCGAACCGCATGAGGAGCATTCTCCCGGTATGAGTGGACGAACGGAGGGATCGGGCCTCCGGTACGGCTGGACGACCGGCGCCTGCGCCACGGCGTCCACGGCCGCCGCCTACACGGCCCTGCTGACCGGGGATTTTCCGGATCCGGTGGAGATCCTGCTGCCGAAGGGGCACCGCCCGGCCTTCGCGCTCGCCCGGGAACGGCTGGGCGACGGGTTCGCGACGGCAGGAGTGGTCAAGGACGCCGGCGACGATCCCGACGTGACCCACGGCGCGCTCGTGTCGGTGACGGTCCGGCACGCGGAACCGGGCGCGGGCGTCGTCTTCCGCGCTGGTCAGGGCGTCGGAACCATCACCAAGCCGGGGCTGCCGCTGCCGGTCGGCGAACCGGCGATCAACCCCGTGCCGCGGCAGCTGATGAGAGAGGTCGTCGCGCGCGTGGCCGCGGAGCACGGCGGCAGCGGGGACGTCGTCGTCGAGGTGTCCGTCGACGGAGGCGAGGAACTGGCCCGGCGCACCTGGAACCCGCGGTTGGGCATCCTCGGCGGGCTGTCCATCCTGGGCACGACGGGCGTTGTCGTGCCGTACTCGTGCTCGGCGTGGATCGACAGCATCCGCCGCGGGGTCGACGTGGCGCGCGCGGCAGGCCTCGAGCACGTCGCCGGATGCACCGGCAGCACTTCGGAGAAGGTCGCCACCCAGCTCTACGACCTGCCCGACGAGGCGCTGCTGGACATGGGCGACTTCGCCGGTGCGGTGCTGAAGTACCTGCGGCGGCACCCGGTTCCGCGCCTCACCGTCGCCGGTGGCATCGGCAAGATCTCCAAGCTCGCCGACGGCCACCTGGACCTGCACTCCAAGCGCTCCCAGGTCAACTTCGCCCTGCTCGCCGAAATCGTCCGGGACGCGGGCGGCACCGCGGACCTGACCACCAGGATCACCGGCGCCAACACGGCCCTCGAAGCCCTCCAGCTCTGCACCGAGGCGAACCTCCCGCTCGGCGACCTCATCGCCGCCCGGGCCCGCGACTTCTGCCTCGAAACCCTCCGAGGAGCCCCGATCTCCGTGGACGTAGTTGTCATCGACAGAGCCGGAACCATCGTCGGCCGAGCCGGGGCCTAGCCCGGCGCGCTCCGACCCCGACGCAAATTCAATGGAAATCGGATGTTCGATTTCCATTGAATTTGCGGGAAGTCGTCCACAGGTCGGTGTGTCGTGCACCGACACACCGGCGGGTCGCAACATCGGTTGAACCGATGCGTGCGTGCTGCGCGACGGGTCAGTCCCGGCAGCGGTTCGGGGAGTAGAGGTGGCTGTCGGGGAACTCCGAGGCCGTCAGGACTTCGCCGACCACGACGACGGCGGTCCGGGTGATGCCCGCTGCTCGGACGTGCCCGGCGATGTCGGAAAGCGTTGCCCGGAGCACGATTTCGTCCGGTCGGCTCGCGTTCGCCACCACGGCGACCGGACAATCCGCACCGTAGTTGGGCATGAGTTCTTCGACGAGCTCCTCGATGCGGTTGACCGCGAGGTGCAGCACCATCGTCGCCCGGCTCTGGCCGAGCGTGGCCAGGTCCTCGTGCTCCGGCATCGGCGTCGCGCGGGCCGAAGTCCGGGTCAGCACCACGGTCTGCCCGACCCCGGGCACGGTGAACTCCCGGTTCAGCGCGGCCGCCGCAGCAGCGAACGCAGGCACGCCCGGCACGACCTCGTACGGGATGCCGGCGGCGTCGAGGCGGCGCATCTGCTCGGCGACGGCGCTGAACACCGACGGATCCCCGGAGTGCAGGCGCGCCACGTCGAGTCCGGCCTCGTGCGCGGCCGACATCTCGGCGAGGATGTCGTCCAAGGTCAGCTTGGCCGTGTCCACCAGCTTGGCGTCGGCGGGGCAGTGCTCCAGCAGTTCGTCCGGCACCAGGCTGCCCGCGTACAGGCACACCGGCGACGACGCGATCACATCGCGGCCCCGCACGGTGATCAGGTCCGCAGCACCGGGACCGGCACCCACGAAACGAACTGTCATCGCTTGCTCACCACCCACTGAGTCACCGGCATCGAGGGCCGCCAGCCGGTGAACCCGCCGATCGGCGCCGCCCGCTCCACCGAGATCCGGACCAGTTCACCGCCGACGCGGCGGTACCAGTCGGCCACCAACGCCTCCAATTCCAACGTGACCGCGTTGACCACCAGGCGTCCGCCCGGACGCAACGCGGCCCAGCACGCCTCCAGAACGCCTGGTGCGGTTCCGCCGCCGCCGACGAAGATCGCGTCGGGTTCGTCCAGGCCGTCCAGCGCGCGCGGCACAGCTCCGGTCACCACCTGGAGCCCGGGAACGCCCAGCGCTGCCGCGTTCGCGGTGATGCGCTGCGCCCGGTCGTCGCGGTGCTCGACGGCGACCGCGCGGCAGGACGGATCACTGCGCATCCACTCGATCGCGATGCTACCGGCGCCCGCACCGACGTCCCACAACAGCTGGCCCGGGGTCGGAGCCAGCCGCGCGAGCGTGACCGCCCGGACCTCGAGCTTGGTGATCTGCCCGTCGTGCTCGAACGCGTCGTCCGGAAGTCCGGGCGTGGTAGGCAGAACCCGCGCATCGGGAGCCGGTCGGCACTCGATCGCGATCACGTTCAGCGGACCCACCGACGATTCTTCCCAGCCATCAGCGGTGGAAGTGATCCGCTGCTCGTCCTCGCCGCCGAGATCGGACAGCACGGTCATGCTGCTCGGCCCGTACCCGCGCTCGCGCAGCAGCGCCGCGACGTCGTGCGGGGTGCTGCCGTCGGAGCTGAGGACCAGCAGCCGGTTTCCCGGCTGGACGCGGGGGTGCAGCAGTTCCACCGGCCTGCCGACCAGGCTCACGACCGCGGTCTCCTGCACCGGCCAGCCTATCCGCGCGCACGCCAGCGACAGCGACGACGGGTGCGCGACGATCCGAACCCGGTCCGGGCCCAGCAGCTTCACCAGGGTCGCGCCGATTCCGTAGAACATCGGATCGCCGCTGGCCAGCACGCAGATCGACCGGTCGGCGTGCTCGGCGAGCAGGCCGGGCAGCGCCGGCAGCAGCGGGCTGGGCCAAACCACCCGCCGACCGGCCGCTCCGGGGACCAGGCCGAGCTGGCGCGAACTGCCGAACAGCACCTCGGCGGAGTCCACAATGGACCGCGCGGTCGGGGACAGGCCCGCCGCGCCGTCCGCTCCGATGCCGACGACGTGGACCAGCTCCGGCTTCTCCTGCTGAACGTTCACCGCACCACCTCACCACGTCGTGGTCAGGCGTTGCCGAGGACCTTCGTCACGGAGATCTCGATCACCACGCGCGCCGGGTTCTCGCGGGGCTTCTTGTAGCGCTGCTCGTACCGGCGCTCGGCGTCGGCCACCGCTGCGGGGTCGTCGCGCACCACGGCGACCCCCTCCAGGGTGGACCAGCGCCGCCCGTCGACCTGGCAGACCGCGACCTTCGCCCCGTCCGGACCGGCCGCCCGGATCTGGCGAGCCTTGTGCGAGGTGCCGGAAGAGATCACCCGCGCGGTCGCCGTCTCGACGTCGAGGGTCACCCCGACCGGGACGACGTGCGGCGTGCCGTCGGCGCGCACCGTCGTCAACGTGCACAAGTGGCGTTCCCGCCAGAACTCCAGGAACTCCTCGCTCGCGTTGTCCAGCCTCCGGCTCACTGGATTCCTCCTCGTGCGGATCGTCGACGTGCCACCCATCGTCCAGGTCGGTCCGGGCGGGACCCCGTCACGCCCGGCGGGCTCCACCGCGATTGCCGCCGCGCCGGGCCTGGCCCTGTCCACGCCGGTCGCCGCCCTCCGAGCGCCTCCCGTCGTCCGACGGGCGCCGACGCCGGTTGCCCTGGGGCTCGTCGCGGCGCTTGTTGTTCCTTGGGGCATCGCCGCGCTTAGGACCGCGGTTGCGCGGGGTTTCGCGCGGCTGCTTCGGCGCGGCGAGCGAGACACCGCTGGGCTCGCGGGCACCGGTGACGCGGACCAGCTCAGCATCCTCCGGACGCACCGACGTCGTCTTGGCCTTGACACCGGCCTGGTTGGCCATGGTGCGGAAGGCGTCCCGCTGGTCGTCGGTGACCAGGGTGACCACCGTGCCCGTCGCGCCCGCGCGCGCCGTCCGCCCGGCGCGGTGCAGGTAGTCCTTGGGATCGGCCGGGGGCTCGACGTGGACGACCAGGCTCACGTCGTCGACGTGGATGCCGCGGGCCGCGACGTTGGTCGCCACCAGCGTCGTCGTCTCACCGCTGCGGAACTCGTCGAGGATGCGGGTCCGGGCGTTCTGCGCCTTGCCGCCGTGCAGGGCACCGGCGGGGATCCCGGCCGCGCGCAGCTTCTTGGCCTGGCGGTCGGCGTGGTGCTTGGTGCGCACGAACATGATCGTGCGGCCCTCGCGAGCCGCGATGCGCGCGAGCACGGCCTGCTTGTCCGTCGTCGACACCAGGAACTGGTGGTGCTCCATGCTGTCGACGCTGGCCGCGGGCGGCGCCAGCGAGTGCACCACCGGGTCGGTCATGTACCGGTCGACGAGCTTGTCGACGTCGCCGTCCAGGGTGGCGGAGAACAGCAGCCGCTGGCCGTCCGCCGGGACCAGGTCGAGCAGCTCGCGGACCTGCGGCAGGAAGCCCATGTCGGCCATCTGGTCGGCCTCGTCGAGCGCGGTCCGCTCCACTTCGGACAGCACGCAGGTGCCCTGGCGGACGTGGTCGGCGAGCCGTCCCGGCGTCGCGACCAGCACGTCCACGCCGCGGCGCAGCGTGTCGACCTGACGGTTGAACGAGGTGCCGCCGACGACCTCGCGGACGTAGAGCCCGAGGGCCTTGGCCAGCGGCTTCAGCGAATCGGTCACCTGGGTGGCCAGTTCGCGGGTCGGGACCAGCACCAGGCCGCGCGGGTGCATCGGGCGGGCGCTGCCCTGCTGCATCGCCAGCAGCGGCAGGCCGAACGCCAGCGTCTTGCCGGAACCGGTCTGGCCGCGTCCGAGCACGTCGCGGCCGGTCAGCGCGTCGGGGATGGTGGCGGCCTGGATCGGGAAGGCCTCGGCCATCCCGTTGTCGGCCAGCGCGCGCACCAGCCGGGTGGGCAGTCCGAGATCGGCGAACGGCGCGGGGGCGACCGCGGTCACACCGACCTCGTCGAACAGGCTGCGCTTGGTCTGCTGCGGCTTGCCCTGCGGTCGGCGGCGGCGCGGACGTCGAGACGAGCGCGCGGGCGTGGCGGACGAGCTTGATGGCACGAAGAACTCCCGGAAATGGCACGTCACGGGGAGGCTTCGCGGGAAGTCCGCGGGCGATCACGAGGACGAGCCCGGCGCGTCGGCGCCGATAGGTGGTCAAACGTGTCGCTGCGGACACGGGCCGGTGATCCCGGCTCTCGTTCTGGATTCTACCCTGATCGGCCCGGATGCCCATGGTTGGCGTCCGGGCCGACCGGGACGGCCTCATCGAGGCAGATTCCCCGCTGCGGCAAGGATTTCGACCAGCGCGTCCGGATCCGTCCGGGCCTCGTCGGCGCCGCGGGAGCGGAACCAGGCGGCGATGTTGTGTGCATCACGTCGCAGGTAGTCCCGGCCGAGCGGGTTGGCCACCAGGTCGACCGCCTGCGGCAGGTCGATCAGCACCAGCCGCCCGTCGTGCACCAGCACGTTGTACGCGGACAGGTCGCCGTGCGTGAAGCCGTGCTGGGCGAGCACGACCAGGGCCTCGACCAGCTGCGACCAGAGCTCGTCGAGCTCATCGGCATCCGGTCGCAGCGCCGCCAGGCGGGGCGCCGCCGTGCCATCGGGGGCGCCGAGGAATTCCAGCAGGATCTCGGTCCCGACCCGCTGCACCGGGTACGGCACCGGAGCCCCGGCCAGCCACAGCGCGGACAGCACGCGGAACTCCGCCACCGCCCACTGCTGGGCGATCATGCCGCGCCCGAACGACGTGCGCTGCTGGATCGCCCGCATCTCGCGGGATTTGCGCAGCCGCCGGCCTTCCAGGTAGCCGGCATCGCGCTGGAACATCCGGTGGTCGGAATCGCGGTACCGCTTGGACGCCAGCAGGCAGGACTCGGCGCCGGGCAACGAGCGCCGCAGCAGGTGGACGTCGGCTTCCTTGCCGGTCTTCAGGACGCCGAGCTCGTGGTCCACCGCCGCCAGCTCGGTCACCAACCAGGTCGGATGCGGTTGCGGGCCGCGCTCTCCGGTGTCCCAGGTGGACCAGCGGTCGGCACCGTCGGGCAGCGGCTGCGGTTCGGGCTCGTCGCGCAGCGCTGCGAGCCGCTCGCGTTCCTCCTCGGTGAGCCGACCGCGCCGGACCGGCTCGTCGTCGAAGCGCCGCCGCTTGGTGGATTTCGGTTTGCGTGCCTTGCTCTTCTTGGTGTTGCGGAACAGATCCGCGTCGTACTGCTCGTACGAGGACAAGGTCGAGTGCTCCTTCAGGGCGGACCTCCGCCCGAGCACCGAAGTTCAGCGCACGCGTGGCGGAGGGCAAGAGGTTCGAATCCATCGGTGCGCGAAAACGGCGCGCACAACCGTCACAACGGCCACCACGGCGAACCTCCCTTCCTCGGCGTGCTTTCGACGAGCACCAGCTTGACCGATCAGCACCTGCGGCGACAACCGGTTTTTGACCTGCGGTTTCGCGGTCGAGTTCAGGCCTGGACGACGACGCAGAGCTTGCGGTCGGCTTCGCGTTCCACCTGGAGGCCTGCGTCGCTCGCCACGGCGAGGACGTCCTCGATCGACTCGGGCTCGTCCGAGAACTGGGCGAGTGCCCGCGCGAGCTTGCCCTTGTGCGCCTTGTTGTGGTGGCTGACCACCTTGCGCTTGCCGGTCGCGTCCTCCGACAGCACGCGGACCTCCACGGCCCCCGGAACCTTCGCCAGCGCGGCGTAAGCCCCGGAGCGCAGGTCGACGACGAGATCGTCGGCAGCCGCCAGAACCGGCTCCAGCACGGGCCGCCACACGCTGCGCAACGTCCCCAGGCCGGGCAGCGAACTGCCGCCGGAGAGCCGGTAGGCGGGGATCGAGTCGGTCCCGCGCACGATGCCGAACAGCGCCGAGGCCACGGCCAGCCGAGTATCGGCCTGCTTGCGCTCGATCGCGGACAGCGACTGGACGTCGAGGGCGTCGTAGAGCACCCCGGTGTAGCGCTCCAGGGCCGGCGCGGTGGGCGCGGCCCAGAGCTCGGCGTTGCGCTGGACCTCCTCGACCTGGCGCTCGGACAACCCGAGCGCGTCCAGGCTCGCGGGCACATCATCGGCCAAAGTGGACAGTGCCTCGGCCAGCTGCTGCCGGGTGCCGGTCAACTCCGGATGCGAAAGCCCGCCCAAGTCCAGAGGCGCACCCGAACCACCGACCGACTTGGTCTCCGAAGGAGGCAGCAAAACCAACACCCCACCAGGGTAAGCACCCGCCGACCGAGCTCGACGACCCCTCACGGGGGACCGCAGTTTCAATTGAAACTGTGATCCCGTGCGCCTGGGATCTGCAGTTTCAATTGAAACTGTGGTTCTGCCGACGGGCGAGCGCGGAACGAATCGTCGTGGCGAGTCCGTCCAGCGACCCCTGCATGTCCTCGTTGGTGACCGTGATGACCAGCCATCCCGCTTCCCCCAGACGTCTCCGCCGGGCCTGGTCCTTGCGGATCTGGACCGGATCGGAGTGCCACTGCCCGTCGTACTCGACGGCAACCCGTTCAGCGGGGAAAGCCAGATCCACCCGAGCGACGAACCGGCCGCGGAAGAACACCTCGAACTGGGGGAGGGGCTCGAGGTTCCGCAGGTTGAGCTCGACGCGCAGCACGGACTCCGGGATCGACTCGGCGCGACCGTCCAGGTACGGGATCCGGAACCGAGCCCGCACCACACCGTTGTCACCGCGGCCGGAGAGGAACTTCGCGATCCGTTCGGGCGTGATCAGGCCTGCGTGCACCAGCGCGTCGCAGTGCGCGACCGACAGCGCGATCGATCGGCGTTTGATCAGGTCGAATGCGGTTCGTTCGATCCCCGCCAGCCGGATGTCGTGCCACGGGGTGTGTTCGAAGTCGTACATCCGCACCGCTGAGCAGTGAAGCCCCCGCCGGCGGTGCATTCCGGACTCCCGGGGCACGATCACGTCCACCGGTGTGGAGAAGTCGGCTATCGGCACACCGTGGAGCATCGCGGCCGAGAGCCCGGTCAGCATCGCAGTCGGGGGTAGTCGCATCGCGGCGGCGTGGCACTTCAGCTTGTGGGTGAGCGGAGTTTCGCTGCTCGTGTACACGCCGTGCAGGACTCTCCGGAACAACGGACTTCTGAGCTGGTTGTCCGTGAGCCCGGCGGCCAGTGCGTCGGCGCGGAGGAACAGTCCGTGCTCGTTCCCGATGTGAGGCATGTTGATCTCGTTCATGCCTATAAGGAGGAAGATCCCCTGCGCATGGATACACCGGACACCGGATCGGGTGGGGCAACTTCCTCCCGTGGTGGTCACCTAGACCGCAGTTTCAATTGAAACTGTAAATCCCAGGCACGGCGGATCGCAGTTTCAATTGAAACTGCGACGTGCCCCAGGTGCCGATCGGGGGATGGCGGGGACCGACATGGGCTGGGGTCAGGTGGGGGTGAGGGTGTGGTTGGTGGTTGCTGGGAGGGTGGCGAGGCCGTGGATGAGGGAGGTCGGGCGGGGCTTCGGGGCTCCTGCTCGGCGGAGGCCGGGGAGGCGGGTGGCCAGGTTGCGGAAGGCGATCTCGGCTTCCAGGCGGGCCAGCGGGGCTCCCAGGCAGTAGTGGATGCCGGAGGAGAACGCCAGGTGTTCGGCGCGGTCCGGGCGGTTGATGTCGAACCGGTCCGGGTCGGGGTGCACCGCCGGGTCGCGGCCCGCGGCGGCCAGCAGCGTCAGGACCGGGGTGTCCAGCGGTAGGTGGCGACCGGCCAGGTCGAGCGGTTCGTGGGCGATGCGCATGGTCATCTGGACCGGCGGGTCCCAGCGCAGGGTTTCCTCGACCACCGCCGGCGCCAGGTCCGGATCCGCGCGCAGCTGCGCCCACTGCTCCGGGTGCCGCAGCAGCGCGTGGGTGCCGTTGCCGATCAGGTTCACCGTCGTCTCGAAACCGGCGACCAGCAGCACGTCGCACAGCTGCACCAGCTCGGTGCCGGTGAGCTTGTCCTCGTCGAGCGCCGCGACCAGATCGCTGACGACGTCCTCGCCGGGGTTCGCCCGGCGCTGCTCGATCAGCCGGTCGAACATCGCGTCGAGCTCGGTGAACGACTCGCGCATCTGCCGCAGGTGGCGCGGCGAGCGGATCCCGTCCAGCGCTCCCGCCAGGATCCTGCCGTGGCGCGCCAGCCGTTCCGCGTCCAGCGGCGGCAGCCCCAGCAGCTCGCAGATCACCCGGATCGGCAGCGGCCCGGCGAAGTCGCGGACCACGTCGAACTCGCCGCGTGCGACCGCCCGGTCCAGCAGCTCGTCGGTGATCTGCTCGATGCGCGCCCGGTAGGTCTCCATGCGGCGGGGCCGGAACGCGGGGGCGGCGAGCTTGCGCAGCCGCGAGTGGTCCGGCGGGTCCAGCTCCAGCAGCGACAGCTGCAGCTCGACGGCCGACGCGGTGGGATCGCCGTACGCGCCGTCGCTGGTGCGCACGCCGAACCGCCGGTCCCGCAGCACCTCGTCGCACAGCTCGTGCGTCGTGGCGAGCAGAACGCCCAGCTTGCTGCGCACCAGCGGCCCCTGCTCGCGCAGCAGGCGGTGCTGCGGGTACGGATCGTTGCGCCACGGGGCGTGCAGCAAGCGCGCCATCGGGTCGCCGCGCTGGGCGAAGACCCAGGTCATCGCTCCCTGCGCGAACAGCCGTGCGCCCAGGGACAGTTCGGCCAGCCGACCGTGGCCGTCGCGGACGTGCGAAGCGGACATCGGGCCCCCTCGGTGGATCGGACCTGCCATCGAGGTAACCGCAGGGCGGGCGGCGCGGCAATGACCTGATCGGCTCAGTGGCCGCTGGCCACGCAGAACTCGTTGCCCTCCGGGTCGGTCAGCACGGTCCAGCTCAGTCCGCCCGGCGCCTCGTGCTCGCCGACTTCGGTCGCGCCCAGTTCGACCAGCCGGCGCACCTCGGCGGCGCGATCGGTGGTGCCGAGGTCCACGTGCACCCTGTTCTTCCCGGTGCGGGGCTCGGGAACCCGCTGCAGCCCGAGCGCCACACCGCCTTCCCGGTTCGGTGCGAGCATCATGAACTCGCCGACGTCGAGGACCACCGATGTGTCCAGCGCCCGGGTCCAGAACTCGGCGAGGGTCTGCGGTGAGGCGCAGTCGATGGTGACCATGCCGATGCTCAGCGTCATGATGCGAAGCTAGCGGCGATCACCGACACCGGCCCGCGAACCGGTAATCCGCTGGTGGTGACCCCGGGGGCACTCGATACGCTGCCGGTGACGAATCAGCCCGGATGAGGAGCCAGTAGCCGTGATCACGAGGATGTCGACGTTGTTCCTGCGTACCCTGCGCGAGGATCCGGCCGACGCCGAGGTGCCGAGCCACAAGCTGCTCGTCCGCGCCGGCTACGTCCGCCGCATCGCGCCGGGGATCTACTCCTGGCTGCCGCTGGGCCTGCGGGTCCTGCGCAAGATCGAGGAGATCGTGCGCGAGGAGATGGACGCCATCGGCGCCCAGGAGATCCACCTGCCCGCGCTGCTGCCCAAGGAGCCCTACGACGCCAGCGGCCGCTGGACCGAGTACGGCCCGCAGCTGTTCCGGCTGAAGGACCGCAAGGGCGCCGACTACCTGCTCGGCCCCACCCACGAGGAGCTGTTCACCCTCACCGTCAAGGGCGAGTACAGCTCCTACAAGGACTACCCGGTCATGCTGTACCAGATCCAGACCAAGTACCGGGACGAGGAGCGGCCGCGCGCGGGCATCCTGCGCGGGCGCGAGTTCGTGATGAAGGACTCCTACTCCTTCGACATCGACGACGAGGGCCTGTCCCGCTCCTACCAGCTGCACCGCGACGCCTACGTCCGGATCTTCGACCGGGTCGGGTTGCGCTACGTGATCGTGTCGGCGACCTCCGGTGCCATGGGCGGCTCGGCGTCCGAGGAGTTCCTGGCCGAGAGCGAGACCGGCGAGGACACCTTCGTGCGCAGCACGGGCTCGGGCTACGCCGCCAACGTCGAGGCCGTGATCACCCCGGCGCCGGCCGCTGAGCCGCTGGAGGGCAAGCCCGCCGCCGAGGTCCACCACACGCCGAACACGCCGACCATCGAGAGCCTGGTCGACTTCCTCAACGCCAACACCGACCGCAAGTTCACCGCGGCCGACACCCTCAAGAACGTGCTGGTCAAGACCCGCCAGCCCGGTGCGGAGGAGTGGGAGCTGCTGGCCGTCGGCGTGCCCGGCGACCGCGAGGTCGACATGAAGCGGCTCGAGGCGTCGCTGGAGCCGGCCGAGGTGGAGCTGCTCGAGGAGTCCGACTTCACCGCCAACACCTTCCTGGTCAAGGGCTACATCGGCCCGAAGGCGCTGCAGGACAACGGGGTTCGCTTCCTGGTCGACCCGCGCGTGGTGACCGGCACCGCGTGGGTGACCGGTGCCGACAAGACCGACCACCACGTGGTGGACCTGGTGTGCGGCCGCGACTTCACCCCGGACGGCACCATCGAGGCCGCCGAGGTCCGCGAGGGCGACCCGTCGCCCGACGGCCAGGGCACCCTGGTCGCCGCGCGCGGCATCGAGATCGGCCACATCTTCCAGCTCGGCCGCAAGTACGCCGACGCGTTCGGGCTGGACGCGCTGGGCCAGGACGGCAAGCCGAAGCGGATCACCATGGGCTCCTACGGCGTCGGCGTGTCCCGCCTGGTCGCCGCGATCGCCGAGCAGAGCCACGACGAGCAGGGCCTGGTCTGGCCGCGCGAGGTGGCCCCGGCCGACGTGCACGTGGTCATCGCGGGCAAGGACGAGAGCATCCGGGAGCGCGGTGAGGCGCTGGCGGCCGAGCTCGACGCGGCCGGTGTGCAGGTCATCCTGGACGACCGGACGGTCTCGCCGGGCGTGAAGTTCGCCGACTCCGAGCTGGTCGGCGTGCCCACGATCCTGGTGGTCGGCAAGGGCCTGACCCGCGGTGTCGTCGAGGTCCGCGACCGCCGCACCGGCGACCGCGCGGAGATCGAGGTCGACAACGCGGTCGAGCACGTCGTCAACGCGGTGCGCAGCTGACGCGATTTCACGAAGCCCCCGAGGACCGCTCCTCGGGGGCTTCGTGCTGCCACGGGCGGATTTCCAGCGGGGTGGACAGCAGCTTGCTCGGACTGAGGCCGAACATCGCGTGGAACGCCGAGCTGAAGTGCGCCGAGCTCGCGAACCCGGCGGCGGTCGCGGCCGCGGTCAGATCGGCGCCGTCGGCGATGTGCGCGGCAGCGCTGAGCATCCGCGCCCACAGCCGGAAGCGGCGCAGCGTGGTCCCGGTGTCGCGCTTGAACAGCCGGAGGAAGTGCGACGGCGACAGGTGGAGCTGTGCGGCGATGTGCGCGGCGGACAGGTCCGGGTTCGCGCTCAGCAGCTCCACCGCCGCCAGGATCCGCTCGTCCCGCGTCGTGCCGTCGTCGCCCGTCGCGAGCGCGACCCAGCGCTGCACGTCGTGATCGGTGAGCGCCCCGCTCAGCTCGGCGAGTTCCCGCTCCCGCTGGTGGTCGGAGCGGATCGCGCCGACCGGCCGCATCATCGCCGAGCAGGAGCGCTCGGGCGCCGAGCCCGGTTCGAGGAAGAAGGCCGCTATCCGCCCGGTCGTGGTGACCTGGCACGTCAGCCGCGGCGGGATGAAGGCGCTGCGCAGGCGGGCCGTGGTGCCGCCGACCGTCACCTGCAGCGGTTCGTCGATCCCGATCGCCAGGCAGGACGCGGCACCGGAGTGCGGGTCGAGCTCCAGCGGCGGCCCGCAGTAGAGCGCTTCGCCCGGCAGCAGCCACACCACGCCGCGATCAGCTGAGCACGTTTTTGGAAGCGCCCCGGCCGCCGCCTCCCGCATCGTTGTCGATGATCTCGTTGGGAGGAACGACATGGGTGCAGCGCTCCTGGTCATCGTGGCCACCTTCTTCGCCGGGCTGGGCGTGTTCGGGCTGGTAGCACCGGCTGCGCTGGTGCGGCCGTTCGCGATCGAGCTGAACGCCCCGGAGAGCCGTTCCGAGGTGCGCGCGGTCTACGGCGGGTTCGGCATCGCGATCGCTGCCGTGCTGGTGGTGGCCGTGCTGGACACCGACCTGCGCCGCGGCATCGCGATCGCGGTCGCCGCCGCGTTGCTCGGGATGGCGGCGGGGCGGGTGGTGTCCGGGCTGGCCGACCAGCGCACCCGGTTCTACCCGGTCTGGTTCTACTTCCTGGTCGAGCTCGCCGGCGCCGGTCTGCTGGCGCTGGTGCGGTGAGCTCACGACAAGGCGGTGAGCACGGCGTCGGTGTCGGCGAGGTCGGGGAGGACCGCGTGGGCACCGGCGGCGTGGAGCTGGGTTTCGGTGCTGTGGCCGGTGGCCACGCCGACCGCGATCGCGCCGAAGCTCAGCGCGCCCGCGACGTCGTGCGGGGTGTCGCCCACGACCACGACCGAGTCGGGGGAGATCATCGCGCCGCGCCGGTCCGCGGCCTTGGCGACGGAGTCCGCGATCAGGTCGTGTCGGTGCACCGAGTCGGCGCCGAAGCCGCCGATCTCGAAGTCGACGTGGTGGTGCAGGTCGAAGGACTCGAGCTTGTGGAAGGCCACCTCGGCGAGGTTCCCGGTCACCAGCGTCTGCTCGAACCCGGGTTCCAGCGACAGCGCCTTCAGCACCTGCGCTGCCCCGGGCCGCGCGCTGCCGCGCTCCGCGAGCTCGTCGCGGGTCTCGGCGACTGCGCTGGTCAGGGCGGTGAACATGGCCGCGATGGTGGTCTCGTCGGCGGGGACGCCGTGGTTCTCCAGGACGTCGGTGGTGATAGCCAGCTCGGTGCGCCCCGCGGTGTCGGGCATGTTCTCCAGCGCCCGTCCGGTGACCGCTGCCAGCGCTTGGCGGTACCAGCGGGGGCCGAAGCCCCTGGCGTCGACGAGCGTCAGGTCGATGTCCCACAGCACGAGTCGAGTCACGGACCCATCGTGCCAGCTCGCCCGTGTCGTCAGGACGTCAGTTCTCGGCGGGCGGTTTCGGGGACGATCAGCATGCCCACCGCGGTCAGCGCCAGGCAGGCGATCAGCAGGACCACCACCGGGGTCGGGGAGTGCGTGGCGCGCAGCAGCGCGGTGCCCGCGAGCGGCGCTGCGGCACCGGCCAGGACGGTGGCGGCCTGGTAGCCGAGGGACACCCCGGAATAGCGCACCGAGGTGCCGAAAAGCTCGGCGTAGAAGGCGGATTGGGCTCCGGTGAGGGTGCCGTGCAGCAGCAGGCCGACCGCTACCGCGAGGAACACCAGGGCCGATTCGCCGCTGGCGACCAGCGGGAAGAACACCATCGTCCACAGTGCACACACCAGGGCCGCGCCGACCGCCACCGGGCGGCGTCCGAGCCGGTCGGACAGCGCACCGCCGGCCAGCATCGCCGCTGCCTGCACGAGCGAACCCGCGGTGACCGCTGCGGTCGTGATCGCCGTGGGCACGCCGATGCTCCCCGCGTACACCAGCAAGAAGATGGTGAACACGTAGAAAGCCGCGTTCTCGCCGACGCGCGCGGCGAAGGCCGCGAACACCTCGCGCGGGTACTGCCGCAGCGCCTCCAGAACTGGTGCCCGGGCCTCGCGGCGTTGCTCGGTGACGGCTCGGAACAGCGGCGACTCGGCGACCTGCAGCCGGACCCACAGGCCGACGACGACCAGCAGGATCGACGCCAGGAACGGGATCCGCCAGCCCCAAGCAGAGTACTGCGCGGCCGTCGTGCTCCCGGCGACCGCCGCGAGGGAGGCGGTGGCCAGCAGGTTGCCCAGCGGTCCGCCGGTCTGCGGCCACGCGGTCCAGAAGCCGCGGCGCCGGCGAGGTCCGTGCTCGGCCACCAGCAGCACAGCGCCGCCGAACTCGCCGCCGAGGGCGAAACCCTGCACCAGCCGCAGCAGCGTCAGCAGCAGCGGCGCGGCGATCCCGATCTGCGCGTAGCCCGGCAGCACGCCGATCAGCACCGACGCCGAACCCATCATGAGCAGGCTGATCACCAGCAGCCGCTTGCGCCCGATCCGGTCGCCGAAGTGCCCGAACACCAGCCCGCCGAGCGGTCGGGCGGCGAAGCCGACGGCGTAGGTCACCAGCGCGAGGAGGACTCCGAGCAGCCCGTCCGCGTGCGGGAAGAACACCGGGCCGAACACGGTCGCCGCGGCCGCGCCGTAGAGGAAGAAGTCGTAGAACTCGACGGTCGTCCCGACCACGCCCGCCGACACCACCCGGCCGAGCCGCCGCCCGCTGCCCACTGTCGTCGCCACGAACGCAAAGAGTGCGCGCACGAACACGCACAGCGCAAGATTTCGCGCCCCGATCGTCCACTTCCAGCCACGAGCGACCCCTGCGGGAAGTGGTCAATTTCGTGCGAAATCGACCGTCACCGCGTGCCGGATCAGCCGGGGAGGAAGCTGAGGCGGACCCGGCGGACCGGGTTGTCCACATTGGTGTCCACCAGGCAGACCGACTGCCAGGTGCCCAGCGCCATCTCGCCGCCCAGGACCGGGATCGTCGCGTACGGCGGGACGATCGCGGGCAGCACGTGGTCCCTGCCGTGACCCCGCGAGCCGTGCCGGTGCTGCCAGCGGTCGTCCTTGGGCAGCAGTTCGCGCAGCGCCGCGAGCAGGTCGTCGTCGCTGCCCGCGCCGGTCTCGATGATGGCCAGGCCGGCGGTCGCGTGCGGCACCCAGACGTTGAGCAGACCGTCCTCGGCCGACGCCGAGCGCAAGAACCGGTCGCACTCGGCGCCCAAGTCGTAGACGACCTCCACGGATCCGGTGCGGACCTCGATCTCCTCGCTGCGCATGGCTCCCACCGTATCCGTCGTGGACGTTGCCGGTGGTCTGCGCCCGTCCCCGAAAAACCGTTCCGCGAGGGCTGATCCGGTGCGAGGATGCGGGAATGCGAAAAGCATTCGGCGCGGAGTTCGACGTCCCCGACGGCTACCTCAACACGGCGAGCATCGGGATCCCGCCCGCCCGCGTGGCCCGCGCGGTCGCCGAGTCGGTGCGCAGGTGGGGGAGCGGGCTCGACGGTCCCGGCGACTTCGAACCCGCCGTCGCCACCGCCCGCGCCGCCTTCGCCCGGCTGATCGGCACCACCGCGGACCGGGTCGCGCTCGGCACCACCGCGTCCCAGCTCGTCGGCCTCGTCGCGGCCAGCGTCCCGGACGGCACGCGGGTGCTGGTCGCGGAGGGCGACTTCACCAGCGTGCTCTTCCCGTTCGCCGCGCAGCAGGACCGCGGGGTGAAGGTGACGGAGGTCGAGCTGGGGGAGATCGCCGCGCACGCCGCCGATCACGACGTGGTGGCGGTCAGCGTGGTGCAGTCCAGCGACGGCCGCATCGTCGACCTCGAAGCGCTGCGCGCCGTCGCCGAGACGACCTCGACGCGGGTGCTGCTCGACGCCACGCAGGCGGCCGGCTGGCTGCCGCTGCAGCTGGACTGGGCGGACTGGGTGGTCAGCGCGGCCTACAAGTGGCTCATGGCGCCGCGCGGCGCGGCCTGGCTCGCGATCCACCCCGATGCGCCCGAGATCCGCCCGCACAGCGCGAACTGGTACGCCGGTGAAGACCCGTGGACGACCACCTACGGGCTGCCGCTGCGGTTGGCCGGTGACGCCCGTGCGCTCGACCTCTCGCCGACGTGGTTCTCCCAGGTCGGCGCGGCCGTGTCGCTGGAGTGGCTGGCCGGGCTGGACATGGCCGAGGTGGCGGCGCACTGCACCGGCCTGGCCGACGAGTTCCGGGCCGGGATCGGCCTGCCGCCGGCCGGTTCGCCGATCGTTTCGGTGCAGGTCGCCGATGCTGTGCCGAAGCTCACCGAAGCCGGGGTGGCCTGCGCGAAGCGCGCTGGTCGCGCGCGCCTGGCGTTCCACCTGTACAACACCCGCGCGGACGTCGAGAAGGCGGTCCGGGCACTGGGAGGTACGTCCGGGGTGTCCGTCTCGTAATGCGCAACGGCTACCGTGGGTTTCGTGCCCGATGGAACAGGTGCGCCCGACGACATGACGGGTGAACGAGCCGACACGCAGCGCGAAACCGCTCCGCTCCGCCGCGACAACTCGCGGATTCAGCCGGATCGGGCACCGGTGGACCCCGGAGTCGGGCAAACCACCCGCCCGGTGTTCCCGCCCCCGCCGCAGCATCCCCAGCAAGCGCCGATGCCGCCGCAGCAGCCCCCGCCGCCGCGCCCGGTGCGCCAGCAGACCAACCCGCAGGTGCAGCCCGCGGTGAACCCGCCGACCAACCGGCAGCCGATGCCCGGCTTACCGCCGTCCGGGAAGAAGCGGATCACGCCGATGGGCTGGGTCGCGCGCGGCGCCGGGCTGTTCGCCATCTCCGTGGTGTCCGGGCTGATCTGGATGGCGCTCAAGCCCGCTGCTCCCGAGCCGGAGGTGCCTGCGGAGACGCCGCTGAAGTACCAGTTCGACCCGATCCGCCGCGAGGACGGGTTCCGCGGCTGCCAGAACGTCTCGGACTACAAGATCCAGCAGTTCTTCCAGGGCGAGGAGTGCGAGCACCTCACCCGCGCGCTCTACGACACCAAGCTGCCCGACGGCACCCGCGTGCTGACCTCGGTCGTCACCGTGCGAATGCCCAACGCGGACAGCGCGCAGCGGCTCGACGACCTGACCACCCAGGACAGCACGGGCAACATCCGCGACCTGGTCGACGACGGCAGCGAGGACACCAAGGGCCTGCCGGAGCTCAAGGACAAGGCCTACGCCTCGGACCGCCAGAACGAGCTCGTGGTGATCGGCGACTCGGCCTACTACGACAAGGCGACCCCGAACAAGGACCCGCTGCTGCTCGACGTCTCCAGGGAAGCCCTCAAGCTCGGCTGGCCGCAGGAGGGCGCCCCGCGCTGACCCCCGGCAAGAGTCTGTCGGCGTATGCCGTCCGCGCTTGTGGAAGCGGCGTCAGCCGCTTGGGCCACCTAATGCGGTTGACCACCCGCGGGTTCTGAGCGGTTTCCTGGCGAGGACGGCCCCTCCGCCGTGTATTGGGCATACATCAGGAGGGGCACCCGCAGTCCAGGGAACCGCTCAGGTTCCGCTAAGCGACCACCCGAGCAACGCAACCCCCCAACAGGCTTTTCAGGCTTGGCCGGGGAAGGCCTGCGCGGCGGGCTGCTGACCGATGGTGAGGCGCCACCGCGTCGCGCGGGTCGCCGCGGTGGTCAGCCCGTCCAGCGCGGTGCTGCGCAGCCCCGGGTCGTCGGTGTTCTCCAGCACCGAACGCCATCCGGTCTGGCAGTCGGTCTCCGCCTTGACCAGCAGCTCGATCGCCGAGCCCTGGTCGGTCACCTGCGCGCCCACGTCGTACGCGGGCTGTGCCGACGGCGCGGTCTGACCCGCGCCGCGGATCACCTTCACCGCCGTGTCGCGCACCCGCTTGTGCTGCTCGATCGCGTCGTTGATCGCGTTGTGCACGCGCGATTCGGTGGCGTAAGCGGTCGTCAAGCCGTACACCCACACCGCCGCGTGCTCGGCGTCCAACGCGCTGCGCAGCGCGTTGCCCGCTTCTTCCGAGAGCTCGGTCACCCCAACACCTCCAGCAGGCTCGCGCAGCTCGCCGAGATCGATCCCACCAGTCCCGCCCGGTAGCCCGGCAGGCCCGGCACCAGCTTCGACGCCTGGTCCTGAGCAGCGCCCAGCGCATCGGACAACGCCTGCGACGCCGCGCCGGCCGACCCCGGAGCCTGCTGCGGAGCGGCTTCCGGCACCGACGGCGGGTCCTCGGGATCGCGCGGGTTGACCCGGTCGATCTCCTGCTGCAGGGCGTCCGCGTGCGTGCTGCGCGCGTTCGCGATCTCGTTGGCCACCTCGGCCAGCTTCGCGTGCGCCTGCGCCACCGCCTTGGCCAGCTGGGCGTCGGACTTCGCCGCTTCCGCCAGCGCCAGCAGCTGGTCGGGCTCGTCGGGAGCGGAGCTGCACGCCGTGGTCAGCGCGGCGACGACCGGGGCTGCCGCGATCAACCGCAGGACGCTGCGCCGGCCCAGCACCGACCGGTCTCGCGAGGGGGAATCCACGCCGACCTATCCTGCCAGGCGACCAGGTCGACCGGTGTTCGGGCACCGGCCCCCGGCATGATCCGAACGGTCCCCGCCACGATCCGCCGATCGTAGGGATCCCACGGCGCGCTCGGGTGCGGACGGACGCGATACCCTGGGCGACCGCGACCAGCACGTGCAGCACTGGTCGCGGACCTCGCGCGCGCCGACCGGCGCCGCGCGACTCCGCCAGGTCTGTGAACGGACCGCGATCGAAACTTGGGAGTGTGCCAACGTGTCCAGCCCGCCGCGTGGTGAGATCACCGCGCAGCTGGAGCCCGTCGTAGCCGAGGTCTTGACCCGGATGGGCTTCGACCTGGAGGAGCTCGGCGTGCAGCAGGCCGGCCGCCGTCGCCTGGTCAAGGTCGTCATCGACTCCGACGAGGGAGTCGGGCTCGACGAGATCTCCGTCGTCAGCCGTGAGGTCGCGAAGGTGCTGGACGCGCACGAGCACGTCCTGGCCGGTTCTTACACGCTCGAGGTCACCTCGCCGGGCGTGGATCGGCCGCTGACCCGTCAGCGGCACTGGCGCCGCGCCCGCAACCGCCTGGTCAAGATGCGTCTGGCCGACGGCGAGCAGTTGGTGGCGCGGGTCGGGGAAGCCGATGATGACGGTGTCACCGTGCTGGTCGGCGGTGAACTGCGCCGGGTGGCCTTCCGCGACGTGGAGCGCGCGGTGGTCGAGGTGGAATTCCAGCAGCCACCGGCGGAGGATTTGGTCAAGCTGGAGCGGGCTGCGGGCGGCGCCTCCCAGCAGGGAGACGACCGGGAAGACACGGAGGAGTCGAGGTGAACGTCGACATCGCGGCGCTGCGTGCGATCGAACGCGACAAGGAAATCCCGTTCGAGACGGTCCTTGAAGCGATCGAATCGGCACTGCTCACCGCTTACCGCCACACCGAGGGGCACGAGCCGCACGCCCGGGTGGAGGTGGACCGCAAGACCGGCGTCGTCCGGGTCCTGGCGCACACCTTGGCCGCCGACGGCAGCGTGCAGGACGAGTGGGACGACACCCCGGAGGGCTTCGGGCGGATCGCGGCGACGACCGCGCGGCAGGTCATCCTGCAGCGGTTGCGCGACGCCGAGCACGAGCGCACCTTCGGCGAGTTCTCCACCAAGGAGGGGGAGATCCTCGGCGGTGTCATCCAGCGCGACGCGCGCGCGAACTCGCGCGGCATGGTCGTCGTGCAGGTCGGGGACAGCGAGGGCGTGATCCCGTCCGCCGAGCAGGTCCCCGGCGAGAACTACGACCACGGCACCCGGATCAAGTGCTACGTCTACGGCGTCTCGCGCAGCGCGCGGGGCCCGCAGATCTCGCTGTCGCGCACCCACCCGAACCTGGTTCGGAGGCTGTTCGCGCTGGAGGTCCCGGAGATCGCCGACGGCACCGTGGAGATCCCCGCGGTGGCGCGCGAGGCCGGGCACCGCTCCAAGATCGCGGTGCGCTCGACCGTGCCCGGCGTCAACGCCAAGGGCGCCTGCATCGGCCCGATGGGCGCGCGGGTGCGCAACGTGATGAGCGAGCTCGGCGGCGAGAAGATCGACATCATCGACTACTCGGACGACCCGGCGACCTTCGTCGGCAACGCGCTGTCGCCGGCCAAGGTAGTCTCGGTGGAGGTCGTCGACGAACGCACCAAGACCGCGCGGGTGGTCGTGCCGGACTTCCAGCTCTCGCTGGCGATCGGCAAGGAAGGCCAGAACGCCCGGTTGGCGGCGAGGCTGACCGGTTGGCGCATCGACATCCGCAGTGATGCAGACCCCACCACGAGCGCTGCCCCAGCGCACCCGGAGGATCTGGACCCCGCGGTGGACGGTGTGCAGACCGCGGGTTCGGCCGAGTGACGTCGTCGGGTTAGAATCGATGGCAGGCTGACGCGAGGGAGCAACGATCCGCACACGTGTGTCCGGCGAGCACGGCGAGAGCCGTGGGCCGGTTCGTACCTGCGTGGGGTGTCGTACCCGGACGTCGCCAGTTGAGCTGCTGCGCGTGGTCGCCGAGGTCGACGGGGATTCTCCCGTCGTCGTTCCCGATCCGCGACGTCGGCGGCCGGGCCGGGGAGCCTGGTTGCACCCCGATCCGGCATGCCTGCGTCTGGCAGAGCGGCGCCGGGCGTTCCCGCGAGCACTTCGCGTGCGGGGATCACTCGACACCTCGGCCGTGCACGAGCACTTCGGTGCCGAGCAACCGCAGCAGGCGGCTCAAGACAGGACCGACGCGGGATCCGTCCCGCGCCAGGCAACTGAAGGAAAGCAGGTCGACCCGTCATGAATCAGCCGTGAAGCTGAAGCCATGAACGCGCATCGGCGATAGGACGAGGTCGAGCGGGACTGCCGCCCGGCCTCACCCAGATGAGGAGAGCAGTGGCAGGCAAGGCCCGCGTACATGAGCTCGCCAAAGAGCTCGGTGTTACCAGCAAGGAAGTACTGAACAAGCTCGCCGAGCAGGGCGAGTACGTGAAGTCTGCGTCGTCCACCGTGGAGGCCCCGGTGGCCCGCAGGTTGCGCGACGCCCTCAACAAGTCGTCCAAGAAGAGCGACGGCGGCAAGCCCGCTTCGGCAGAGCCGAAGCCCGCGCGCCCGGAATCGGGTGCACCGAAGCCCGGCCCGAAGCCGGGCCCCAAGCCCGGTCCGCGTCCGGAAGCTCCCGCTGCGGAGCGCCCGAAGCCGGGTCCGAAGCCCGGTCCGCGTCAGCCCGAGCCGCAGGCCAAGCCCGCCGAACAGGCTCCGGCCGCTCCGGCGGCGAAGGCCGAGCAGGCTCCGGCCGCTCCGGCGCCCAAGCCCGAGCAGGCCCCGGCCCCGGCGGCCCGGTCCGAGCACAAGCCGGGCCCCAAGCCCGGTCCGAAGCCCGGCCCGAAGGCTCCCAAGCCCGGCCCGCGCCAGCCGCGCGTCGGCAACAACCCGTTCGGCGTCGGCAGCGGTGCGCCGCAGCAGCGCCCGCCGCGTCCGGGGCCCGGTCCCCGGCAGCAGGGCGGTGGCCAGGGCGGCCCCGGTCGTCAGGGCGGCGAGCGCCGTCAGGGCGGCGGCCAGGGTGCCGGTTCCGCTCCGGCGGCGGGCAACGCGCCGCGCGGTGACGGTGGCTCGCGTCCGAACCCGGGCATGATGCCCCCGCGCCCGAACCCCGGCATGATGCCGCCCCGTCCGCCGCGCAGCGGTGGCGGTCCCGGTGGTGGCCGTGGTGGCGGTGGCCGTGGTGGCCCCGGTGGCGGCGGTCGTCCCGGCGGTGGCGGCGGTGGCCGTCCCGGTGGTGGCGGCGGCTTCCGCGGTGGCGGCGGCGGTGCGCCCGGTGGCGGCGGCGGTGCCCCGGCAGGCGGTGGCTTCCGCGGTCGTCCCGGCGGCGGTGGCCGCCCGGGTGGGCCCGGTGGCCGCGGTGGTGCGGCCGGCGCGTTCGGCCGTCCCGGTGGTCCCGCGAAGCGCGGCCGCAAGTCGAAGCGGCAGAAGCGCCAGGAGTACATGGAGAACATGCAGGCGCCGTCGGTCGGCGGCGTCCGCCTCCCGCGCGGTGGCGGCGAGACCGTTCGCCTGCGCCGCGGTGCTTCGCTGACCGACTTCGCCGAGAAGATCAACGCCAACCCGGCTTCGCTGGTGCAGGCGATGTTCCACCTCGGTGAGATGGTGACCGCGACCCAGTCCGTCTCCGACGAGGTGCTGGAGCTCCTCGGCCAGGAGATGAACTACAAGGTCGAGATGGTCTCGCCGGAGGACGAGGACCGGGAGCTGCTGGAGTCGTTCGACATCAGCTACGGCGACCCGAACAGCTCCGAGGAGGAGCTGCAGGCGCGTCCGCCGGTCGTGACCGTGATGGGTCACGTCGACCACGGTAAGACGCGACTGCTCGACACCATCCGGAAGGCGAACGTGCAGGCCGGTGAGGCGGGTGGCATCACCCAGCACATCGGCGCCTACCAGGTCGTCACCGAGCTGGAGGGCAACGAGCGCCCGATCACCTTCATCGACACCCCGGGTCACGAGGCGTTCACCGCCATGCGTGCTCGCGGTGCCAAGTCGACGGACATCGCCGTGCTGGTGGTGGCCGCTGACGACGGTGTCATGCCGCAGACGGTGGAAGCGATCAACCACGCCCAGGCGGCCAACGTGCCGATCGTGGTCGCGGTCAACAAGATCGACGTCGAGGGTGCGAACCCGCAGAAGATCCGCCAGCAGCTGACCGAGTACAACCTGGTCGCCGAGGAGTACGGCGGCGAGACCATGTTCGTCGACATCTCGGCGAAGCAGGGTGTCAACATCGAGAGCCTGCTCGAGGCGATCCTGCTGACCGCGGACGCCACGCTGGACCTCCGGGCCAACCGGAACATGCCGGCGCAGGGTGTGGCGATCGAGGCGCACCTGGACCGCGGTCGCGGTCCGGTGGCCACGGTGCTGGTCCAGCGCGGCACGCTCCGCGTCGGTGACTCGGTGGTCGCCGGTGACGCCTACGGCCGCGTCCGCCGGATGATCAACGAGAACGACGAGGACGTCGTCGAGGCGCTGCCGTCGCGGCCGGTGCAGGTCATCGGCTTCACGTCGGTGCCGGGTGCCGGTGACACCTTCCTGGTGGTCGACGAGGACCGGGTGGCGCGGCAGATCGCCGACCGCCGCGGTGCTCGCATCCGGGAAGCGCAGAACGCGGCCAAGCGCAAGCGCGTCAGCCTCGAGGACCTGGACAAGGTGCTCAAGGAGACCAACCAGCTGAACCTGATCATCAAGGGTGACAACTCGGGTACCGTCGAGGCGCTCGAGGAATCGCTGATGAAGATCGAGGTCGGCGACGAGGTCGAGCTGCGGGTCATCCACCGCGGCGTCGGTGGCATCAACGAGTCCGACATCAACCTCGCAACCGCGGAGAACACCATCGTCCTGGGCTTCAACGTCCGGGCCGAGGGCAAGGCGGCCGAGGTCGCCAACCGCGAGGGCGTGGAGATCCGGTACTACTCGGTGATCTACCGGGCCATCGAGGACATCGAGCAGGCGCTCAAGGGCATGCTCAAGCCGGAGTACGAGGAAGTCGAACTCGGCAAGGCGGAGGTCCGCGAGGTCTTCAAGTCCTCCAAGGTCGGCACCATCGCCGGTTGCATGGTCACCGAGGGCATCATCAAGCGCAACGCCAAGGCACGTCTCCTGCGCGACAGCGTGGTGGTCGCCGAGAACCTCAGCGTCAACTCGCTGCGCCGGTTCAAGGACGACGCCACGGAGGTCCGCGAGGGCTTCGAGTGCGGTCTGACCCTGGGGTCGTACAGCGACATCAAGGTCGGCGACATCATCGAGCCCTACGAGATGCGCGAGAAGCCGCGCGACTGATTCGCAGTCCGCAGGGGGTCGTCGTCCGACGGCCCCCTGCGTTCTCGCGGTGGGGGACCCCATGTATGTCGGTGTGCTCGAACTCGACGTGCTGCTCGGCGACGTCCGCTCGCTGAAGCAGAAGCGCGCCGTGGTGCGGCCGGTGGTGGCCGAGCTGCGGCGGCGCTTCGAAGTCGCGGTCGCCGAGGCCGGGAACCAGGACCTGCACCGCCGTGCGCTGGTCGGCATCGCGGCGGTGTCCGGCGACGCCTCGCACGTGCGCGAAGTGCTGGACGCCTGCGAGCGGTTGGTCGCCGCCCGCCCCGAACTCGAACTGCTTTCGGCCCGGCAGCGCATGCTCGGCCCGGAGGACTGAAGAGGTGGTCCGCGGATCCCCGCGACCTCGTCCTGAGAAGGACTCCCCAGAACGTTCCGCTCCTCGTGCGGGCGGCTGAGCGGCCCGTGCCGCTCCCCAACTGAACTGAACTTTCCCGAAGGAGGTGCGCCGTGGCTGATACGGCGCGCGCCCGCAGGCTCGCCAAGCGGATCGCCCAGATCGTCGCGTCCGGGCTGGAGTACGAGGTCAAGGATCCGCGACTGGCGATGGTGACGATCACCGACGCCAGGGTCACCCCCGACCTGCGGGACGCAACTGTCTACTACACGGTCTTCGGCGACGACGCCGACTACGCCTCGACCGCCGCCGCGCTGGCCAGCGCGACCGGGGTCCTGCGCTCCCGCGTCGGCCAGCAGACCGGTGTGCGGTTCACGCCCACGCTGAAGTTCGTGGCGGACACGGTCCCGGACCAGGCCCGGCACATGGAGGAGCTGCTCGCGAAGGCCAAGGAGGCCGACGCGGAGGTGGCCCGGTTGGCGTCCGGCGCGGAACACGCCGGGGACGCCGATCCGTACCGCGAGACCACCGTCGATGATGAGATCGACACCGACGGTGCGGAACCGGAGTCGATTTCCGACGCCGATGTGCGTCGTGGGCCACAGAGTGGTTGAGTCGCAGCGCATCATCAGGTGCGTTGTGCACGGGTGACCGCAATGGTCGCCGTTGCCGTGGAGGTGAACCGGGTGCGCGGGCTGTCCGAAGCAGAGGGTGCGGGCGAGAGGCCCGGTGCCGTTGCAGATCCGGTGGCGTCAGCCGTGTCGGAGGCCGCGCGCAAGCTGGCCGATGCCACGGACGTGACGCTGTTCGCCCACGTCAACCCCGATGCGGACGCGCTCGGCAGCGCGCTCGCGCTGGGGCGGGCGTTGCGGCGGCGGGGATGCCGGGTGCGCGTGTCGTTCGGCACGCCGGACCAGCCGCCGGCCTCGCTGCGCGATCTCGACGTCGACGGCCTGGTCGTGCCCGTCGACGAGGTGCCCGCGGCGCCGCCGACCCTGGTGGTGTGCGACACCGGCAGCCTGCAGCGGCTCGGGCGGTTGGCCGATCGGGTCGGCGCGACCATCGCGGCCGGTGGCGACGTCATCGTGATCGACCACCACGTCTCCAACACGCGCTACGGCACGCTGCACGTGGTGGACGAGCGCGCCGAGGCGACCGTGATGATCGTCGTGCGGCTGCTCGACGAACTCGGCGTGGAACTGGACCTGCCGACCGCGCGCTGCCTGTACGCGGGGCTGGTCACCGACACCCGTTCCTTCCGGCACGCCAGTGCCAGCACGCACCGCGTTGCGGCGCGGCTGCTGGACGCGGGCGTGGATCCCGAGGCGACCACGCGCCCGCTGCTCGACACCCATCCGTTCGGCTGGATGGGCATGCTCTCTGGTGTGCTCGGTGCGGCTGAGCTCGAGCCGGCCGCTGCGCGCGGGATGGGGTTCGTGCACGCCACGGTCCGCCTGACCGACTCCGACGGCCTGCGCAGCGAGGAGCTCGACAGCGTCATCGACGTGCTGCGCACGACCAGCGAGGCCGAGGTGACTGCGGTGCTCAAGGAGATGGCACCGCGGCACTGGTCGGTGTCGCTGCGCGCCGACAGCCTCCTGGACGTGGGCCACGCTGCGGCGGCTTGCGGCGGTGGAGGACACCACCTCGCCTCGGGCTTCACCGCCCAGGGCGAGCCGGAGGACATCATCGACTCGATCCGCAAGGCCCTCGACGAGGCTCCGCTGCTCGACTGATCCGCCGGTTCGACGAGGTCTCCCACCTCCCGGTTCCGGAGCCGGTCACACTCAAAATTCCATTGAAATCGGACGTCCGATTTCAATGGAATTTGCGGGAGTTCTCCGCAGGCGTCGGAACCTGTGCTCAGGTCCTGACACGCCGGGTCCCGACACGCCGGTGGGGCGCAGTTTCAATTGAAACTGTGATTCACGTTCGGCGGCGGGCTCGGAAGGCCGCGACGTGCATGCGGTTCGCGCAGCGCGGGGAGCAGAAGCGTTTGGCCTGGTTGGTCGAGGTGTCCAGGTAGTAGGTGTCGCAGCCGTCGGCTTCGCAGCGGCCCCAGCGGGTCGTTCCGTGCTGGACGACTCCCTGCGCCAGACCCCACGCCGCGGCGGCAGCGACTTCGTCGACCGCCGGTGCGTCCGGGCCTGCGACGTGGAGGTGCCAGTTGGGGATGCCGTGGTGTCCGCCGTGGCTGGAGAGCCGCGGCCGGGGCGGATGCGCGGAGAGCAGGGCGTTGATCTCCGCGAGCGCGGCTTCGCCATCGTTGGTGACCAGGGCGTCCAGGGTTCGGCGCAGCCCATCGGCGACCGCGCGCAGCACCGGGAGGTCCGGTTCGGCGAGTCGGTCGGCCCACCAGGGTTCGTCGTGGACCGCGGCGCGGACGGCGTCGAGGCTGCTCAGGTCGGCGTTGGCGATCCGCAGCGCTACGTCGACGTAATCAGCGTTGTCCATCAGCGGTCCTTACCGTAGCCTGGCATGTCAGGGGCGAAACTGTACTTCGTAGCTTATCCCGCCGAGCCGGGGAGCCGCCCTGATCGATCCGAGCACGTGCTGATCTGGAGGAAGTGTGTCCGAGCAAGCGGAGCGCGTCGCGCCGCGGAAGTTGTTCGCGCTCGCGGTACCGGCGCTGGGCGTGCTCGCCGCCGAACCGCTGTACGTGCTCGTCGACACCGCGGTGGTCGGACACCTCGGTGCCGTCCCGCTGGCCGGTCTCGCGCTCGGCGGCACCCTGTTCACGCTGATCTCCAGCCAGCTGACGTTCCTGACCTACGGCACCACGGCGCGCACTGCGCGGCTGCACGGTGCCGGACGTCGCAAGGACGCCGTCGCGGAAGGCGTCCAGGCGACCTGGCTGGGCATCGCGGTCGGCATCGTGCTCCTGCTGCTGGCCCAGCTGGTGGCGGTGCCGGTCGCCGAGCTGCTCGCCGGGCCCGGACCGGTCGCCGACGCGGCCGCGACCTGGCTGCGCATCGCGCTCTGCGGCGCTCCGCTCGTGCTGATCACGATGGCCGGCAACGGCTGGATGCGCGGGGTGCAGGACACCGCGCGCCCGCTGCGGTACGTGCTGGTCGGCAACGGTGTGTCGGCCGTGCTGTGCCCGCTGTTCGTCTACCCCTTCGGCTGGGGGCTGGAGGGTTCGGCGATCGCGAACCTGGTCGGCCAGACCATCGCCGCCTCCCTGTTCGTCCGAGCGCTCGTCGTGGAGCAGGTCGCGCTGAAGCCGCAGCCGGCCATGATGCGGGCCCAGCTCGGCCTCGGGCGCGACCTGGTGCTGCGCACGCTGGCCTTCCAGGTGTGCTTCCTGTCGGCGACGTCGGTGGCCGCCCGCACCGGTGCCGAAGCCGCAGCCGCGCACCAGGTGGTCTGGCAGCTCTGGACGTTCCTGGCGTTGGTGCTGGACTCGCTGGCGATCGCCGCGCAGTCGCTGGTCGGGGCGGCGCTGGGCGCGGGTTCGGCGCCGCGCGCCAAGGCGATCGCCAAGCAGGTCACCTGGTACGGCCTGGCGTTCGGGATCATCCTGGGCGTCCTGTTCGCGGTGCTCACGATCCCGCTGCCTGCGGTGTTCACCTCGGACGCCGCAGTCCTGGCGACGATCCCGCACGCCTGGTGGTTCTTCGTCCTGCTGCAGCCGGTGGCCGGTGTGGTGTTCGCCCTGGACGGGGTGTTCCTCGGCGCGGGCGACGCCGCCTACCTCCGCACCGCAACGCTCCTGAGCGCCTTCATCGGCTACCTCCCGCTGATCTGGCTCTCCCTGGCCTTCGACTGGGGCCTGGCGGGCATCTGGACCGGTCTCTCGATGTTCATGGTCCTGCGCCTGATCACCCTGCTGCTGCGGGCCCGCTCCGGACGCTGGGCGATCACCGGCGCCACCAGGACCCAGCCCGCCACCGCCTGAACGCGGATCAGCGCTGCCAGAACCATTCCTGGTCGCGGATCTGGCTGAACGCTTCGCGGCGGGTCTCGGGGTCGAGGCGCTGGATGTAGACCTTGCCGTCGAGGTGGTCGGTCTCGTGCTGGAGGCAGCGGGCCATCAGACCGGTGCCCGACACCGTGACCGGCTCGTTCGCCATGTCGACGCCGCGCACCACCGCGCGCTGCGCCCGGCGGGTGTTGAAGCCGAGGTTGGGCAGGGACAGGCACGCTTCGACGCCGTCCTGCGTCTCCTCGGACAGCTCCACGAGTTCCGGGTTGAGCACGTAACCGATCTCGCCGTCCACGTTGTAGCTGAACGCCCGCACGCCGATGCCGATCTGCGGCGCGGCCACCCCGGCGTGGCCGGGTGCGTCGACGGTGTCCAGCAGGTCGGTGACGATGGCGCGCAGCCGCTGGTCGAACTCGGTGATCGGTTCGGCCGGCATGCGCAGGATGGGATCGCCGAATCGCCGGATCGGTCGGAACGCCACTTCAACCTCCTCGCTCGCCTCCCACCGTATCGCCGGCGCGACCCAGGCGATGGTCGTCCAACCAGGTCGGGGAAGATGGTGCGTCGTGTCCGAGCACTCCCGTAAAGCACGTCCCACCGTTCCGCCCGGCCTGCTCGTGGTCGACAAACCGGCGGGGATGACCTCGCACGACGTCGTCTCGCGGGTCCGCCGCATCATGGGCACCCGCAAGGTCGGCCACGCCGGAACCCTGGATCCGATGGCCACCGGCGTGCTGGTGCTGGGCCTGGAGCGAGCGACCAAGCTGCTCGGCCACCTGGCCCTGGACACCAAGGCCTACCTGGCGACCATCCGGCTGGGCGCGACGACCACCACCGACGACGCCGAGGGCGAGTTCCTGTCCGAAGTGGACGCGTCCACGGTGGACGAGTCCGCGATCCGCGCCGGGATCGCCGAGCTGACCGGGGACATCCAGCAGGTGCCCAGCGCGGTCAGCGCGGTGAAGATCAACGGCCGCCGGGCCTACGACCTCGTGCGCCAGGGCGAGGAGGTCGAGCTGGCGGCCCGGCCGGTCACGGTCTCCCGCTTCGACGTGCTCGGCCTGCGCCGCACCGAGCGCATCACCGAGCTGGACGTGCTGGTCGAGTGCTCGTCCGGGACCTACGTGCGGGCGCTGGCCCGCGATCTGGGCGCCGGCCTCGGCGTCGGCGGTCACCTCGGCGAGCTCCGCCGCACCCGGGTCGGCCCGTTCGGGCTGGCCACCGCGCGCACCCTGGACCAGCTGGAGGCCGAGCCGGGGCTGTCGATGAGCCTCGACGAGGCGGTGGAGACCGCTTTTCCGCGCCGCAACGTGGACTCGACCGTGGCTCGCGCACTTTCGCACGGCCAGCTGGTGCCGGCCGCCGGTGTCGAGGGCACCTACGGGATGTTCGATCCGGAGGGGCGCGCGGTCGCGCTGGTCCGCGATCGCGGCCGGACCGCCAAGCCGGTGCTGGTGATCATCCCGGGGAATTGACCGGTATTTCTCCCTTCGCAAGCGTTCTCGGTGACCTGGGCCACATCGCAGGAACCCGTCCCGACGTGAGCCGTCCCACGACTAGTCCGAACGAGCGACGAGGAAGTGGGGACAGCATGCGCAAGCGATTAGTCGGGGCGACCGTCGTGCTGGCGGCGGGTTTGGCGCTGAGCGGATGCTCTGGAGGAAGTGGTTCGGGGCATGTCATCGGCAGCGCGGATCCGCAGGTCGACAACCAGACGGTCGCATCCGACGCCGCTCAGCCCGAGACCGATGCGCAGCAGCCCGAGGGCAAGACGGAGAGCTCCGGCGACAACGGGTTGTCCGGTGAGGACCGGCCCTGCACCGGCCGGGACCTGACCGTTGCGTACCAGTCCGGAGAGGTGGCCCCGTCGGGCGGCGAGGGCAAGCTGACGGCGACCAAGAAGGACGCGAACGACCCCTGCGTCCTGAGCAACTACCCCGAGCTCCGGCTGCTCGACGAGAGCGGCAAGCCGGTGTCGACGACGGTGCAGCACGGCCTGCAGCCCGCGCCGTCCCGGGTGCCCATGCCGGGCCCGGCCTACGACATGGCGATGGCCTCGTTGAAGTGGACCACCTCGGAGGGCTGCGGGACGACCCCGGCCAAGCTCGCGGTGAACTTCACCGCCTCCGACGACTGGAGCGACGCCGCCGAGGTCCCGGTGAACACCAGCGAGCAGGACGCCTTCAGCGCGCTCTGCGCGGGCTCGGCCGTGGACGTCTCCGCCTTCGAAGCCGGCGTCAGCTGACCTGCCGGGGGCGCGAGCGCGGTGACGGCCATGCTCGCGCCCCGTGCTGTGAGTCGCGGCACGGGCGATGGCTTTCCGTCGTTCGGTTGGTCGAGCAGTAGGCTTCGTGGTCGTGCAGCGATGGCGTGGTTTGGAGCAGCTTCCCGGCGGCTGGGGACGGTGCGTGGTCACCATCGGTGTCTTCGACGGCGTGCACCGAGGGCACCAGCAACTCATCTCGCACGCGGTGCGGCAGGCGCGGCGCCGCGGCGTGCCGTGCGTGCTGATGACCTTCGACCCGCATCCGTCGGAGGTGGTGCGGCCGGGCAGCCACCCGGCGCAGCTGACCACCCTGCGGCGGCGGGCGGAACTGGCCGAGCAGCTCGGCGTGGACGTGTTCTGCGTGCTGCCGTTCACCCGCGAGGTCTCCCGCATCCCGGCGGAGGAGTTCGTGCACGAGATCCTGGTCGAGAAGCTGCACGCGGCCGAGATCGTGGTGGGGGAGAACTTCACCTTCGGGCACAAGGCGGCGGGCAACATCGAGCTGCTGGCCAAGCTGGGGGAGCGGTTCGGCTTCGACGTCGAGTCCGACGCCCTGGTGTCCGGCCCGGTCGAGCGGACCGACGACCCGTCGGGGGCTTCGGTGACGTTCTCGTCGACCTACATCCGGTCGTGCATCGACGCCGGTGACGTGGTCGCTGCGGCGTCCGCGCTGGGCCGCGACCACCGCCTGGAGGGCATCGTGGTGCGCGGGGCCGGGCGCGGCGGCAAGGAGCTCGGTTTCCCCACCGCGAACCTGTCCACCCCGCCGCACGCGGCGATCCCCGCCGACGGCGTCTACGCCTGCTGGTTCACCCACCGCCGCCGCGGCTCGAAGGAGCCCGGCCGCACGCTGCCCGCAGCCGTCTCGGTGGGCAGCAACCCGACGTTCTCCGGCACCGAGCGCACCGTCGAGGCCTACGTGCTCGACGTCGACGCCGACTTCTACGGCGAGCACGTCGACCTGGACTTCGTGCGGCGGCTGCGGGCGATGGAGCGCTTCGACAGCGTCGAGGCGCTGATCGAGCAGATGAACCTCGACGTCGCCGAGACCCGCCGGATCCTGGCGGCGGACGGGTGAATCCGGGCAAGTCGGGTCCCCGAACGGAGCAGCCGCGCCGTCCGAGCGGACCAGGGCGCGCCGGGCGGATTTCCGATTCTCGCTCGCGTCCGGCCAATGACCTGGCAGTATTCAGTGCCGGAGCGGCCAGGCGTGATCAGGTCGGCGCCGAGATTGGGGGACCGAAGGTGGCGGAGAGCAGCAACGTCCAGCGGAATCTGGCCCTGCAGCGGCAGTGGTACGGCGAACCGCTGGGCGATCGCGTGCGCCGCTTGGTCGTCGCCTTCCGCATCTCGCAGGCCCAGCTCGCCGACGTGCTCGGCATCAGCGCCCCGATGCTCAGCCAGGTGATGAGCGGCCGCCGCGCCAAGATCGGCAACCCGCAGGTGCTGGCCCGGCTGGTGATGCTCGAGCGCAAGGTGCTCATCCCCGGCGTCGTGTCCGGTGAGGCCGAGGCGATGAAGCAGGCGCTGGAGGACGTCCGCCAGTCGCAGCCGTCGGTGGGGCGGGACGACCTGCCGGTCAAGCACGTCGCCAACGGCGAAGAAGCGGCCTGGCCGGTCCTGCGCGAGGTGGCCAAGCCCAACGAGCTCGAAGCCGCGGCGTCCATCCTGGAAGGCCGCTACCCGCGCCTGGCGGGCCTGCTCCGCCGCGCCGCCAACGGCGACTGACCCGCCCCGCCCACCGGGCGCTGCGCCTTGCGGGGATCCGCAGTTTCAATTGAAACTGCGACCCAAGGACCGCAGTTTCAATTGAAACTGTGGTTCCCACCCGCGGCGAATCGCGGTTTCAAGTGAAACTGCGGGGCGCGGGGTCGTGAGTAGTTTGGGTGGTGGGACGCGCGCCTGGAGGTGGGTATGCGCCTGTTCACCGCGCTGTGGCCGTCGGCTGAGGCGGTGCGGCACCTGGCCGCCGCGGTCGATCGGCTGGACCCGGAGCGGTTGGCCCGGGCGACGGAGGGACTGCGGAAGTTCCGCTTCGTCGAGCCCGAGCGCTGGCACCTGACGTTGTGCTTCCACGGTGACGACGCCGATCAGGAGCAGGTGACCGAACGGCTGGAGCACCGGGTGGCGCGGCTGCGGAACACCGATCCCGCGCCTCCGCGGCTGCGGTTGGCGGGCAGCGGGGTGTTCCGCGGCGTGCTGTGGGTCGGCGTCGAACCGGCCGATGAGGACGATGAGCGGGGACTGCGCGACCTCGTGCACGCGGCCGGCGGGAATCCGCGCGGGTACCGGGCCCACCTCACCGTCGGCCGGTGGGTGGCCGGGCGGCCGGACCGGGAGCTGCTGCCCGGGCTGTTCGCCGGTTACGCCGGGCCTTGGTGGCAGTCGCGCGAACTGGCCGTGGTGTGCAGTGACCTGCGGGAAGGCGGCCCGACGTACCGGACCGTGCACCGGGTCGGGGTGACGCGCGAGTCATCGGGTTGACCCGGTAGTAGCAGGCCGTCCTGATATCCTGACCGGTGGAGCGGCTGCAGTCCGTGGTGGCCGTCTCCGGCCCGGTGTTCGATTCGGGCGCCGGACCCGTTCCCGGCCGGATCGGCCGGGTGCACTTGACACGGGACATCGAAGGAGTCAACTCGTGGCTTTGTCCACTGCAGAGAAGAAGCAGATCCTGGCCGAGTACGGCCTCAAGGACGGCGACACCGGTTCGCCCGAGGCCCAGGTGGCCCTGCTCACCAAGCGGATCATCGGTCTGACCGAGCACCTCAAGCAGCACAAGCACGACCACCACTCGCGTCGTGGTCTGCTGCTGATGGTCGGTCGTCGCCGCCGTCTGCTCAACTACCTGACCAAGGTGGACATCGAGCGCTACCGTTCGCTGATCAAGCGACTCGGCCTGCGCCGTTGACGAACGCCGAGGGGAGTGGCCAGCGGGCCGCTCCCCTCGGTGCATGAACCGGCGCTGAGGCGCCGTTGCAACAGAAGAGCGCTCACGGTGGTACGCACCGGGCAGGCGTCCGCCGGTCCTCGGTAGTGGCTGCCGGGCAAGTCGTCGCAATGACGTTCCCGGGGGCTTCGATCGATGGCCGGCCTCGTCGGACCACGACCCGGATGCACCTGCCGTGGGCCTCGTGAGGATGAGGAGTCATCTTGACCGAACCCCAGATCGACGAGGGTGTTTACGAAGCGACCGCCGTGCTCGACAACGGCGCCTTCGGCACCCGCACCGTCCGCTTCGAGACCGGACGGCTGGCCAAGCAGGCCGCGGGCAGCGTCGTCGCCTACCTCGACGACGAGACCATGCTGCTGTCGGCCACCTCGGCCTCGAAGCAGCCGAAGGAGCACTTCGACTTCTTCCCGCTGACCGTCGACGTCGAGGAGCGGATGTACGCTGCGGGCCGCATCCCCGGCTCGTTCTTCCGCCGCGAGGGCCGTCCCTCCACCGACGCGATCCTGACCTGCCGGCTGATCGACCGGCCGCTGCGCCCGTCCTTCGTGGACGGTCTGCGCAACGAGATCCAGGTCGTCGTCACCGTGATGAGCCTGGCCCCGGGCGACCTCTACGACGTGCTGGCGATCAACGCCGCGTCGGCGTCCACGCAGGCCTCCGGTCTGCCGTTCTCCGGCCCGATCGGCGGCACCCGGATGGCGCTGATCGACGGCCAGTGGGTCGCCTTCCCGACCCACGAGCAGCTCGAGCGCGCCGTGTTCGACATGGTCGTCGCGGGCCGCATCGTCGGTGACGACGTCGCGATCATGATGGTCGAGGCCGAGGCCACCGAGAAGACCGCGCAGCTGGTCGGCGAGGGCGCCCAGGCCCCGACCGAAGAGGTCGTCGCCGCTGGTCTGGAGGCGGCCAAGCCGTTCATCCGGACCCTGTGCCAGGCGCAGCAGCAGCTCGCGCAGGCGGCCGGCAAGGCCGCCCAGGAGTTCCCGGTGTTCCCGGCCTACGCCGAGGACGCCTTCACCGCCGTCGAGCAGGCCGTTTCCGCGGACCTGGCCGAGGCGCTGAAGATCGCCGGCAAGCAGGAGCGGGAGTCCCGGCTCGACGAGATCAAGGCGTCGGTGCTGGAGAAGGTCGCCACCGGTGCGGGCGAGCAGTTCGAGGGACGCGAGAAGGAGCTCGGCGCCGCCTTCCGCTCGCTGACCAAGAAGCTGGTGCGCCAGCGCATCATCCGCGACCAGGTCCGCATCGACGGCCGCGGTCTGACCGACATCCGCAGCCTGTCCGCCGAGGTCGGCGTGATCCCGCGGGCCCACGGCTCGGCGCTGTTCGAGCGCGGCGAGACCCAGATCCTGGGCGTCTCCACGCTGAACATGCTGCGGCTGGAGCAGACCATCGACTCGTTGTCCCCGGAGACGACGAAGCGGTACATGCACCACTACAACTTCCCGCCCTACTCGACCGGTGAGACCGGCCGGGTCGGCAGCCCGAAGCGGCGCGAGATCGGCCACGGTGCGCTGGCCGAGCGCGCGCTGATGCCGGTGCTGCCGTCGCGCGAGGAGTTCCCGTACGCGATCCGCCAGGTCTCCGAGGCGCTGGGCTCCAACGGCTCCACCTCGATGGGCTCGGTCTGCGCCTCGACGCTGTCCCTGCTCAACGCGGGTGTGCCGCTGAAGGCGCCGGTCGCGGGCATCGCCATGGGTCTGGTCTCCGACGAGATCGACGGCAAGACCCACTACGTGGCGCTGACCGACATCCTCGGTGCCGAGGACGCCTTCGGCGACATGGACTTCAAGGTCGCAGGCACGAAGGAGTTCGTGACCGCCCTGCAGCTGGACACCAAGCTGGACGGCATCCCGTCCGAGGTGCTGGCGCAGGCGCTCGGCCAGGCCCGCGACGCCCGGTTCACCATCCTCGAGGTGATGGCCGAGGCGATCGGCAAGCCCGACGAGATGAGCCCGCACGCCCCGCGCGTGACCTCCATCAGCATCCCGGTGGACAAGATCGGCGAGGTCATCGGCCCGAAGGGCAAGATGATCAACTCGATCACCGAGGAGACCGGCGCGGAGATCACCATCGAGGACGACGGCACGATCTACGTCGGTGCCGCCGACGGCCCGTCCGCGGAGGCCGCGATCGACAAGATCAACGCCATCGCGAACCCGCAGCTGCCGAAGGTCGGCGAGCGCTTCCTGGGCACCGTGGTCAAGACCGCGGCGTTCGGCGCGTTCGTCTCGCTGCTGCCGGGCAAGGACGGCCTGGTGCACATCTCCAAGCTGGGCAACGGCAAGCGCATCGGCAAGGTCGAGGACGTGGTGAACGTCGGCGACAAGCTGCGCGTGGAGATCGCCGACATCGACAGCCGCGGCAAGATCAGCCTGGTGCTGGTCAGCGACGAGGACGAGAAGTCCGAGGCCGCGGCCGAGCCGGAAGGCGAGAAGTCGGAGCAGTGATCTGCGACTGACCGTTCGACGCGGCCCGTCCCGGCAAGCCCGGGGCGGGCCGTATCGTTTGAGTGCACCAATCCGCCCGAACACTCTCGTGGGGACATGAAGCAGCAGAAGCAGATCGTCGGTGGCCACCTGCAACGCCCCGGGACCACCCGGGTCCTCGGGCGCAGCGGTGACGCCGCCGTGCGGCGCACCGTGCTACCGGGCGGATTGCGGGTCGTGACCGAGCCGGTGCCCGGCGTCCGCTCCGCCTCGGTCGGGATCTGGGTCGGGGTGGGCTCGCGCGACGAGGGCAAACCGCAGGCCGGTGCCGCGCACTACCTCGAACACCTGCTGTTCAAGGGGACCGCCAAGCGCACCGCGGTGGACATCGCGCAGCAGATCGACGGCGTCGGCGGTGAGCTCAACGCGTTCACCGCCAAGGAGCACACCTGCTACTACGCGCACGTCCTGGACCGCGACCTGCCGCTGGCCGTGGACATGCTCTGCGACGTGGTCTTCGACGCGGTGAACGCGAAGTCCGATGTGGACGTCGAGCGCAGCGTGGTGCTCGAGGAGATCGCGATGCGCGACGACGACGCCGAGGACCTGCTGCACGAGCTGTTCAGCTCGGCGGTGCTGGGCGACCACCCGCTCGGCCGGTCGGTGCTGGGCAGCGAGGAATCGATCACCGGCATGACCCGGGCGCGGGTGCACGGCTTCTACCGCAGCCGCTACGAGATGCCGAAGATGGTGATCGCGGCGGCCGGCAACGTCGAGCACGGTCGCGTGCTGCGCCTGGTCCGCAAGGCCCTCGGCGACCGCTTGACCGGCGAGGAGCTGCCGGCGCCGCCGCGCGCCGGGCGCGCCCGGTTACCGAAGCAGAAGCGCGTGGTGCTGCAGCCCGACGACACCGAGCAGGCACACCTGCTGATGGGGTGCCGCAGCTTCGACCGCTACGACGAGCGCCGCTTCGCGCTCGGGGTGCTCAACGCCGCGCTCGGCGGCGGGATGAGCTCCCGGCTGTTCCAGGAGATCCGCGAGCGGCGCGGCCTGGCCTACTCGGTCTACTCCTCGACCACGGCCTACTCCGACGCCGGCACGTTCTCGGTGTACGCGGGCTGCACGCCGGACCGGCTCGGCGAGGTCGCCCGGGTGATCCGCGGCGTGCTCGCGGGCGTCGCCGCGGACGGTCTGAGCGAGGACGAGGTGGAGCGCGGGCGCGGGCAGCTGCGCGGTGGCCTGGTGCTCGGCCTGGAGGACAGCGCGGCGCGGATGAGCCGCATCGGCAAGACCGAGCTGAACTACGGCCGCCACTTCACGGTAGAGCAGACCCTCGAGCGCATCGACGCGGTCACCACCGAGGACGTCGCGGAGCTCGCGGCGGAACTCCTCCGCCGCCCCCTCACCACGGCCGTCGTCGGCCCCTACAACACCCTCGAAGAACTCCCCGACGGCGTCTGAGCCCCGGTCCGACGCAAATTCAATGGAAATCGGACGTCTGATTTCCATTGAATTTGCGGACCTCCGCGGGCGGCGGGTGGCCAGGGGCTGGTGCCGGTGTGGCCGCAGTTTCAATTGAAACTGCGGTCCGGCGTGGGGGAGATCTGCAGTTTCAATTGAAACTGCAGATCGGAGGCCGGGAGTCGGAGCGCCGGAGGTGGGCCTGGTCGGGGTGTGTCCGGTCGGGGTGAGGTGCGCGCATAGACTCGGGGTGGTTCGGTGCCGGGGTGGAAAGGTAGTCGTCACGTGAGCATCAAGGTCGGTGTGCTGGGCGCCCGCGGGAGGATGGGTTCCGAGGCGGTTCGCGCCGTCGGCGAGGCCCCCGACACCGAGCTGGTCGCCGCGATCAACCGCGAGGACGACCTGTCCGGGCTGGTCGCGGCCGGTGCGCAGGTGGCCGTCGACCTCACCCACCCGGATTCGGTGCTGGACAACGTCAAGTTCTGCGTTGAGAACGGCATCCACGTCGTGGTCGGCACCAGCGGCCTCGGGGAACCGGAGCTGGCGCAGATCCGGTCCTGGCTGGCCGAGCGCCCGGAGGTCGGGGTGCTGGTCGCGCCGAACTTCGCCATCGGCGCGGTGCTGTCGATGCGGTTCGCCGAGCTGGCCGCGAAGTTCTTCGAGTCCGTCGAGATCGTCGAGCTGCACCACCCGAAGAAGGCCGACGCCCCGTCCGGGACGGCCGCGCGCACCGCGCAGGTGATCGCGCAGGCGCGCGCCGAAGCCGAGCTGGGCGAGGTTCCGGACGCGACGACCAAGGAGCTCGACGGCGCCCGAGGTGCCGACGTCGACGGGGTGCGCGTGCACTCGGTTCGGATGACCGGGCTCGTCGCCCACCAGGAGGTGCTGTTCGGCACCGAGGGCGAGACGCTGACGATCCGGCACGACTCCTACGACCGCCGCTCGTTCATGCCGGGCGTGCTGCTGTCGATCCGCGAGGTCGGCAACCGGCCCGGCGTGACCGTCGGGCTCGACGCGCTGCTGGGGATCTGAGTTGGCCGAGTCGAAGCAGCGCAAGTTGCTGACCGCGCGGACCTCGGCGTTCGTGGTGGCGGCGGTGCTGCTCGTCTACCTGGTGATCATGGGTGAGCGCGCCGTCACGATGATCGTCAGCGGACAGCCGGTGTTCATCGCGCTCGGCGTGGCGATCTTCGTGCTGCCGGTGCTCGGCGCGGTGCTCGTGGTGGACCAGCTGCGTTTCGGCGCGAGCACCGAGCGGCTGGCCCGGCGGCTGCACGACGAAGGTGCCCTGCCGGACGTCTCGCACCTGCCGCTGCGGCCGTCCGGTCGCGTCGAGCGGGAAGCCGCGGACGCGTGGTTCGACGAGAAGCAGACCGAACTCGAGGCGGAGCCGGGGGATTGGCGCCGCTGGTTCGCCCTCGCGCAGGCCTACGACCTGGCCGGTGACCGCAACCGCGGCCGCAAGGCGATGCGCCGCGCGATCGAGATGGAACGCGGGGACGCGCCGAGCTAGACACGTCGGCGGCGGGCGCGCTGCCGGCAGGTCGGGCCGCGGTAGCGCGGTGGATCGGATGCGCAGGCGCATGCCGCACTCGAGGCAGCGCTCCTCGGTTCCGTGACGCCGCTGCGAAGACGTGTCGCGGAACGAGCCGCCTTCCGTGACGGCCGAAGATCGCACTCCTCGTCACCGGTCCACCGGCAAGCAGGGCAACGCCACCGCGCGTGTCGGCTGCTGGCCGACGGTCGGCCGGTTCGAGCCCTGGTTCGCGACGCGACCGCACCGGCCGCCGCGGCGGGGATCGAGCGGGTCGTGCTCAGCACGGTCGCCACGGCGTCGACCGAATTCCCCGGCGCGGCGGCGAAAGCGCAGATCGAGCAGTACCTGCGCGACCGGGTCGCGATGCCCACCGTGAGACCAAGAAGAGCTGGGAGGCGGGCTGCCGCTGGCACGCCGACATCGAAGCACTGCGCGTGATCCACCCCGGACTGCGCACCTTCACCGACTGGCTCGCCGAATGCGGCGCGGCAGCACTTCGCGCCCACCTCAGCTGGTCTCCGCACGTGAGCGCGGAATAGCTTTTCGCGCCCACGAGCGCAGTTTCGGCGATCCGTTCGCGGGCGGTGGAAATGTTTCCCGTGTTAAATCCACGACCTCTGTCCGGGTGAATTCCGATGAGCGCGGGGAATTCGTCGGCGAGGAACGGGGATGATCTCATCCAGTGGTTCGGCGTTGACACTTCGCGTTGCCGTGCCGATGATTTCAGCCATGTCGAGGTTCGGCACTCTCGTCGCTCGCCTGCACGTCGATCTCGTGCAGCAGGCCAGCGCGCTCTGTCGCGCGCGTTGATCCCCCGCCACTTCTGCGCAGCAGCAACCCGAATTCGCCGGTGATTACCGGCTGCGCAGCCGGGCGCACCATTCCCGGTCCCGAGCGGGGCTAGGCGAACAAGCGCTCTTGGCCTTCGGCGTCGAGAGCTCGGCAGCTATTCGCTCCATTTCCGGTCGTGCCGCCATTTCCGGCCGCACGGCGGTTCAAGCACGCCCGAAGCCGGGCACCCCACCGATTGTTCGGAGCACTGATGAAAAGCAGATATCGAAGACTGTTCACCGGGCTGGGCGCTGCACTGGTGGCCGTCGGCGCGGTCACGCTCCCGGTGCCGGACGCCTACGCCGACGTCGAGGTGTCCACCCAGTCGATCAAGGGCGCCGACGGCAAGGACTACACGGTCACCAACCACCTGGTGAAGAGCGCGTTGGAGAAGTCCCAGTCCGACGGCAAGCGCAAGGAATGGTTGCTGGTGTGGGCCGGCGACGAGAACATCGCCGACACCGCGGTGCCGAAGGTCCGCGACCTGCCCGGTTCGCTGACCGGCGGCATCGACGACGTCGCGGATTCCCTGCCGGGGCCGGACTTCCTCGCGGTCATCGACGCGACTCCCGGATCCCCCGGGTACGGCGAGGTCGTCAACACCATCACCGTCGGACCGCTGGTGGAGAACGAGCCGCACCACATGCAGTACGTGTGGCACAAGGGCGACACGATCTACGCCGGTGCGCTCTTCGGCGCGGCGACCTACGCCTTCGACGTCGCCGCGCTGCCGAACGTGAAGCTCAAGGGCATCAGCCTGCCGTCGCAAACCCTCGGTGGTTCCGTGCCCGACGCGTACTGGGTGCTCAAGGACGGCACCGCGTACGCGACGTACATGGGCGGGCCGGTCGCGCCCGGGCCGTACCGGTACGACGACGGTTCGGTGCACATCGGCAACGGTTTCGCCGGGAGCCCCGGTGAAGTGGTGCGGTTCGACGAGAACGCCAAGGTGCTCTCGCAATCGCCGGCCGCGACACCGGGCGGCGACAACGAGAAGCTCTGCGACAACCTGCCGCGGCTCGGCCAGCCGACCTGCGCCAACCCGCACGGGATCCAAGCCCGCGAGGACCTGAACACCCTGGTCACCGCGGACTACGTGGAGCCGCGCAACATCATCCTGGACCCGGTGAAGGCGCCGTCGCCGTACCTGCGGCGCCCGACCGTGCGGACCTGGGACATCTCCGACCGCAACCACCCGAAGCTCAAGGCGGTGTCCTACCTGCCGAACGGCCCGCGCGGTGATGAAGCGGATCCGCTGCACCAGGAGAGCCGCGCGGTGATGGAAACGACCGTCACCAACCTGCCCGGTCACAAGGGCGCTTTCGCCCAGACCATGCAGGGCGGTGCGGTGTTCTACACGCCGGACATCACCGCTGCCGAACCCAAGTGGCGGCAGGTGTTCGACGACGGCGCCGCGAACCAGGGCTTCGACCCGGCCAACGACCGCAACGGCGGCAGCTCCAACGGCGGCTGGATCCAGACCAGCCCGGACGACCGCTTCCTGTACCGCGCGATCGTGGGCCGCCAGCCCGGCACGTTCGGCCCCGACGACCCCGGAACCACCGGTGGCGTCTACACGCTGGACATCTCGAAGCTGGTCGACGCGGGCACCGACGTCCAGTGCTCGATCGACACCAAGCCGGAGGCCGAGCAGGGCGGTGCCGAATCCGACTGCCCGACCTTGTCGGGGGCGACGCCGATCAACCCCGGCCAGCCGGGTGCCGGGCCGCACTGGGGCGCCTACGACAACTTCGTCCGAGGCGCGGATGGTTTCTACCGCGAAACCGACCAGCCGCAGCGGCTCGCGGTGTCGAACTACTTCGTGGCCCGGTCCGGCCTGGACGGTGACCACAAGGTCAACGTCGTGCGCCTCGGGAAGGACGGGAAGGTCGAGGTCGACGACACCTTCCGCGACGAGGTCACCGGGGAGGTGGGCGTGAACTTCAACCGGAAGTCCTGGCCGCACGGCCAGTTCGGCAACGCCAAACCGCACTCGGAGTTGTTCGTGGTCGCCGACCAGGACCTCAAGGGCTGATCGCGAACCCGCCGCGCGGCGATGCCGGTCGCGCGGCGGGACCTCCGGACCACCCGACCCCGCCTGGAACACGAGAAAGCGGTGGAGCACATGCATTCCCACGTCGCAGCAGCGTCCGGTGTGGACCTGTTGAGCCTGGTGCTGCGGGTGGTGCTGCTGACCAGCACCGCGCTGGTGGCCGGTATCGGCCTCCTGCGGTCGGCGGTGGCGGCCTCGCCGCGGCTGGCTTGGGCTGCGGGTCTGGTCGCCGCGGTGACCAGCGCCGGCTCCGCTGCCGTGCTGGACATCAACATCGGTTTCGCCGTCGTGCACGCGGTCCTCGCGCTCGCGGTGCCGATCTCGCTGCGCTGGAGAGCAGCGGCAACATACCTGGGGTTCGCGCTGGCCTTGCTGCTCATCGCCGAGGCCGCGCTGCAGCACTCTTCGTTCGAGTTCTTCCTCGACACGCTCTTCGCCGCTGTTGCGGTGGTCTGGTTCGGCATCGCCGCGGGGGAGTGGCGATCCGGCAGCGGTCTGCGTCCCGGACCGGTGGCGCTGACCGCCGCACTCGCGCTGGCCGGGGCGGGGACAGCGCAGCTGCTGGCCTCCGGTCTGCTCGACCGGAGGCTGGTGGAAAGCGCGCACGGCCTGGTGCTGCTCGCCCTGGCCGTTTCGGCGCTGGCAGTGCTGGTGCTGACCGTCGTGCTTCGCGACGTGCGCCAGCGCTACCGGTTCGGGGCGGTGGGGGTGCTGGTCGCCGTCGTCGCGTGGACGGCGCTGCCCGGCCTCCCGCCGCCCGGCGACCTGCCCGCTCCCGGAGTGCCCAGGGTGGTGACCGCAGCGGGCACATCTGTGCTGGTCAGCCCGCATCGGCCGGGGCGGAACCTGGTGCACTTCCCGGCGAGCGCGGGGCTGGACGTGGCGGTGGAGACCGCAGCTGGACGTGTTCGCGCGGTGCCTCGCCCGGGCAGTTCCGGGACTTGGGCGGAGGTCGACCTGCCCGCCGGGCGCAGCGACCTCGTCGTGCATCGAGGCGACGACGAGGCGTCGGTGGACGTCGACGCGGGAGAGCTGCCCGCACTGCCCGATGCCGTCGGTCCGGACGGGGCTGAGTGCGCCAGCGCTGGACTGGGCATCTTCGTCGCAGAGGCGCCTCAGGTGCTCGACAGCTGCCCGTCGTCCGGTCTGTCCGAAGAGGACGGTGATGCGCTGCGGAAACTGGTCGGATACCTCGCTTCGGCCTCGGTCCCGACGATCAACGTGGTCGGCGACGAGTCGCCTCGGGGACGTGCGGCGACCGAGCTGGTGACCGCTGAAGCCCAGCAGCGCGGCATCGCCGTTCGCGACGATCCGGACGGTGCGCTGGTCGTGGTGTCGGGGTGGTCGCGCGCGGCTGAGGCGCTGGACGAGGCCAAACGCGGCGAGAACTACCTCTACGGCGTGCAGCTGGCGCCATGGCTGCTGCACGGGCCGGTGGTGAACCAGGTCGCCGGCGTTTCGCTGCCGCTGCGGTTCGACCCCCGCGACCAGCGGTCGCTGATCTACGGGATGACCCTGGCCGCGCGCTTCGGCGGCGAACCGCCGTCGCTCGGCGGGTTCCACCGCTGGCTCGCGGCCCGCGGCGACGGAGTCACCGGGCCGGTCTCCATGTACGCATCCGCGCAGGTCGACGTGATGCAGATGTCCAACCACCCGCACGGCAGCACCGCAGCCGGCCAGTGGATCCCGCAGGGCACCATCGTCGCCGTTTCCGGCCCGCTCGGGCTGGGCAACGGCTGATCGAACTCGGCCGGACCAGCAGGAACCGGCCCGACAGGAGGAGGAAAACCATGTCCGCAACCATCCGCCGATTCGCCGCGGTCTCAGCCGCCGCCATCGCCGCCTGCCTGTTCACCAGCGGGGTGGCCACGGCCGAGCCGATCTGGGTGCTCCCCGGCGTCGACCTCGGCACGCTGCTGGAACCGAGCGTGCAGCTGCCAACGCAGCTGCTGGCGCCCGTAGTCGACATCCTCAACCCCTGATCTGAGAGAGGAACTGCCATGACCAAGCGGAACACCTATCGCGCTCTCACCGCTGCGGTGCTCACCGGTGCTGCGTTGTTCAGCGCTGGACCTGCTGCGTTCGCCGAGGCACCTCGCCAGGACGGCGTGGCCATCGTCGATGAGCCGGACACCAGCGAGCTGAACAACAAGTGGACCTTCGCGCCGTTGGGCGTGCCGATCTTCGGGCTGATCGACTCCGTCAGCGGGGTGCCGAAGAGGTTGGGGCTGGTCTGACCCCGATCGCCGGGCCCGGCGCTTTCCCGTCGCGGGCACGGTCCGCGTGGCCGGCTCGACCTCGGGAAGCGCTGGGCCCGGTTGTTCAGCCCCCGTGCGTCTTTTGGGTCGTCATAGCAGCCCAAAAGACTCACGGTCTTGCTCCGCGGTCAGATCCAGGTGGCGATCACCGCCGGGGCGATCGCCAGGGCGCCGAAGCGGACGAAGCGTCCGACGAAACCGGTGATCAGGAACATGCTCAGCGAGACCTTCGCCCACCCGGCGATCACCGCCACCGCCGCGTACGGCGGGACGCTCAGCGCCGCGCTGAGCAGCATCACCACTGCGGTCCACAGTGGACGCCGTTGGCAGTTGGTGCGGAACTTCTCCAGCCATCGGCGCCACCGACCGGGCTGCTTCTCGCTGCCGTCCTTGCTGAGGAAGAGGCCCGGCAGCTTGATCGCGCCGCGGGCGGCGTAGAAGTGCAGCAGCTTGCCGCCGATCTGGCCGGCTGCGATCACCGCGGCCAGCAGCCACCACGGGACGTCCGTGCCGTTGAGCACCACGCCGATCGCGAACACCTCGACGCTGATCACCGGGATCAGCGCGGAAGCCACCGACACCCCGAAGGTGGTGGACAACAAGCCGATGGTGGCCAGCACGTTCGCTCCCAGCGCGTTCAGACCAGCTGACGGGAGGTCTGCAATCCGAGCACGCTGGCGGACGCGGTCACGGAGTCTTGAGCTGCAGTTCCAGTGGGCCGGACAGGCGGAGCTCCCGCAGCGGGCGTCCACCGGCGTCCAGCGTCCGTACCGTACCGTCCGGTGCCCATCCGGCGGTGCCGAAGAACGACATCGAAGCGGTGTCGGCTTCCGGAACCCAGACGATGCCGCGAGTGGCGCCAGTCGCGGCCAACCGCTGCGCCATCTCGCCCAGCAGCCGGCCGCCGTGGCCGCGGCGTCCCCAACGCGGTTCCACCAGCAGTGCGCTGACCAGTGCAACAGTGCTCGCGTCGGAGGGCACGGTGCCGTTGGCCGCGGCGACTTCCGGTTCCGGTGCGGGGCCGGCGGCGCAGAACCCGACGATCCAGGAGCCTTCGGTGGCGACCAGCACGGTGACCGGCCCTTCGGTCAACGCCTGCTGCCACTCCTGCTCGGCGGCAGCCGGGTCCAGACCGTCCAGCACCTCGGCGGGCAGCAGTTCGGTGTACGCGGTCCGCCAGGTCGTCAACTGGATGCGTGCGATCTCCGCAGCATCGGACGCCACCGCTTCCCGCACCTCGGCATCAGCCATGCGATCAATCTAGAGGTTCCCGCAGTAGCTGTGCGTGGCGGTTCGCGAACTGAACGACGTCACCCCGCGCTGGGTTGTCAGTCCTCGCTGGCACCATCGGGCGGGTGCAGACCATGAGTCCCGACACCGCTCGTCGAGTTGCTTTGGCCGCCCAGGGGTTCGCCGATCCTCCGCCTCGCGGCGAGGTGACGCGGCGACACCTGCAACGCGCGCTGTCCCGGACAAAGCTCCTGCAGATCGACTCGGTCAACGTGGCCGTCCGTGCTCACTACATGCCGCTGTTCAGCCGGCTGGGCGCTTACGCTCCCGAGCTGGTCGACACGGCGGCTTGGTCGCACAGCGCACGACAGCCGCGCCTGCTGGTCGAGTACTGGGCGCACGAGGCGTCGCTCATCCCGATCGAGGACTGGCCGCTGCTGCGCTGGCGCATGCGCGAGTACGGCGGCGCTTGGCGTCGGCGCAGCCGGGAACTCCTCGAACGCTCGCCCGAGCTCGTCGACGACGTCTTGGCCGCGGTCAAGGACCTCGGGCCGATCGGTGCCGGTGCGCTCGAACGCGAGCTCGGCGGTGGTGAGCGCCAAGGGCGTGGCCCCTGGTGGAACCGCACCGACACCAAGCGGGTGTGCGAGCTGCTGTTCGCGATGGGGGAGTTGACCACCGGCACCCGACGGGGCTTCGAACGCCTCTACGACCTGCCCGAACGCGTCCTTCCTGCGGAGGTCCTCGGTCATGAACCCGAGGACGACGAAGCGATCCGGGCGCTGGTCGAGCGGTCCGCCCACGCGCTCGGCGTGGCGACCGAGACCGATCTGCGGGACTACTACCGGCTTTCCCCGGGCCCGTCGAAGCAGGCGGTGGCCGAACTGGTCGAGGACGGCGTGCTCGAGCCCGTCTCGGTGCGCGGTTGGCGGCAGCCCGCGTACCGGTACTCGGCAGCGCGCATTCCGCGCAAGGTCCTCGGCAGAGCGCTGCTGTGCCCGTTCGACCCGCTGATCTGGGAGCGTTCCCGGGCTCAGCGGCTGTTCGACTTCCACTACCGCATCGAGATCTACGTCCCGGAACCCAAGCGGCAGTACGGCTACTACGTCTTCCCCTTCCTGCTCAACGGTGAACTGGTCGCCCGAGTCGACTTGAAGGCCGACCGAGCCTCCGGCGTGCTGCGGGTGCCGGGAGCGTTCGGCGAACCGGACTGCGACCTGGCGGAGGTCGTCCCGGAACTCGCCGCCGCACTCCGCGACATGGCGTCCTGGCTGGGCCTCGACGACGTCGCCATCGGCGACCGCGGCGACCTGTCCAAACCCCTCCGCGCGGTCGTCCGCTAGCCCGCCACTCGCCAGGAGATCACCCCACTCCACCCCGCAGAGCTGCGTCGTCAACCTTCGCAGTCTCCCCGGTGGATCACCCACGTCGAGTGGTCGCCCGGGTCGACGCCTGCCCAGCGCAGAGCCGCAGCTTCGATCGGTAGCAGGCCGTCCACCGGGCCTCCGCACACCGGGCCGCAGTTGCGGACAAGCTCCTTGGACGCCTGGACGGCGATGTCCGTTGCGACCAGCTCTGCATCATCACTGCGGAAGTGCTTGGCCCCAGCTAGAAGTCGTCTCTCGACCTTCTCGCGGAGTAGGAGCATCCGATGTTCGTGCTCCAATGCGTGGCGCTCGGCACGGGCGATCCGTTCGGCGTCCCGACAGGTTCGTTCAGCGAGCAGCGCCACGAACCACTCGGGGGCGGTCTCCGGACTCGCCTTCCATGTCTTGGCTTGGCCGACGGTCAACTGCTGCGTTGCGCCAGCGGCGCGCATCGCCCGTGCAACCTCGTAAACTTTCAACTGCAGAACGTTGGACACGGGTACGGGGCAAAGCGCCCGGTCCGCTTTCTGCTGCGGGTTGGGCTTCGACTTGGCCATTTGTCGACCTGCTCAGTCGCTGTGGGCGGGGAGACCTGGGCTAAGTCCCTTCGGCGGTTGTCCGCTGACGCGTTCAGCGGATTTGTACACAGTGGACTCATGTTGATGGGTTGCGCTGGAGCTTGAGCGTTGCGGGGTGGTGTCGGTGGGCCTGGTCGGGGGAGGCAGGTCCACCGACACCGCAGGTGATCGCCGGGTTCTGTTGCCGCAGTCTTGGTTTCGATTCCGTCAGGTTGCGGTCGTCAGCACGGCATCACCCGTTCCTGTTCGGCCGAAGACCCGGAGCTTCGGCTCTTCTTCCGGGGGTTGGTCGGACACCACCAGGTCGCTGCTCGCGCTGCCGGTGGACGAGGTGAGGTCCACTTCTGCGGCGGTGCCGCGGTGGATCGACACCTGCAGTTCGCCGGAGCCGGTGATCAGCTCGACCTGGCCCTCGGTCGCGTCCGCGATCGTCAGGTCGCCGCTGCCGGAGCGGACCAGCACGTCGGCGGACACCGCGCCGAGCCAGACGTTCCCGCTTCCGGTGGCGACCGACGACGGTGCCTCGAGCGAACTGATCTCGATGTCACCGCTGCCGCTGCGCGCGTGCACGCCGCCGGTCATCGTGCCGAGCCGGAGCTGACCCGAGCCCGACCGAACGGTGGCTCGGTCGGAGGCCTGCTCGATCGACACGGTGCCGGAGCCGGCCTGGACGCCGACCCGGCGCGCTGGGCCCGACACGCGGACCTCGCCGGAGCTGGTGTTCACCGCGACCTCCGAGTCCAGCGGGGCGCGCACCTTCACCGACAGCGGGACGTTCCGCAGCGGCGACGTGGCCGGGGTTCGGATCGCCAGCCGATTGCCGGTCAGGTCGACCCGGGTCCGGCGCACGGCTTCGGCGATCGGCTCCTGCGGCCCGCGGACATCGCCGCCGGAACGGATCCCGGTGTCGAACTGCTCGCTGACCCAGTTCAGCAGGCCGGTCAGTCCGCTCCGCCAGTCCGGTCCGGACGCCGCCGGGTCGTGCCGGACCTCGACGTAGGTCGCCTCGGTGTCGGCCAGTTCGACCGTGACGGGGCCGAGGCTGTTGCCGATGTCGATGCGGATCGGTCCGGAGGTGTCGAAGTCCTGGCTGCGCACCAGTTCCGCGAGCCTCTCCTCGGCTGCCGACCAGCCCTCGTCGCCGGTCGGTCCGACGTCTTCGGGGCCGCGTGGTTCCTCCGGTCCGGTGCCGGAGCTGTCGTTGTTCGTCATCGCGTGCACCGCCTCTCAGCCTTCGACCCAGCCGCGGATGCGCGAGCCGGGCTCACCGCGCCAGCGTCCGCGCGGGCCACCGCCGGGCGGGCCCCACTGGCGTCCGCCGCGCCCGTGCCGCGGGTGGTCCCACGGGCCGCGCGGGCGTCCGGTGTGCAGCGCACCCTGGACCGCTTGGGCGACCCAGGTGTTCAGGGACACGCCCTGGCTCGACGCGGCCTGCTCGGCCTGCGACTTGATCTCCTCGAGCAACCGGAGCGTGATGCGGCTGATGTCACCGCTGTCGCCGCTCGGTGGCGGGGGTGGTGGTTCCTCCTCCTCTTCGTCGTCCACGGCCGGTGGTGGGGCGGAGCCGCTGACCACCACTCGGACATCGCGTCCGTCCAGGCGGATGTCGACGACCGGTCCGTCGAGCTGGGTCGTCACCTCTGCGGCGAGGTCGGACAGGGCGTTCATGATGGCCAGCCGCGCGGCAGGCTCGATCGCGCCGGACAGCACCGCCGCGGTCTGCCGGGTCTGGTCGTCGCCGGCGGATGCGGCCGAGGTCAGGTCTTCGCGAAGCTGGTCGATGTACGGGTTGAGATCCATGACGCCATGGTGGCACCAGAGTTGACGTCATGCAATGACTCGATGGTGTCATCCGGCGTCACGGGATCTCGTCGGGCTCGCCGGATAGGCTCGGAGGGCACGTCGGGGAGTCGTCGTGCGGCGGTCGTCGACCGCTGGACGGGAGCAAGGAAGGGGTCCGCTCGTCGTGACCGAGATCGTTCGGCCCAAGGTGCAGCTGATCGGCAAGACCGAGTTCTTCCCACCGGAGGACGTGGACTGGTCGACCGACGCCGACGGCGGGCAGGCGCTGGCCGAGTTCGCCGGTCGGGCGTGCTACCAGTCCTGGCACAAGCCGAACCCGGCCACCGCGACCAACGCCGGCTACCTGAAGCACATCCTCGACGTCGGCCACCTGTCCGTGCTGGAGCACGGCACGGTGTCGTTCTACCTGTCCGGGATCTCGCGCTCGCTGACCCACGAGCTGATCCGCCACCGCCACTTCTCCTACTCGCAGCTGTCCCAGCGCTACGTGCCGGAGAACGACGCCGCGGTGGTGGAGCCCGACATCATCGCGAACGACCCGGAGCTGCACGAGAAGTTCGTCGAGGCGGCCGAGGCCAGCGCGGCGGCTTACGACGAGCTGCTGGCCGCGCTGGAGGAGCGGTTCGCCGACGAGCCGAAGGCGACGCTGCGCCGCAAGCAGGCCCGGCAGGCCGCCCGCTCGGTGCTGCCGAACGCCACCGAGACCCGCATCGTCGTCACCGGCAACTACCGCGCCTGGCGGCACTTCATCGGGATGCGCGCGTCCGAGCACGCCGACGTCGAGATCCGCGCGCTGGCCGTGGAATGCCTGCGCCAGCTGCAGAAGGCGGCGCCGAACGTCTTCAGCGACTTCGAGATCACCGAGCTGGCGGACGGCACGGAGGTCGCCTCCAGCCCGCTCGTCACCGAAGGCTGACCCCGTCACGCAAGTTCTCGCCGCTCTGAGTGGAACCCGTTGCGGTTCCGCGCAGTCCAACTGAGCGCCTCGGTCATCTGATTGGATGAAAGAGGGGTTCGGATCGTTTGCGCTGCGTGGTCGCGCGTGCGCACGGGTGTGAGGACATCGCAGTGGTGGAGCAGGTCGGGTCGGGCGCGCAGACCAGGCTGATCGGTGGTCGGTACCAGGTGGTCCAGGAGCTCGGCCGCGGTGGCATGGGCATCGTCTGGCGGGCGTGGGACCAGGTGATCGGCCGGGAGGTCGCGATCAAGGAGCTGCACCTGCCCGACGGCGTGCCGCCGGCGGAACGCCAGGTCTACGAGGAGCGGGTGCTCCGCGAGGCCCGCACGGCGGGGCGGCTCAACGACCCCGCGGTGGTCACGGTGCACGACGTGCTCGCCGAGTCCGGCACGACCTACATCGTGATGGAGCTGGTGCAGGCGGTCACGCTCAACCAGCACGTCGCCCAGCACGGTCCACTGCGCCCGGAGCAGGCCGCTGACCTGGCTCGACAGGTGCTCTCCGCGCTGGAGAGCGCGCACGCGGCGGGCATCGTGCACCGCGACGTCAAGCCGAGCAACATCATGGTCGCCGACGGCCGCGTCAAGCTGGCCGACTTCGGCATCGCGCAGACCCTCGACGACCCGCGGCTGACCACCAGCGGCGCGATCGTCGGTTCGCCGTCGTTCATGGCGCCGGAGCGGTTGCAGGGCGCGGACGCGAGCCCGGCCAGCGACCTGTGGTCGTTGGGCGCGACGTTGTTCTTCGCGGTGGAGGGCTGGATGCCCTTCGAACGCCAGACCACCGCGGCCACCTTGAACGCGGTGCTGAACGAGCACCCGCAGCTCTCCCGTCCGCACGGCGTCGTCGGATCGGTGATCGCCGGTCTGCTGATCAACGACCCGCGTGCGCGGTTCACCGGCCCGCAGGTCCGCGCGCTGCTGGACAGCGTGCCCGCCAACGGCTCGCCCGAGCAGACGCGGCCGGCCACTCGCGTGGCGTCACCGCAGCAGCAGAAGAGGAGCCTGAAGCCGTGGCTGATCGGCGGGGCCGTCACCGCGGTGGTCCTGTTCCTCGCCGGTCTGCTGGTCGGGCGGTTCGCGCTGGTCGGCGGTGGTGATCCGATCGCGATGGAGCCGACGCTGACCTTCGGCAAGGGCGGTGACGTCGAGGCCCTCGCCATGGACAGCGACAAGTGCGGAATCGGCAAGGTCGCGGCCGGGGCCAACCTCACCCAGGGCACGTCGTGCACGGATCCGCACGACTTCGAGCTGTACGCGGAATCCAGCGTGTTCGGGTCCGGTGACTACGACCTGCCCTACCCGGGCGAGGAAGACCTGGCCCGCTTCGGCGAGGCCTACTGCTCGGTCTACTTCAACTCGAACAAGGTCCTCACCCCGGGCAAGCAGACGGCGCTGCGCTTCGTCGCGCTGATCCCGTCCGAGCAGAGCTGGAAGGACCGGGCGGTCAGCGCCACCAGCGGCGAGACCCTGGGTGACCAGGACGTCCACTGCGCCGCCTACAGCGCGAACGGCGACAAGCTGCAGACCTCCATCACCGGCTGACCGGCGGCTCCGGGCACCTCGCGCTCGGAGCACGGGACGACATGCCGGGGCGTTCGGGGCGGAAGGCCGGAAGTGGATCACCGGTACGCACTAAGGTGGGCTCATGGGTGTCGCCAGCGATGAACGCCAGCAGTTGTGCGATCTGTTCGAGCAGCTCGGTCCGGACGCGCCGACGCTGTGCGAGGGGTGGGCGACCCGGGACCTCGCCGTGCACCTGGTGGTGCGGGAGCGCCGACCCGACGCGCTGGCCGGGAAGTTCCTGAAGTCGCTGTCCGAGCGCAGCGAGCGGATCGAGGACGAGCTGCGGGCCCTGCCCTGGCCCGAGCTGGTCGACCAGGTGCGGCAGGGGCCGCCGAAGTGGAACCCGATGGGCCTGGCGGGCGTGGACGAGGCGGTCAACGCCGCCGAGTTCTACGTGCACCACGAGGACGTCCGCCGCGCCCAGCCGGACTGGCAGCCCAGGCCGTCGGAGCCGGAGCGCGAAGAGGCGCTGTGGAAGTCGCTGGGCCGGATGGCGCGCATGTTCTACGGCCGCAGCCCGGTGGGCGTGGTGCTGCGCCGTCCGGACGGCACGGAGATCGCGGCCAAGCGCGGTCCGCGCACGGTCCGGATCCTCGGCGAGCCGAGCGAGCTGGTCCTGCACGCGTTCAGCCGACGTGCTGCGAAGGTCACGTTCGACGGCAACGAGGCCGACGTGCTCGCGGTCCAGGATTTGCGCCGTTCCCTCTGACCCCGGAGACGGAAACTCCGCCGCAACAGGCCCGTCGAGCCGGAAGATGCACGGCTGAGAACGGGCTCAGGTGAGGGGTTTTCGGAATGTGCCGTGATCCCGGTCCGGGCGCTTTGAGCAGGGAAGTCACCAGGTAGCGTCGGGGGCATGACCGCCTGCCCCACTGCGATTCCGGGCCGCCCGTTCGGCCGCGTCCTGACCGCCATGGTCACGCCGTTCGACGAGGACGGGAAGCTCGATCTCAAACTGGCCCAGGAGCTGGCCACGTACCTGGTGGACAGCGTCGGGAACGACGGGTTGGTCGTCAACGGCACCACCGGCGAGAGCCCCACGACCAGCGACCACGAGAAGGAGCAGCTGCTGCGCGCCGTGGTCGAGGCGGTGGGGGACCGCGCGACCGTGGTGGCCGGTGCGGGCACCAACAACACCGAGCACTCCGTCGAGCTCGCCCGCTCCGCGGAGAAGGCCGGGGCGCACGGTCTGCTCGTGGTCACGCCGTACTACTCGCGGCCGCCGCAGGAGGGCCTGTTCCAGCACTTCTGGACGGTCGCCGACGCCACCGAGCTGCCGGTGATGCTCTACGACATCCCGCCGCGCTCCGTCGTGCCGATCCAGGTCGACACGCTCAAGCGGCTGGCCGAGCACCCGCAGATCAAGGCGGTCAAGGACTCCAAGCACGACCTGCTGGCGGGCAGCGAGGTCCTGGCGGCCACCGACCTCGCCTACTACTCGGGCGAGGACCCGCTGAACCTGCCGTGGCTGTCGGTCGGCGCGGTCGGTTTCGTCAGCGTGATCGGCCACGTCGTGGGCGACCGCCTGCGCAGCATGCTCGACGCCTACGAGGCCGGTGACGTCGCGGGCGCCCGGGAGATCCACAACGGTCTGCTTCCGGTGTACCGGTCGATGAACTTCGTCGGCGGGGTCATCTTCTCCAAGACGGCATTGCGGTTGTGCGGGTACGAAACGGGCCAGCCGCGGCTGCCGCTGCCCGCCGCCACCGAGGAGCAGGTTCGGTTGATCACCAGCGACCTGTGGGATGCTGGCCTGGTATTGGTCAATCCGGACGCCGCACAGAGGTGAACCAGCGTTGAGCGCAAAGGCGACAGCCACCGAGTACCACCCGGTGACGCCGATTTCTTCGGCCCCACCGCCCCAGTTGGCCGAGGGTGGGCTGCGAGTCGTTGCGCTCGGCGGCATCGGCGAGGTCGGTCGGAACATGACCGTCTTCGAGTACGACGGCCGGCTGCTGGTCGTCGACTGCGGTGTGCTGTTCCCCGAGGACGACGCGCCGGGCGTGGACCTGATCCTGCCGGACTTCGCGGCGATCGAGAACCGGCTCGAGGACATCGAGGCGCTGGTGCTCACGCACGGCCACGAGGACCACATCGGGGCGGTGCCGTTCCTGCTGCGCCTGCGCCCGGACCTGCCGGTGGTGGGTGCGAAGTTCACCCTCGCGCTGCTGGCGGCCAAGTGCCGCGAGCACCGGCTGAACCCGGTGCTGGTGGAGGTCTCCGAGGGCGAGCGCAGCAAGCACGGCGCGTTCGACCTGGAGTTCTTCGCGGTCAACCACTCCATCCCGGACGCGCTGGCGGTGGCCATCCGCACGCCGGCCGGGGTCGCGCTGCACACCGGTGACATCAAGCTGGACCAGCTGCCGCTGGACGGCCGGCTGACCGACCTGGCCGGGTTCTCCCGGCTCGGCGACGAGGGCGTGGACCTGTTCCTGGTCGACTCCACCAACGCCGAGGTGCCCGGGTTCGTCACGCCGGAGCGCGAGATCGGCCCGGTGCTGGACAACGTGATCGGCAAGGCGACGCAGCGGGTTATCGTGGCCTGCTTCGCCAGCCACGTGCACCGCGTGCAGCAGGTGCTCGACGTCGCCGAGGCGCACGGCCGCAAGGTCTGCTTCGTCGGCCGCTCGATGGTGCGCAACATGGGCATCGCAGCGGACCTGGGCATGCTGAACGTGCCGGACGGCCTGCTGGTCGACCTCGACGAGGCGCTGTCCATGCCCGAGCACGAGGTCGCGTTCGTCTCGACCGGTTCGCAGGGCGAGCCGCTGTCCGCGCTGTCCCGGATGGCGCGCGGCGAGCACAAGCAGATCCGCATCCGCGCCGGTGACACCGTGGTGCTGGCCAGCTCGCTGATCCCGGGCAACGAGACCGCGGTGTTCGGTGTGGTCAACGGCCTGGTGCGGCTGGGTGCGCAGGTGGTGCACCAGGGGCACGCGAAGGTGCACGTGTCCGGGCACGCCTCGGCCGGTGAGCTGCTGTACCTCTACAACGCGGTGCGCCCGAGCAACGTGATGCCGGTGCACGGCGAGTGGCGGCACCTGCGGGCGAACGCCGAGCTCGCGCGGCTGACCGGTGTGCCCGCGGACCGCGTGGTGATCGCCGAGGACGGCGTGGTGGTCGACCTGCTCGACGGGATCGCCAGCATCGCCGGGCGCGTCGAGGTCGGTCACGTCTACGTCGACGGCCTGTCCGTCGGCGACGTGGGGGAGTCGACGCTGTCCGATCGCCTGGTGCTGGGCGAGGGCGGGTTCATCGCGATCACGGTCGCGGTGGAGGCCGCGACGGGCCGCGCGGTGTCGTCGCCGACGATCTCCGGGCGCGGCTTCTCCGACGACCCGAAGGCGCTGGACGACGTGGTGCCGCTGGTCGAGATGGAGCTGGCCCGCACCGAGGCGGAGGGCATCACCGACACCCACCGGATCGCGCAGGCGGTGCGCCGCGTGGTCGGCCGCTGGGTCGCCGAGACCTACCGCCGCCGTCCGATGATCGTGCCCAACGTGCTGCCGGTCGGATCCTGATCCATCCACCGTACGAGCGGTCGTTTCGGCCACTCCATCCCACTTTTCCGATTACTCCGCGTTGTTCGGTTCGCCACCGGGTGGTCTGCGGTCCTCGTTGGAGGGACACGGCAGGCCCCGGTGGAGATCCGCTGGGACTGTGGTGACGCCGGTCCGGAGGTGCCCACCCCGACGCGGGGGCGCGGCGGGCCGGCGGAACCGCCAAATCGGAGGATTGGGGTCTTCAGGTGCGTACTTCAACTCGACTTCTCGGTGCAGCGGCCGCAACGGCTGCGATGCTGGCGATCGGTTCCCCGGCCTTCGCCGACAGCGCCGACAACGACGGGATCAACCTGCTGAACGACAACAACGTCAGCGTGCTGCCGGTCCAGTTGTGCGGCAACAACGTCGGCGTCCTGGCGCTGGTCGTCCCGATCGCCTCGCCGCAGGCCAACGCCTGCGTCAACGCACCGATCTGGGACCACTGACCCAGAACCTCGCGCACCAGAAGGGCCGAGCTCCCACCGGAGCTCGGCCCATCTGCACGTCGGCATCCACCAGGCCCGTGAGCACTTTGGGTCGCTGCAGCAACCCAAAGTGCTCACGGGTCTGGAACCGGGCGTCAGTGCCAGGTGGATTGGAGGGCCTTCTGCAGGGCCTCCGGTTGTTGGGAGCGCTTGGTCGTCATCGTTGTCGGGCCGGTCTCCGGGGTTGGCTTGGGTAGCGGGTCGCACTTGGTGTCCGGGCCGTTGCCCGGTTGGCGCGGTGGGAGCTTTCCCGTGGCCAGGTAGTCCGCGATCTGGTCGTCCAGGCAGGTGTTGCCGCTCAAGGAGCCCGAGTGGGTCGTGCCGCCGGGGAGGCTGATCAGGCTGGCGCCGGGGAAGCGCTTGCGGGCTTCCAGGGCTCCCGGGAACGGGGTTGCCGCGTCCAGCTCTTCGCTGATCAGGAGGGCGCTGTCGACCTTGCTGCCGTCCACCTCGACCGGCTTGCCGGGCTTGGCCGGCCAGGACAGGCACGGGGCGTTGTACCAGGTGTTGGACCAGGTTTCGAACGGCGCCTTCTCGTGGATGTCCCAGCTGTCCTGGCGCCACTGCTCCCAGCTCTGCGGCCACTTCACGTCCGTGCACTGGACCGCCAGGTAGACCGCGAAGCCGTTGTCGTCGCCCGGCGTGTTGGAGCCGTCGTAGATCTTCTTCAGCGTTTCCCAGTCGCCGTTGTGCACCCAGCCCGCGAAGGCCTTGGCGCGGCTGTCCCACGCCGACTGCGAGTAGCCCGCGGTCAGGAACACGTCGACCCACTCGTCGGGCCCGATCACGCCACCAGCGGGTTCTTTGTCGAGTGCGGCCTGCTGCTCGTAGAACAGCTTCTCCACGTCCGCACCGGTCTTGCCCAGGTGGTAGACGTCGTCGTGCTCGGCGACCCAGTCGAAGAAGATCTTGATGTTGCGGTCGAAGGCCACGTCCTGGTTCAGGTTCGCGTCGTACCAGACGTCCTCGACGTTCACCACGCCGTCCATCACCACGCGCCGCATCCGGTCCGGGTGCAGGGTGCCGTAGACCTGGCCGAGGTAGGTGCCGTAGGAGAAGCCGTAGTAGTTGATCTGGTCAGCACCCAGCGCCTTGCGGATGCTGTCCATGTCCTCGACGGTGTCGGTGGTCTTGACGTGCTCGAGGAGCTTGCCGTTGTTGCCGCAAGCGCGGGCGTACCCCTCGGAGCGGTCCAGCCAGGTCTTCTCCAGCTCCGGCGTCGTGGGCACGTAGTTCGGCCGGTCGTAGGAGAAGTAGTTCGGATCGCAGGAGATCGCCGGCAGGCTCGAGCCGACGCCGCGCGGGTCGAAGCCGATCCAGTCGTAGGCGGCGCCTGCGCCCTTGGGCACGTACGCGCCGAGCGTGGACAGGCTCAGCCCGGAACCGCCCGGGCCGCCCGGGTTGACCAGCATGACGCCCTGGTACTGGTCGTCGGGCACGGTGTGCTTGATCCGGGAGACCGCGAGCGAGATCTGCTCGCCCGCCGGGTCGGCGTAGTCCATCGGGACCTGCAGCATCCCGCACTCCGCGCCGGCCTTCTGCAGGTCCTCGTCGGAGCACTGACCCCATTGGATCGGCGTCGGGTCGAACCCAGGTGGTGCCGGAGCCGCGCTCGCGGCCGCCGGTGACAGACCTGCGAGCAGCCCGACCGCCATCGCAGCGGTGACGACTTTTCTCACGAATGTCCCCGTCCGTCCGGTTGTGCCCACTACCAGCGGTGAGCAATGTGGACAGTAAAGGGGATCAGCCGCGCGGTGGCCGCATGCTTGGCGAGAATTGGTCTACCCGGGGGAATTTCGGCGTGGGAGCTGCGCTCGATCGCCCGCGCAGCGTGATCGTGCCGTTACCAGGGGCGATCGGGTCCGATGTGGAGGCCCTGCTGAAAGGCCGCCCGGATGCGGCTGATCGGAGGAATCAGCCGCACGGTTCCAGTCCTCGCGCGCGGATGAGCGGAGACCGCTCTGGGCCGGGCGATCGGACGCCGATCAGGGGCGCCAGGGGCTGGGTTTGTCCGTGGCCGGGCGGGTGGGGTCGAGGTGGTGCGGTGCGCCGAGTTCGCCGGTGCGGAGGGTGGTCAGGCCTTCGGCGATGGCGCGCATGATGCGGTCGCGGGCCCGGGCCGCGTCGCCGACCCGGTCGGCGGAGAGGTCGCTGAGGTCGACCGGGGATCCGAAGTGGACCCGCAGCCTCGGCCGGCGGCGGACCGCGCGCAGCCACGAGGCGAAGAGAATCCACAGGTCGCGGGCGCTTTCCACGGTGACCATGCCGTAGCACATCGCCTCGTGGGCACCCCACTGGCTGATCGGCACCACGGTCGCGCCGGAGGCCAGCGCCATGCGGGCCACGCCGGTCTTCCCGCGCTCCGGCCACATGTCCGGTTCGAGGGTGATGCGGCCCTCCGGGTACAGCAGCACCGGGTGATCGTCGCTGGTCAGCGCGGCGACCGCCTTGCCCATCGCCTCGGCCGCCGTGGCCTTGCCGCGGTCGACGCGGACGTGGCGGCAGCGGCGCAGCAGGCCGCCCAGCACCGGGGTCTCGAACAGACCGGCGGTGGCCATGAAGCGGGGCGCCAACCTGCGCGTCCGGCAGGCCGCGATCAGGACCAGCGGGTCCAGGTTGCCGATGTGGTTGGCGGCCAGCAGCAGCGGCTTGCCGCGCAGTTCGTCCGGCACGTCACCGGTGACCTCCAGGCGGCCGGTGACGGCGACGACGGCGCGATCCACCCGCATCAGCGCACGCCACAGCAGCGGCGCGGCGCGGAACAGCTTCTCGCGGTCGGTTCGGCGTGTCGGCTCGTGCTGACCGGACGGGAGGGCAACCATGATGTTCGAGGATCTCACGCCAGGTGCCCCGTTCGGGGCACAACACCCGAGAAAACGTCCGAACCGCCATCTGCAGTGGCTGTTGTGACCGGAGGGACGGGTGCGGATACCGTGTGGGGCATGGCGAGCCGGACATCGAACGGGGGACGTGGCTCGGCGCGCAGCAAAAGCGCCACCAAGAGTAGCGGCTCCGGATCCCGCAGTGGCGGATCGACTCAGAGCAAGTCCCGCGCGAAGTCGGGCACCAGCAGCCGGAAGAGCACGGCGAAGCCGCGCGGCTCGACGCATGCGCCGCGGCGGCAACCGGCGAAGCGCAGCACGCGGTCCCGCGGTGGCGGGGGAGTGGCGCGCGGCGTCGGCAGCGTGGTGCGGGCGATGGGCAAGACCCGGGAGCTCGACCCGGCGCACCGGCGCGACGGACTCGCCCTGATCTTCCTGGCCACCGCCGTCATCGCCGCCGCGGGCGTGTGGTGGCAGGCCGGTGGCCCCGTCGGGCACGGGTTCGACCTGGCGCTGCGCTCGGTCATCGGTTCGGCCGCGGTGGTGCTGCCGCTCGTGCTGCTGGTCACCGCGATCCTGCTGATGCGCACCGAGAGCACCGCCGAAGCACGGCCGCGGGTGGTGATCGGGTCGCTGCTGCTGATCCTCAGCACGCTCGGTGTCCTCCACATCGCCAAGGGTTCCCCGCTGGAGCCGGAGAAGTGGCCCGAGGCCGGGGGTGCGCTCGGATTCGTCGCGGGCGGACCGCTGGAGTACGGGCTCACGCCGTGGGTCGCCGTACCGGTCCTGGTGCTGTTCGGGCTGTTCGGGTTGCTGGTGCTCACCGGTACTTCGGTGCGCGACATCAGCGACTGGATGCGCGGCGTCGGGTACGAGGACGAGGACGACGAGCCCGCCGAGCCGAAGAAGAGGTCGAAGCGGGCGAAGGCGGAGGACGCGGAGCCGACCGACGTCAAGCTGCGCCGTCCGTCGCGGCGGCGGCAGGCGGCGATGGCCGAGGACCAGGACCCGCAGCTGTCGCTCGAAGACGTGCCGGAGGAGCCGGCACCGGCGCCCAAGCCGAAGGCCGCCGCTGCCGCGGTGCCGGCCCAGTCCGCGCCGGAGAAGCCGAAGAAGAGCGACAAGCCGCAGATCAGCCGCAGCGTCGAAGGCGACTACAACCTGCCGCCGCTGGACGTGCTCACCGACGGCGAACCGCCGAAGAACCGCAGCCGCGCCAACGATCAGATGATCGAGGCGATCACCGCGGTGCTCGAGCAGTTCAACATCGACGCGCAGGTCACCGGCTTCACCCGCGGCCCGACCGTCACCCGCTACGAGGTCGAGCTCGGGCCGGGCGTGAAGGTCGAGAAGATCACCGCGCTGACCAAGAACATCGCCTACGCGGCGGCCACCGACAACGTGCGGCTGCTGGCGCCGATCCCCGGCAAGTCCGCGGTCGGCATCGAGGTGCCCAACACCGACCGCGAGATGGTGCGCCTCGGCGACGTGCTGCGCTCCGACCAGGCGACCAAGGACGGTCACCCGCTGGTGATGGGCCTGGGCAAGGACATCGAAGGCCACATGGTCACCGCGAACCTGGCCAAGATGCCGCACCTGCTGGTCGCCGGTTCCACCGGTTCCGGTAAGTCCAGCTTCGTCAACTCCATGCTGGTGTCGCTGCTGGCGCGGGCGACGCCGCAGGAGGTCAGGATGATCCTGATCGACCCGAAGATGGTGGAGCTGACGCCCTACGAAGGCATCCCGCACCTGATCACGCCCATCATCACCCAGCCGAAGAAGGCCGCCGCCGCGCTGGCCTGGCTGGTGGAGGAGATGGAGCAGCGCTACCAGGACATGCAGGCCAACCGGGTGCGGCACATCGACGACTTCAACAAGAAGGTGAAGTCCGGCGAGATCACCGCCCCGCTGGGCAGCGAGCGCGAGTACCGGCCGTACCCGTACATCCTGGCCATCGTCGACGAGCTCGCGGACCTGATGATGACCGCGCCGCGCGACGTCGAGGACGCCATCGTGCGCATCACGCAGAAGGCGCGCGCCGCGGGCATCCACCTGGTGCTGGCCACCCAGCGGCCGTCGGTGGACGTGGTGACCGGTCTGATCAAGACCAACGTGCCGTCCCGGCTGGCGTTCGCCACCTCGTCGCTGACCGACTCGCGGGTCATCCTCGACCAGCCCGGCGCCGAGAAGCTGATCGGCATGGGCGACGCGCTGTACCTGCCGATGGGGGCGTCGCGGCCGGCTCGCGTGCAGGGCGCGTTCGTCGCCGACGACGAGATCCACCGGATCGTCTCGTTCGCCAAGGACCAGGCCGACCCGGAGTACACCGACGGGGTCACCGCGGCCAAGGCGGCGGACAAGAAGGAGATCGACTCCGACATCGGCGACGACCTGGACGTGCTGCTGCAGGCCGCGGAGCTCGTGGTGACCAGCCAGTTCGGTTCGACCTCGATGCTGCAGCGCAAGCTGCGGGTCGGGTTCGCCAAGGCCGGGCGGTTGATGGACCTGCTGGAATCGCGCGGCGTGGTCGGCCCGTCGGAGGGTTCGAAGGCGCGCGAGGTCCTGATCAAGCCGGACGAGATGGAGAACGCGCTGTACGCGATCCGCGGTGGGCCTTCTCCCGACGAGGACGAATGATTTCCGCTGGTCATGTCCCGTGAGCACTTTGGGTCGCCATAACAACCCAAAGTGCTCACGGGCACTCGGCAGGCGGATCAAGAGGGCTTCGTTCTTCGCGTTTTCACCAGCATTTTCCGATCGCGTTCCCATTTGATTCGCGCTACTCCGAATGCGCTCGTCGGATTGCGCTGAATGGAATTCTCGCGCGGTCCGAATTTCACGATCTTTGAGATAGTCTCCGGCGCGCTGACGGTATTCATCCCGCCGCGATTTCGTGAGGTTCGCGCATGCTGGTCCGGAAATTACGCGCTGTTCTGTCCGTTTCGCTGTCGGTGCTGCTGCTGGTCGGGTTCCAGCAGCTGGCGACCGGCGATCCGGGGCCAGGCGTCGAACCGTCCGATGTGGACCGCGGTGAGCTGGTGCGGGAAGGCGGCAGCAGCTATCCCCGGTTGGTGCGGCTGCAGAACTCCGGCGATGCGAACGGTCGGGTGCTGGTCAGCATGACGACCTACGCGGACAAGGCGGGTTTCGCCGTCATCTACGGCAGCGACGACGACGGCGCCACCTTCGAGCCCGTCGGCGAGATCCGCGACCCGGAAGGCGCGGACGAGAAGGGGATGTGCTGCTCGACGCTGTACGAACTGCCGCAGCAGGTCGGTGACATGCCCGCCGGGACGCTGCTGTGGGCGGGCACCGCCGGCGTCGGCGCGGATCCCGAGGAGCGGCGCAGCAGCATCCGCCTGTGGCGCAGCGACGACCACGGCAAGACCTGGAACTTCCTGTCCACCATCGTGCAAGCCCCGCAGGGACCGGGCGTCTGGGAACCGGAGTTCACCGTTTCCGAGCAGGGCGACCTGGTGGTCTTCTACTCCGACGACGGCGATCCGAAGCACGACCAGAAGATGGTCCAGATGCGCTCCGCCGACGGCCGGAACTGGACCGATCTGCGCGAGACGATCGTGAACGACAAGTTCACCGTGCGGCCCGGGATGGCCGGTGTGCGGAAGCTGCCGGACGGCACGTACGTGATGGGCTACGAGGTCTGCAACTACGACCCGGTGCACATCTGCACGATCTGGACGCGCAAGTCCCAGGACGGTTGGGACTTCGGCGACCCGTACGACCTGGGCACCGAGGTCGTGTCGGACACCGGCGGGCAGCCGCTGGGCACGCCGACCATCGCCTGGGCGCCGGGCCCGAACCCGAACGGCCGGATCCTGCTGGCCTACCAGATGCTGGCCAACGAGGGCGGCGGCTGGGCACCGGGCAACGGGCGCACGCTGCTGGTCAACGACGACCCGTCCGACCTGAGCCGCGGTTGGCGGGAGATCCCGTCGCCGGTGCAGATCAGCTACAACCAGGGCAGCGTGTGCCGGAACTTCAGCCCGACGCTGCTGCCGACCCGCGACGGCAAGTCGGTCATCCACGTCACCACGGACTTCGAGAAGTACATCGGCGGCCCCTGCGAGGCCTTCCACGCCACGGGTCCGATCGACGGCGCCACGACCGCCGCACCGCCGCAGGCCCACCCGATCGACCCGCGCCCCGACCGCTGAGCAGGTGAAGGGCCCTTTCGGCCTGCCCGCCAGCCGCCCCGAGGAAGCGCGGTATCGGCAGGTCGAAAGGGCCCTTCGCGTTGCGCGTTCAGCGGCGCAGCGTCGCGTGGGTGTGGTTCAGCTCGGAGATCGAGTGGACGCCGAGCAGCTGGAGGGTGCGGACGATCTCGGTGCGGAGGACGTCCACCGCCTTCTCGACGCCGCGTTCGCCACCGGCCATCAGGCCGTAGAGGTAGGCGCGGCCGATCAGGCAGGAGTCGGCGCCCAGGGCGATCGCGGCGACGATGTCCGCACCGCTGGTGATGCCGGTGTCCAGCATGATCTCCGCGCGGTCGCCGATCGCTTCGCGCACCGCGGGGAGCAGCTCCAGCATGGTCGGCGCCCGGTCGAGCTGGCGGCCGCCGTGGTTGGACAGGATCACGCCGTCCGCGCCCAGCTCGACCACGCGGCGGGCGTCGTCGGGGTTCTGGATGCCCTTGACGATCAGCGGACCGTCCCAGAGCTCGCGCAGCCACTCCAGGTCCGAGTAGTTCAGCGACGGGTCGAACATCGCGTTGATCAGGTCGTGCGCGGTGCCCGACCAGTGCTGGAACGACGCGAACGACAGCGGCTCGGTGGTGAGCAGGTTGAACCACCAGGCCGGGTGCATCGCACCGTCCACGATGGTCTTGAGCGTCAGCTCGGGCGGGATGGTCAGGCCGTTGCGGGTGTCGCGCAGCCGCGCACCGCCGACCGGGGTGTCCACCGTCAGCAGCAGCGCCTCGTAGCCCGATTCCTGCGCGCGCTGGACCAGGTCGCGGCTGGCCTCGCGGTCCTTCCACAGGTAGAGCTGGAACCACTTGCGGGCGTCCGGGGCCGCCGCGGCCAGGTCCTCGACCGAGGTGGTGCCCATGGTCGACAGCGCGTAGGGGATGCCGGCGCGTTCGGCGACGCGGGCCACCGCAGGCTCGCCCTCGTGGTTCATCATCCGCGTGAAACCGGTGGGGGCGAAGGAGAACGGCAGCTTCGAAGGGCGGCCGAGGATGGTGGTCGAGGTGTCCACCGACGACACGTCGCGCAGCACCGACGGGCGGAACTCGACGTTGCGGAAGGCGTGGCGCGCGCGGCGCAGGCTGATCTCGGCCTCGGCGGCGCCGTCGGTGTAGTCGAACACCGCGCGGGGAGTGCGCAGGCGGGCGATGGTCCGCAGGTCGGCGATGGAGTGCGCGGCGGACAGCCGACGCCTGGTGGGGTTGAACTGCGGTGGTTTGACCCGCAGGAGAGGACGCAGTTCGGACCAGCGCGGGAGTTGCCGCTTGACCATTCGAGCTCCCTTCGTCGCGCAGCGACGTTACCCCCGCGAACGAGTGCGGTGCGTGTGGTTTTCACCGCAGGAACCCAGCGGCAGCCCGGCCGTCCGAACAGGACGGCCGGGCCGGTGGCGTCAGCTGTTCGGCCCGAGGTGCACGACCTGGCCGGCTGCGTTGATCGCCTGGAACTTCGGCAGCTCGCCCGCGATGGTGGGCAGCTGCTGGATCTGCGCGTGCTCGACGGCTTCGGCGGTGGACCCGCTGACGCCGCCGAACTCCCGCACTGCGAAGTAGTAGATGTTCGCGGTGCCCTTGCAGGCCACGTTGGTCCCGCAGGCCGAGTACATGTCGGCGCGGAAGTTGTCGTCGATCTTGCGGCGGTTGGCCTCGGTGAACCGGTCCTGCTTCTTGTAGTTGCGGTAGCCGAAGTCGTGCCGGTCGCAGCTGGTGCGGAACTTGAAGCCCAGCGGCTCGTCGGGTGACATGGTGCAGCCGTCGGAGGACCAGTCGAGCTGGTCGGCGTGCGGCTGCTCGGCGCGGGTCTGGGTGAAGGCGTCCAGGGACAGCGAGAACAAGTACTCGTCGGTGGTGGCTCGCAGCTCACCGGGGCTGAGGTCGGCGTGCGCGGTGCCGGCGGTGAGCAGCAGCGCCCCGGCGGCGACGGCGCTGGTGACGAGGCCACGGCGAGCAGGGGATCGTTCCACGGCAGGGCTCCTCGGATCCGAAGTGATCACTCACCGTGTTATAGCCGTTACGAGTGATGTTCGCGGGGTACCTGAGCAACCTGCACGAGAAAGGTGGAACCGCTGCGGGGCCGGTCGGTGGCGCCACCGGGGCGTGCGGCCGCCGGTCGGACCCCGCCAGGCGCGGACCTGATCGGCGTCGACGACGGCGAAGAGCTCAGGTGAGGGTGAGGAGCATTCGGGTGTTGCCGAGGGTGTTGGGCTTGATGTTGGCCAGGTCGAGGAACTCCGCCACGCCCGCGTCGACCGAGCGGCGCATCTCCTCGTAGACCTCGGGGCTGACCGGCGCACCGTCGACGGTCTGGAAGCCGTGGCGGCCGAAGAAGTCCGTTTCGAAGGTCAGCACGAACAGCCGGGGCAGGCCCAGCTCGCGCGCCAGCTCCACCAGCCGGCGCACCAGCCGGTGCCCGATGCCGGAGCCCTTGACCGAGGGGTCGACGGCGACGGTGCGGATCTCGGCGAGGTCCTCCCACAGCACGTGCAGCGCGCCGCAGCCCACGATGCGGGCCGGCTGGTCGGCTTCGGTCAGCTCGGCGACCCAGAACTCCTGGATGTCCTCGTAGAGCGTGACGAGGTTCTTGGCCAGCAGGACCTCACCGGCGTAGGTGTCGACCAGGGCCTTGATCGCCTTGACGTCGGCGATCCGCGCCCGCCGAATTGCTATCGCCGACGACGCATAATCATTCATGGAGGCATAGTAGCGCCGCGGGCCGGTGGATCGCGCATCACGCGCCGAGGTGCAGCAGCATCCGCGTGTTGCCGAGGGTGTTCGGCTTGACGTGCGCCAGGTCGAGGAACTGGGCCACGCCCTCGTCCGGCGAGCGCCTGATCTCGTCGTAGACGTCGGGCGGAACCGGGGTGTCGGCGATCGGGAGGAAGCCGTGGCGGCCGAAGAAGCCGGTCTCGAAGGTCAGCACGAAGATCCGGGTCAGGCCGAGGTCGGCGGCTTCTTCGACGAGCCGGGCGACGATCGCGTGCCCGACGCCGCGACCCTTGGTCGTCGGGTCGACCGCGACGGTGCGGATCTCGGCGAGGTCCTCCCACAGCACGTGCAGGGCGCCGCAGCCGACGACCTCGCCGCCGGATTCGGCGACCCAGAACTCCTGGACGTCCTCGTAGAGCGTGACGAGTTCCTTGCCCAGCACCACCTTTCCCGCGTAGTGGTCGATCAGCGCCTTGATGGCGCGGACGTCGCGCACTCGGGCCGGGCGGATCTCTACCGGAGCATTCACGTTAGGTAAGCCTAACCACAATGATCGCTGCGGGGTATCGTCGCGGCCGTAATCTCGGCCACGGGCCGGGTGAACGTCTGCTGCGCGAGAAATCGGGGCGAACACCGGGTTCGAGCAGGGTGTCCGCACCCGGACGTTAGGCTCGAGGCATGTCAGCCGAGCAGAATCACCGCCGAGTCGCCATGGTCACGCTCGGTTGCGCGCGCAATGAAGTCGACTCCGAGGAGCTCGCCGGCAACCTGCACAGCCGCGGGTGGGACCTGGTCGACACCGAGGACGCCGCCGACGTCGTGGTCGTGAACACCTGCGGCTTCGTCGAATCGGCCAAGAAGGACTCCGTCGACACGCTGCTCGCCGCCTCCGACACCGGCGCGAAGGTCGTCGCCGTCGGCTGCATGGCCGAGCGCTACGGGTCCGAGCTCGCCGAGCACCTGCCGGAAGCCGACGCGGTGCTGGGCTTCGACCACTACGGCCAGCTCGCCGAGCGCCTCGACGACGTCCTCGAGGGCAAGGCGATCCAGGCGCACAAGCCGCAGGACCGCCGCAAGATGCTGCCGATCAGCCCGGTCTCCCGGCCCGCCGCGGCCGCCGACGTCGCGGTGCCCGGCCACGGCTGGGTGCCCGCCGCGCGCGCGGTGGCCCGCCGCCGCCTCGACGACTCGCCGGTCGCCGCGCTGAAGCTGGCCTCCGGCTGCGACCGCCGCTGCTCGTTCTGCGCCATCCCGTCCTTCCGCGGCTCCTTCCTGTCCCGGAAGCCGGAGGAGGTGCTGGGCGAGGCGATGTGGCTGGCCGAGCACGGCGCCAAGGAGCTGTTCCTGGTCAGCGAGAACTCCACCTCCTACGGCAAGGACCTCGCCGATCCGCGCGCCCTGGAGCTGCTGTTGCCGCGGTTGGCCGAGGTCGAGGGCGTCGAGCGCGTCCGCGTCTCCTACCTGCAGCCCGCCGAGACCCGACCCGGGCTGGTGCGCGCCATCGCCGGCACGCCGGGCGTCGCGCCCTACTTCGACCTGTCCTTCCAGCACTCCAGCGAGTCGGTGCTGCGGCGGATGCGCCGGTTCGGCTCCACCGAGTCGTTCCTGGAGCTGATCGCCCAGATCCGCGAGCTGGCGCCGGAAGCGGGCATCCGCAGCAACTTCATCGTCGGCTTCCCCGGCGAGACCGAGGAGGACTTCGCCGAGCTGCAGGACTTCCTCACCCGCGCCCGGCTGGACGCGGTCGGCGTGTTCGGCTATTCGGACGAGGACGGCACCGAGGCCTCCGAGTTCGCCGACAAGCTCGACTCCGACACCGTCGACGAGCGCGTCGAGAAGCTGTCCGACCTGGTCGACGAGCTGATCGCGCAGCGCGCGGAGGACCGCATCGGCACCGAGGTGCGGGTGCTGGTCGAGCGCATCGACGACGACGAGTGCGTCGGGCGTGCCGACCATCAGGGGCCGGAGGTGGACGGCGAGTGCATCGTCGCTGATGCTGGAGAGGTCGGCGTGGGCGATGTGCTGCGCTGCCGGGTCGTGGACAGCGAGGGCGTGGACCTCGTCGTCACCCCGGTGGGGAGCACGCCCGCGGAGGACCGGTCCGGGGAGCAACCATGACGGCCGATGGTGCGTCGTCCGATCCGCAGGTGGTGCGGGCGGAGCCGGTGCCCGTGGTCAACATCGCCAACGCGCTGACCGTGTCCCGGTTGGTGCTGGTGCCGGTGTTCCTGGTCGCCCTGTTCTGGAACGGCGGGCACGACGAGCTGTGGCGCTGGATCGCCACCGGCGTGTTCGCGCTGGCCTCGATCACCGACCGCATCGACGGCGACATCGCCCGCCGCCGCGGCCTGGTCACCGACTTCGGCAAGGTCGCCGACCCGATCGCGGACAAGGCGCTGACCGGTGCCGCGCTGATCGGGCTCAGCATCCTCGGCGATCTCGGCTGGTGGGTCACGCTGGTGATCATCGGCCGCGAGCTGGCCATCACGCTGCTGCGCTTCTGGGTCATCCGGCACGGCGTGATCGCGGCCAGCTACGGCGGGAAGATCAAGACGCTGCTGCAGGCGCTCGCGATCGGCCTGTACCTGCTGCCGTTCGGCGCCTGGGCCGACCTGCCGCGCTGGATCCTGATGGGCGCGGCGCTGCTCGTCACCGTCGGCACCGGGCTCGACTACGTGGTCCGGGCCATCCGGCTGCGCGCGGCGGGGCGGGCGAAGGCCGCCGCATGATCCTGGAGTCGATCGGACTGCCGTTCTCGCAGGTGGGCGAGCTGCTGGACACGCTGCGCAAGCGCGGTGAGACGGTCGCCACCGCGGAATCGCTGACCGCCGGGCTGGTCGCCGCTGCGCTGACCGACGTGCCCGGCGCCAGCGACGTGGTCCGCGGTGGGCTGGTCGTCTACGCCACCGATCTGAAGGCGGAGCTGGCCGGCGTCGACCGCGACCTGCTCGCCGAGCACGGCGCGGTGCACCCGCGGGTCGCGGAGCTGCTCGCCGACGGCGCGCGCACCCGGTGCCGGGCCGACTGGGGCATCGGGCTGACCGGCGTGGCGGGGCCGGATCCGCAGGACGGCGTGGCACCTGGGACCGTGCACCTGGGATTCGCCGGTCCCGGCGGCGCGACCGTGCACTCGGTGCGCTTGGCGGGGGACCGGCACCGCGTGCGGGCTGCGGCCGTTCGGGTGGCTCTGGAACACTTCGCGGACCTCTTGCGTTGATCCGGGAGGGTACCGTGCGCTGGCGGAACGCGGTGTCCTGCGGAACGAGCCCGGTCGATCACCGGACGTTCGCCCTCGGCGGACTTGTCCACGATCGTTCTCGTTCGGGCCGTCGGATGAGTAACGTAGGGAGCGTTCACGCGTGGTGCACGCGGTAGGCGACGAAGGAAGGGAGGCGCGCGATGACCGTATTGTTGCGGGAGGCGGTCGGTGAACGACTGCGCCGCGCCCGGACCGCACAGTCTCGGACGTTGCGGGACGTTTCGCGCGCTGCCCGGGTGAGCCTCGGATATCTCTCCGAGGTCGAACGGGGCCGCAAGGAGGCGTCCAGCGAACTGCTCGCCTCGATCTGCGACGCCCTCGACCTGCCGTTGCCGGAGCTGTTGGTGACCGTGGCCGGTGACCTGGACGAGACGATGGTCGTGCCGTCCGGTGTCGACCGCGCGGCGGATGCGGACCGCCTGGTGCCCAGCCTCATCGGCGCCGAGCTCACCGAGACCGAGATGGCCCAGCAGCAGCTGGCCGGTGCCGAGGCGGGCGACGGCGAGCCGCGCGCCTGCGCGGACCGCCTGCAGCCGGTGCTCAGCCAGCGCATCAGCGCACCCGTGCGCAAGCCGGGCGGCGTTGTAGTGGCGGCGTAAGGCCTCGTCAGGCAGGGTCGAAACCGAAAATTAGACGTCTGGTCGTGGGCGCTGGAACGGACCGTGTCCGTTTTGGTGCTCACGACCCTTTTTGGTACCCGGTGCGCGCCGCCCGGGGGTGGGCTGGTTCGATCTTAGGCGTGGCTCCGGGGCAATCCCGGAGATCTACCGTGTTTGGTGGAAGCGGACACAACTACCTGACACGATGGAACCAGCCGACACGCCCGGTGCGTTGTGTCGGCAGTGGGGCAGCCGAGCAGCAGAAGAAGGCAGGCGGAGGAGATGGCCAATCCGTTCGTGAAGGCGTGGAAGTACCTGATGGCGGCGTTCTCGTCGAAGGTGGACGAGCACGCCGACCCCAAGGTGCAGATCCAGCAGGCCATCGAGGAAGCCCAGCGGCAGCATCAGGCGCTTTCCCAGCAGGCCGCCTCGGTGATCGGCAACCAGCGGCAGCTGGAGATGAAGCTCAACCGCCAGCTCGGCGAGGTCGAGAAGCTGCAGGCGTCGGCCAAGCAGGCGCTGGTGATGGCGGACCAGGCGCGGGCCAACGGTGACGAGGCCAGCGCGCAGAAGTACGAGGAGACCGCGACCCAGCTGGCCAGCCAGCTGGTCACTGCGGAGCAGGGCGTCGAGGACCTCAAGACGCTGCACGACCAGTCGCTGGGTGCGGCTGAGCAGGCCAAGCAGGCCGTCGAGCGCAACGCCCAGGTCCTGCAGCAGAAGATCGCCGAGCGCACCAAGCTGCTCAGCCAGCTGGAGCAGGCGAAGATGCAGGAGCAGGTCTCGGCCTCCATGCGCCAGATGACCGAGGTCGCCGCGCCGGGCAACACGCCGTCCCTGGACGAGGTGCGCGACAAGATCGAGCAGCGCTACACCACCGCGCTCGGCCAGGCGGAGCTGGCGCAGAACAGCGTGCAGGGCCGCATGATGGAGGTCGAGCAGGCTTCCATCGACGCCGCCGGTGCCAGCCGGCTCGCGCAGCTGCGCGCTTCGATGGGTTCGGGCCAGCAGCAGATCTCCGGTGGTGCGCAGGCTCCGGCCGAGCCGGCCACCAACCCGCAGCAGCAGCAGAACCCGCAGGCCGGTCAGGCCTGAGCGAGCGCAGGGTGGGGGCGTCGCGGAAGAACGAGCTGGCGCAGCTGGGCGAAGCCGCGCTCGAGCAGCTGCGCGGCCCCGTCCTGTCCGAAGTCCGCCGGAAGATCGCCAGGTGGCGTGATCCGCGGGCGCGGGCTCTGCGCCAGCGCAAACGCGTCAAGCGGACCGCCACGGCCAGCGCTGCGGGTGCAGGAGTGTTCGGCGCCGGGGCGGTGACCTCGGCGTCCGCCCCGGTGCTGTGGGAGTGGGGCGGATCCGTTGGTTTCTTCCTGCAGGACGTGACGACGTTCGGGCTCGGTGGCCTCGCTGTGATCGGCGGGGCCACCGCTGTCGGTGCGGGCGTGAAGTACCGGCGCCTCAAGAGGACACCGCTGCCCGAGGCGCCGCCGGAGCCGGTTGCGCTGCCGGCGTCCGGATCGGCTGCCCGGGCGCCGATGCAGCGCTTGCGCGATGCCGAGCAGAGCTTGCACGGAGCCCTGCAGCAGCTGACGTCGGCGGGCGCGGGCAGCGCCGCAGCCGACGCGCGCGGAACCGCGGACAGCGCGGCAGCGGAGCTGCGGCGGGGCGCGGAGCGGCTGGTCGCCGTGGAAGCGGCGATCCCGCACGCGCCGGCGGGGGAGCGGGCCGCGTTGCGGTCGGACGTCGAGCGGCTCCGCCAGGAGCTCGACGAGGGCGTTGACGGGTACGGCGCGCTGGTGGCCGCTGCGGGACGCGCGGTCGCGGCCAGCGGGGCGTCCGAGCAGAAGCACCTGTTGCAGGACGCAACCGACCGGTTGGCCGGGTTGGCTGACGGGTTGCGGGAGCTGTTCGGTCCGGAGAGGCGCGAGTAGATCCGTGCGACACGCCATCATCGCTGGTAGCGATGGTTCTGCTGGTGCACGTCTTGATTGTGCGATGCGAAATAGTAATCTTCCCTCGTCATCACAGGCCGTGACATGAGACCCGCCTGATCGGGTGAGTCGGGGGAGGCGACGTGGCGTTGTGGACCGTGCACGGCAACGGTCGACGCCTCGTGCGCGATGCCGTGGTGGCCTCCGAAGAGCGGCTGAGCTGGCCGTTGACCATCGGTTTCGGCGTCCAGCACCTGCTCGCGATGTTCGGCACAACGACGTTGGTGCCGCTGCTCACCGGGTTCCCGGTCGGCACCACGCTGCTGCTGTCAGGCCTCGGGACCCTGCTGTTCCTCCTGTTCACCCGCAACCGCGTGCCCAGCTACCTGGGTGCCTCGGTGGCCTTCGTGGTCCCGCTGAACGCCGCCGCGAAGGAGGCCGGAGCGACTCCGGCCGCGCTGCTCGGCGGCATCGTCGTGGTCGGCATCGTGGTGTTCAGCGTCGGCGTGGCGGTCAAAGCGCTCGGCGTGCGGTTGCTGGAGACGGCGATGCCGCCGGTGGTGACCGGCGCGATCGTGCTGATGATCGGGTTGAGCCTCGCCCCGCAGTCGGTGTCGTCCTTCGACCAGCAGCGGGTGCCTGCCGCGCTGACCCTGGGCACGGTCGTGCTGCTGATCGTGATCAGCCGGGGTATGGCGGCGCGGATCGCGGTGCTGATCGGCGTGCTGGTCGGCTGGTGCTACGCCGCGATGTCCGGTCGGCTCGTGCCGGAGCGCCTCGCGGAGCTGGCCGACGCGCCCTGGGTCGGTCTGCCGCAGCTCATCGCGCCGCAGGTGCACGTCGCGGTGATGCCGTTCGTGCTGCCGCTGGTGATCGTGCTGGTCGCCGAGCACGTCGCGCACCTGAAAGCGGTGGCGGCGATGAGCGGGCGCGACCTCGACCCGCACGTCGGCGATGCGCTGATCAGCGGCGGGCTGGCGACCACGCTGGCGGGGGCGGCCGGTGGATCGTCGCTGAGCAGCTACGCGCCGAACGTCGGCGTGATGGCGGCGACCCGGGTGTACTCCACGGCGGCCTGCATGGTGGCCGCGATCGCGGCGGTGGTGCTGTCGTTCTCGCCGAAGCTGGCGGCCCTGATCAACACCATCCCGATGGGCGTGCTCGGCGGGGCGACGCTGGTGCTGTTCGGGATGCTGGCCCTGGTGGGCGTGCGGATCTGGCTGGACGCGCGGGTGGACTTCGCGGACCCGGTGAACCTGGTGGTGCTGGGCACCGCGGTGATCGCCGGAGTCGGCGACCTGACGCTGCACGTCGGGGAGCTCCGCGTGACGGGCATCGTCTGGGGCTCGGTGGGCATCGTCCTGGTCTACCCGCTGCTGCGCAGCATCGCCGACAGCCGCAACCGGGCTCAAGAAGCCTGACGGTCAGCCCTGGATCGCGAGCTTGAGGCCCAGACCGACCAGGACTGTCGCCGTGATCCGGTCCAGCCATGCGCGCACCCGGCGCCGCTGGAACAGCGCTCGTGCGCGGCCGGCGACCCACACCAGCGCGGTCGACCAGAGCAGGCCGATGGAGATGTGCGTGGCCACCAGCAGCGGACCCAGGTGAACGCGGCAGCGCCCGCGGGCAGGAACTGCGGCAGCAGGCTGATGTAGAACACGCCGACCTTGGGGTTGAGCAGGTTCGTGGTCAGCCCGGAGCGCAGCGCGGTCCAGCTCGTCAAGTTCGCCGGTGCGGCCGGAACGTCCTCGGTCTGCGCGACCTGGTTGCGCGGCAACGACTTCCAGAGCGCCGAACCGCCCAGCCACAGCAAGTACGCGGCACCGGCCACCCGCACGACGTCGTAGGCCAGCTGGGACGCGGTGAGCAGCGCGGTCAGCCCGGCGATGCTCGCGGTGCCCCAGACCAGGCAACCGAGGTTGATGCCGAGGAACGTCGCCACCCCGGCCCGGCGCCCGCCCAGCAGCGAGTGCCGGAGGATCAACATCGTGTCCAGCCCGGGCGTCAGCACTCCGATCACCGCGACCAGCGCAAAGGCAGTGAAAGTCGTCGTGCTCACGGTGCCGCCTCTCCGCGATTCACAGTGGTGGTTGCGTTCTGCTTGATCCTGCGGTTTCGCGGTTTCTTGTGGCTGGGTTGCGTCACGGTCCCCTGAGGTGCGGTTGAGCAGGGGTGGGGTTGGTGCAGGGGACTCATTCGTCGTCGTCCTCGTCCACCTCGTCGTCCGCGCGTTGTTTGCGGCCGGCGCGGAGTGCGCGGGCGAGGACCAGGTTGAAGGCGAGCGCCACTTCTCGCGCGCCCGGCGTGCCCCACTGGTGGATCGGCATGCACGCGCCTTGGGCCTGCTGCACGGCCAAGCGGTCCGGCAGGGCGACGGGCATGACCAGCGGGCCGAAGATGTCGCGCAGTTCGTCGATGCGGAACTGGTGCTCGTGCGACCGAGGCCGCACCCGGTTCACGATCACGCCGAGCGGCTGCAGCTTCGGGTTGGTGGACTTGCGCTCGGCCTGCACCGCCTCGAAAGCCCGCTGCACGCCGGAAACCGCGAAGATCGTCGGTTCGGTCACCAGCAGCGCCCGGTCCGCGGCGACCAGCGCGGAGCGGGTCAGGCGGCCGAGCGAAGGCGGGCAGTCCAGCAGGACCAGCTGGTAGGGCAGCTCACCGTCCTCGATCAGACCGTCCAATGCGGACAGTGCGGTGGTCAGCCGGGACAGGTGCTCGTCGTCGTGGTGCCCGTTGTGGCTCTCGGCGTCCTCGGAACCGACCAGGACGTCGACCTCCTCGCCCCACGAGCTGCCGGTCACGGCCGCCCGCAACACCTCCGGGCTCGGATCGGCGAGCACATCGCTGAGCCCCTTGGCGGTCTCCGCGGGCTCCAGGCACGAGGTCGCGTTGCACTGCGGATCGAGGTCGACGACCAGCGTCCGAACGCCACGACGCATGGCGGCTGAGGCGAGACCGAGCACCACGGTCGTCTTCCCCACACCGCCTTTGAGGCTCAGCACTGCCACGGTCTGCACGCACGTAGCCTACGTAACCCGAAACCGCCCAAGAACCAGTCCTGGGATTTCGCCGACCGATTCCACTGGTTGCTCCGCTCCGCGGTGCAAGTGGCGGAACCTCGGAGGCCGCCCGGCTGCCGGGAACAGGGCTGGTCGGCTGAGAGGGGGCGGCGACCCGGCATTACGCTGCTAGGCATGAGATCCGACGCCGTCCACCAGGTGCTGGAAACCGAACTCGCCGACGCCCGGCGGCGACGTGGCGGGGAACCGCCGCGCGTGCTCGACGTCGGTGGCGGCAGCGGGGTTTGGGCGGTGCCGCTGGCTTCCGCGGGATGCGCGGTGACGGTGGTGGATCCGAGCCCGAACGCGCTGGCCACGCTCCAGCGGCGGGCCGACGACGCCGGGGTGGCCGACCGGATCACACCGCTGCAGGGAGACACGGACGCGTTGTCGGCGCTGAGCCCGGAGGGCGGTGCGGACCTGGTGCTCGCGCACGGCCTGCTGGAGGTCGTCGACGACGTCGCAGCGGCGGTCTCCGCGCTGGCCGCCGCGACCGCGCCGGGCGGCGTGCTGTCCGTGCTGGTCGCCAACCGCTACGCGACGATCATCGCGCGGGCGCTGGCCGGCCGGGTCTCCGATGCGCTGCAGCTGCTCCAGGACGCCGACGGCCGGCTCGACGCCGCCTCGGACACCCTCCAGCGGCGGTTCGACGTCGACGGTCTCGAACAGGTGTTGACCGCCGGTGGGCTGAAGGTCGAGCTGATCCAGGGGCAGGCCGTGCTCAGCGATCTGGTGCCCGGCTCGGTGCTCGACAACAACCCGCGGGCGGCCGACGAGATGGCCGAACTGGAGCGGATCGCGGCCGTGCAGCCGCCGCTGCGCGACATCGCCACCCGCCTGCACGCCGTCGCCCGCGCCTGATCGTCCGTCGCCCGGTGTGCCGCCTGGATCGGTCGCGGACCGCATATCGGCCGGGTGAGCTGGGACGATGCGTTCCGGGCGGGGAGCGGGCGCGACGAGATCGCTGCCCCGAGGGGATGATGTCGGCAACCTCGCACAGCTACCTGCCAGGACCGGGTAGTACTCGCGTCGCCGGAACCGTATCCTCAGTGGTGACGCCCCCAAGCGTTCGCCGGTCCCCAGCCGAGGTGAGTCGATCACTCCGGTCCGGCGCCACTGAGACCCCTGTGCCGGAGGAGGAGTCATGCCACTCTCCGAGCACGAGCAGCGACAGCTCGAACAAATCGAGCGCGCGCTCTACGCCGAGGACCCCAAGTTCGCCTCCACCGTGCGCGGAGGACGGCTGCAACGCCCATCCCGACGTCGTCGACTGCAGGGCATCGCAGTCTTCGTGCTGGGGTTGGCCTTGCTGGTCATCGGTGCGGTGATCCCGGCTCTGCGGCCGGCCGACATCCCCGTGTTGAGCGTGGTCGGCTTCCTCGTGATGTTCGGCGGAGCAGTGATCGTCCTGTCCGCGTTGCGCGGAGGTGGGGACGACAACGAACCGGTGCCGGAGAACGGTGGTGGGCGCCCGAAGCGGGGCTCGAACCGCGGCAGCGCCGGACGGAGCTCCTTCGCCCAGCGCATGGAAGAACGCTTCCGCAAACGCTTCGAGCAGTAAGACCTCCGAACGAGCGATGATCGCCGCCAGGCCACGCACCTGGCGGCGATCATCGCTTCGTGCTGCCCGGACCCCGTGAGCACTTCGTGGTGCTCTGGCCCCGGAAAGTGCTCACGGCCCACCACCTGCCGAAATGCCGCCCGTACAGCCAGGTTCGGACTTCCGCGCCACCGCGGGTCAGGGCTGGGGGCGGAGGAGCTGCAGGACCGAGCGGGGGAAGGCTCGGGAGCGGAGGTCGAGCGGGCTCGCCCGGCGGAGGCTGTCGAGGACGGTCCGCAGCGTTTCCGGCAGGGACTCGTCGGACCGGCCGTTCGCCGAGTACCACTCGCGTTCGACCGCCACGACCAGCGCCCGCATCGCCTTCGCCCCGGACTCGTCGAGGGCGTGGTGCTCGAGCAGCTTCGTCGCGACCTGGCGGGCCGTGTCCGTCGCGGCCGGCTGAGCTCCGCGGTCCCGGAACTCGTCGAGCACTTCCTGCCAGGCCAAACCGGCCGATCCCGCCGCTCCGCCGGAGATCGCGCGCACGCGCTGCCGCCGCCGCACCTCGCGCACCACGGCCGGAGCCGCGAGCAGCGCGAGGGCGAGGACCAGGACGCCGATGGCGATCGGCCACGGGTTGCTCTGCTCGGTCTCCCGCGGATCCACCGGGGCCGGGCGGGCGCCCTGGTCGTCCTGCGGGCCGCCGCCGGGGGTGGAACCGTCGGTGGGCGGCGTGCTCGGCTGCGCCGGGTCGGGGGCCGACGACGGCTGCTGGGCCGGGTGCAGCTCGCTGTTCAGGTACTGCGGCAGCGCGGACCGGCCGTCGCTGAGCGGCGTCGGGTCGAAGGTCTGCCAGCCCCAGCCGGGGAAGTAGGCCTCCACCCAGGCGTGCGCGTCCTCGGTGGTGATCACCCGCTCGTCGCCCTGCCGGTAGCCCGCGGTGAACCCGATGGCCACCCGCGACGGGATGCCGACCGCGCGCAGCAGGGCCGCCATCGACGAGGCGTACTGCTCGCAGAACCCGCGCTTGCCGCGGAAGAGGAACTCCGAGAGCGCGTCGCCGCCGCCCGCCGGGGCGGTCTGCAGGTCGTAGCGGAACCCGTTGCTCGGATCGGTGAAGTACCGGTTGAGCGCGACCGCCTTGTCGAACTCGGTGCCCGCGTCCGCGGTCAGCCGCTGCGCCAGGTCGGTGACCTGCGGTGGGATCCCCGTGGTGTCCAGGTACTCCGGCGCCACCCGCATCGGGCCCCGCGCATCGCGCAGCTGCTCCGGGGTCGGCTTGGGCACGACCAGCTGCTGGACGTAGGGGCGGCTCTCCTGGTTGGTCTGGGTGAAGACGATCCCGGAGGCCGGGTCGTAGCGCCAGTTCACGCCCATCCCGGACAGGAAGCGCGGCACGCCGAACACCGGCAGCCACGGGTCCCGGTAGCCGATGGGCTGGATCTCGACCCGCTGGGCGTCGCCCTCGCCGATGTCGGTGCCCTCCGGCAGCGGGAGCTGGGCGTTGGCCTCGACGCCCTGCGTCAGGCCCTCCAGCTCCCAGCCGCGCTCCGGGTCGAACTTGCGCAGCGTCAACGCGCGCAGGTACGTCGGCTCCTTCAGGCCGCGGACGCGGAAGAGCTCCACCTCCTTGTCCCGGTTGAGCTGGCCGCGCAGCGAGGTGAACGGCTGCAGCCCTATCCCGTCGGTCCCGCCGAACTGCTCGGGCACCGATCCGGGCAACCGGCCCTCGGTTCCGACGCCGGTGAACACCACGCCGGTGAGCAGCGCGATCACCCCGGCCGTCCCGGCCACCGCGGTGCTGGTGGGGCCGAACAGGGCGCGCGTGACCTGCTCGCGGTCCTCGTGCCTGCGCCACCGGCGGTGCTGACCGCCCGAGGCGAGCAGCACGGCGAAGCCGACGCCACCGGCGACGAAGGTCCACCACGGCAGCATGGTGTCGGACAGCGATGCGGGGATCGCGAACACGCACAGCAGCAGCAAGCCGCTGACCGCCGGGCTGCGCAGACCCACCACGACCAGGTCGACGACGATCGCGACCAAGCCCAGCCCCAGGCAGACCAGGGCCTGCAGGGCGGGCTCGGCGGGGACCGGTGGAACACCGGTGCGCACCACGTCAGCAGCACCGGACAGCAGCTCGCCGAGCTCGGAGATCGCGGCCGGTCCGGGCAGCAGTCCGAGCACGGCGTGCTCGGCGAACTGGGAGCTGAGCACCACCAGCACCCCGGCCACCTGGGTGGAGGCGGTCGCGTAGAGCGGCCAGTGCAGCCGTCGCCCCAGCACCCCGAGGGCTGCCACGACGACGACCACGAGCAGCGCGGGGAACACCCACCGGCTGTCGGCCAGCACCCCGGCGAACGACGTCGACGCGCACAGCACCGAGAAGGCAGCGGCGGCCGTGGCCACCAGCGACGTGTCGATCGCGGCCACCATCCGGCGCTCGGTCACGGCAGCACCTCCGATTCCGGCGCGGTGGAGGTGCGGCACAGGTCCTGCCAGATCTCGCCGATCGAGGTGTTCGGGCCGGACGCGACGACCGCGGTCCAGCCCGCCGCGCGCAGCCTACGGGCGGCCGGTTGCGGGTCGTAGCCGCCGTCGCCGTTCCAGGCGCCGACGTCGAGCAGCACCACGAGGCTGCGGGTCTCCTGCGGGCGGAGCTTGGTCAGCTCGTCCACCGCCGCGGGCGTGGCCTCGCCCAGCACCGCGATCAGCTCCTGCCCGGAACCGGGGTCGTGGCTGAACACCAGGTCGCGCTGAGACGACGCGCGCACCGCCGCCAGCGCGTCCAGCACCGCGTCGTCGTACCCGTCGCCGGAGGTCGCAGCACCGGCGGCCAGCTGCGCGCCGTCCTCGGTGCTCACCTGCACCTGCTGCCCGTGCTGGTGCAGGTGCAGGCAGAAGCTGGCCACCGCGGAGACCGCCCACTCCAGGCTGCTGCGCGCGCCGCTGCCGCGGTGCGCCGCCGAGCGCCGGTCGAGCAGCACCGTCACGCCTGCGTGCCAGGGGCGTTCCTCGACGCGCACCATCAGCTCGTCGCGGCGCGCGGTGGACTTCCAGTGCACGCGGCGGATGTCGTCGCCGTGCCGGTACTGCCGCACCACCGCGTCGTCCTCGCCGTGCCCGGCGCGCAGCCGGGTCGCGCCGTCCTCGCCGGTGCCCAGCCCGGAACCGGCGGGCAGCCCGTTCAGCGCGACGACCTCCGGCACCGCGACGAGCCGGCTGCGACCGGCCAGCTCCCGCTCGAACTCGGCCAGCCCGAAGGGGTCGTCGATGCTGGTGCGCAGCGGCCCGATCTGGTGGACGCCGCGCAGCACCGGCGACACCGGGTACTCCAGGACCGCGCCGCCGTGCTTGGGCACCGCCTCCAGCTGGAACCGGTGCCGCCCGCCGAGCGCGTGGGGCGTGTTGTCCTCCAGCATCAGCCCGCCGATCGGCATCCGGCCGCTGGCGGAGACGTGCAGCTGGACGGTGGCCCGGCCACCGACCGGGATCCGCGCGGGCACCACTTCGCGCCGGGCGGCGACGCCGAACCGGGTTCGGCTGGTGAGCAGCAGGGCCAGCAGCGGCAGCGCGATCACGAACGCCGAGACCCGCAGGAGGTCCCGCTCGTCGAGGACCAGCGCGCAGATGCCGGCGGCCACGCCCGCCGCCAACAAGCAGCGCCCGCGGATGGTCAGGCCGGAGAGCATCCTTACCTGCGTTCGCGTTCGGTGTCGCCGCGCGGCACCGGAGTCCGGCTCAGCAGCTGGCGCACCAGTTCGGTCGTCGAGCGGCGCGCGGCGCGGGCCTCGCTGGTCAGCACCAGCCGGTGGGCCAGCACCGGGATCGCGACCGCCTGCACGTCGTCGGGGATCGCGAAGTCGCGCCCGGCCAGCGCGGCCTGCGCGCGAGCGGCCCGCACCAGCTGCAGCGTCGACCGGGGCGAGGCGCCCAGCCGCAGCTCGGGCAGCTGGCGGGTCGCGGTCACCAGCGCGACCGCGTAGCGGCGGATCTCGCTGGAGACGTGCACCTCGCGCACGGCTCGCAGCAGGTTCTGCACCTCGGCGCCGTCGGCGACCGGGCGCAGGTCGGCCAGCGGGTCGTGCCCGGCGTGGTCGTCGACCATCGCCAGCTCGGCCTCGACGTCCGGGTAGCCGATCGACACCCGGGCGGTGAAGCGGTCCCGCTGGGCTTCCGGCAGCGCGTAGGTGCCTTCCATCTCGATCGGGTTCTGGGTGGCGATGACCATGAACGGCGAGCTCAGCGGGTAGGTCTCGCCGTCGACGGTGACCTGCTTCTCCTCCATGCACTCCAGCAGCGCGGACTGCGTCTTGGGGGAGGCGCGGTTGATCTCGTCGCCGACCACCACGTTGGCGAACACCGGACCGGGGCGGAACTCGAAGTTCTCGGTCTGCCGGTTGTACACCGACACGCCGGTGATGTCGCTGGGCAGCAGGTCGGGGGTGAACTGGATGCGGCTCACCGTGCAGTCGATGGACTTGGCCAGCGCCTTGGCCAGCGAGGTCTTGCCGACCCCGGGCACGTCCTCGACCAGCAGGTGGCCTTCGGCGAGCATGGTGACCAGCGCCACCCGGACCACCTCGGGCTTGCCCACCAGCACCTGCTCCACGTTCGCGGCGATGCGCTGAACGGTGCTGTGCAGCTGGTCCACGTCGGGCTTCTCCGGCGAGTCGCCGTCGTCGGTCGCCGGGGCACCGGACAGCTCAGTCCTGGGCGTCACGCCACCTCCTGGTCGTCGCGGTGCCCGGGGAGGCCCGAGCGGGTTTCCACCGCCACTCGCGGGGCGCCCGCACGAGCGGGAAGCGCGCGAGTGCCGCTCAAGACGCCTCCATGTGCTCTGCCGGGCAGACCCCGCACCCGGTGCTCGGCCGATGGCAGGTCCGGGGCGGCGTGCACGTGCAGTGTGCCAAACCGGTGGGGTCCGGCGGGACACCCGCACCGATGCGGTGCCGGCCGCCCCACTCCTCCCCACCGATCGGTCGAGATCGGGGTCCGGGCGGGACGGGCACTGAGCATAACCGCGCACCCGAAGGGGTTGATCAAGGTCGGCCCTGCGAAACCCCCCACTTCGGACCCACCGGGCACTACCTGCGCAAACGGGGTCGGCGGGGGTTGCCGGGACGGGGTGATTCGTGTTGACGGTGGAGCGAAGTGGGGTACTGTGGGGCGAGGTGGGGCAAACGGGGGTCCCGCCGCTTTCGCCGGGCGCCGCTGATCACGGCCGGTGAGGGTTTCGGCCCGGGCGGTTCGCCCGGGGCGGAGTGCCGCTGCGGCGGGTCCGGGGCGCAGGACGAGCGGCCCGGGGCGGGGGAGGTGCACCGGGATGTTTCTCGGTACCCATCACCCGAAGCTCGACGACAAGGGGCGCTTGACGCTGCCGGCGAAGTTCCGGGAAGCCATGGCGGGGGGGTTGATGGTCACCAAGGGACAGGACCACTGCCTCTACGTCTTCCCGCGCGACGAGTTCGAGCAGATGGCGCGCAAGGTCGCCGAGGCCCCGTTCACCAACGAGGCGGTCCGCGCCTACCAGCGCTACCTGTTCGCCGGGACCGACGAGCAGGAGCCGGACGGCCAGGGCCGCATCAAGATCGCCACCGAGCTGCGCCGCTACGCCGGGCTGACCAAGGAGTGCGTGGTCATCGGCGCGATCAACCGGTTGGAGATCTGGCAGGCGGAGAGGTGGCAGAGCTACCTCGACGACCACGAGGAGGGCTATGCGCAAGCGCGCGAGGAGGTGTTGCCGGGCGTCTTCTGATCGGTGCGCGTGTTGACAGCGGGGGATTCGGGTTTCGTGAGGCCTCGGTCCGCTCGGCTATCGCATGCCTGGTGCATCTTCCCCGGCACCAGGACGCGACGGGCGGGCGGGGACCTGACGGGATCCGGACGTCCACACGAGACACTGGGATGCCAGAACATGTCCAGCCGGATCCCGGCACCGCCGAGCCCCTGAGCGGGCCGGCAATACCGACATCGCCACGCGCGGGCCTGCGGGCCCGCGCGTGCCGGTTGGCGGAGCACGACGGGAACGGCACGCGGGAGGGAGGGACCGCCGTGGCCGAACAGCGGTATGAACAGGGCGGATCCGCCCGCGACAAGCACGTGCCGGTGCTGTTGGACCGGACGTTGGAACTGCTCGAACCCGCGCTGTCCCGCGAGGGCGCGGTGGTCGTCGACGCCACGCTCGGGATGGGCGGGCACTCCGAGGCGATGCTGGCCGCGCACCCCGGGCTGACGCTGGTCGGGCTCGACCGCGACCCGGACGCGCTGCGGCTGGCCGGCGAGCGGCTCCAGCCGTACGCCTCGCGGATCCACCTGGTGCACGCCGTTTACGACGAGTGGGCCGAGGTGCTGGTCGACCTGGGACTGTCCGAGGTGGACGCCGCGCTGTTCGACCTCGGGGTCTCCTCGCTGCAGCTCGACGAAGCCGCCCGCGGTTTCGCCTACGCCCAGGACGCGCCGCTCGACATGCGGATGGATTCGGGCGCACCGCGCACCGCCGCGGACGTGCTCAACACCTACTCGGCGGAAGAGCTGGCGCGGGTGCTGCGCGCCTACGGCGAGGAGAAGTTCGCGGGCAAGATCGCGTCCGCGATCGTCCGGGAGCGGCAGAAGGAACCGTTCAGCAACAGCGCTCGACTGGTGCAGCTGCTCTACGACACGGTGCCCGCGGCCAGCCGGCGCACCGGTGGTCACCCGGCCAAGCGCACCTTCCAGGCGCTGCGCATCGAGGTCAACGCCGAGCTCGACGTGCTCGAGCGGGCGCTGCCCGCGGCGCTGGACTCGCTGGCGGTCGGCGGCCGGATCGCGGTGATGTCCTACCACTCGCTGGAGGACCGGATGGTCAAGCGCGCGCTCGCCGAGCGGGTGAAGTCGCGGACCCCGGTCGACCTGCCGGTGGAACTGCCCGGGCACGGGCCGGAATTCCGCCTGCTCACCAGGGGCGCCGAAGTCGCCGGTGAGCAGGAGGTCGAAGTCAATCCGAGGGCTGCGTCGGTGCGGTTGCGCGCCGCGGAGCGCATCGGCGGGGGGAAGACATGAGCAGCCGGGGGCGCGCGGGAGACGCGCCCCTGACTGCTCGGGACGTCGGCGTGCGGGTACCGGCGCGGGCGTCCACTGAGGAACGGGAGGCGGCATGACAGCACCTGCACGCGCCAAGAAGGCCGCTTCGCGGTCGGGGTCCGAGGAACGCGCGCAGTCGGCCGCCAAGAAGCCCGCGGCGAAGAAGACGACGGCGACCAAGACCACCGCGAAGTCCGCCACCAAGACGGACAAGCCGCGGTCGCGGTCGGCCGCGGCGGAACGCGCCTACGCGCGCCGCGAGGAGCGGCGGGAGCGCTCGACGCGGGAGCCGTCCGTGCGGCGACCGCGCCAGGTGCGCACCGGCTCCGAGGACCGCCGTCCGACCACGGCGAAGGCGAAGACCAGGGCGAAGCAGCTGCAGGAGCGGGTGGCGCTCGCGCGGCTGCCGCTGGTCGTCATGGTGATGTCGGTGCTGGCCGTCGGTCTGGCCGCGACGCTGTGGCTGTCCATCGCCGCGGTCAGCGGCAGCTACGAGCTGCAGCGCGGTGACGCCGAGATCGCGCAGCTCAACGAGCGCCGCGAGCGGCTGCTGCGCGAGGTCAGCTCGCTGGATTCGCCGCCGGCGATCCAGCGGCGCGCCACCGAGGACCTCGGCATGGTGCCCGGGCCGACCCCGGCGCACCTGGTGATGCAGCCGGACGGTTCGGTGCTGGTGGTCGGCGAGCCGGAGAAGGCCACGGTCCCGCCGCCCCCGGCGCCGCCCGCGCCGCCGGCGGGGGAGCAGCCGGCGGACCAGCAGCCAGTTGATCAGCTACCTGCGGAGCAGCAGCCCCCGGCCGGGGAGCAGCCGCCCGCTGAACAGCCGCCAGGGGTGGCGGCGGAGGGACGTTGATGGCCCGCAGGTCGACCAGGATCATCCGCGGCCGCACCGCGCGCACCAACGTCGCCGGCAGCAACCGGCGGCTGCGCGTGGGGCGGCTGCTGATGGTGGTCGCGCTGGTGCTCGCCAGCGCGAAGCTGATCCAGGTGCAGGGTTTCGAAGCCAGCGCGCTGTCCGAACAGGCCTTGAAGCAGCGGTTGGACCGCTCGGTCATCCCGGCCGAGCGCGGGTCCATCATGGACCGCGGCGGCAACGTGCTGGCGTTCAGCAGCGAGGCCCGGCAGCTCTACGCCAACCCGCGCCTGCTCAACAAGGAGCTCGACGAGCAGCACGCGAAAGACCCGAGCAAGCCGACCGCGGCCGAGTACAAGCAGGAGATCGCGCGCTTCATCGCGCAGGAGCTGCCGGGCGTGATCACCGAGCAGGAGGTGCTCGACGCGCTGTTCCGCGACGTCGGGTTCACCTACTTCGGCCCCAAGATCGACCCGGGCAAGGCGCGGGAGATCACCACGAAGTACCCGCAGATCGGCTCGGAGTACCAGGCCACCCGCGAGTACCCGGGCGGTGATCTGGCGGCGAACATCATCGGCGCGGCGAACTGGCGCAAGGACGAGGTCCCCGGCAAGCTGCGCGGCCAGATCGGGCTGGAGTCCTCGATGGACTCGGTGCTGGCGGGCAAGGACGGCCAGCAGGTCTCCGACACCGCGCTCGGCTCGAACCTGGTCATCCCCGGCACCCGGGAGCTGGAGCCGGCGGTTCCGGGGTCCAACGTGGAGTTGACCATCGACTCCGACGTGCAGTTCATGCTGCAGCGCGAACTCGCCGACTACGCCCGCACGGCGCAGGCCAAGAACGCCAGCGCGGTGGTGCTGGACGCCAAGACCGGTGAGGTCTACGCGCTGGCCAACGACAAGACCTTCGACCCGAACGGCCAGTGGGGCGAGGACATCGGCAACCCGGCGGTGACCACGCCCTACGAGCCGGGTTCGGTGGCCAAGCTGATCACCGCGGCCGGGGCGATCGAGGACGGGATCATGAAGCCCGACACGGTGCTCCAGGTGCCGGGCAGCATCAAGGTCGCGGACCGCACCGTCAGCGATGCGTGGCAGCACGGCACCATCCCGCTGACCTTCACCGGTGTGCTGGGCAAGTCCTCCAACGTCGGCACCCTGATGGCCGCCCAGCAGCTCGGCGAGCAGCGCTGGTACGACTTCGCCCGCAACTTCGGGCTGGGCCAGCGCACCGGCGTCGGACTGCCGGGCGAGAGCGGTGGAACCCTCCCGCCGCCCGACCAGTGGTCCGGCTCGTCGTTCGGGAACCTGCCGATCGGCCAGGGCCTTTCGATGACCGTGCTGCAGATGGCCAGCATGTACCAGGCGATCGCCAACGACGGTGTCCGAGTGCCGCCGCGGATCATCTCCGCGGAGATCGGCCCGGACGGCAACCGCGTCGAACGCCCCCGCCCGGAGGGCGTCCGCGTGGTCAGCCCGGAAACCGCGCACACGGTGAAGGACATGCTGCGGTCGGTGGTCCAGGAGGGCCCGAAACCGAACAACGGCACCGGCCCGGGCGCGGCGCTGCCGGGCTACCAGGTCTCCGGCAAGACGGGCACGGCCCAGCAGTACGACCCGGCCTGCAAGTGCTACAGCAACTCGAAGCACTGGATCACCTTCGCGGGAGTCGTCCCAGCGGACAGCCCCCGCTTCGTGATCGGCCTGATGCTCGACCGCCCGGCCTACGGAACCCAGGAGGGCTCGTCGGCGGCGCCCCTGTTCCACAACATCGCGTCCTTCCTGACCCAGCGCTACCAACTACCGCTGTCCAAGGAGCAAGCCCCGATCCAAACCCTCCAACTCCCCACCCCGTGACATCCCACGCGGCTACGGCGGCCAACTGCAGATGAGGGGCGTGCTGCTCGGCAGCACGCCCCTCATGCACATGGTCCCTGCTAGGGACGGAGCAAGCGCCTGGACGGAGCGGGTTGTCCTCGCCAGCTGCCCCGCACCCGGTCGACCAGGTCTGCGACGCCGTCAGCTCGGGATTCGGCGCAGATCTCCATCGCCGGCCGGGGGTACCGCCGTTCCTTCTCCGCAGCAGCTTCCTCAGCCCGGATTCGAGCAGCCACCTCCGTGCTGTCGAGGCGGGGCAGCGCGGTGAGGAAGTGGAGCTTGTCCGGGTGCAGCCCTCGGCCAGGTTCGCGGGGCGGGACATGCTCGGCTGCTGACGAGTCGACTTGCGATTCGCTCGGGTCGCTCAGCCGCATCTCGACTCGGGTGTGCAGCAGTTCTCGCAGTTCAGGGTCGATCTCGGCCCACCTTTCGGCGGTGATGAACACGTGGATGCCGTACGCCGCGCCAGCTTCGACCAGGTGGTGCACCTCGTTCTCCAGGACCCCGAACGCCGTGCGGAACGCTTGCCAGTTGTCCACCAGCCAGAACACGTCGCCGTACGGGTCCTGGGGCAGAGCGCCGCGCAGCTTGCGCGCGCGGAAGTCCGCCATGCCGTTCACCTGCAGTTGGCAGAAGCCCTTCTGCCGCATGGTCAGCAAGGCCTTCAACTCGAAGATGATCTGCTGCACCGGGTGGATATCGGGTTGCTCGATGGCAGCGCCGACGTGCGGCAGATCGCGCAACTGCGCCAGCGAACCGCCTCCGAGGTCGACGCAGTAGAGCTGGACTTCTCGAGGCGTGTGGGTCAAGGCCAGCGACGCCGCGAGAGTGCACATCGCGGTGGACTTCCCCGAACCGGCAGCGCCCACGATCGCGCCGTGCCCGTCCAGGTCCAGCACCATCGGGCTCTGGCGGTGGTGGAACGGGACGTCGAGCAGCCCCACGGGCACTCGCAACGGGCCGAGCTTCGGGCGCACATCTACCGGGCAGCCCCGATCATCGGTGTGCCGCAGCGGCGGGAGCAGAGCGTCCAACGTGAGCGGCGCGGCCAGCGGTGGGAGCCAGATGCTCCGCGATGCAGGAGCTTTGCCCCGGACGTCGGACAGCACGTTGCTCAGCAGGGTCTGGTCGGGCGGTCCGTGGGAGACATGAGCGGTCTTGAACTTCGTGATGCCGTTCGAGGTGCGGAGGTATCCGAGCCCCGGTTCTGTTGGCAGAGTCGAGGCATCGGGGACTCCGATCGCCGAGCGGGATTCTCCGGCGCTAAAGGTCCGCAGGGCGATGCGGCAGGTGATGAAGTGCTCGAATGCCTGGTTCTTCGCCTCCTCGAGCCGTTGTGATGCGAGGAGCATGTGAACCCCCAGCGAATTGCCCAACCGACCGACTACCTGCAGGACGTCGGCGAGCATCGGATGCATCGCCAGCATCTCGCTGAACTCGTCGAGGACCACGAACAGCGCAGGCAACGGTTGTGCGCAGGCAGGATCGCCGAACTGCCGCTTCTGTCGGTATTCCCCGAAGTTCTCCGCTTGGGAGGATTCCAGCAGCTCCGTGCGGCGGTTCAACTCGCCGCACAGCACCTCGCACAACCTGGCGACCTGCGACGGCGCGCTGCACAAGTCGGAGGCGACGGCGGGTACGTGCGGCGTGTGCTCGAACTCCGAGAAGGTGGCGGCTCCCACGAACTCGGCCAGCACGAAGCTGACGTCGGTCGGCGGATGCGTGGCCATCAGGCCGAGCACGATGGTGCGCAGCAGTTCCGACTTGCCGGAGCCGGTGGCACCGATGCACAGGACGTGCTGAAAGTCCTTGAAGTCGAGCTCGACCGGTCGTCCTGCGTCATCCACCCCGAACGGGATCCGGTGGAGATCGGGGGTGGGACGTGGTGCCCAGGCTCGGTCCACGTCGAAGCATTGACCCAGGTTCCACAGCTCGTTCGGATCGGCGTTGCAGGCCGACGCCTCGGTCATGCACGTCCCCCCAAGCCTTCGCGGTGCGAGCCAGGTATATCAAGCCGCGCTGTGCCTGAATGCTCGGACGTCGGGTCAGGGTTTTGTTCTGATATGGGGGTTCTCGGCCGGGGTTTTGGTTCGGGAGAGGGTGAGGAAGAGGGCTGCTGCTGCGAAGCCGCAGCCGGACAGGAGGTAGAGGCCTGCGGAGGGGGAGTTGAGGGTGGTTTGGACCCAGTTCTTGGCGACCGGGGCCACGAAGCCGCCCAGGTTGCCCAGCGAGTTGATCAGGCCGATGCCCGCTGCTGCCGCCGTTCCCGTCAGGTAGGCCGCCGGGAAGGTCCAGAAGACCGGTTGGACCGAGATGTATCCGGCTGCCGCTATCGACAGGCCGGCTATCGCCAGGACCGGGCTGGCGAAGTAGGCCGAGGCCGCGATGCCGACCGAGCCGCCCGCCACGCACGCCGCTGCGACGAAGCGCTTCTTCGGTTGGGCCAGGCGGTCGGCGCTGGTGGACACCGCGATGTTGACCAGCAGCGCGATGGTCCACGGGATCGCCGTGACCAGGCCGACGAGCAGTCCGACCTTGCTGCCGACCGCGTCCGCGACCTGCGTCGGCAGGTAGAAGGTCATGCCGTACACGCTGCACTGGATGAGGAAGTAGATCAGGCAGAAGTACAGCACCCGCGGATCGAGCAGTGCGCTCCGCAGCCGGTGCGGGCCGTGCGCCTGCTTCGCCTCCGCTTCCCGGTCGACCGCGTTCTGCAGCGCGTCGCGCTGGTCCGGGGTCAGCCACTTCGCGTCGGCCGGCTTGTTGTCCAGGTAGAAGAACGCCCACACCCCGACCGCGCAGGCGATCAGGCCCTCCACCGCGAACATCCACTGCCAGCCGAGGACACCGGCCACGCCGTCGAGTTCCAGCAGCAGCCCGGACAGCGGTCCGCCCAGCACCGAGGCGAGCGGGATGCCGAAGTAGAACAGCGCGTTGCAGCGCGCCCGGTAGGCGTGCGGAACCCAGTGGGTGATGAACAGGATCACGCCGGGGAAGAAACCGGCTTCGGCCACGCCGAGCAGGAACCGCAGCAGGTAGAACAGGAACTCGTCGTTGACCAGGGCCATCGCGGCGGAGATCAGGCCCCAGGTGACCATGATCCGGCACATCCACCAGCGGGCGCCGACCCGCATCATGATCAGGTTGCTGGGCACCTCGAACAGCGCGTACCCGATGAAGAACAGCCCGGCGCCGAGCGCGTAGGACGCTTCGGAGATGCCGGTGTGCGCCTGGAACTCCTCCTTGGCGAACCCGATGTTCACGCGGTCCAGGAAGGCGATGACGTACATGAACAGCAGGAACGGCAGCAGCCGGACCATGACGTGCCGGATTGCGGTGGTCAGCGCCTCGTCGGACGCCCGTTCGCCGGTGTGCACCCTGCCTCCTCGTCGAGGTAGTGGTACGAAATTTCGAACACTGTCCGTAATGCGGATCACGAGCCTAGGGGTGCCGTTCGGCGCGAGTCAATCGGCCGTTCGGTATAGCAATCGCTGTTCGAAATCGCGGATGGGCCGTTGCGTCCTGCTGGTCGAGCTGGTTACGTCGCAGCCAGGTACTCGGCGAGGAGGGGTGCATGCCGCGGCGCAGCGCGAGTTGGTTCGGAGCGCACGGGAGGGCCGGGATGACCGCCCGGTCCTGGGTGAAGAACCAGGGCTACAGCGAGGAGGTCTTCGACGGGCGTCCGGTGATCGGCATCGGGACCACCTGGTCGGAGCTCGCGCCCTGCAACGCCCACCAGCAGCGGATCGCCGAGGCGGTCAAGCGCGGGGTGTGGCAGGCCGGCGGGTTCCCGCTGGAGTTCCCCAACATGGCGTTGGGGGAGACGTTGATGCGGCCGACCACGATGCTCTACCGGAACCTGCTGGCGATGCAGGCCGAGGAGACCATCCGCGCCAACCCGCTGGACGGCGTGGTGCTGCTGTCCGGCTGCGACAAGACCACGCCGGGTCTGCTGATGGCCGCGTCCAGCGTCGACCTGCCGACCGCGATGCTCACCGGCGGCCCGATGCTCAACGGCAAGTACCGGGGCACCGACATCGGCTCGGGAACCGCGGTGTGGCAGGCGGAAGCCGACCTGGTGGCGGGGCGGATCACGCAGGACGAGTGCTACTTCATCGAGGGCTGCATGTCCCGCTCGAACGGGCACTGCATGACCATGGGCACCGCCTCCACGATGGCGTGCATCGTGGAAGCCCTGGGCATGCAGCTGCCGTACGCGGCGTCCTGGCCCGCGGTCGACGCCCGCCGCTACGCCGCCGCGCAGCAGACCGGCCAGCGCATCGTCGAGATGGTCGAGGAAGACCTCAAACCGTCCGATGTGCTCACCCGCGACGCGTTCCGCAACGCCATCCGCGCCAACGCGGCCATCGGCGGGTCGACCAACGCCGTCGTGCACCTGATCGCGATCGCCAAGCGGGTCGGCGTGGAGCTGACCGTCGACGACTTCGACACCGACACCCGCGACGTGCCGACGCTGGTGAACCTGCAGCCCAGCGGCAAGTTCCTGATGGAGGACTTCTGCTACGCGGGCGGGTTGCCCGCGGTCCTGAAGGAGCTCGGCGACCTCGTGGAGCGGTCGGCGATCACGGTCAACGGCCGGTCGATGGGCGAGAACATCGCAGACGCGGAGGTGCACAACCGCGAGGTGATCACCCCGTTCGACGAGCCGTTCCAAGCCGTCGGCACCGGGACCGCCGTCCTGCGCGGCTCGCTGGCGCCTGGCGGTGCGGTGATCAAGCAGTCCGCGGCGTCGGCCCGGCTGCTGAAGCACTGCGGCCCGGCGATGGTGTTCGAGGACGTCGACGAGTACTACGCGGTGTGCAAGGACGACGACCTGGACGTCGACGAGAACACGGTGCTGGTCGTCCGGAACGCGGGCCCGAAGGGCTACCCCGGCATGCCGGAGGTGGCGAACGTGCCGGTGCCGAAGAAGCTCCAGGACCGCGGTTTCGACGACATCGTGCGCATCTCCGACGGCCGGATGAGCGGAACCGCCTACGGCACGGTGATCCTGCACGTCACCCCGGAAGCGGCGGCGGGCGGCCCGCTGGCCTTCGTCCGAACCGGCGACCTGATCAGCATCGACGTCCCCAACCGCCGCCTCGACCTGGAGATCCCGGACGAGGAGCTGGAGCGCAGGCGAGCGGAGTGGCAGGAGCCGGACAACCCGCACCCGCGCGGCTACCAGCGCCTGTACCACGACCACGTCCTCCAGGCCTCGGAAGGAGCGGACCTGGACTTCCTGGTCGGCAAGACCGGCAGCTACGTCCCCCGCGACGGCCACTGAGACGCGGGTGGGAGTCCCCGGGAGCCGGGGACTCCCCATCTGTCCGATGTGGACTTTTAGCGCACGTCAGCCGCGGCCTGGGACCTGGGGGTCGCTCCAGCCGAGGTAGTTGTCGTAGTAGGAGACGTCGTCGCCGTGGCCGATCGCGCCTCCGACGCTGGTGGCGTAGAAACCGCCGTTGCCGTCGGCGATGCCGACGTGGCCGTACTGGCTGATGTTCCAGTAGACGAACGCGCCCTTGGGAGGTGTGGAGCCGTCGGTGTGGGCCTTGCCGGCGTTGACGGCGCCGTTCCAGTGGTCGATGGCGGACGGCCAGACGCCGGTCGTGCCGTAGGAGTTCTCGGCGGCCATCTCGCAGTAGCCCTCGAGGGAGCTGTCGCCGATGCGGGCCTTGTACCAATCGATGGCGCCCTGCGCGGTGCCGTCGCCGGGTGAGGCGACCTGAACGGCCTGCGGAGCGGGCTCGGCGAGCACGGCCGGGCTGGCGAGCGGGGCGAGGGCCAGTGCCGCACCAACACCGCAGGCGCCGGCTAATCGCGCAATACGTCGAATCTTCACGAGAACCTCCCGAAAGTTGTTGATAGGCAACATTCAGGAGCCACACGCTAGCGATCACCCCGGCCGAACACCAGCAAGATGCCCTGAACAGCCGATTAACACCACAAACCGGTCAGTTCGGGGCACCCCCGCCTGGTCGACTCCCATTCCCGTCTTTCCCAGTCGGCTTCGGTGTCGGGGAATCCGTTGTCGGGCATTCCGGGGCGGGAGAGGGCGAATTTCAAGATCGTGCCGCAATCTCCGGCGGGATCTCTGCGGTGTCGATGAAAATCCCGTCGGGTCAGTTCTCGTTCCGTTGTTCGCGGGATTCCCCTGGCTGAATCAATTCCTTCTCGTGGCCGTAGGTCACGCGGACGTCGGGGCCCAGTTCGGCCGCCAGTTCGCGTGCCAATTCCTTTCCGCGTTCAACCCATCGGTTCTCGGCTTCTTCGCTGGGGAATGCGGCTGATGCCGGGTCGTTCGGGTCCCAGATGGCTTGGAACTCCTCGTCCCATTCATCCAGCTCGCGGAGGAGGGAGTCGGATACTCCGCAGTCCTTCGACAGCGCGGAATACGGGGGATTGTCCCGTACCGCGTCGTCCGATGTGATCGTCCAGCACGGGTAGGCCCGCCATTCGGGGGCCACGTGGACTTCCAGCAAATCCGACTTCGGGTTGACCGCTTTTCCGGACGTCCGGTCTTCGGCGTTGTCGTTCGTGCCTGGTTCCCCTCGAATCGCCTCGAGGTGGCGCTGATGCTCTGGTGCAGGTGCCTCCGGGAAAGCGGCGGCCGGTGCCGTTCTACTCGTCCTGCGATCGGCCCAGTGGCGAACCGGGTGAGGTTGGTCCTTTCGGTTCAGCCGGGGTGGGGTGGGTGGTGGGGCGACCATGGGGATGCGGGCTCGGGGGGTACCGGTAGCCTGTCGCGACGTGCCTTCCGCGGTTGCCACAGCTCCGCCGCGCCCTTCCCACGTGGAGCCGGTGGAGATCGAGAAACTCGCCGATCACATCGGTGCGCGCGTGCTTCGCGCCCCTGGTCGGTCCACTGCCCACGTGCCGGTGTCCGGGGCGACGCTGCGTGCTCAGCACGTTCGTCCCGGTGACCTGTTCGCCGCCTTGCCCGGTACTCGCGTGCACGGTGCGGACTTCGCCCAGGGCGCGCTGGAATCCGGTGCTGTGGCGGTGCTCACCGACCAGGCCGGCGTCGACCGGGCCGAGCTCGCCGAGCACCCGGCCGTCGTCGACGGCAGCGTGGCCGTGCTGGTGCACGACGATCCGCGCGGTGTGCTCGGGACCGCTTCGGCGCTGATCTACGGCGATCCGTCGAGCCGGCTGAAGATCCTCGGGGTGACCGGCACCTCGGGCAAGACCACCACCTCCTACCTGCTGGAGTCCGCGCTGCAGGCCGCCGGGTTCTGCACCGGGCTGGTCGGCACCGTGGAGACCCGCATCGCCGGGGAACGCCTGGACAGCGCGTTCACCACCCCGGAAGCTCCCGACCTGCAGGCGCTGCTCGCGGTCATGGTCGAGCACGGGGTCACGTTCGTGCCGATGGAGGTCTCCAGCCACGCGCTGGCCATGGGCCGGGTGTCCGGCACCCGCTTCGCCGTCGGGGCGTTCACCAACCTCTCCCAGGACCACCTGGACTTCCACCGCGACATGGAGGACTACTTCCAGGCCAAGGCGCTGCTGTTCGACGGCCGCGCCGAGCACGAGGTGGTCTGCGTCGACAGCGACTGGGGCCGCCGCCTGGTCAAGGACAGCACCATCACAGTGTCCATCGAGGGCAGCGCGAGCTGGTCGGCCACCGACGTGCAGGCCTTCGCCACCGGCGAGCAGACCTTCACCGCGCACGGACCCGACGAGCTCAAGCTGCACATCCGGCTGCGGCTGCCCGGTCCGTTCAACGTCGCCAACGCGCTGCTGGCCATCGGTGCGCTGCACGCGGCGGGCGTGCCGACCTGGGCGATCGAGCGCGGGCTGGCCGAGGTCGACGTGCCCGGCCGGATGGAGCGGGTCGCGCTCGGGCAGGACTTCACCGCCGTCGTGGACTACTCGCACAAGCCCGGCGCCGTGTCCGCGGTGCTCGACGCGGCGCGCGCGCAGGTCGACGGCAACGTGATCGTCGTGCTGGGCTGCGGCGGCGACCGGGACGTGGCGAAGCGGCCGCTGATGGGCGAGGCCGCCGCGCGCCGGTCCGAGCTCCTGATCGTCACCGACGACAACCCGCGCAGCGAGGACCCGGCCGAGATCCGGGCCGCCATGCTGGCCGGTGCCGAGGAGGTGCCCGCCGGCGAACGCGGCGAGGTCCTCGAGATCGGCGACCGGCGCGCCGCCATCGCCGCCGCGGTCGAGCGGGCCGCGCCCGGGGACATCGTCGTCGTCGCAGGCAAAGGCCACGAAACCGGGCAGGAGGTGGCGGGGGTCGTGCACCCGTTCTCCGACCGGGAGGAACTGGCCGCCGCGCTCCGCCATAGGCTTGGGGGCCCAGAAGGGACCGATGTTCGTCGGGGGCAGGTCCACGAGGAGGCGTAGCGGGCGCGGAGTCGCGTTCGCGCAAGCCGACCGGGTGCGGGTGAGCCCGCAAGACGGAGTGGAGGCAAGTTGATCCGGCTCAGCCTCGCTGACATCGCGCGTGCGGTGGGTGGCGGGCTTCATCGTGCGGAAGGTTCGGAGACCGTCACCGCGGGCGTCGAGTTCGACTCCCGCAAGGTCGAGACCGGCGGGCTGTTCGTGGCCGTGCCGGGCGAACGGGTCGACGGGCACGACTTCGCCGCGCAGGCCGTCGCCGACGGTGCGGTGGGTGTGCTCGCCGCGCGCGAGGTCGACGCGCCGGCGGTCGTGGTGCCGCCGATCCCCGACTCGGACCGCTCCGGCGCGCTGGCGCTCGCCGGGGACGAGGACGGCTCCGGTGCCGCGGTGCTGACCGGCCTGGCGAAGCTGGCCAGGTACGTGGTCGACCGCCTGCCGCAGCTCACCGTGGTCGGCGTGACCGGCTCGTCCGGCAAGACGTCGACGAAGGACTTGATCGCGCAGCTGCTGGCACCGATGGGGCCGACGGTCGCGCCACCCGGCTCGTTCAACAACGAGCTCGGGCACCCGTGGACCGTGCTGCGCGCCGACGAGAACACCAAGCACCTGGTGCTGGAGCTCTCCGCGCGCGGCGTCGGGCACATCGCGAACCTGTGCGAGGTCGCGCCGCCGCGCATCGGCGTGGTGCTCAACGTCGGGCACTCGCACGTCGGCGAGTTCGGCTCGCAGGAGGCGATCGCGCAGGCCAAGGGCGAGCTGCCGGAGGCGCTGCCCGCGGACGGCGTCGCAGTGCTCAACGGCGACGACCCGCTGGTCGCGGCGATGGCCGAGCGGACCAAGGCGCGCGTGGTGCTGGTCGGGGAGCGTCCCGACGCGCACGTGCGGGCCGAGGACATCGCGGTCGACGAGCTGGCGCGGCCGACGTTCACGCTGGTCACCGCCGAGGGCTCGGCGCGGGTGACGTTGCCGCTGTTCGGCGAGCACCACGTCGGCAACGCGCTGGCCGCCGCCGCGGTCGCGCTGGAGCTCGGCGCGAGCCTCGAAGAGGTCGCCGCGCGGTTGGGCTCGGTGCGGCGGATGTCGGCGCGGCGCATGGAGGTCAGCAAGACCTCGGACGACGTCACGGTCGTCAACGACGCGTACAACGCGAACCCGGAGTCGATGCGCGCCGCGCTGAAGACGCTGGCCGCGATGACCCGCGGCCGTCCCGGCCGGGCCTGGGCGGTGCTCGGGCCGATGGGCGAGCTCGGCGAGGCCGAGACCGAAGCGCACGACGAGATCGGACAGCTGGTCGTCCGGCTGAACATCGACCGGCTGGTGGTGGTCGGCGAACAGGCCCAGGTGATGCACCAGTCGGCATCGCTGGAGGGGTCGTGGGGAGAGGAGTCGGTTCTGGTGCCGGACGTCGATGCGGCTGTCGCGCTGCTGCGCGCCGAGCTGCGTCCCGGTGACGTTGTCCTGACCAAGGCGTCGAACGCCGCCGGGTTGTGGCGGGTCGCGGAGGCCTTGCTGGCTGCTGGTGGGACGGAGGGGCAGGCGACGTGAAGCCGATCCTGGTGGCGGCCGCGGTCGCCCTCGTTGTCTCGATCCTGTTCACCCCGTACCTGATCCGGGTCTTCTCCAAGCAGGGCTTCGGCCAGGAGATCCGCGAAGAGGTGCAGAGCCAGCACGCCGCCAAGCGCGGCACCCCGACCATGGGCGGCGTGGCGATCCTGGTCGCCATGTGGTGCGGCTACCTGGCCACCCACCTGATCATGGGCGACCAGCCCACGGTCACCGGTCTGCTGGTGCTGGGCCTGACCACCGCGCTGGGCATCGTCGGGTTCCTGGACGACTTCATCAAGATCCGCAAGCAGCGCAACCTCGGGCTGAACAAGACCGCGAAGCTGGTCGGCCAGCTGGTGGCCTCGGTGCTGTTCGCGGTGCTGGCCATCCGGTTCCCGAACGAGCACGGCGTGACGCCGGCGTCGACCGAGCTGTCCTTCCTGCGCGACATCTCGGTGATCTCCTTCGGCGTGATCGGGTTCGTGATCTTCGCCTACGTGGCGATCAGCGGCTGGTCGAACGCGGTGAACTTCACCGACGGCATGGACGGCCTGGCCGGTGGTACCGCGGCGATGGTGCTGGCGACCTACGTGCTCGTCGCGTTCTGGCAGCTGCGCAACGACTGCTTCGCGCTGTCCGGTCCGGCGCCGGGCTGCTACACCGTGCGCGACCCGCTGGACATCGCGGTGGTGGCGGCTGCGGCGATGGCGGCCTGCGTCGGCTTCCTGTGGTGGAACGCCGCGCCGGCGAAGATCTTCATGGGCGACACCGGTTCGCTGGCGCTCGGCGGTCTGCTCGCCGGGCTGTCGATGGCCACCCGCACCGAACTGCTGATGATCATCATCGGTGGCGTGTTCGTGGTCGAGGCGCTGTCGGTGGTGCTGCAGATCGTGGTGTTCCGGACCACCCGGCGCCGGTTGTTCCGGATGGCCCCGTTCCACCACCACTTCGAGCTGGCGGGCTGGGCCGAGACCACGGTGATCATCCGCTTCTGGGTGCTGGCCGGGATCAGCTGCATGTTCGGCGTGGGCCTGTTCTACGCGGATTGGCTTTCCGCCGCCTTGACGCGGTGACCACCTCGTGAGCGGCGATGGTCGCAAGAGCCACCATCGCCGCTCACGAGCGGACTGACGAGATTGGGAGACGACGGCGTGGCAAGCCGGTTCCAGGGATTGCAGGTGCTGGTGGCCGGGGCCGGGGTGTCCGGCCGCTCGGCGGCTGAAGCGCTGCTCGCGGCGGGCGCCGCGGTGACCGTCACCGACGGTTCGGCCGATCGGCTCGCCGCCCTCGCCTCGTTGCAGTCGCAGGGCGCGGAGCTGGTTCCCGGTCTGTCCGAGCCGCCGACCGGCACGGACCTGGTGGTCACCAGCCCCGGCTGGCGGCCGGACGCGCCGCTGCTGGCGGCATCGGCCGCCGCGGGCGTCGAGGTGATGGGCGAGGTCGAGCTGGCCTGGCGCCTGGACCAGGAGAAGGAGACCCCGGCGACCTGGCTCGCGGTCACCGGCACCAACGGCAAGACCACCACCGTCAGCATGCTGGAGTCGGTGCTGCGCGCCGCCGGCGTCGACGTGGTGGCCTGCGGGAACGTGGGCCTGCCGGTGGTCGACGCGGTCCGCGCCGGGCACGAGGTGCTGGCCGTGGAGCTGTCCAGCTTCCAGCTGCACTGGTCGGAGTCGCTCGCGCCGCACGCCGCCGTCGTGCTCAACCTCGCCGCCGATCACCTGGACTGGCACGGCGACCTCGACGCCTACGGCGCCGCCAAGGCCAAGATCTACGCGGGCAACTCGGTTTCCATCGCCAACGCCGACGACGAGTGGTCGACCCGCCTGGTCGCCGCCGCGACCGGTCGGACGGTGTCCTTCACGCTCGGCGCCCCGGAGTCGGGGCAGCTCGGCGTCGAGGGCGGCGAACTGGTGGACCGGGCCTTCGGCGACCGCGCGGTGCTCGCGTCGCTCGCCGACGTGCACCCGGCGGGCCCGCACAACGTCGCCAACGCGCTGGCCGCGGCGTCGCTCGCGCGCGCCTACGGCGTGCAGCCGGAAGCGGTGGCCGACGGGTTGCGGGCGTTCCAGCCCGGTGCCCACCGGTCGGTCCCGGTGGCCGAAGCCGCCGGAGTGTCCTATGTGGACGATTCGAAGGCGACGAACCCGCACGCGGCCGACGCGGCGCTGCGGGCGCACCCCGAGGTGGTGTGGATCGCCGGCGGCCTGCTCAAGGGCGCCGACGTGGACGAGCTCGTCGCGGCCAACGCCGACCGGCTCGCCGCGGTGGTGCTGATCGGCCGCGATCGCGAGCAGTTCGCCACCGCACTGGCCCGACACGCGCCGGATGTGCCCGTGCGCGAGGTGTCGGCAGGGGACGATGCGGGAATGCTGCAAGCTGTCCGGCTGGCCCACGAGTTCGCAAGTCCGGGTTCGGTGGTGCTGCTCGCCCCGGCCGCCGCGTCGATGGACATGTTCACCGACTACGCCCACCGCGGTCGCGCCTTCGCCGACGCGGTGCGCGAGGTTCTGGCCGACACCCCGACGGCGCCCGCGCACGGCGGGTGATCTGCCGTGCCCACCGCCACCAAGACCGCGCGCAGCGGCCCGAAGCGGACCGGTCTGACCGTCCTGTCCCCGCTGACCGCTTGGCTGACCCGGCCGCTGGCCTCGTTCCACCTGCTGCTCGCGGTCTTCGGCCTGCTGACGGTCTTCGGCCTGGTGATGGTGCTCTCGGCCTCCAGCGTCGACTCGTTCAACAAGGACGGTTCGTCCTACAGCGTCTTCAGCAAGCAGGTGATGTACTGCATCGCCGGGCTGGTGCTGTTCTACGCGGCGCTGCGGGTGCCGGTGAAGCTGATGCGCCGCCACAGCCTGATCCTGCTCACCATCTGCCTCGGACTGCTCGCCCTGGTGCTCACGCCGCTCGGCACCAAGCTCAACGGTGCGCGGAGCTGGTTCGTGGTGGCCGGTGTGTCGTTCCAGCCGGTGGAGTTCGCCAAGGTCGCCTTCGCGCTGTGGGGCGCGCACGTGCTGGTCACCAAGCGCGGCCTGATGAACCAGTACCGCCACCTGCTGGTGCCGGTGGTGCCCGCCGCGCTGCTGATGTTCACGCTGGTGATGCTGCAGCCCGACCTCGGTTCGACGATCACGCTGTTCGCGGTGCTGCTGGCGCTGCTGTGGTTCGCCGGTGCGCCGCTGCGGTTGTTCGTGGTGATGCTGCTCGGCGCGGCGACGGCCGGTGTGGCGCTGTCGATGGTCGCCGACTACCGGATGGCGCGGATCACCTCGTTCCTGGACCCGATGGGCGACCCGTCCGGCCAGGGCTACCAGGCCCTGCAGGCGCTCTACGCGCTCGCCGACGGCGGGCTGTTCGGCCGCGGGCTGGGGCAGGGCTGGTCGAAGTGGCAGTACTTGCCCAACGTGCACAACGACTTCATCTTCGCGGTGATCGGTGAGGAGCTGGGCTTCGTCGGCTGCGCGATGGTGCTGGTGCTGTTCGGCACCGTCGCCTACGTGGGCATGCGCATCGCGTTCCGCAACACCGACCCGTGGATCCGGCTGGTCGCGGCGACGCTGACCACCTTCCTGGTCTGCCAGGCGGTCATCAACATCGGCTACGTGGTCGGCCTGCTGCCCACCACCGGGCTGCCGCTGCCGCTGATCTCCTCCGGCGGATCCTCGGTGGTCACCAGCATGCTGGTGTTCGGGCTGCTGGCGAACTTCGCCCGGAACGAACCCGAGGCGATCGCCGCGCTACGGTCTTTGGGACCGGGCCGCGTCGGCAAGCTGCTGCGGCTGCCGACCCCGGCGCCGTACCGGCCGCCGGCCAAGCGGCGCCCGGCACGACCCACCCCACGAAGCCGACCGGGTGCGAAGGGCTCCGGCACGGCGGCAACACGCCGGGGAGGCGGGGACACCCGCGCGCGCGGCGCGCGCAGCGGCCCCGGATCCCGGGCGCAGACACGAGGAGGACACCGTTGAGCGGCGATCAGACGGCCCGCATCGACCAGGGCGCGCTCGGCGACCCCAGGGGTGCTGCCGCGGCGCGGCGCCCCCTGTCGGTCGTGGTCGCCGGAGGCGGCACCGCCGGGCACGTCGAGCCCGCGCTGGCGCTGGCCGATGCGGTGCGCCGGCTGCGCCCGGACGCCCGGGTGACGGCGCTGGGCACCGAGCGCGGCCTGGAGAACAAGCTGGTTCCGGCGCGCGGCTACCCGCTGGAGCTGATCCCGCCGGTGCCGATGCCGCGCAAGCCCAACGCCGACCTGCTGAAGCTGCCGCTGAAGGTGCGCGAGTCGGTGAAGCAGACCCGCGCGGTGCTCGACCGGGTCGGCGCCGACGTGGTGGTCGGCTTCGGCGGTTACGTGTCGCTGCCCGCCTACCTCGCCGCGCGCGGCCGGGTGCCGATCGTGGTGCACGAGGCCAACGCGCGCGCGGGCCTGGCGAACAAGGTCGGCGCGAAGTTCGCCGAGCGCGTGCTGGCGGCGACCCCGGACAGCGGGCTGCCCGGCGCGCAGACCATCGGCATCCCGCTGCGCGAGTCCATCACCCGGCTCGACCGCTGGGCGCTGCGCGCGCAGGCCCGCCAGCACTTCGGGCTGCACCCGCACGCCCCGACGATCCTGGTCTTCGGCGGTTCGCAGGGCGCCCGCACGCTCAACACGGCGTTCTCCGGCGCGGCCGAGGCACTGGGCCGGGCCGGGATCGGCGTGCTGCACGCGCACGGCCCGAAGAACACCATCGCGGTGCAGCAGGTCCCGGGCGCGCCCGTCTACAACGCGGTGCCCTACCTGGAGCGGATGGACCTGGCCTACGCGGCGGCGGACCTGGTGGTGTGCCGGTCCGGTGCGATGACCGTCGCCGAGGTCTCCGCGCTCGGACTGCCCGCCGTGTTCGTGCCGCTGCCGCACGGCAACGGCGAGCAGGCGCTCAACGCGCAGCCGGTGGTGTCCAAGGGCGGTGCGCGGTTGGTGTCCGATGAGGACATGACCTCGCAGAAGGTGATCGACGAGGTCCTGCCGCTGGCGCTGGACCCGCAGCGGCTGCAGGAGATGAGCCGCGCGACCCTCGGCAGCGGACACCGGGAAGCCGACCACGTGTTGGCGCAGATCGTGCTGGAGGTGGCCGGACAGTGACCGCAACGTCAGACGTCGACGCCGTGCTGTCCCGGGTGCACCTGGTCGGCATCGGCGGGGCCGGGATGAGCGGCATCGCCCGCATCCTGCTCGCCCGCGGCCAGCAGGTGTCGGGCTCGGACGCCCGCGATTCGCGGACCGTGCTCGCGCTCCGCGCGCAGGGCGCGAACATCGGCATCGGGCACCGCGCGGAGAACCTGGACCAGTTCGACACCGATCCGTCGGCCGTCGTGGTGTCCACCGCGATCCGCCCGGACAACCCCGAGCTGGTGGCCGCGCAGGAGCGCGGCATCACGGTGCTGCGCCGCGCCGAGGCGCTGGCCGCGCTGATGGCCGGGCACCGGGTGGCCTGCGTGGCGGGCACCCACGGCAAGACCTCGACGACGTCGATGCTGACCGTGGCCCTGCAGCACTGCCGGTTCGACCCGTCGTTCGCGATCGGCGGCGACCTCAACGAGTCCGGCGCGAACGCGCACCACGGCGACGGCAGCATCTTCGTCGCCGAAGCCGACGAGAGCGACGGCTCGTTCCTGGTCTTCGCCCCGTCGGTGGCGGTGGTGACCAACGTCGAGCCCGACCACCTGGACCACCACGGCACCGCCGAGGCCTACACGAAGGTCTTCGAGGACTTCGTGCAGCGCATCGAGCCCGGCGGCGTGCTGATCATCAGCGCCGACGACGCGGGTGCGGTGGAGCTGGCGGAGCGCGCCGAGGCCCTCGGGGTCCGGGTGCGCCGCTACGGCAAGTCCGCGACCGGCGCCGACGACGCGCGGCTCGTCGACTACCGGGCCGTGAACGGTGCCGGGGTGGCGACCGTGGAGCTCGGCGGCCAGCGCATCGACGTGCAGGTGGCGGTGCCGGGTGAGCACATGGCGGGCAACGCGATCGCCGCGGTGCTGGCCGGTCTGGAGCTCGGTGCGCCGCTGGGCGGACTGCTCGACGGGCTCGCCGCTTTCGGCGGTGTGCGGCGCCGTTTCGAGTTCCGCGGGCGGGCGCGCGGGATCCGCGTCTACGACGACTACGCGCACCACCCGACCGAGGTGGACGCCCAGCTGCGGGCGGCTCGCCCGGTGGCCGGGGACGGCCGGCTGGTCGTGGTGTTCCAGCCGCACCTGTTCTCCCGCACGGCGGCGTTCGCGGCGGAGTTCGCGAACGCGCTGGCGCTGGCCGACGAGGTGGTCGTGCTCGACGTCTACGGCGCGCGGGAGGATCCGCAGCCCGGCGTCACCGGCAAGCTGATCGCCGACCAGATCCCGCTGCCTTCCGAGAAGGTGCACTACCAGCCGTCGTTCACCGAGGTGACGCCGCTGGTGGCGGGCCTGGTGCGCTCCGGTGACCTGGTGCTGACCATGGGTGCCGGTGACGTGACCATGCTCGGCGCGGAGATCCTCGCGGAGATCGACCGCGGATCCGCCGAGGAGGACTGAGGGTGACTTCGACGCGCCGCCGCGCAACGGACCGGCCCGGGGTGCGCAGCACTCGCGGACGACCGGTGCGCGGCGGCGCGTTGGCGCCGGCGAAGTGGCGCCGCTGGGCGCTGCCGCTGGTGCTGGCCGCGGTGACCGTGCTGGCGCTGGTCCTGTACTTCACCCCGCTGCTGGGCGTGCGGTCGGTGGAGGTCTCGGGCAACACCTCGCTCGACCACGAGGAGGTCGTGCGCGCCGGGGGCATCGAGACCGGAACCCCGATGATGCAGGTCGACGCGGGCGAGATCCGGGACCGCCTGCAGACGGTCCCGAAGGTCGCGGCAGCGGAGGTGACGCTGTCCTGGCCGTCGACGGTCCAGGTGCGGATCACCGAGCGGGTCGCGGCGGCGTTCCTGGTGGCGCGCAACGGAATTCAGCTGGTGGACGCGACCGGCATGCCGTTCCAGACGGTCCCTGACCCCCCGGCGGACCTCCCGGAGCTGAAGGTCCGGGAAGCCTCCCAGGCCGATCCGGCGACCAAGGCCGGGATGCTGGTGCTGACCTCTGTCCCGGAGCCGGTGCGGGGTGAGATCACCACGGTCGAGGCGGAGAACCCCAACGACATCCGCCTCCTGCTCAAGGGCGACCGCAGGATCGAGTGGGGTTCCAAGGACCAGTCGGACAAGAAGGCGCAAATACTCCCGGCCCTCCTGACCCGCCCGGGCAACGTCTACGACGTGACCACCCCAGCCCTGCCCACGGTGTCCTGACCGGTCGTGAGTGCAAAAACCGGCTAGAACCGGCCTACGCACTGACGACCCCGGAGCCAGTGGGATCAAGATCGTTTTTGTCGCGCTAACGTGTGAGGGTGTTCAGGGTCAGCGGCGAGGCGCCGGAGTCCGTTTTCTCCATGCCGGCTCATCCGACCAGGCGGTTGCGTCCGGTGCAGCCGCCCGCTCGCCGCGCCGCGCCTCCGGTGGACATGCGGGAGGCCGAGGAGTTCTTGCGGCTCTTCCACGCTGAGAACCGGGACTCCGGGTCGTTGCAGCAGCGCTTGGACCGGGTTCGCTACGAGGTCGAGACCGTCGGCACCTACCGGCACACCGCGGAGGAGCTGACCTTCGGCGCGCGGGTGGCTTGGCGCAACAGCGCTCGGTGCATCGGGCGGTTGTACTGGCGGAGCTTGAAGGTGCGCGATCTGCGCGACGTGCGCACCGCCGCCGGGGTTGCCGGGCATTGCGTCGAGCACCTCCGAATGGCTACCAACAAGGGCAAGATCCGGCCGGTGATCAGCGTTTTCCCGCCGGAGATGCCGCAGCGGCCCGCGCCGCGGATCTGGAACGACCAGTTGATCCGGTACGCCGGGTACCAGTGCCCGGACGGTTCGGTGCTCGGTGATCCGCGGTACGCGCGGTTCACCGAGGCGATGGCGGGTTTCGGTTGGCGGCCGCCGCGGCGCGGCGCCTTCGACGTGCTGCCGCTGGTCGTGGAGACCGCCGAGGAGGGGCCGCGCATGTTCGGGCTGCCCTCGGACGCAGTGCTGGAAGTGCCGATGAGCCACCCGGACCTGCCCTGGTTCGCCGAACTCGGGTTGCGCTGGCACGCGGTCCCGGTGATCAGCAACATGCGGTTGAGCATCGGTGGCGTTTCCTACCCGGCCGCGCCCTTCAACGGCTGGTACATGGGCACCGAGATCGGTGCGCGCAACTTCGCCGACACCGATCGCTACGACATGATCCCGGTGGTCGCCGAGCGGTTGGGGCTGGACACCTCGAGCGAGGACACCCTGTGGCGGGACCGCGCGCTGGTCGAGCTCAACCGCGCGGTGCTGCACTCCTACGGCAAGGCCGGGGTGACCATCACCGACCACCACACGGAGTCCCAGCGCTTCTTGACGCACCTGGCCAAGGAGGAGTCCGCGGGCCGGAAGTGCCCGGTGGACTGGAGCTGGATCGTGCCGCCGATGTCGGGTTCGCTGACGCCGGTCTTCCACCGCTACTACGACGAATCCCACCAGCTGCCGAACTTCCACCTCGACGACGACGCCGCCCGCCGGGGCACCGACGGCGGCCCGCCGTGCTTCTCGCCGCGCGGCTGAGGTGCGCCTTGGGCCCGGCAGCGGCGATTTCGCATGAAACACCCACGTTTCCGTCGATGTCACCGATCGCACACGCTGCGTTGCGGGTTTTTGATATACATGGCCCGTCCAATCGCACAAGGCGTTCGGGAGCGGGGCATGGCCGAGGCGAGGATCAGCATCCACGAGTCGGCAGTTCCGCCGCAGCGGCTGCACCAGCTGCACGACCAGCTGTCGCGAGACCTCCGCGCGGTGCCGGGGATCGACATCCGGCGGGCGCGGGAAGAAGCGCCGCAGAACAGCAAAGCGGGGACGGGGGCCCAGCTGGCCGAGCTGATCGTCACCGGCACGCTCTCCGGCGGCACCGTCGCCGCCGTCACCCGCGTCCTCATCGCACTGATCAACCGCTCTGCGAAGCGCTCGGTGACGGTCAAGAAGGCCAACGGGGACGAGATCACCGTCGACGCCACCTCGGCTGACGTCCAGCGCCGGATTGCGGAGTTGTTCGCAGCGGACGAGGAAGTCCGTCCCACCCCAGATCGGTGAGGCGATGGGCAACCGCCGCGCGCTGCTGGTCGCCACCTCCCTCTACGCCGATGCCCGCCTCCGACGGCTGCGCTCGCCGGTGAAGGAAGCCCACGAGTTCGGTCGGCTCCTGGAGAACGAGGTCATCGGGGCGTTCGACTCGGTGCTGCCGGTGCTCAACCAGTCCAAGGCCGAGGTCGAACGGCAGATGGAGTCGTTCTTCCGGGACTGCGGACCGGAGGACGAGGTGCTGCTCTTCGTCTCCGGCCACGGCATCAAGAACGACCACAACGAGCTCTTCTTCGCCGCCTCCACCACCGACATGAGGTTGCCGTACTCCACTGCGGTGCCGGCCTTCGCGGTGCAGCGCATGATTCAGCAGAGCCAGGCGCGGTCGATCGCGGTAATCCTCGACTGCTGCTACAGCGGGGCCTTCACCAGCAACGTCATCGCTCGCAGCGGTACGTCGATCGACATCGAGGAACAGCTCGGCGCCGGCGTGTACGTGATGACCGCGACCAACGAGATCGAGTACGCCTACGAGCAGGAGAAGCTCGTCCTCGACAAGCCTGTGAGCGCTAGCGCTTTCACCGCAACGCTCATCGAGGCGCTGCGGACCGGGGCCGCCGACACTGACCGCGACGGGATCATCACCGCCGAAGAGCTCTACCAGTTCGCCTTCCGCAAGCTGAGTGCCGAAGGGCAGCAGACACCGACCAGCAGCGGGGCGGGGCACGGTTCGATCCGCATCGCCAGGGCCGCGCAGCGCAGGCTTTCCGGCGAAGTCGTCGCCCCGCAGCTGAAGGAGCTGATCGCCAGGGGTGGGAGCGCATTCGTCCCGGTCGGGCTGGCGCACGAGGCCGACCGGCACCACGGCGAGATCGTGCACGTCGACCCGTTCGGCCACCACGGTCATCTCGCCGTGGTCGGCCGGTTCCGCTCGGGCAAGTCCACGCTGCTGCGGACGCTCATCGTCGGCCACTGCGAGAAGCAGTCGGCCACCGAGGTCCGTTTCCACTGCCTCGACGGCGATGGTGCGCTGGTGGGGCTGGCTCGTAACGAGCACGTCGCGGCCCACGCGATCGACGCGGACAGCGCTCGGGAAGTCCTGCGCGAGGTCGAGCAGCTCATCGCGCGGCGGAAGAACCTGTTCCACCGGTTGGGCATCGCCGACCTCGAGACCTACCGCCTGCTGCGTCGTGGTCACTCCGACCTGCTGCCGGGCGACGACCACGCCGACGTGTTCCTGGTCGTCGATGGCTGGGAGACCTTCAGCGAGGACAGCAGGGAGTTCGGTGCTGCGGTCCGGCGGATCGCCGAACGCGGGGTGCGCTTCGGGGTGCACGTCATGCTGACCGCGCGGCAGTGGGAGAACCTCCCGCACCAGGTGGCGGTCCTATTTCGGGGCTGCATCGAACTCGCCCTGGATGACCCGGCGAGCTCGCGGATCGACCCGGAGCTGTCGGCCACGCTGCCGGACGAGCCGGGCTGGGCGCTGTCCGGCAGCCAGCGGTTCCGCGTCGCACTGCCGCAGCTAGCGGACGAGCCCGGGGACATCGCCACGATCCTGGAGAACTTGCGCCGCACGCCGATCGCGATCGAGACGCCGCAGCGCGCCACCGGCGGCACGGTTGATCCCGTCGCGCTGTGGAATCTCAGCAGCGGGTTCGACGTGTACCGCGCCTGGGCGCAGCGTCCTGTCGAGGAGCGATACAAGATCGTCTTCGGTGTGGACGACTTCGGGCGTCCGGTGCAGCTGGACATCAAGGAAACGGCCTCCGGTGGGATGGGCCCGCACGGGCTGTGCGTCGGTGCGACAGGCTCCGGAAAGTCGGAGCTGCTGCGCGCCATCGTGCTCGGGATGATGGCCACGCATCCCACGACTGCCCTGAACTTCGTGCTGATCGACTTCAAGGGCGGCGCGACGTTCAACGAATTCGCGGCGGCACCGCACGTTTCGGCGGTGGTCTCCAATCTGGAAGACGACGTATCGCTGATCGACCGCATGCAGGACGCACTGGCCGGTGAGATGAACCGCCGCCAGGAACTCCTGAACAAGGCGGGCGCGAAGAACGTCTGGGACTACCGCCGGATGTGGGAATCGGGCGACGAGCGGTGCCGAGAACCGCTGCCGACGCTGTTCGTCATCGTTGACGAGTTCACCGAACTGCTGACTCAGCAGCCGGACTTCGCCGAGCTGTTCGTGATGATCGGTCGTATGGGTCGTTCGCTGCAGGTCCACCTGCTGCTCGCGTCGCAGCGGCTGGAAGAGGGCAGGCTGCGCGGTCTGGACTCGCACCTGTCGTACCGGATCTGCCTGCGCACGTTCTCCGCCGCGGAAAGTCGAAGGGCGCTCGGTGTTCCAGATGCCTACGAGCTGCCGCCGCAGCCCGGCGTCGGATACCTCAAGCAGCCTGATGGTATGGAGCGCTTCCGCGCCGTGTACGTGTCCGGCCCGGCCAGCGGGGATACCAGCGCCACCTTCCTGGACTCGTTGCTGGCCGAACTCCGCGACCAGGGGCCGCCGGCGCGCGAGATCTGGCTGTCGCCGTTGGCCGAACCTCCCGCTTTGAACACCTTGCTGCCGTCGTTGCGGCAGACCGGCGACCGGGGTTACGCGGCTGCCGGTCATGCGGGCAATGGCCAGTTGCAGGTGCCGGTGGGGCTGATCGACATGCCGTACCACCAGCGGCAGGACCCGATGCTGCTGGACCTGAGCGGTCAGGGTGGCCACGGTGCGATCGTCGGCGGGGTCGGCTCCGGCAAATCGAACGCCGTGCGCACGCTGATCGCTTCGACCGCGCTCACCCACACCCCGCATGAGGTGCAGTTCTACTGCGTCGACCTCGGCGGTGGCGGGCTCTTCGCGTTGCAGGACCTGCCGCACGTCGGCAGTGTCGCCGGACGCCGCAACGCGGATGTCGTGCGGCGGACGGTTGCCGAGCTCAAGACACTGCTGGCCGAGCGGGAAGCCCGCTTCGCGCAGCACGGCGTCGAGGGCATGAACGACTACCGGAAACGCAGGCGGCGCGGTGAGTTCTCCCATGACCCGTACGGCGACGTGTTCCTCGTCATCGACGGCTGGCGGGCGTTCCGCGAGGAGTTCGACACCCTCGAGCAGGATGTGATGAACCTGGTGTCCGAAGGCCTCGCGTTCGGGATCCACCTGTTCGTCACGGCCGCGCGCTGGGCGGAGATCCGCCCGGCGATGAAGGACATGATGCAGACCCGCATCGAGCTGCGGCTGGGTGACCCGAGCGAATCGGAGATCGAGCGCAAGCTCGCGGTGAAGGTGCCGCAGGGGCGGCCGGGTCGTGGCTTGCATCCGTCGAAGCTGCACTTCTTGATCGCGTTGCCGCAGGTGAGCGACGACGTCTCCGACGGTGTCGCGGACCTGGTGAACCGGGTCAAGAGCTCGTGGAAGGGGCGCCCGGCGCCGCAGGTCCGCCTGCTGCCGGATCTCCTGCCGCACCAGCAGCTGCCGCGTCCGGAGCAGCAGCCGAACCCGAAGCTGGTGCCGATCGGCATCAACGAGGACGGTCTGCACCCGGTGTACCTGGACTTCAACGCCGAGCCGAACTTCTACGCGTTCGGCGAGCGGGAGTCGGGCAAGACGGCCCTGCTGCGCACGATCGTCCGGGGCATCACCGAGCGGTACACGCCGAAGGAAGCGCTCATCCTGCTGGTGGACTACCGGCGCACGATGCTCGGCTTCCTCAACACCGGCCACCTGCTGGAGTACGCGGTCGGTGCGGACCAGCTCAAGAGCAACGTCAAGGATGTGGCGGGGTCGCTGAAGAAGCGCCTGCCGGGTCCGGACGTGACGCAGGAGCAGCTGAAGAACCGTTCCTGGTGGAAGGGTCCGGAGCTGTTCGTGATCGTCGACGACTACGAGCTGGTGGCGCCGCAGGGCAACAACCCGCTGGCTCCGCTGGCGGAGTTCATCCCGACGGCCAGCGATGTGGGTCTGCACATCATCCTGGCCCGCAACTCCGGTGGTGCGGGTCGTGCGCTGTACGAGCCGCTGATCGGCAAGATGCGCGAGACGTCGGCCCCGGGTCTGGCGATGAGCGCGAACAAGGACGACGGCCAGCTGGTGGCGAACATCAAGTCGCGTGCGCTCCCGCCGGGTCGCGGTACCTTGGTGAGCCGCAGCCTGCGTGGTGGCCCGCAGATGATCCAGACGGCGTTCATCCCGCCGGAGTGAGTCTTTCGGCGTTCTCGGGCGGAATTCCGGGAAGGTCAGGTCGGCCAGTCGCGGAGTTCGTGGAGCAGGTCAGGAAGGCACCTCGACGACGACGCCGCCCGCCGTGGCACCGACGGCGGACCGCCGTGCTTCTCGCCGCGCGGCTGAGGTGCGCCTCGTCTCGAAAACCGCGCTGGCGGGTGGTTCAGCGCTGCCCGCTGGTATTCATGTCGTCATGAACGACCAACCGGTTGGTGGGACGCTCGCGCGGATCAGGGCGACCTTGCCCGCCCTGCTGCCCAGCGAGCAGCGGGTCGCCGAGGTGCTGCTCGCGCGGCCCAAGGAAGTCGTCGACTGGTCGGTCGCCGATCTGGCCGCCGCGGCCAGCACCTCCTCGGCGACCGCGGTGCGCGCCTGCCAGCACCTCGGGTTCCGGGGTTTCCAGCAGCTGCGGCTGCTGCTGGCCCGCGACATCGGTGCCGGGGCGCAGCAGGCCGAACCCGAGTTCTCGCCGGAGGATCCGCCGGAAGCCGTCGCATCGGCGGTGTTCAGCGCGGTGAGTTCCGCCGTTTCCGCCGGCATGAGCACCATCGACGCGGATGCGTTGGCGCGTGCCGCGGATCGGATGACCGCTGCTCGCCGGATCCTGTTCGTCGGCAACGGCGGTTCGTCGTTCGTCGCGCAGGCCGCGGCCTTCCGGTTCGCTGCCGCTGGTTTCCCGGCGGACGCCCCGGTGGACGCGGTGACGCAGCAGATCACCGCGCGGTTGCTGGCTCCGGAGGACCTGTGCGTGGCGGTCAGCTCCAGCGGGGCCAACGAGTTGACGGTCCGGGCCGCTGAGGCGGCGCAGAAGGCCGGGGCCGGGATGATCGGGGTGACGGGTTTCGCGCGGTCGCCGCTGGCCTCGGTCAGCGACATCGTGCTGGTGACCGGAACCGCTCCGCCGGTGGCCGAGCCCAACGTGCTGTCCGGTCCGATGACGCAGCTGGCGCTGCTGGTGTCGTTGCAGATCACCGTGGGGTTCCGGCGCGCGGACCGCTCGCAGGAGGTGCTGGAGGAGGTCTGGCGGATCGTTTCGCCCGATCTGCGCCGAAGCTGACCGACGCCTGCTCAATGAGGGTTTTCCATCCTCGTTCTGCGTGGCGGTGCGGGTAGCGGAACCTCAGCGCCCGCCTGGACTCCGGTTGCCCGACTTTATGTATGCCAATACACGGCAGTCGGGCCGTCCTCGCCAGGCGAACGCTGAGAACCCGCGGCGGTGCGAGCTGCGAGGGTGGGTTATGCGCCTGCGGCGCATGCGACCCGCACAGGGCGGTACCGGTCGTGCTTCGCGGTCGCAGTCCGAGCAGGATGAAAAAGGCTCAATCCTGGCCGAGCGGATGGATCCTGCTCGGCTGCCGGTCATCTCTCGTTCACGGAGCTCGATGAGACTCCCCGTGTAAGCGCGTTACTCAAGATCCACCGATCTGTGGAACGCGAATTCATAGGAGGAGTCGTGGGACGGATTCGCCTCGAGCGGCTGGGGCGGCGCTTCGGCGCCGTCGCGGCGGTGGACGGCATGGACCTGGAAATCGAGCACGGAGACTTCCTGGCTCTGCTCGGGCCGAGCGGCTGCGGGAAGACGACCCTGTTGCGCATGATCGCCGGGCTCCTGCCGCCCAGCGAAGGGCGCATCCTGGTCGACGGCGAGGACGTGACGGACCTGCCGCCCAAGCGGCGCGACCTGGCGATGGTCTTCCAGAGCTACGCGCTCTACCCGCACCTGACCGTGGCGAGCAACATCGGCTTCCCGCTGCGGATCCGCCGCCGTCCCCGCGCCGAGGTGCGGGAACGCGTCGCAGCGGTCGCCGCTCAACTGGAACTCGGCGGGCTGCTCGACCGGCGCCCCAAGGAGCTCTCCGGCGGCCAGCGGCAACGGGTCGCGCTGGCCCGCGCGCTGGTGCGCGATCCGAAGGCGTTCCTGATGGACGAGCCGCTGTCCAACTTGGACGCCAAGCTGCGCACCGCGACCCGGGTCGAGCTGGCCGCGCTGCACCGGCGGCTCGGATCCACCTTCATCTACGTCACGCACGACCAGGTCGAGGCCATGACGATGGCCACCCGGATCGCGCTGATCAACGGCGGTCGCCTCGAACAGGTCGGCACCCCGGCGGAGGTCTACGACCAGCCCGAGTCGGTCTTCGTCGCCGGATTCCTCGGCGCACCACCGATGAACCTGCTGTCCGCCCGGGTGGCCGCCGGGGACGAGCGCGTGCGAGTCACCGCGCCCGGGCTGGACGTCCCGTTGTGGCGCGGGACGACACCGGAGCAGGAGGTGGTGCTCGGGATCCGTCCGGAGCACCTGTCCTTCGCCGCGCTGACCGAGGAACCCGGCGAACGCCCGCTGCTGCGCGGAGTGGTGCGGGCGGTGGAGAACCTCGGCAGCGAGGAGGTGGCGATCTGCGACGTGGGCGGCACGGACGTCGCCGTTCGAGGTCCTCGTCCGCTCGGCGTCGTCGCCGGAGAAGCGGTCGCGCTGACCGCCGATCCCCACCGGATCCACCTCTTCGACGAGCCCACCGGCCGACGGCTGGTGTGGCAGGACGACCCGGTGCCCGTCAGCGCTTCTTGAGAACCCGTTCGACGAACTCGCTGAAAACCCTTGGCACGGCCCCAAAGGCGGCCAACGGCGCCGCAGAACCCCCCGAACAAGGAGAACCGAGAGTGAGAAACGCACGCCGGTCCGGCGTCCTCGGCGCGATGCTGGGCGCCGTGGTGCTGCTGGCCACCGCATGCGGTGGTCTGGGCAGCACCGCGGCGGATTCCGGTGCCGCCGAGATCGCCCCCGAACTCGATCCGAACCAGCAGGTGGACATCACCTTCGAGAGCTACAACCTGGCCACCGCGGGCGCGTGGACGGACACCATCAACGGGCTGCTCGCGGAGTTCCAGGCCAAGCACCCCAACATCAAGGTGCACGGGCAGCCCCCGCAGGGCGCGGCCGGCAGCAACGCCGGTGCCAACACGGTCGCCAGCGTGCAGAGCCAGCTCGTGGTCGGCAAGGCCCCGGACGTCGCGCAGCTGACCTTCGGCGATCTGGACTACGCCGTGCACCAGCTGCGGCCGAAGGCGCTCGACGACATCGTCGGCCGCGACGCGGTGCAGGCCCACTTCGAAGGTGCGCACCCGGTGCACCCGCGGGCCCGGGAGCTGGCGAAGCTGGACGGCAAGACCTACGGCATGCCGTACGTGTTCTCCACGCCGGTCCTCTACTACAACGCCGACCTGTTCCGCCGCGCCGGGCTGGACCCGGACAAGCCGCCGACCACCTGGGCCGAGGTGCAGCAGGCCGGTCTGGCGATCAAGAACAGCACCGGGACCCCCGGCGCGTACCTCGACTGCCTGACCAAGACCTCGGGCGACTGGTGCCTGCAGGGCCTGATCCGCTCCAACGGCGGCCAGGTGCTCTCCGCCGACCGCAAGTCGCTGACCTTCGCCGAACCGCCGGCCGTCGAAGCGATCTCGATGGCCCAGCAGCTCGTGAAGTCCGGGGTCACCCCGGACCTGACCCAGGCGCAAGCGATGGATGCGATGGGCCGCGGGCAGCTCGGCATGTTCCTGGAAACCAGTGCGCTGCAAGGGAGCTTGCAGTCGCAGTCGGCGGGCAAGTGGGAGCTGCGGGCAGCGCCGATGCCGTCCTTCGGCGGCAACCCGACGGTGCCCACCAACTCCGGCTCCGCGCTGTTCGTGATGTCCGACGACAAGGCCAAGCAGCGGGCGTCCTGGGAGCTGATCAAGTTCCTCACCAGCGACGAGGCGTACCAGGCGATCTCCTCGAAGATCGGGTACCTGCCGCTGCGCACCGGCCTGGTCGACGACCCGAACGGGCTCAAGCCGTGGGCCGACCGGAACCCGCTCATCCGCCCCAACCTGACCCAGCTGGACCGGCTGGAGCCGTGGGTGTCCTTCCCCGGCGACCACTACGTGCAGATCCGCGACCTGATGCTGCAGGCGGTGGAGAACTCCGTCTACCGCGGTCAGGATCCGCAGGCGACGTTGTCCGAGGCCCAGCGCAGGGCCACCGAGCTCATGCCGCGCTCATGAGCGCGGCGACGCAGCGGCACGTGCCGCTGACCGGCACGCACAACGTGCGCGACGTCGGCGGCTACCCGACCGCCGACGGCCGGTCGATCCGCTGGAACACGCTGATCCGCGCGGACGCGCTGCACCGGTTGACCGACGCGGGACGGGCGCACTTCGCCGAGATGGGCTTGCGGACCGTTCTGGACCTGCGGGAACGCGCTGAACGGGAGCACGCGCCGGACGCGTTCACCGGACCGGATCCGGTGCAGCGGTGGGTGCCGATCTTCGCCGAGCGGTTGGACTCGGCGGCGATGGGCCTGCCGGAGATCTACCGGCGGATGGTCGACGACTTCGGCGACCGGCTCGTGCTCGCCGTGCGGGAGCTGGCCCGGCCGGGCGCGTTGCCCGCGGTGGTGCACTGCAGCGCCGGGAAGGACCGGACCGGTGTCGTCATCGCCCTGGCGCTGTCGGTGGCCGGGGTGGCACCGGAGGTGATCGCCGAGGACTACGCGATGACCGGCGAATTCCTCGGCGCCGAGTACCTGGCCGACATCGAGCAGCGGATGGCCGCGATCGGCCTCTCCCAGCAACCGCGCGACAACGCCGTCGCCTGCCCGCCCGAACTCATCCACGACACCCTGACCCGCATCACCGGAAAGCACGGCACGGTGCGGGACTTCCTGCTCGCGCACGGCGCGACCGGAGAAGAACTCGAAGCACTCCGCACCGCGCTCGTGTCGTGAGCGCGAAACCCGCGCTCACGATCCCGCGCAAGTCCCCGAGGAGCCCGGAAATGTCCTTGCCCCGCCACACGATCATCCAGATCAGCGACACCCACATCGTCCCCGAAGGCGACCTCCTGCACGGCCGCGTCGACACCGCGGAGAACCTGACCTCGGCCCTGGAAGACGTCGAGAAGCTGTCCACCCCGCCGGACGCGGTGCTGCTCAGCGGAGACCTCGCCGACACCGCGGACCCCGCCGCCTACCGCCGGCTGCGCGCGATCGTCGAAGCCTTCGGCGAGCGCACCGGGATCCCGGTGCTGTACGCGATGGGCAACCACGACGAGCGAGCCGCGTTCCGGGCGGGCCTGCTGGACGCCGACGGCGTCGAACCGTACGACCACGTCCGCATGCTCGGTGACCTGCGGTTGATCGTGCTGGACAGCACGGTGCCCGGCAAGCACCACGGCGAGCTGACCGAGGAACAGCTGTCCTGGTTGGCCGACGAGCTCGCCACGCCCGCGCCGGGCGGCACCGTCCTCGCCCTGCACCACCCGCCGATGGATTCGCCGATCCCGCTGATGGATTCGGTCGCCTTCCACGGCACCGCGCAGCTGGGCGAGGTGTTGCGGGGCAGCGACGTGCGGATCGTCGTCAGCGGCCACGCGCACTACCCGTCGGCCGGCCTGCTCGGCGGCGTGCCGGTGTGGATCAGCGGTGCCAGCGCTTACACCCAGGACGTGCTGATCGAGCAGAACGGTCTGCGCGGGGTCGTCGGCGGCGCCTACACCCGCATCGACGTGTTCGAGGAGACCGCGATCGCGACGTCGGTCCCGATCGGCGCCCGCGAAACGGTCTACGAGATCACCATCGAGCAGCTGAAGTCCTACATGGAGCAGGAGAGCTGACACGTGCTGGTCCCGGTCGCCCGACCGGCGGCACCAGCCGCGGAGAGCCGGCCCGCCCGGCCCTCCGCGGCGCGGCGGCTGCGCGGTCTGCTCCCACCGCTGCTGTACCTGGCCCCGGCCCTGGTCTTCCTCTACGCGTGGACCTACCGGCCGCTGGCCCAGACCTTCCAGCTCTCCTTCTACAACTGGAACCTGCTGCCCAGCTCGCCGATGGAGCCGGCGGGCCTGGACAACTACGCGCGCGTGCTCCAGCTGCCCGAGATGGGGCAGGCGGTCGGGAACACGCTGATCTACATGGCGGCGCTGCTGCCGTTCACGGTGCTGCTCCCGATCGCCGCGGCGCTGCTCGCCCGGCGGATCCGGGGCCGCGCCCGGACCGCGTACCAGGCCCTGATCTTCGTGCCCACGCTGGTGACCCCGGTGGCCGGGGCCGCGGTGTGGCGGTGGTTGCTGGACCCGAACAGCGGGCCGGTGAACCAGCTGATCACGGCGTTCGGCGGCGAGGCGGTCAACTTCTTCCGGGAGCCCGGTGCCGCGATCACGGCGATCATCGCCATCTCGGGGTGGAGCCTGCTGGGCTTCGCCACCCTGGTCGTGTCCGCGGGCCTGGCCGGGATCAACGACGACTACGCCGCTGCCGCGTCGCTCGACGGGGCCTCCCGCTGGCAGACGACGCGGTGGATCACGTTGCCGCTGCTGTCGCCGACCGTGCTGTTCCTGGTGCTGATGACCACGCTGCTGTCGGTGCAGATCACCTTCCCGCTGATCGACGTGCTCACGCAGGGCGGGCCGGACGGGACCACCACGAACGTCTACTACCTGCTCTGGGAGTACGGCTTCCGCAACTTCGACGCGGGCTTCGCCGGCGCCGCCGGAACCGTCTTCTTCCTCTCGTTCGGGCTGGTGGCGGTGTTCTTCGTCTGGCTGTCGAACAAGTTGAGCTTCTACGACAACTGAGAGGTGTGAGATGCCGCTGACCGTGATGGCCGCGCCGCACGCGGCCGAACGACCTCCCGCGCGGGTGGCGCGGCCCGAGGACGGCCCGGTGGGGGAGGGGAGCCGGGGACGTTCGGTGATCGGGCACCTCGTGCTGATCGCGCTGGCGATCGTGGCGGTCTTCCCGGTCTACTGGATGTACTCGACCTCGGTGCGCCCGCCGTCGGACGCCCTCGGCCAGTCGCTGCTGCCGTGGCCGCTGTCGTTGGCGAACTACGAGTACGTGTGGCAGGTCATCCCGATGGGGAAGATGCTGCTGAACACCTTCGCGGTGGCGGCGGCGTCCAGCCTGGCGCAGCTGCTCGTGGCGCTGCTGGCGGCCTACGCGTTCGCGGCGTGGGACTTCCCCGGGAAGGGGCTGCTGCACCTGCTGTTCGTCGGCGCCTGGCTGGTCCCGTTCCAGGTCACGATGATCCCCAACTACGTGTACCTCTCCCAGCTCGGGCTGCTCAACACGCTGGCCGGGGTGGTGGTCCCGACGGTGTGCTCGACGATGGCTGTCCTGCTGCTGCGCCAGCACATCCAGGCGTTCCCCCGGGAGCTGCTGGACGCGGCGCGGATGGACGGCCGCTCGTCGTGGGGGACGCTGTGGACGGTCGTGGTGCCGAACCTGCGCCCGGCGTTGGCGTCCATGTCGATCCTGCTGTTCATCTCGGCGTGGAACGAGTACTTCTGGCCCGCGCTGGTCCTGCAACGCACGGACTCGGTGCTGCAGATCGGCGTGCGCAGCTTCCTGTCCGCCGAAGGCGACAACTGGGGCGCGGTGATGGCGGCGTCGGGCCTGGCCTGCCTGCCGATCTTCGTCCTCTACCTCCTCCTGCAACGCCAGGTCGTGGACGCCTTCGTCCGCTCCGGCCTCCGCTGAACGCCTGTCCTTCCCACTGTGCCGAGCGGGAAGGTCAGGTCGGCCAGTCGCGGAGTTCGTGGAGCAGGGCCAGGAAAGCCCGTTCCGCTGCGGACAGGAGGCGGTCCCGGCGGTAGCCGATGACCACCGGGCGGACCGGTGGTTCCGGACTGACGTGGATCACGGCCAGTTCGCCTTCGCGGACCTCGTGCGCGACCGCGTGCTCGGAGATGAGCGAGACGCCCAGGGCGGCCATCACTCCCTGCTTCAGGGTTTCGGTGCTGGACATGTCGATCGGCTCCAGCGCTTCCAGTCCCCAGTGGACGATCGTTTCCTCTTGCAGGCGGCGGGTTGCCGAGCCTCGCTCGCGCATGAGGAACCGCTCGCCGGACAGGTCGCGCGGGGTCGCCCTCGCCCCGGCCAGGGGGTGGTCGGCCGGGGCGATGAGCACCAGGCGGTCGGAGAACATCGGCTCCACCACCACCTGGTCGGCGTCCGGGCGGTCGGCGAACACCGCGATTCCCACCTCGCCGTCCAGCAGGTCGCGCAGGACCTGCTCGCCGTTGCTGGTGCGCACCGCGAAGCGCAGGTCCGGGTGGCGGTGGTGGAAGCGGGCGATGAGCCGCGGCAGCAGGTAAGTGCCGACCGTGCTCGTGCCGCCCACCACCAGCTCCCCGGCCTGCAGGTTCTTGACCTGCTCGATCGCCGCCACGGCCTCGCCTGCCAGCAGGAAGATCCGGCGCGCGTAGTCGGCGAGCACCTGCCCCTCGGTGGTCGGCCGGATGCGCGCGCCGGACCGGTCGATCAGCGTCGCCTTCAGCGACTGCTCCAGCTGCCGGACCTGGTTGGACACCGAGGGCTGGCTCATGAACAGCTGCTGCGCCGCTGCGGAGAACCCGCCGCAGTCCACCACGTGCAGGAAGATCCACAACCGGTGCAGGTTGAGCTGCATCCTGCCACCTTCGGCGTGCGGTGCTCGGCGGTCAATAGCTGATGCACGCCGACCGCCACTCGGTGTAGAAGTCCCACACCTGCGGCGAGCACTCCGGCGGGCCGTGCTGCGACTGCTTGGAACCCACGTGCGGCAGGTGCGCGTAAGCGCCGACGCCGGGCCGGTTGACGTGCAGCATGCCCGCCTCGAAGCGGTCCAGCGCGGCGAAGATCCGCGACTGGTCGCGGGTGCAGATCGTGCCGGACATGCCGTAGCGGACCGAGTTGGCGATGCGCATCGCGTCGTCGAAGCCGTCGGCGGCGATCACCGACAGCACCGGGCCGAAGACCTCCTCCTGCGCGATCTCGGCGTCCCACGGCACATCGCGCAGCACCGTCGGTTCCACGTAGTAGCCGTCGGGGAGATCCGGCGCGGCGTTGCCGCCGCAGACGACCTTCGCACCGTCATCTTGGGCCCTGGCCACGGCCGCCAGGCACGCCTGCAGCCGGTCTTCGTTGACCACCGGGCAGATGTCGCTGGCCGGATCGGTGCCGGGACCGACGCGCATCGCCGAGACCCGCGCGGCCAGCCGGTCGACGAGCTCGTCGAGGATCCGGGAGTCGGCGACGACCCGGCTGGTGGCGCTGCAGCGCTGTCCGGCCTGGCCGAAGGCGCCCTTCACGATCGCGTCCACGGCCACCTCCAGATCCGCGTCGTCGAGCACCACGACCGCGTTCTTGCCGCCCAGCTCCAGCTGCGTCTTGAGCAGCCGGTGCGCGCCCGCGCGCTGGATGGCGGTGCCGACCGGGACCGAGCCGGTGAACGAGATCCCGGCCACCGCGTCGTGCGCGACGAGGGCTTCGCCCACCGGCCGATCGCCTTGGACGAGGTTGAGCACGCCCGGCGGGAGTCCGGCGTCGGCGAAGACCTGGGTCAGCAGTTCGGCGGTCAGCGGCGTCAGCGGCGACGGCTTGAACACCGCGGGGCAGCCGGCCAGCAGCGCCGGGGCGACCTTCCACATCGGAATGGCCAGGGGGAAGTTCCAGGGCGTGATCAGGCCGACCACGCCGATCGGGCGGCGGAAGGTGAACGCCCAGGTGCGCGGTTCCTCGGCGGGGGTGGTGACGCCGTTGAGCCGCCGGGCCTCGCCGGTGGTGAAGTCCAGGACGGCCAGCGACCGCTGCACCTCGCCGCGGGCTTCGGAGAGCAGCTTGCCCTGCTCGCGGGTGATCGCCCGGGCGAACTCCTCGCCGCGCTGGTCGAGCAGGCGCCACGCCTCGCGGAGGTGCTCGGCGCGGCGGATCGGTCCGAGGTCGTGCCAGCCCTGCTGGGCGGCTCGGGCGGCCTCGACCGCGGATTCCACGTCGACGCCACCGGATTCGGCGAACTCGCCGATGACGTCCGAGGTGTCGGCCGGGTTGACGTTCGGCCGGGTGAGCCCGGTTTCCGGGGCGACCCACCGGCCACCGATGAAATTCACGAATTCGGGCATGGGAACTCCACTTCCGGATGATCGCGGTCCGAGAGGCCAGTGGCACGCATGAAGTCGGGCACCGGGAGTCCAGGCGGGCGCTGAGGTTCCGCTACCCGCACCGACCCCCGAAATGAGTTCAAGGACAGGCGAGGACTTCTTCGGCGAGGCCGAAGGAGAGGGTCATGCCGGCCCCGCCGAGACCGTTGACCACGGTGACGTCGGGTTCCGGATGGGCGATGAGTTCGGTCCGGCCGTCGGGGAGGGACGGGTAGACGCCGTGCCAGCGCTCGGTGATCTCCGGGCGCGGGACGGCCGCGAAACCGTTGAAGTAGTCCAGGATCGCGCTGTTGACGTCTTCGCGTTCGAACGGGTCGTGGGTGTCGGCGTAGTGGTGCGAGTCGCCGATGGTGACCCGCCCGTCGGCGGTTTGCGACACCAGCACGTGGATGCCGTGCTCCAGGTGGAACGGCAGCTCCTCCGCGAACCGCTGCCGGAGCGGGGCCAGGGACTCGCAGTGCGAGAACGCCCGGTAGTGCAGCAGGGTCAGGCCCGCGCACAAGGTCGGCCCCAACGCCCAACCGCCGGGCTGCGGGGCGGTGCGCATCATCTGCAGCTTGCAGCGCCGGATCCCGGTGCGCTCGAACGCTTCCGGGTACAGCGCCTGGAACTCGTTGCCGCTGCAGACGAAAACCCGTTGCACCCGCCAGTTCCCGGCGGTGGTCTCGACGGTCGGCATCGAGATCCCGCGCACCGCGGTGCCGAACCGGACGTCGACGCCGAAGTCCCGCGCCAGCACCTCCGCAACGCCCGGGATCGTCTGCCGCGGGTCCACGTTGATCTCGGTCGGGCTCCACAACGCCGACAGCAGCCCGTCCTGGACCACGACGTCGCTGCGCTCGGCCACCTCGGCCGGGGTGAGCAGCCGGCAGCCTGCGTCCCGCGCGCCCGGGGTGGTGGCCAGGAACTCCGCCAGCACGTCCTGCTCGTCCTGGTGGTGGGCCAGGTGCAGGGACCCGACGTCGGCGTGCCACAGGTCGGCGCGCTTGATGACGTCCAGCCAGATCTCCCTTGCGCGAAGCGCCCTCTCGTAGGTCTCGGTGGGCTGGCCGATCGGCCACAGCAGCCCGAAGTTGCGGATCGAGGCGCCGACCGCGCGCTCGTCCCGGTCGAACAACACCACGCGCGCGCCCCGCTTCGCGGCGGCCAGGGTGTGCGCCAGGCCGACGATCCCGCCGCCGACGACTGCGACATCTGCTTCGTTCACGACTAGCTCCTCCCACGCGGAATGCCTTGTCCTGAAGCCCTATTCGGCGGGTCGTTGGTTCCAGCGGGGGACGAGGACCAGACCGGCGAGCAGCGCGGCCCCGGCGAAACCGAGGAACAGGCTGGTCCCGCCCAGGTATCCGGGCAGCAGGCCGCCGAGGATCGCCCCGACCGATCCGCACCCGTTGACGAACCCGGCGGCGGCACCGGCCCGCGCCGAGGTCCCGAAGTCCACCGCGGCGACGCACGAGATCATCGCGTCCGCGGCGTAGGCGGTGAAGCCGATGACGGCCAGCACGGTCACCATCAGCCCGACGCTGCCCGACGCCGTCAGCGGGATGAACAGCGCCAACGCCACGACCAGCGCGGCCAGGCTCAGCACGCACGGCGGCATGCGGCGCGCGGCGAACAGCTTGTCGGAGATGAAGCCGATCGCGATCGGCGCGAGCAGACCGGCGACGCCGAAGGCGACCGGGATGACGACCGCTTCGAACTTGCCGACGTCGGGGATCCGCTCGGTCACGATCACCGGGCCCCACAGCAGGATCGCGTACCGCGCGGGCTTGAGCAGGAAGTACGCGAGCCCGAGCGTGCGCACGTTCCGGTCCCGCACACCGGTGAGCAGCGCTTCGCGCAAGCTCGGCCGCTCCTCGGCGGGCACCGCTGCCTCGTCGTGGGAATCGAGCCCGACCTGCGCCGGGTGGTTGCGCTGGAAGACCGCGAACGCGATCAGGACGATCACCAGGACGCCGGCCCCGGCGAGGAAAGCCACCCGCCAGTCCGACCAGAGCGTGTAGGCCACCCAGCCCACGAACGGGCTCGCGACCAGCCCGCCGAAGGCGTAGTTCGTGCTCCACAAGCCGAGCACCCGGCCGCGCTGGTGGCTCGGGAAGAAGCTGGACACGTTCTTGCACAGCGACGCCCACCCGGTCGACTGCGCGAGGCCCTGGACGATCATCAGCGGCAGGAACAGCGCCACCGCGGGCACCAGTCCCATGAACATCGCGGCCACCGCGGACATGGCCATCCCGCCGAGGACCACGACCCGCGGCCCCCACCGGTCGGCCAGCGATCCCCAGACGAACTGCCCGACCGCGTAAGCCGCCAGGTAGGCCGCGTCGAGGTCGCCGAGGACCTGCTTGGTGAGCACGGTGTTGACCGACGGGTCGTCCAGGATGCCGACCTTGGCCGCGGAGAACGCCTGCCGGGTGAAGTAGAAGGCGGCGTAGGCGATCCAGGTGATCGCGAAGATCCGGAGCTGCCAGCGGCGGGTCCGGACCGCGACGGGGGTTGCGGTCGTCGTCGTCATCTGTCCTGCCTCCCCAGGTTCAGCGCGACCCAGTAGGCGTCGAAGTTGCGCAGCCGGTGCCCGTCGGGGACCTGCACGGGCCGGTTGATCAGGAACGGCACCTCCTGCTCGGTCAGTCCGCCGTGGGAGCGCAGGTGCCCGTCGAGCTGCGTCAGGTCGTGGCGGTCCGGGCTGGTGCCCAGCGCGGTGTTGCGGTCGCCGATGACCACCAGCTCGCCGATCCGGTCGGCGGGCAGCTCGAAGGCCTCGCAGGCCTCCTCGCGGCGCAGGACCTGCTGCACGCCGGGGACTCCGGCGATCCGCCCGGCGATGGCCGGGACGTCGGCGTCGGCGGGCAGGTGCACGGTCGCGAACGACCCCAGCGCGCCGTGGTGGACGGTGTACGGATCGGTGATGGGCAGCACGACCCGCCCGCCCGGACCGGCCAGTTCGTCGAGGTAGACGACGTTCGGGGCGCCCCCGGCGGTCTTGGCGTTCATGCCGTGGTCGGCGGTGATCACCAGCACCGCGCCCAGCTCGTCGAGCCGCTTGAAGTAGCGGTCGAGCATCGCGTAGAAGTCGTTGGCGACCGGGGAACCCGGCGCGTGCTTGTGCTGGATGAAGTCGGTCAGCGACAGGTACATCAGGTCGGGCCGGTCGCGTTCCAGCAGCGCGACCCCGGCGGCCATCACGAACTCGCTCAGGTCCGCGCTGTACACCGAGGGCAGCGGGCGTCCGACCAGGTCGAGCACGTCGGTGATCCCGTTGTCGGCGGTGGTGGCGCGGTCGGCGTGCTCGGCGGAGAAGCACACGCCCTTCTCCAGGCCTTCGCCCAGCAGCCGCCGCAGCTTGTCCTTGGCCGTCACCACCGCGACCTTGGCGCCGATCCGCTCGAACTCGGCGAAGATCGTCGGTGCGCGCAGATAGCGCGGATCGTTCATCATCACTTCGGAATCGGATTCCGCGTCGTAGAAGTAGTTCCCGCAGATCCCGTGCACCGCGGGCGGAACCCCGGTGGCGATGGAGATGTTGTTCGGGTTGGTGAACGAGGGCATCGTGCACTCGCCGACCAGGCTGGTGCCGTGCTCGGGGAGTTCGGCCAGATAAGGCATCAGACCTGCGGCGATGGCCTGCTCGTGGTAGTCGGCCTCGCTGCCGTCGATGCACACGACCACCACCGGTGCGGCGGGGGCGCGGTAACTGCGGCCGTTGACTTCCAGCACGTCCGAAGCAGCGTTCATCGATGTCTCCAATGGGTGGGAAGTGGTTGCGACGGAAGGACTTTCGCGTTGCGCGGAGGGGAATTCCGGTGGTGATTACTTCTTAACAGCGCGGCGAACCGCCGGGAACCTGCGTTGTCGCTATGGGGTCCATAACCGATCGTGCAAGCCGGTCGCGCACCCACACGAATGGCCCATTGACCTGGGATGCGGCAGATCAATAGCGTCAGCAATCGTTTTCCGGAGGGGGGATTCGACGTGACTCGCCCGCGAGAGGGGATCAGCCGGCGGTCGTTCCTGGGCGGCGTCGGCGCCGCTGCGCTGGCCGCTCCGGCGCTGGTCGGGTGCGGCCCGTCGCGCGATCCGAACGAGATCACCTTCTGGAACTTCTACGGGCCCGGCGGGCAGCAGAAGTCGCAGAGCGACTGGTTCGTGCAGCTGGCCGAGGAGTGGAACGCCACGCACGACATCAAGGTCCGGCTGCGCTACATACCGACCAAGGACTACACCTCCGGCCCGACCCTGCAGACCTCGTTCAGCGCGGGCGCCGGACCGGACGTCTTCCTGCTCAGCCCCGGCGACTTCCTGCGCTACCACAACGGCGGCGCGCTGCTCGACCTCACGCCGCACCTGGCACCGGAGGTGCGCGCGGACTTCCTGCCCGAGGTGCTGCAGACCCGGCTGGTCGGCGACCGGATCTACGGCCTGCCGATGGAGATCGAACCGCTCGCGCTCTACTACGGCGAAGCGGCGATGGAGCAGGCCGGGCTCGCCGAGGGCGACCTGCCGCGCACCTGGGACCAGCTGATCTCCGTCGCGGAGAAGCTGACCACCCCGGACCGGTTCGGGCTGCTGCTGGAGACCAACCCGGGCTACTACCAGAACTTCACCTTCTACCAGGCGATGTGGATGGCCGGGGGAGAGGTGTTCACCCCGGACCAGCGGCGCGCGGCGTTCAACGGCCCGGGCGTGCACGCGGCGCTGCAGTTCTGGCAGGACACCGTCAACGCCGGCGTCGCCCCGCGCCGGGTGAAGGGCTCGGGCGGCAACGACTCGATCTCCAACATCGCCGACGGCTACTGCGCGATGCAGCAGCTCGGCGTCTGGGGCATCGCCGAGATCGCCGAGCAGGCCCCGGACTTCCGCTACGGCGTCGTCCCCATGCCCAGTCCGACCGGCGGCGGCTACACCACCGCGCTGGGCAGCTGGGCGATGGTGGCCAACGCCAAGAGCGCGAATCCGCAGGCCGCGGCCGAGTTCGTGGTGTGGGCGCTGGGATCCACCGATCCGGCGTGCATCGAGCGGATGCGCCGCTGGAACACCATCGCCAAGACGAACCTGCCGCCGCGCTACTCGGTCCAGCGCGCCGCGCAGCAGCACGGGGCCTTCGACCACGGACCGATGCGGGTGTTCGCCGAGGAAGTGATGGCCGAGGCGCGACCGGAACCGCGCTACCCGCCGGAGATCTACCGGGCGATCTCCGACGCGGTGCAGTCCTGCCAGCTCGACGGAGGTGACCCGGTGGCCTCGGCGGAGGCCGCGGCAGAGCAGATCGACACGTTCTTGTCCACCTACGACGGAGCGCCGATCAATTGAGCGACCGACGACGATCCGACGCGGCGGCGGCCTTCGCCTTCCTGGCCCCCGACGGCATCGGGCTGCTGCTGTTCATCATCATCCCGACGGCCCTCGCGCTGGTGGTGGGGCTGTTCAGCGTCGACGGCTTCGGCAACGTCGAGTGGGCGGGACTGGACAACTTCCGGCTGATGGCCGGGGACGGGCTGCTGTGGCGCAGCTTCGGCATCACCGCGCTGTACGCGGTGCTGTTCGTGCCGCTGGCGTTCTTCGCCGCGCTCGGGTTGGCGCTGCTGGTCAAGGACCACTTCCCCGGGGTGGGCGCGGTGCGCGCGGCGCTGTTCCTGCCGAACGCGGTGAGCCTGGTGGTGATCGGGCTGCTCTGGCAGTTCCTGCTCACCGACAAGACCGGCGCGCTGGCGAAGCTGACCGGCCTGGACGGGGTGTCCTGGCTGGGCGATCCGAGCCTGGCGCTGGTCACGCTGGTGCTGATCAGCGTGTGGTTCCTGATGGGCTACCAGATGCTGATCTTCCTCGGCGGACTGCAGGACATCCCGCGCGAGTACTACGACGCGGCCACTGTGGACGGTGGTGGTCCGTGGCAGCGGTTCCGGCACGTGACCTGGCCGATGCTGCGCCCGACCAGCTTCTTCGTGCTGGTCACCTCGACGATCAACGCGGTCACCGGGATGCAGGTGTTCGACCTGGTCTTCGTCACCACCTCCGGCGGACCGGCCAACGCCACCACGACCGTCGTCTACTACGCCTACCAGCAGGCGTTCCAGTTCGGCCGGTTCGGCTACGCCGGGGCGATCTGCGCGCTGCTGGTGGTCGCGCTCGGCGCGGTCACCTCGGCGATGTTCGCCCTGACCAGGGGAGGTCGGTTCGATGCGTAGGGTTCGCGGGCGCGCGATCGCGGCCTACCTGGTGGCGTTCCTGGCGGTCGCTCCGCTGCTGTGGTTCCTGCTCAGCGCCTTCCGGCCGGAGGAGGAGCTCTACGACCTGGGATGGCCGAGCACGCTGACGCTGGACAACGTGATCTACGTGCTGACCGAGGTGCCGTTCCTGCGCTACCTCGCCAACAGCGCGTTCGTGGCCATCACCGTCACGGTGATCGCCCTGTTCCTGCACTCGATGGCGGCCTACGCGCTGGCCCGGATGTCGTTCCGGGGCAGGGGATTCGCCTTCGCCTCGGTGGTGGCCACGCTGCTGATCTCGCTGCCGGTGATCCTGGTTCCGCTGTTCATCGTGGTGCGCGGGCTGGGCATGGTCGACACCTACGCGGGCCTGATCGTGCCGGGCCTGTTCAACGCCTTCGGCATCTTCCTGCTGCGCCAGTTCTACCTGGGCGTGCCGCGCGAGCTGGAGGAAGCCGCGCACCTCGACGGCTGCGGCCACTGGCGGATCTACTGGCACGTCGTCCTGCCGCTGAGCCGCCCGATGCTGGCGGCCCTGGCGGTGCTGTTCTTCCTGGCCAACTGGAACTCGTTCCTCTGGCCCCTGGCGGTGGCCCAGGACGAATCCCTGCGCGTGGTCCAGGTCGGCATCGCGTCCCTGCAAGGCCAGTACGCGTCCAAGCAGCACTACGTGACAGCAGCGGCGGTCCTCGCAGCGCTCCCCACGGTCCTGGTCTTCCTCCTCGGCCAACGCTGGCTGGTCGCCTCCCTCAAGACCACCGGCCTGCGCTGACCAGTCCCCGACGACGCAATTTCAATGGAATTTCGACCTCCAATTTCCATTGAACTTGCGGAAATCCTCCACAGGTGACCCGGGTTGTCCCCACCTCCCGACACGCCGGTGTCCCGACACGCCCGGGTGTGCAGTTTCAATTGAAACTGTGATCCGCCGTGGGTGGGATCTGCAGTTTCAATTGAAACTGTGGTACTGCACCAGCCAGGCGGAACCGCAAGGTCGGCACTGCGGCGTGGTGTCGGTGCGCCGGGGTAGCTTCGCCGCGGGTGAGGAGGTGGCCGGGTGCGGGCGTCGCGGTTGGTCTCGTTGTTGTGCTTGCTCCAGGTGCGGGAATCGATGACCGCTCCGGAACTCGCCCGCGAGCTGGAGGTTTCCGAGCGCACCGTGGCCCGCGACGTGCTCGCGCTGGCCGAGGCGGGAGTCCCGGTCTACGCCGAGCGAGGCCGGGCCGGCGGGTACCGGCTGCTGGGCGGCTACCGCTCGAAGCTCACCGGACTGCACCAGGCCGAAGCCGAAGCGCTGTTCCTGTCCGGGGTGCCCGCAGCGGCCACCGGGATGGGACTGGAGGAGGCGGCCGCGGCCGCACGGCGCAAGGCGTCGGCCGCCCTCGCACCACCGTTCCGCGACGCGCCGCAGCGCGTGGGCCAGCGCTTCCACCTCGACGCACCGCGCTGGTTCCGAGCGGCCGAAACACCCGAGGTGCTGCCGGAGCTGAGCCGCGCGGTCTGGTCCGACCTGAAGGTCGCCGCGTCCTACGCGCGCGGGAACGAGGTGGTGCGGCGCGAGCTCGAACCGCACGGACTCGTGCTCAAAGCCGGTGTTTGGTACGTGATCGCCCGCCACGGCCAGCGCTTCCCGAGCTACCGCGTGGACCGCTTCCGCAGCGTCGAGGTCAGCGGCGAGGGGTTCGCGCGGGCCGAGGACTTCGACCTGGCGGCCTTCTGGGAGGAGAAGTCCGAGGAGTTCGCCCGCTCCCTGCTGCGCGAAACCATCGACATCCGGGTCAGCCCGTCCGGCCTGCGGAAACTCTCCGCGGCCACCGATCGCTTGGGCGCCCGGGAAGCCGAAGCCACGGCAGGCGAACCGGACGCCGAGGGCTGGGTGACCACCCGGCTCCCGGTCGAATCCCTCGACATCGCCTACGACCAGCTCCTCGCTCTCGGCCCGGAGCTGGAAGTCCTCGCCCCGCCAGAACTCCGCCACCGCTTCGCCCAGGCCGCCCGCCGCCTCACCGCGCTCTACGACTCGTGAGCGGCGGCGGTGGCACTTACCACCGCCGCCGCTCACGAGTCCGGATCAGCGGTAATCGGCGGGGTCGCCCGGTTTCCCGACCCACTCGACTTCCTGGATGTAGCGCCAGGCGTCCGGCTGGGAACCGTCGATGTCGGTGAAGCCGTAGGTCTTCGCCAGGTGCCCGCTGGACAGCGACTGCGTGTTCCACCGCGCCACGTCCGGATCCGCTGCCAGCGCGACGACCGCGCGGCCGACGTAGGCCGGTGACTCGGCGATCCCGAAGCCCTCGGGGGCGGTGGTGGATTCCCGCCAGTTCTCCTCGGTGACGCCGAAGTGCTCCAGCATCATCTCCGAGCGCAACCAACCCGGCGTCAGCGACACCGCCGTGCCGCCGAACTCCCGCAGCTCCTCGCCCTCCGCGCGCGCCAACCGGTGCATGGCCGTCTTCGCGATGTCGAAGAACGCGCCGCACTCGCTGCGGTAGTACTGCTCGTGGACCTCCGCGGTGCCGTCGGTGAGTTCCACGACCAGCCCGCCCGGCTGCTTGCTCAGCAGCGCCAGGGCGAAGTGCGCGGTGATCATGTGCGCTTCGATGCCGACCCGCAGCCGCCCCAGGCCCTTGTCCAGGTCCTGCTCCCAGATCGGTTTGCCCCAGTCCATCAGGTGTTCGCCGCCGAGGTCGTTGACCAGGACGTCCAACCGCCCCTGCTCCGCCTCGATCCGCCGCACCAGGTCCCGGACCTGCTCGGGGTCGGTGTGGTCGACCTGGACCGCGATGCCGGTGCCGCCGGCCCGGGTCACCAGCTCGGCAGTGTCCTCAATGGTCTCCGGCCGGTCGTAGTCCGAGCGCTGCGCCCGCGTGCTGCGCCCGGTCCCGTACACGATCGCACCGGCCGCCCCCAGTTCCACGGCGATGCCGCGCCCCGCGCCGCGGGTGGCTCCGGCGACCAGCGCGACCTTGCCGTGCAGTTGTCCTGCCATGCCTCGATTTCCTCCAGCTCCAGCGAATCGGTCGAGCTCCGACCGTGGCACCGAATCCGGACACCTCCGGTCTGGATTCCGGCGCGCGTCCGGGTGTTTCGGCCGCCGCCCGCCGCCGCCGGGCTCAGCCGCGTTGGAATTCGGCGTGATCACCCCTGCCTGCCTCGACCGGGTGAGGCGGTGGGCAGGTACGGTGTGCATTGGTGATCGCGTCCGCGACGCGAGCGCCGACAAGGGGAGGAACGAACTGGGCTCGCTGCGACTCCGCCGGCGGACCCGCTGGACAACAACGGAACCGGTCGAGACGGGAAGCGACGAGGTGCGCGGCGCAACATACCTGGCACGGATCCCGGCGTGGCTGCTGGACGCAACGGCGTCGCCCCGCCTACGGTCCGGATCGGGCACGGGATCGGCCGCACCAGGCGAACCCTTGCCGTGGCGACCAGGGGGACCGGAATCGGCGGCGACCGGCCAGCGACCATCCCGGCGGTCGACGCAGAGAGCACTCCAGCCACGATCAGGAAGGCGGATCCGATGACGCCCCCGCACAACTATCTCGCGGTGATCAAGGTCGTCGGCATCGGTGGCGGCGGCGTCAACGCCGTGAACCGCATGATCGAGGTCGGGCTCAAGGGCGTCGAGTTCATCGCGGTGAACACCGACGCGCAGGCCCTGCTGATGTCCGATGCCGACGTGAAGCTCGACATCGGTCGGGAGCTCACCCGCGGCCTGGGCGCGGGTGCCGCGCCGGAGGTCGGTCACAAGGCGGCCGAGGACCACGCCGAGGAGATCGAAGAGGTCCTCAAGGGCGCCGACATGGTGTTCGTGACCGCGGGCGAAGGCGGTGGCACCGGTACCGGTGGCGCACCGGTCGTCGCTTCGATCGCGCGCAAGCTCGGCGCGCTGACCATCGGTGTGGTCACGCGGCCGTTCACCTTCGAGGGCAAGCGCCGCGCGGCCCAGGCGGAGCAGGGCATCAAGGAGCTCCGCGACTGCTGCGACACGCTGATCGTCATCCCGAACGACCGGCTGCTGCAGCTCGGAGACATCGGCGTGAGCCTGATGGACGCCTTCCGCTCCGCCGACGAGGTGCTGCTCTCCGGTGTCCAGGGCATCACCGACCTGATCACCACGCCCGGTCTGATCAACCTCGACTTCGCCGACGTCAAGAGCGTCATGTCCGGTGCGGGCAGCGCGCTGATGGGCATCGGTTCGGCCGCCGGTGAGGGCAGAGCCGTGCAGGCCGCGCAGAAGGCGATCAACTCGCCGCTGCTGGAAGCGTCCATGGAGGGCGCGCACGGCGTCCTGCTGGCCATAGCGGGTGGTTCCGACCTCGGTCTGTTCGAGATCAACGAGTCGGCATCGCTGGTCCAGGAGTCCGCGCACCCCGAGGCCAACATCATCTTCGGTACGGTCATCGACGACTCGCTCGGCGACGAGGTGCGGGTGACGGTGATCGCCGCGGGCTTCGACTCCGGCACGCCGACGCACAAGAAGCTCGAGCCGACCAAGGTCGGCGGCCGCACCGAGGACGCCGAACCGGTGGCGAGCACCGAGAAGCCGGCCCAGCCGCAGGTCGTCGAGAGCCGGGTGGAGACCGCTCCGGCGCCCGCGCCGACCCCGCAGCCGGAGCAGCCGGTCGCCGCGCCGGAGCCGCCGCAGCAGGTCGCGCAGCCGGCCCAGCCCGCTCAGCCGGTCGAGCAGGCTCCGCAGCCCGCGCAGCCGGTCCAGCAGCAGCCGGAAACCCCGGCGCAGGCCGAGCCGGAGCCGGTGCGCCAGCGCCCGGACATCGGCCAGCGGTCCGGGCTGTTCGGCAGCGACGGTTCCTCGACGGCCCAGCAGGGCGTCACGGTGCCGACGACGCGGGGCACGAGCGGTTTCCCGACGCACGGCGGCACTTCGACGCGGTCCGGTGCCGGGCTGGGCAACCGCGCCGTGCCGGTGAACGACGACAGCGACGACGACGTCGACATACCGCCGTTCATGCGCCGATGAGCGCACCTCCGGTCCAGCCGAAACGCCGGACCGGAGTGGACGCACCGTTAGAGGTGGCGGCGCATGGGCGAGAATCGACACCGGGAGCACTCCGCTCCCGGTGTCGACTCATGTTTAGGGGAGGCTGAGCAGCAGTGCGGATCCGGCGCGTGATCACCACGCGGGAGGGCGGCAGTTCCAAGCCGCCGTTCGATTCGTTCAACCTCGGGGGTCGCGTCGGCGACGACCCGGCGGCGCTGGCCGCGAACCAGCGCAAGCTGGCCGACGGCATCGGCCTGCCCGAGGACCGCCTGGTGTGGATGGAGCAGATCCACGGCCGCACCGCGACCGTCGTCGACGGCCCGCGGTCCGAGCCGGTGGAGGCCACCGACGCGTTGGTGACAGCTGAGCCGAACCTGGCGCTCGCGGTGCTCACCGCGGACTGCGTGCCGGTGCTGCTCGGCGACCCGGAGACCGGTGTCGTCTCGGCGGTGCACGCCGGACGGGTCGGCGCGCGCGTCGGAGTCGTCGTGGCGGCGCTCAAAGCGATGCAGCAGGCGGGCGCCGAGCTCGGTCGCATCGAGGCGCTGCTCGGACCTGCCGCCTGCGGCGAGTGCTACGAGGTGCCCGCCGCCATGCAGGCCGACGTGGAGGAGCACCTTCCCGGCAGCGCGTGCAAGACCCGCAAGGGCACGCCGGGGCTCGACCTGCGCGCCGGGCTCTGGGAGCAGCTGGCCGCGGCCGGCATCGCCAAGATCGGCGTGGATCCGCGCTGCACGATGGAGTCGCCGGAGCTGTTCAGCCACCGCCGCGACGACGGGCGCACCGGGCGGTTCGCCGCGGTGATCTGGGCCGAGCCGGAGGACGCCGAGTGAGCGAGGAACTGCGTCGGCAGGAACTGGCGGAATCGCTGCGCGAGGTGCGCGACCGGGTCGACCGGGCGTGCCTGGCCGCCGGACGTCAGCCGCAGGAGGTCGAGCTCCTGGCCGTGACGAAGACGTTCCCGGCCTCGGACGCGGCGCTGCTGGCCGATCTGGGGCTCGTCGAGTTCGCGGAGAACCGCGAGCAGGAAGCGCGCGGCAAGGTCACCGAGTTCGACGAGCTGCGCCCGTCCGCGGCGGTGCGCTGGCACATGGTCGGCCAGTTGCAGCGGAACAAGGCGCGAGCCGTGGTCCGCTGGGCCGACGTGGTCGAGTCGGTGGACAGCGCGCGCCTGGTCGAGGCGCTGAGCCGGGCGACCTCGAACGCCATCGAGGCGGGTGATCGAACACACCCGCTGGACGTGTTGTTGCAGGTCAGCCTGGACGAGTCGGAGGGTCGCGGGGGTTGCCGACCCGACGAGGTCCCGGAGCTGGCAGATATGATCACTCTGACGAGTGATCTTCGACTGCGCGGTGTGATGGCGGTCGCCCCCCTGGGTGGCGATCCGGATGTGGCCTTTGACACACTTTCCAAGATCTCCGAGCGGTTGCGGGGAGATCACCCCGAAGCTGTCGAGGTGTCGGCGGGGATGTCCGGCGACCTGGAAAGTGCGGTTGCCCACGGCTCGACCCGGGTGCGTGTCGGAACCGCGTTGCTCGGCGGGCGGCGGTTAACCTCGCCGTAGCCGCAGGATCGGGGGGTCGGACGGCCGCCTCGTGCTCGGTGCTAGGAGTCGCAAGAGGAAGGGCATGCCGATGAGCGCTTTGCACAAGTTGAAGGCCTACTTCGGCATGGTTCCGGCCGACGAGGTCGACGAGTACGACGACGAGGTCGGCTATCGCGACCGGTACGCCGAGTCCGATCGCGACACCTACGACGGCCCCGCGGAGCGGGGCGCACGACGTCGTGTCGGCACCCGCGGCGGATACCAGTCGGAGCCCGATGCCGAGCCGGACTTCATCGAGGAGTTCCGGGAACCGGCACCGCGCCCGCGGCGGCAGTGGTCGGCGGAAGCGCCGCCGCGCAGCTCGCTGCCCAGCCAGTCGCGGGAGAACGTCTCCCAGCTTCGGGCCGTCACCGACACCGGTTCGCTGTTCAACTTGAGCAAGATCACAACCCTGCACCCTCGCAGCTACAGCGAGGCCCGTACGATCGGCGAGCAGTACCGGGACGGCACGCCGGTGATCATGAACCTGACCGAGATGGAGGAGGCCGACGCGAAGCGCCTGGTCGACTTCGCCGCTGGGTTGGCGTTCGCCCTCCGGGGCTCGATCGAGAAGGTCACCAACCGCGTGTTCTTGCTCTCACCGCCCAACGTGGACGTTGCGGCCGAGGACAAGAGGCGGCTCGCCGAGGGTGCCTTTTTCAACTACGGGTGAGTGGTGGCACAGTTGAGGCGTGAATCCGGTGCAGATCGTCCTGTTTTACGTTCTGTTCTTCTTCTGGCTCCTGCTCACGGCCCGTATCGTGATCGAACTCGTTCGAGTGTTCGCTCGCGATTGGCGGCCCGTTGGGGGGGTTGCAATCGCGTTGGAGAGCATCTACACAGTGACCGACCCACCCGTAAAGTTGGTGCGTCGGGTGATTCCGACGGTCCGGATCGGCGGCGTCGGACTGGACCTATCGATTATGGTGCTGCTGCTGGTCGTGTTCATACTGATGCGACTGGTGCAGCCCGGGTGACGGGGAACCCGGGCTACCCGCAGCCGAGGAGTGCGTGAGGTGATCTTGTGGGCCTGACCCCCGCCGACGTGCATAACGTCGCGTTCAGCAAACCTCCGATCGGTAAGCGGGGCTACAACGAGGACGAGGTGGATGCATTCCTCGACCTGGTTGAAGCCGAGCTTGCCCGGCTGGTGGAGGAGAACAACGACCTGCGCGGCCAGGTCGAGCAGCTGGAGTCCCAGCTGCAGACCGCGCAGGTCGACTTGGACGACGCCCGCAGCCAGGCGGCGTCCGCTTCCTCGACCCCGGCCGCACCGACGGAGGAACCGCGCCGGCTCACCCCGGTTCCGGCGCCGTCCGCTGCCGAGCAGACCTCGCCCGGCGGTGACCACCACGTGCAGGCCGCCAAGGTGCTGGGCCTGGCGCAGGAGATGGCCGACCGGCTGACCGGTGAGGCCAAGGCCGAGGCCGACGGCATGCTGGCCGAAGCGCGGACGAAGTCCGAGCAGCTGCTTTCCGAAGCGCGCTCGAAGTCCGACAGCATGGTCAACGAGTCCCGGACCCGTGCCGAGACGATGCTCAACGACGCCCGGACCCGGGCCGAGACGTTGGAGCGGCAGGCCCGCGAGAAGGCCGCCAACCTGGAGCGCGACGCGCAGCGCAAGCACGCCGAGGTGATGGGCAACATCACGTCGGAGAAGAACGCCCTCGAGAAGAAGATCGAAACCCTGCGCACGTTCGAGCGCGAGTACCGCACTCGACTGCAGACGTACCTGGAGTCGCAGCTCCGCGAACTGCAGGACCGGGGTTCGGCCGCGCCGGCCGAGAGCGGCAGCAGCCGTTCGGGCCAGCAGGCCAGCTACAGCTTCGGCGCACGTGCCGCCGAGGCCGGCTGACGGAACTGTCCGCATCAGCGGCGACGGGTGGCGCGCCCGTCGCCGCTGGTCTGCGTCCGGGGCCGTGTCGCGAGAGGTGTGAGGTCGCGTGCTGTTGGTCGTGCTCCTGCTGGTCCTGCTGGCCGCTGGTGTGCTGGTCGGCGCCGTCCTCGGCGGCGAGGCCGAACTGGCGTGGCTGTCGGTGCTGGCGAGCGCGGTCGCGGTCGGCCTGCTGGCGGCGGACCGGGTGCGGCGGCGCCGGGCGGCGGCCAAGCAGGAGACGGCCGAACCGCCGTTCGCCGACGTCGGCGAGGAGCCGGCGGAGGAGCGCAGCAACGCCTCCGAGGTCGCGCGACCGGACGCCCAGGTCCTGGTGATCGACGAGCGGCCGCGCTACCACGTCCGCACCTGCGAGTGGATCGGTTCCCGCAAGACCATCGAGCTGACCTTGCGCGAAGCCCGCGAACTGGGCTTCACGCCCTGCGCCCTCTGCGCCCCCAACGCCACGATCGCCGCCGAGGTCCGCCGCTCGTGAGAGCGGTCCTCCAGGTGGGATGGCGGACCGGTGAAAACCGGTGGCGGGGGACCGGTACGCTGGAACGACCAGGCGATGATCCGGCCATCACCGGGGAGCCTCCGGAAGAACGGGTGCCCGTGGCACCTCAGTAGAACCGGACGGGTCCAGCCCGTCACAGCTGGCAACGAGTGGTCGTCGACGTTCGTCGGCGGCAAGCGGGGTGGTACCGCGGATCTCGTGCGGAGCACGCGCACGAGGTGTCGTCCCCGTGTGGGCACCGAACCATCGGTGACCGTGCGGCGGCAACGACACACACCGCGAGGAGCGCATCCGCGATGTCATATCCCAAGGTTCAGTTCGGCGACGCCGGTGAGCGCGGCGTGGCTGCCCAGCCCGCGTTCCCGGCCATCGAGCGCCAGGTGCTGGATTTCTGGGCGAGCGACGACACCTTCCGGGCCTCGGTGGAGGCCCGCGAGGCCGGGACCAACGGTGCCAACGAGTTCGTCTTCTACGACGGCCCGCCGTTCGCCAACGGCCTGCCGCACTACGGGCACCTGCTGACCGGCTACGTCAAGGACGTGGTGCCGCGCTACCAGACGATGCGCGGTCGCCGCGTCGAGCGCCGGTTCGGCTGGGACTGCCACGGCCTGCCCGCCGAGGTGGAGGCGGAGAAGCAGCTCGGCATCTCCTCGAAGTCCGAGATCGAGAGCATGGGCGTGGCCCAGTTCAACGACGCCTGCCGCACCTCCGTGCTGCGCTACACCGCGGAGTGGGAGGACTACGTCACCCGGCAGGCGCGGTGGGTGGACTTCGACAACGACTACAAGACGCTCGACCTGGACTACATGGAAAGCGTCATGTGGGCCTTCAAGACCCTGTGGGACAAGGGTCTGGTCTACGAGGGCTTCCGGGTGCTCTGGTACTGCTGGCGCTGCGAGACGCCGCTGTCCAACACCGAGACCAAGATGGACGACGTCTACCGCCAGCGGCAGGACCCGGCGGTGACGATCGGCCTGCGGCTCCAGGCCCCCGGCAAGGCCTACGACGGCGCGCTGGCCCTGGCGTGGACGACCACGCCGTGGACCCTGCCGTCCAACCTCGCCGCCGCGGTGCACCCCGAGGTCGACTACGTGCTCGTCGCACCGGCCAACAGCTCGGAGCGCTACGTGCTGGCCGAGGCCCGGCTGAGCGCCTACGCGCGGGAGCTCGGCGAGGACGTCGCCGAGCACGTCGTGGAGCGGTTCAAGGGCAGCGACCTGCTGGGCACGAAGTACCAGCCGCCGTTCGACTTCTTCGTCGGCCGGGAGAACGCCCACCAGGTGCTCGCCGCCGACTACGTGACCACCGACGACGGCACCGGGCTGGTGCACATCGCGCCCGCCTTCGGTGAGGACGACAAGGTCGTCACCGACGCCGCGGGCATCGAGCCGGTGGTCCCGGTCGACGCGCACGGCAAGTTCACCGCCGAGGTGCCGCCGTACCAGGGCCTGCAGGTCTTCGAGGCCAACAAGCAGATCGCCCGCGACCTCAAGGACCGCGGCCTGCTGCTGCGGCACGAGACCTACGACCACCCGTACCCGCACTGCTGGCGCTGCGACAACGCGCTGATCCAGCGGGCGGTGTCGTCCTGGTTCGTGGCGGTCAGCAAGTTCAAGGACCGGATGGTCGAGCTCAACCAGCAGATCAACTGGGTGCCGGGGCACATCCGGGACGGCCAGTTCGGCAAGTGGCTGGAGAACGCCCGCGACTGGAACATCTCGCGCAACCGGTACTGGGGCTCGCCGATCCCGGTGTGGGTCTCCGACGACCCGAACTACCCGCGCACCGACGTCTACGGCTCGCTGGACGAGCTCGAGCGCGACTTCGGCGTGCGGCCGAAGGACCTGCACCGCCCGGAGATCGACGACCTGACCCGGCCCAACCCGGACGACCCGACCGGCAAGTCCACCATGCGCCGGGTGCCGGAGGTGCTGGACTGCTGGTTCGAGTCCGGCTCGATGCCGTTCGCGCAGGTGCACTACCCGTTCGAGAACTCCGAGTGGTTCGAGCACCACTACCCGGGCGACTTCATCGTCGAGTACAACGGGCAGACCCGCGGCTGGTTCTACCTGCTGCACGTGCTGGCGACGGCGCTGTTCGACCGGCCGGCGTTCACCAACGTGGTGGCGCACGGCATCGTGCTGGGCGACGACAAGCAGAAGATGTCGAAGTCCAAGCGCAACTACCCGGACGTCAACGAGGTCTTCGACCGCGACGGCTCGGACGCGATGCGCTGGTTCCTGATGGCCAGCCCGATCCTGCGCGGCGGCGACCTGGTGGTCACCGAGCAGGGCATCCGGGACGCGGTGCGCCAGGCGGTGCTGCCGCTGTGGAACTCCTGGTACTTCCTGGCGCTGTACGCCAACGCCGAGGGCGTCACCGGTCAGTCCAGGGTGGACAGCCAGCACGTGCTGGACCGCTACGTCCTGGCCAAGACCCACGAGCTGGTCGGCGACGTGCAGGCCGCGATGGACTCCCTCGACCTGGCCGGTGCGTGCAACACCGTCCGGGACTTCCTGGAGGTCCTGACCAACTGGTACGTGCGGCGCTCCCGCGACCGCTTCTGGGCTGGTGACCGCGACGCCATCGACACCCTGCACACCGTGCTGGAGGTGACCAGCCGGGTGGTGGCGCCGATGCTGCCGCTGACCGCGGAGGCGGTGTGGCGCGGCCTGACCGGTGGCCGCTCGGTGCACCTGACCGACTGGCCGCTGGTCGACGAGCTGCCCGCGGACGCGGCGCTGGTCACCGCGATGGACCAGGTCCGCCAGGTGTGCTCCTCGGCGTCGGCGCTGCGCAAGGCCAACAAGCTGCGCGTGCGGCTGCCGCTGGCCAAGCTCGTGGTCGCCACCGAGCAGGCGGAGGCCCTGCGGCCGTTCGCCGACCTGATCCGCGACGAGATCAACGTCAAGGAGCTGGAGCTGACCACCGACGTGGCCGCGCACGGCCACTTCGAGATCGCGGTGAACGCGCGGGCGGCCGGTCCGCGCCTGGGCCGCGACGTGCAGAAGGTCATCAAGGCGGTGAAGTCGGGCGAGTGGAGCCGCACCCCGGGCGGTGCGGTCGTCGCAGCCGGGATCGAGCTGCAGGACAACGAGTTCAGCGAGCAGCTGGTGTCCACCGACTCCGGTGCGGCTTCGGCGCTGCCCGCGGGCCTGGGCCTGGTCGTGCTGGACACCGAGGTGACCCCGGAGCTGGCGGCCGAGGGCGTCGCCCGCGACGCGGTCCGCGTCGTCCAGCAGGCCCGCAAGGATGCCGACTTCGAGGTCTCCGACCGGATCACGGTGACCGTTTCGGCGCCGGCGGAGGTGCTGTCGGCGGTGGCGGCGCACCGCGAGTTCATCGCCGCCGAGACCCTCGCCGACGCGGTCGAGCCCGGTGAGGTGGCCGATGGCTTCACCGGCTCGGTCGGTGACGGCACCGAGATCAAGGTGTCCGTCACCCGCGTCTGACCTGCGGTGTTCGGGTGGCGCCGGTTCGTCCGGCGCCACCCGGCCGCGCGAATGGGTGTGACGCAGACCGCTCCCACGCCTCGGGAACGGGTGTTGCCCGCAGCGCGGGCCTTTTCTAGTGTGCTGTTCCGAAGGTCATGAGTGTCAGCGCGAAGCCCCGGCTCGCTGGCCGGCAACCCTCCAACCGCGGTGGGGTGCCCCGGGTGAGGACCTGGCCGGTCGCGCAGGGCGATCCGGCAAGCGCGGACCCCTTCTCGGAGGGTCCGATGAGGCCCCTGGGAGGGCGTCATGACGTCTGCCGTTGTCCGAATCCCGAAGCAGTCCGCTGTGGACAGCCGCGTGCCCGCGGTCGCCGGGAACGAGTTGAACGTTCCGCTGGTCACCGGGGAGAGCGTCGGTTATGCCAACCTCGATCACGGGGCCAGCGCGCCTTGTCTGGACAGCGTCCGGACCGCCGTCGACCAGCTGCTCCCGTGGTACGCCAGCGTGCACCGGGGCGCCGGTTTCGCTTCGCAGGTGTGCACCAGGGTCTACGAAGGCGCGCGGGACGTTCTGCGGGACTTCGTCGGCGCCCGCCGCACCGACTCGGTGGTCTTCACCCGCAACACCACCGACGCGCTGAACCTGCTGGCGGGGGCCTTGCCGCGGGGGACTTCCGTCGTCGTCTTCGACACCGAGCACCACGCCGCGCTGCTGCCCTGGACCGGTCCGCGGGTGCGGCGGATCGAGGCCCCGGCGACGCCGGCCGACGCGGTCGCCGCGCTGGACGCCGCGCTGGCGGAATGCCCGGAGGGGCCGCGGCTGGCGGTGATCACCGGCGCGTCGAACGTCACCGGTGAGTTGTGGCCGGTCGCCGAACTCGCCCGCGTGGCCCGCCGCCGAGGCGCGCGGACCGTGCTGGACGCCGCGCAGCTCGCCCCGCACCGCCCGGTGCGGATCGCCGAGCTCGACATCGACTACGTCGCGATCTCCGGGCACAAGCTGTACGCGCCGTTCGGCGCGGGCGCGCTGATCGGACGTGCGGACTGGCTCAACGCCGCGGACCCGTACCTGGCCGGTGGCGGCGCGACGCGGAAGGTGAACGAGCGCGCGGTCAGCTGGAACACCGGTGAGGAGCGGCACGAGGCGGGCTCGCCGAACACCGTCGGCGTGCACGCGCTGGCCAAGGCCTGCGAGACGCTGTCGGTGAACTGGGTCAACGTCGTCGAGCACGAGGAGGCGCTGCTGCGCCGGTTGCGCGCCGGGTTGCGCGAGGTGCCGGGGCTGCGCGAGCTGTGCCTGTTCGACGCCGACCGCGAGCGCGTCGGTGTCGTGAGCTTCAGCATCGACGGCCAGGACCCCGGGCTGATCGCCGCTGCGCTGTCCGCCGAGCACGGCATCGGCGTCCGCGACGGCCTGTTCTGCGCCCACTTGGCGACCAAGCGGCTCCTGTCGCGCGCGGGCTCGGACGCGGAGCGCGCGGTGCGCGTGAGCATCGGCCTGGGCACCACGGCGGAGCACGTCGACCGCCTGGTGAACGCCCTGCACGAGCTCGTCGCGGAAGGCCCGGCCTGGCGCTACGAGCTGGTCGACGGCCGCTGGACCCCGTCCGACGACCCGCGCCCCCTCCCGGACTTCCTCCCCTGACCACCCGCTCCCCGGGGCCTCCCACCCCCGGTTCCGCACCCCGACGTGGCTCCGCCGCCAGTCCCGACGCAATTTCAATGGAAATTGGACCTCCAATTTCCATTGAAATTGCGGAAGTTCTCCACAGACCGGACCACTTGTCCACATCCTTCGGTGCGTCGGATCCCGACATCCGTTGGCATGTCGGGTGCGGACATGCCGAGGGACCACAGTTTCAATTGAAACTGCGGGAGGTCGTCGGTGTGTCGGGGGCGGACACGCCGGGGGTCACAGTTTCAATTGAAACTGCGGGTTGTGGGTGTGTTCGGAACTGCAGTTTCAATTGAAACTGTGGTGGCGGGGGCGGGATGCGGTGGGACTGCTGGCATCCGGTCCGGGGCGTTCAGGGACAATGGGGGCGTGAGCACCGAGCAGTCCTCTTCAGAGCGACCGTCCGAGGAGCCGGCGGACCGCGAGAACGTCGACGCCGAGCAGGCACCCGACGAGACCTCCGCCGCTGAGACCTCCGCCGACGCGCCCTCGGGCGAGACCGGCGAGAAGCCGCGCAAGTCGCCCAAGCTGCTGGCGCTGCTGTTCGGCGTAGCAGTGGTCGCGCTGGGGCTCGACGCCCTCACCAAGATCATCGTGGTCGACCAGCTGGAGGGCGAACCGCCGGTCGAGGTGTTCGGCGGGCTGCTCTACCTCGACGTGCTGCGCAACCCGGGCGCGGCGTTCTCGCTGGCCACCGGCATGACCTGGTTGCTGGCGCTGCTGGCCATCGCGGTGGTCGGCGTGATCATCTGGCTGGCGCCGAAGCTGCGCTCGCCCGGCTGGGCGGTCGGCCTCGGCCTGGTGCTCGGCGGCGCGTGCGGCAACCTCGCCGATCGCATCTTCCGCGCCCCCGGGCCGCTGCAGGGCCACGTCGTGGACTTCTTGTCCGTGCTGGCCCCCGGCGGTGCGGTGTGGCCGGTGTTCAACATCGCTGACAGCTGCATCGTCGTCGGTGGTGTGCTGGTCGTGCTGCTCTCGCTGCTCGGCCGCGACTACGACGGCACGGTGCACCGGCGGAAGAAGGCGGCGGAGAACAACTCGTGAGCGATCTTCGAAACTTGCCGGTGCCCGAGGGGCTCGACGGCATGCGGGTGGACGCAGGTCTGGCCAAGATGCTGGGCCTGTCCCGCAACGCGGTGGCCACGCTGGCCGAATCCGGTGACGTGCTGCTCGACGGCACCCCCGTCGGCAAGTCCGACCGGCTGGTGGCCGGGTCGTGGCTGGAGGTGACGCTGCCCGCGGCGCAGCAGCCGCTGCAGGTCGTCGCGGTCCCGGTGGACGGCATGAAGATCCTCCACCAGGACGACGACATCGTGGTGGTCGACAAGCCGATCGGCGTCGCGGTGCACCCGAGCCCGGGCTGGGAAGGACCGACGGTGGTCGGCGGGCTGGCCGCGGCCGGCGTGAGCATCGCGACCTCCGGGGCCGCGGAGCGGCAGGGCGTCGTGCATCGGCTCGACGCGGGCACCACCGGGGTCATGGTCGTCGCCAAGAGCGAGCACGCGTACTCGGTGCTCAAGCGGGCGTTCAAGGAGCGCACCGTGGACAAGCGCTACCACGCGGTCGTGCAGGGGCACCCGGATCCCAGCCGCGGCACCATCGACGCGCCGATCGACCGGCACCCCCGCCACGACTACAAGTTCGCGGTGGTCACCGGCGGCAAGCCGAGCATCACGCACTACGAGACGGTGGAGGCGTTCCGCGCCGCCTCGCTGGTGGACGTGAAGCTGGAAACCGGCCGCACGCACCAGATCCGCGTGCACTTCTCGGCGATCAAGCACCCGTGCGTCGGCGACCTGACCTACGGCGCGGACCCGGTGCTGGCGCGGCGGCTGGCGATCACCAGGCAGTGGCTGCACGCCCGGAGCCTCTCGTTCGAGCACCCCGCAGGCGGTTGGGTGAGCTACGAGAGCGAATACCCGGACGACCTGCAGCACGCGCTCGACGAGCTCCGCGATCAGGACGGCTGAAGCAGGTACCGTGGCGGAAAGCGAGCTACCAACGGAGGGGGCTTGATGGCACAGTCGAGATCGTTCGAAGGCTCGGATGCGCCGACGCCGCCCACCGGCATCCCGGTGATCGACCCGGCAGCGGACGCCGAAACCCCGGCCAGCGGGTTCAACAGCCTCGGCGACGTGATCAACGCCGAGGACGTGGGCACGGCGGCGCCGTCGGTCCTCGGCGCACCGGAACCCACGCGCGCTCCAGGCGAGGCGGGGGACTGGCCGACGCTGGAGTACCGCAGCCGGAACAAGCCGGAGCGGCCCAAGCGGTCCAGCCCGCTGGACTTCTTCCGCCGGGAGAAGAAGGAGAGCTGAGCTCGCGTTCCGCAATTTCCATTGAAATCGCACGTCCGATTTCAATGGAAATCGCGGTTCTCAGAGGGCTTTGAGCTCCTCGACGACTTCGCGGACCGAGGACTTGGCGTCGCCGAAGAGCATCGCCGTCCTCGGGTCGGTGTAGAGCGGGTTGTCGACTCCGGCGAACCCCGCGCGCATCGAGCGCTTCAGCACGATCACCGCCTTGGCCTGGTCGACGTTGAGGATCGGCATGCCGTAGATCGGCGAGTTCGGGTCGGTGCGGGCCGCGGGGTTGGTGACGTCGTTCGCGCCGATCACCAGGGCGACGTCGGTGCGGGCGAACTCGTCGTTGATCTCGTCCATCTCCTTGAGCTGCTCGTAGGGCACGTCGGCCTCGGCGAGCAGCACGTTCATGTGACCGGGCATCCGGCCGGCCACCGGGTGGATCGCGTAGGACACGCCGACACCCCTGTCGACCAGCAGCTTCGCCATGTCCTGCACCGCGTGCTGGGCCTGCGCGACCGCCATGCCGTAGCCGGGCACCACGATCACCTGCCCCGCGTAGGCGAGCTGGATGGCCACGTCGGCGGCGCCGATCGAGCGCACCGTCCCGCTGCTGGTCACCGGGGCGGACGAGGCCGTTCCGCCGAAGCCGCCGGCGACGATCGACGGGATCGAGCGGTTCATCGCCTTGGCCATCTGGTCGGTCAGGATCGAACCGGAGGCGCCGACGAGCATCCCGGCGACGATCATCGCCGTGTTGCTCAGCGCCAGCCCGGCCGCCGCCGCGGACAGCCCGGTGAAGGCGTTGAGCAGCGACACCACGACCGGCATGTCGGCACCGCCGATCGGCAGGACCACCGCGATCCCCGCCAACCCGGCCAGCACCAGCACCGCCACCAGCAGCAGCTCGGCACCGCTGCCCAGGCCGATCGCCACCGCGCACACCACCGCGCCGACCAGCAGCAGCACGTTCAGCGGCAGCTGCAGGCGACCCACCGAGATCGGCCGGCCGGGCACGAGCTCCTGCAGCTTGCCGAAGGCCACCAGCGAACCCCAGAACGAGATCGAGCCGATGATCGCGGCGAACAGCGTCGCGATCGGCACGAACGCCGGTTCGCCCTGGAACCCGGCGCTGTCCCGGAACTCGACCCAGGCGGTCAGCGCCACCGCACCACCGCCGACGCCGTTGAACAGCGCCACCATCTGCGGCATCGCGGTCATCTTCACCCGCCGCGCGGCCGGGACGCCGATCACCGTGCCGACGACCAGGCCGAACACGATCAGGCCCCAGTTGCTCAGGCCGGGGGTGAGCAGCGTGGCGACCACCGCGACCACCATGCCCGCAGCCGCGATCGCGTTGCCGCGCACCGCGGTCCGGGGACCGGTCAGACCCATCAACCCGTAGATGAACAGGGCGAACGCCAGGATGTAGAGGACCGACCGCAGCGTGATCACTTCTCGGCGTCCTTCCGCGCGGGTTCCGGCTTGCGCTTGAACATGCCCAGCATCCGGTCGGTGACCAGGAATCCGCCGACGACGTTGATCGTGCCGAAGATGATCGCCACCAGCGCCAGCAGCTGCGACCCCAGGTCGCTCACCCCGGATCCGAGCACCAGCACACCGCCGAGCAGCACGATCCCGTGGATGGCGTTGGTCCCGGACATCAGCGGGGTGTGCAAGGTGTTCGGCACCTTCGAGATCACCGCGAAGCCGACGAACCCGGCCAGCACGAGCACCGCCAGATCAGCCAGGAACATCGCCCCTCCTCCCTGAGTCGGGCCGGGGTGAAGGGTCAGGCGTGCCCTTCACCCCGTTCTGATCGGGTGATGCAGGTGGCGGCCAGGACCTCGTCGGTGAAGTCGGGGGCGAGGCGGCCTTCGACCAGCATCAGGTCGAGCAGTGCTTGGACGTTGCGGGCGTAGAGCTCGCTGGCGTGCTCCGGCATGGTCGCCGGGAGGTTCAGCGGGGCGGCGATGGTGACGTCGTGGTGCACCGCGATCCGGCCGGGTTCGCTGAGCTCGCAGTTCCCGCCCGCCGAACCGGCGAGGTCGACGATCACGCTGCCCGGCCGCATCCGGCGGACCGCCTCGGCGGGCACCAGCCGCGGTGCCGGACGCCCGGGGACCAGGGCGGTCGTGATCACCACGTCGAAACCGCTGATCGCGGCGTTCAGCCGTTGGGCCTGCTCGGCGCGCTCGTCCTCGGTCAGCTCGCGGGCGTAGCCGCCTTCGCCGACCGCCGAGATGCCCAGGTCCAGCCACTTCGCGCCGACCGAACGCACCTGGTCGGCGACCTCCGGCCGCACGTCGTAGCCGGTGGTGCGGGCGCCGAGCCGCTTGGCCGTGGCGAGCGCCTGCAGCCCGGCCACGCCGACGCCGAGCACCAGCGCCGAAGCGGGTTTCACGGTGCCCGCCGCGGTGGTCAGCATCGGGAAGAAGCGGGTGCACTGGTCGGCGGCCAGCAGCACCGCGCGGTACCCGGACACGTTGGCCTGCGAGGACAGCGCGTCCATCGACTGGGCGCGGGAGATGCGCGGCACCGACTCCAGCGCGAACCCGGTCACCCCGGCCTCGCGCAGGCGCGGCACCAGGTCGGGGTCGGTCAGCGGGGCGAGGAAGCCGATGAGCGTCGAGCCGCGTTGGAGCTTGCCGAGCTCTGCCGTGCTGGGCGGGTTCACCTTGACCACCACGTCCGCCGACCACGGGTCGCCGAGGTCCGCGCCCGCCTTGGTGAACGCGTCGTCGGGGATCAGCGCGGCCTGCCCGGCGCCGGGTTCGACGACCACCTCGAGCCCCTGCGCGCACAGCCGCTCGACCACGCCGGGCACGAGCGCGACCCGCCGCTCACCGGCCAGCGACTCGCGCGGGACACCGACGCTGGTGCGACCGCCCTCCTGCGAGGTCATGACTCCAGATGTCCACAACGCGGACCAAACCGCAAGACCACACGCCCGCGTATCACCAGGACAGACGTACTCCGAACGGCGATCACCGGTATTCACACCGGCCGACCGGGGACTTGCCGATCGCTGTCGAGGCCGTCCCGTTGTTCCGCCTGATCAGAGCACGTGAGCACTTTGTGGCGCTATAGCACCACAAAGTACTCACGTGCCTTGACCAGGCGGAACGATCTCCCGCGCGGAGGCAGGAGCAGGTGGAGCCCGCTACAGGTCGGTGATGTCCCAGGTGAGGGTGCGCTGGGCGTCGCCGGGGCGGGGCGTCCAGCGGACCGCGGTCAGCTCCGTCGACTCCGGCAGGACGTAGACGGTGTGGCCGCCGGCCGTTTCGCCCGGCGGGACGCCGATGCGGTGCGGGGGCCGGGACGACAGCGACACCGGGGACTTCGCGATCGCGGAGCCGTCCGTGGTGATCAGCTCCAGGTACAGGTCCGGCAGCGAGGTGAACGGCGTCTGGCCGCGGTTGGTCAGCTCGGTGTGCACCACGACCGCGCGCTCGCCGTCCTGCAGCTCGTAACCGGCCGCGGTGAACAGGAAGTCCGCCGGGTCGACGACCTCGACCAGCAGGATCGTGATCCGCTCGCCCTCCAGGCCTTCCACGTCGAGCTTGCTGCCGACCTTGCCGGTGCGCGCCGGCTGCTGCTGGGCGGGCTGCTGCGGTTGCTGATCACCGCGCGCCCACGCGGCCGATCCGGGCGGGCCCCAGACGTTCATCGGGTCCTGCGGAGCGGCGGGCTGCTGCGGGAACGAGGTCGGCGGCGGGCCCGGCGGGACGAACTGCTGCGGTCCGCTGGGCTGGCCGTAAGCGGGTGCGGGGAAACCGCCGCTGTGCGCCGGGTAGCCGCCCGTCGGCTGCGGGAAGGAGCCGGAGTGCTGGACCTGGTGCGGACCGGACACCGGGTAGGGGCCGCTGGCCATGTTCTGCTGCGCGGCCCAGTGCTGGGCGGCGGCGACCGCGTTGCGGATGCCCTGGACGTCGCACTCGACCCCGACGATCAGCGGGAGACCGGTGGTGGAGAGGGTAGCGAGGCGCGCAGCGACGTCGCGCACGTCCATGCCGAGCCGACCGGCGATCTCGGGTACCGCCGCCCGGCCCATCTCGGCGACGACGCTCAGCAATCGCACATCCACAGGATCAGGGCCAGCCACGACGAACCACGCTACCCGTTCCGCAAACCTGGTGCGTGAACGGCACGTGGTTTCGTCCAGTTCTAGCGCGGGGCGTGATCGACCGCACCTGTTTCTGCTCGTCGTGGTGGAAAACGCTCGCAACGCCGGGGGAATCGGCGGTCACAGCGGGTGCGCGCGTTAGGCTGGCGGCTCTCCCCGAAGCTGTCGCGAAGGAGGACTTCCCCGTGCCTGTCGACCCCTTCGTCCACCTGCATGTGCACACCGAGTACTCGATGCTCGACGGTGCCGCGAAGGTGGGGGCGTTGTTCGCCGAGGCCCAGCGCCTCGGGATGCCTGCGGTGGGGATGACCGACCACGGGAACATGTTCGGTGCCGACGAGTTCTACCAGCAGGCGAAGAAGACCGGGATCAAGCCGATCATCGGCATCGAGGCCTACCTGGCGCCGACCAACCGCTTCCACAAGAAGCCGGTGTTCTGGGGTGAGGCGAAGCAGCGCGGCGCCGACGAGTTCGGTGAGGGCGGTGACGTCTCGGGTGCCGGTGCGTATACGCACATGACGATGGTGGCGCGTAACGCCACCGGCCTGCGGAACCTGTTCACGTTGTCCAGTCGCGCGAGTTTCGAGGGCATGTACCGCAAGCCGCGGATGGACCGCGAGTTGATCTCGGAGTTCTCTGAGGGCATCATCGCCACCACGGGTTGTCCGTCCGGTGAGGTGCAGACCCGGCTGCGGCTGAGGCAGTTCGACGAGGCGTTGCAGGCGGCGGCCGATTACCAGGAGATCTTCGGCAAGGAGAACTTCTTCCTGGAGTTGATGGATCATGGGCTGCCGATCGAGCGGTCGGTGCGCCAGGGTCTGCTGGAGATCTCCAAGAAGCTCGGTATTCCGCCGTTGGCCACCAACGACAGCCATTACGTGACCGTTGACCAGGCCGATTCGCATGGCGCGTTGCTGTGTGTGCAGTCCGGTAAGACGCTCAGCGACGAGTCGCGGTTCAAGTTCGACGGCGATGGCTACTACTTGAAGTCCGCCGAGGAGATGCGCGAGTACTGGGACTCCGAGGTTCCGGGTGCGGCGGACAACACGCTGCGGGTCGCGGAGATGGTCGAGTCCTACGAGGACGTGTGGGACTTCAAGGACCGGATGCCGCGCGTGACCGACGGCAGCGGCCGTTCCGAGCGGGAGTTGCTGGCCGCTGAGCTCGAGCAGTACTTGCCGACGCGTTACCCGAACGGTCCGACCGAGGAGTGCCGCAGGCGCATCCAGGTCGAGTTGGACGTGCTGGACACCAAGGGGTATTGCGCGTACTTCCTGGTGGTCGGTGACCTGACCCGGTGGGCGAAGTCGCAGGGCATCCACGTGGGGCCGGGTCGTGGTTCGGCCGCGGGGTCGCTGCTGGCCTACATCCTGCACATCACGAACCTGGATCCGCTGGAGCACGGTCTGATCTTCGAGCGGTTCCTGAACCCGGAGCGCGACTCGCCGCCCGACATCGACCTCGACTTCGACGACCGGCGTCGTGACGAGGTGCTGCAGTACGCGATCAACAAGTACGGGCGGGACAAGGTCGCCCAGGTCATCACCTTCGGCAAGATCAAGACGAAGGCGGCGATCAAGGACTCGGCGCGTGTGCACCACGGCCAGCCGGGGTTCGCGATCGCGGACAAGATCTCCAAGGCGTTGCCGCCGCCGATCGCGGCCAAGGACATCCCGCTGTCGGGCATCGTGGATCCGCAGCACGAGCGCTACACCGAGGCTGCCGAGGTCCGCAGCCTGATCGAGACCGATCCGGCGGTGTCGCAGATCTTCGACACGGCGCGGGGCCTGGAGGGCCTGATCCGCAACGCCGGTGTGCACGCGTGCGCGGTGATCCTCTCGTCGCAGCCGCTGCTGGGCACGGTGCCGTTGTGGGCGCGTGATGACGGCTCGATCATCACCGGCTGGGACTACCCGTCGTGCGAGGCCATCGGTCTGCTGAAGATGGACTTCCTGGGCCTGTCCAACCTCACCATCCTCGGCGACGCGCTGCGGATGGTGAAGGAGAACCACGACCGGGAGATCGACCTGTCCAACCTCGCGTTGGACGACAAGGCCACTTACGAGCTGCTCGCCCGCGGGGAGAGCCTGGGAGTGTTCCAGCTCGAAGGTGGCGGCATGCGCGAACTGCTCAAGCGCATGCAACCCACCGAGTTCGCCGACATCGTGGCCTGCAACGCGCTGTACCGGCCGGGCCCGATGGAGGTCAACGCGCACAACGACTACGCGGACCGCAAGAACGGCAAGAAACCGGTCGAGCCGATCCACCCCGAGCTGGACGAGCCGCTCAAGGACATCCTCGCCGAGACCTACGGCCTGATCGTCTACCAAGAGCAGATCATGGCGATCGCGCAGAAGGTGGCCGGTTACAGCCTCGGTCGAGCGGACATCCTGCGCCGCGCGATGGGCAAGAAGAAGAAGGAGGTCCTGGACCAGGAGTTCGAGGGCTTCCGGGACGGGATGCTCGCGCAGGGCTTCTCCGACGAGGCGATCGAGAAGCTGTGGGCGACCGTCCTGCCCTTCGCCGGTTACGCGTTCAACAAGTCGCACGCGGCGGGTTACGCCCTCGTGGCGTACTGGACGGCCTACCTGAAGGCGAACTACCCGGCCGAGTACATGGCGGGCTTGTTGACCTCCAACGGTGACAACAAGGACAAGATGGCCATCTACCTGGCCGAGTGCCGGCGGATGGGCGTCAAGGTGCTCTCGCCGGACGTCAACGACTCCAAGGACACCTTCGCCGCGGTCGGCTCCGACATCCGCTTCGGCATGAGCGCGATCCGCAACGTCGGGTCGAACGTGGTGGCCTCGATCGTCAAGTCCCGCCAGGAGAAGGGCCGCTACACCTCCTTCACCGACTTCCTGGACAAGTCGGAGATCCTGGCCTGCAACAAGCGCGTCATCGAGTCGCTGATCAAGGCCGGTGCGTTCGACTCGCTGGGGCACACCCGCATGTCGCTGGTGCAGCACCACGAGAACGCGGTGGACGCGGTCATCGGGTTGAAGCGGCAGCAGGCGATGGGCCAGTTCGACCTGTTCGGCGCCGACGATTCGGCCGACAGCGCGGACGCCTCGCCGCTGGCGCACCTGAACTTCACGCCGGAGGAGTGGCCGCGCAAGCAGCTGCTGTCCTACGAGCGGGAGATGCTGGGCCTGTACGTCTCCGCGCACCCGCTCGACGGGGCCGAGCGGCTGCTCGCGCCCTACCAGGACACCGGGATCGCGGATCTGGTCGGCGGTGAGCGGGAGTTCGGCGGCGGCAAGGAGCAGATCAAGATCGCCGGGATGATCTCGGGGATCCAGCGCCGCATCAACAAGAACGGCCACCCGTGGGCGATCGTGACCCTCGAGGACCTCGACGCCAGCGTCGAAGTGCTGTTCTTCCCGAAGTCCTACGAGATGTTCGCCGACTGCCTGGTCGAGGACACCGCGCTGGCGGTCAAGGGCCGCATCAACGAGCGCGAGGGCACCATCAGCGTCTTCGCCTCCGACGCGGTGCCGGTCGACATCTCGGCGGCCGAAACGGACCCGGGCACCGACCCGGCGTTCGTGATCAAGGTGCCGGTGGGCCGGGTGGACCAGTCCTTGGTGCTGGAGCTGAAGCGGACCCTCCAGGCGCACTCGGGCACGACCCCGGTGCACCTCAAGCTGCAGAGCCCCCGCGGCGTGACCCGCCTGGCGCTGTCCAGCGACTACTTCGTCTCGACGGAGAACGGCCTGCAGGGCGAGCTCAAGGGCCTCCTCGGAGCAGGCTGCTTCGAAACCGTCTGACGCGCGGTGCGCCGGTCCGCAGCGGACCGGCGCACCGAACGGTGTCAGGCCGTCTCGACGCTGGTGCGCAGGCGCAGGTCGTCGAGGCTGCGGCCGGTTTCCGCGGTGTAGCTGCCGGGGATCAGGCGCCAGGTCCCGGCTTCCTCGTCCCAGAGCTCGGCGGCTCGGCGGGGCAGCACGACAGTCGCTTCGGCGGTCTCACCGGGTTCTGCCGTCACGGACGCGAAGCCGGCGAGGCGGCGGGCCGGGCGTTCGGCGGCATCCCCCTCCGGGACGGCGAGGTAGACCTGGACCACTTCGCGTCCGGCCCGGTCGCCGGCGTTGCGCACGCGGACGGTGAGCCTGCCCAGCTCGTCCGCGCCCTGCGGTGCGGCGAGCTCGGCCGACTCGTACTGCCAGTCGGTGTAGCCGAGGCCGTGCCCGAAGCAGTACGCCGGGGCGGTCCCGGCCCGCTGCCAGGCCCGGTAGCCGATGAAAACGCCTTCGTCGTAGCGGAGTTCTCCGTCGTCCGGGGTCACCTGGGTGACCGGGGCGTCCGCCAGCTGCACCGGCCAAGTGGTGGGCAGCCGGCCGCCCGGCTCCTCGACGCCGAGCAGGACGTCGGCGAGCGCGGCACCGGCCTCCTGGCCGGGGAACCAGGTGAGCAGGACGGCGGCGACGTCCTCGCGCCACGGCATCTCCACCGGTGAACCCGAGTTGACCACCACGACGGTGTTCGGGTTGGCCTCCGCCACCCGCTGCACCAGCTCGTCCTGCCGGCCGGGCAGCCGCAGGCTCGTGCGGTCGGCGCCCTCGCTCTCCACCCGCTCGGTGGTGGCGACGATGACGATCGCCGTCCCGGCGGATCGCGCGGCGGCGACCGCCTCGTCGAGGAGTTCGTCGGCGTCGCGCTGCGGGTCCAGGTGCGCGAGGCCGACGCCCACCGAGTCCAGCGGCAGCGGCGTCGCGCTCTTGGGGATGACGTTGAGCAGGCTGACCTCGACCGCCTCCCCGGCGGCGAGCTCGACCTGGCCCCGCTCCACCGGGGCCTCGAAGAACGCCTCGAACGGGTCGCGGCCGTCGAGCGAGTGCGCGCCGTCGAAGACGACTTCGCCGGCCACGGTGAGCTTGAACCCGCCGAGGCCCTTGGTGCCGAAGGTGTGCAGGCCGCTCTCGCGCGGGGTGAACGTGCCGACGATCTCGACGCTGTGCAGCTCCTCGTAGCGCACGCCGTCGGGGAAGTCGCCGTGCCACTGCACCATCCCGTTGGGCAGCTCCTCCTCGCCCAGCACCCGGCCGTCCGCGTCGCGCACGACCGCCCGAAGGGCGAAGCCGGCCCCGGCGATCCCGAGTTCGTCGCTGGTCTCGGTGCCGACCGCGAAGGTCACCTGGCCACCGGGCAGCGCGGCGCGCAGCCCGTCGAGCGGGGACACGACGCGGTCCGGGAACACCTGGGCCGAACCGCCGCCGAGCACCCGGGCGTCCCGCGCCGCCGAACCGATCACGGCGACCCCGGAAGCGGCCGACGGGTCGAGCGGCAGCAGGTGGTTCTCGTTGCGGACCAGGACGAATGCGCGCCTGGCGATCTCCCGCGCGAGCGCGTGCCCGTCGACCTCGGCGGGCCGCTCCTCAGCCGGGACGGCGGCCGGTACGCCCTCCAGCGCTCCGACCCGGGCGGCGAGCCGCAGGACGTTGCGCACCGCATCGTCCACAACGGACTCGTCGACCTCGCCGGCGCGGACCGCGGCGGCCAGCGCCTCGCCGTAGACCGTGCGGGGGCCGGGCATGGCGACGTCCAGGCCGCCCCGGATGGCGCCCGCCGTGTCACGCGCGGCGAACCAGTCGGACACGATGTAGCCGTCGAAACCCCACTCCCCGCGCAAGACCTCGTTCTGCAGCCGGGAGTGCTCGGTCATCGTCGGGCCGTTCACCGAGTTGTAGGCGGCCATCACGCCCCACGGGCGGGCCCGCTCGACGATCATCTCGAACGGCGCCAGGTAGAGCTCGCGCAGCGCCCGCTCGCCGACGATGTTGTTGACGGTGAAGCGCTCGGTCTCCGCGTCGTTGGCGACGAAGTGCTTGACCGTGGTGCCGACCCCGCCCTCCTGCACGCCGCGCACGTAACCGGTGCCGATCTCGCCGGTCAGGTGCGGGTCCTCGGAGTAGCACTCGAAGTGCCGCCCGCCCAGCGGCGAGCGGTGCAGGTTCACCGTGGGCGCGAGCAGCACGTGCACCCCCTTGCGCCGAGCCTCCTGGGCCAGCAGGTGACCGGCGCGCCGGGCCAGTTCCGGGTCCCAGGTGGCGGCCAGCGCGGTGGGGCTGGGCAGCGCGATCGACGGGTCGTCCGCCGTCCAGCGCACGCCGCGCACCCCGATCGGCCCGTCGGACATCACCAGCGGGGCGAGCCCGATCTCGGGCAGAGCGGGCAACGACCACATGCTCTGCCCGGCGAGCAGCCTGGCCTTGGCATCCAGGTCGAGTCGGGCGAGTGCCGCCGCGACCGCGGCGTCGTAGCTGACCACTGTGGACTCCTCCGGTTCGTGGTTGGTGGAACGGTTCATCGGGTGCCCTTGATGCGGGTGACAAGGAGCGCGCCCAGCAGGGCGGCGGCTGCGGCGATGCCGAACAGCAGCGGGTAGTTCTGCCCGCCGCCGACGGCCAGCACGAACGGGGCGATCATCGGCATCAACGACTGGGGGAGGGCGTTGGCGATGTTCACGATCCCCAGGTCCTTCGCGCGGCTGCTCTCGTCGGGCAGGACATGCGTGATCAGCGCGGTGTCGACGGCGTAGAACAGGCCGCCGCCGACGCTGATGACCAGCTGGGCGACCACGATCGCGGACAGGCCCGGGGCGGCGGCGAGCAGGCCGATGCCGATCGCGACGATCAGACCGGAGACCATCACGAACGGCTTGCGGCGGCCGGTCCGGTCGGAGAGCCAGCCGCCCAGCGCGGCCGTGGCGGCCTGGAGGCCGTAGCCGCCGGCGACGAGCGCGGCGACCAGGCCCGCGGTGGCGGCGGCGTCGAGGCCCATCCGGAACGGCACGTAGTAGGCCAGGTACGTCATCGGTGCGACCGAGCCGAACATGACCAGGAACTTGGTGAACCAGGCCCAGCCGAAGTCCGGGGCGCGCCGCGGGTCGAACACGAAGCTGCCGAGGAATTCCCGGACCGAGAACGGCTGCGGCGCCTCGGCCGGGGTCCGGTCGGGGAGGGTGGCGGCGAACCAGCAGACCAGGCCGACGGCCAGCACGGCCGGGAGCAGCAGCATGACGCGCAGGTCCGAGGTGAACGCGGCGATGCCCGAGCCCACCAGCACGGCGCCGGTCAGGCTGGTGCCGATCGCGCCGGACGCCCTGCCCAGGCCGGATTCCGGGACCTGGTCGGGGATGCTCGCCATGAGCGCCGAGAACGCGGCGTTGAAGGAGCACTGGGTGATCGCCCACCCGATGACCAGCGCGGGCACCGACGGCAGGAAGGCGATCACGCAGAGCCCGAGGGCGCCGCCGACGACCCCGCCGACCAGCCACGGGCGGCGGCGGCCGAAGCGCGAGCGGGTGCGGTCGGACAACCGGCCGAACAGCGGGTTCGCGACCATCGCCAGCACCGCCCCGACGCCCAGCACCAGGCCGAGGGTCGATTCCTTGTGCTGCGGTGCGACTTCCGCGACGCGCAGCGCCATGGTGACGACCACCGGGGTCAGCAGTGCGCTGTAGAGACCGAGGTTCGCCAGGCCCAAGCGGAGCACGAAGCCGCGCGGGGCGCTCCGATCGGCTTCCGGCGGCGTGGTGCGGGTGAGGGCAGTCGGTCTGTCCACTGCCGTACCTCCTCGTTGAGGTAAGGGAAAGGGGGAATTCGGGCAGGCCGGAGCGGGTACGCCGCCCTGTCGTCGGCAGCATCCTGACCGATTCACCTGTAGATCAGTAGGTGTCGTTATATTTCCGCAATAATTTGTGCTGCTGGGTGTTCCCGACGACTACGCTCGGTTCCGTGACAGCGGATCGATCAGCACCACGGGGCAGGGCGCTGCGCAGCGAGAACCGGCGCGCCGAGATCCTGCAGGCAGCGATGTCGGTGATCGCCGAGCGCGGCTACCGGGGCGCCTCGCTCAGCGCGGTGGCCGAACGCGTCGGCATGACCCAGCAGGGCCTGCTGCACTACTTCCCGACCCGGGAGGCGTTGCTCATCGCGGTGCTCGAAGCCCGGGACGAGTGGGACACCGGCGGAACCCAGGGCGGTGCGCACGCCTGGCCGCTGGAGATGTGGACCCTCCTGGTCGACTACAACACGACGCGCAGCGGTGTCGTGCAGACGTTCTCGGCCTTGCTCGGCGAGAGCGTGACCGACAACCAGCCGGCGCGCGAGTACTTCGCCCAGCGCTACGTGATGGTCCGCGAGCGCGCGGCGGCAACCCTGCGCCACGAGTTCGGGGAGCGGCTCCCCGGCGGGCTGACCCCGGAGGAAGCGGCGCCGCTGGTGGTCGCGGTGATGGACGGCATGCAGTTCCAGTGGTTGCTCGACCCGGACAGCGCCGACATGTCCGCCGCCTTCCGCCACCTGATCGCGCTGCTCGGCGAGGAGCGGCCGCAGGGCGGTTGAGGCGGCTCCTGTCACGTGGTTTCGAAGGTGGCCATCATGCCCATGTCCTCGTGCTCGGCGTTGTGGCAGTGGAAGACGTAGCGGCCGCGGTAGTGCTCGAAGCGGGTGATGACCTCCACCGCTTCGCCGGGTTGCAGGTCGACGGTGTCCTTCCAGCCAGCGTCGAGCGGGTGCGGTTCGCGGTTGCCGCGGGAGAGGACCTGGAAGTGGGCCAGGTGCAGGTGGATCGGGTGGTGCAGGTCCGCGACGAAGCGCCAGATCTCGACGTCGCCGAGGCGCGGGCGGGCCGCGACGTAGCCCGTGTCGAAGGGGCGGCCGCCGATCAGCCAGCCGCGCCGATCGCCGTGGCGGCCGCTGCGGAAGGCGAAATCCCTGGTCACCACGGCTTGTTCGCGGCGCAGCGGTTCCACTTCGGACAGTCGGGGCGGGATGGCGGAGTCGTCGGGTTCGCGGCGGGTCACGCGGAACCGCATCACCTGCGCGGTCGAACCGGTGCCCAGGCGGTTCACCAGGGTGACCTCGGTGCCGACCGGGTAGCGGCCGAAGTCGACGATCACGTCATGGCGCTCCGCTGAGGCCAGCGCGATGCTGTCGTGCGCGACGGGGGATGCCAGCAGGCCGCCGTCCGAGCCGATCTGCACGAACGCCGGGCCGTCCGGCGGTGGTGGGTCCAGCGCGAGTTCGTAGCGGCGGGCGTTGGAAGCGTTGAGGACGCGCAACCGGTGCCGGGTCGCGGAAACCTCGTGCACCGGCCACGGCACGCCGTTGACCAGGACGACGTCGCCGAGGACACCGGCCGCGTACGCGTCGGTCACGCCGGGGACGGTCGTCAGCGACGGGTCCAGCGAGGGGTAGTCGAACGATCCGTCCGCGGCGAACGCGCGGTCGGTGATCAGCAGCGGGATCTCGCGTTCGCCGCGCGGCAGCGGGAGGGCGTCCTCCTCGTCGTCGCGGACGACGTGCAGCCCGGCCAACCCCCGGTACACGGCCGGGCCGGTGAAGTCCATCCGGTGGTCGTGGTACCAGAGCAGCGCGGCGCGCTGGTCCAGCGGGTAGATGTACTCGCGGCTGCCTCGCGCGATGCTGGCCCGCGGGTCGTGCATGCCGTGGTGGCCGTGATCCCAGCCGCGCGTCGGCAGGACGAGGTCGGTCGGATACCCGTCGGACTCCGGTGGGGTGCGGCCGCCGTGCAGGTGGGCGACGGTCGGCACCGGGAGCTCGTTGCGGTGGCGGATGATCGCGGTGCGGCCGCGCCGCGATTCGACGGTGCGGCCGGGGAAGATGCCTTCGTAGCCCCAGATCGGGGTGCGCAGTCCGGGCAGGATCTCCGCCATCGCCTCGCGCGCGGTGATCTCGTAGCGGTCGGCGAAGTCGTCCTGCGCAACGGGTTCCAGCACGGGCGGGATCGCCAGCGGGAGCTGGAAGGGAGCGGGCAGGGGGACCGCGCTGCGCAGCACTGCGCCGGTCGAGGTGTGCTGGGCCAGCAGTCGTGGGCCGCCCAACCCCGCCGCCAGCACGATTCCGGCGCCGCCGGCCAGACCGAGGAACCGCCGGCGCCCCATCGCGGTGCTCATCGCGCGACCTCCGGAGCGCCCAGCGCGCTCGGTCGCCAGAGCGCGACCAGCGAGACCGTGCTCAGGGCGATCAGTGCGACGCCGAGCGGAAAGTGCACGCCCAGGGCGCCGAGCAGCCCCGCGAAGTACTGGCCGGTTTCGCCGAGGACGATCAGCGCGGCCGCCGCGCTGGGCCAGCGGGGGCCGCGCCGGGCCCAGAGGACGAGGGCGGCCGCCAGCTGCGCCAGTCCGAGGTAGTAGACGACGTCCGCGCCCACCGCGTGGACGTGCAGCATGTCGTAGTCGCCGCTGAGCAGCACACCCGCGAACACCGGTTGCCCGAAGATCGCGATCGCGTGCGCCGAGGCGATGGCGCGGAGGGTCAGCAGCACCGGACGTGCCCGGTTGCGCTCGGATTTGGCCGTTCCGGCCGAAGTGGACGGTCCCATCGTCGCTTCCTGGTGATCAGAGGATCTTGACCACGACGTTAGGGACGGATTCCGATACCTTCCAAGACCAATTCTGCGATGAATTCATGCCCCATGGGGCATCATGGGTGTATGGACCTGCTGCCGCTGCGCTACTTCCAGGCGGTCGCCCGCCACGAGCACATCAGCCGGGCCGCCGCCGAGCTGCGGGTGTCCCAGCCGTCGCTGTCGCGGACGATCGCGCGGCTGGAGAAGGAGCTCGGTGTGCCGCTGTTCGACCGGCAGGGCCGCCAGATCCGGTTGAACCGCTTCGGTTCGGCGTTCCTCACCCGGGTGGATCGGGCGCTGGCCGAGCTCGACGACGGCCGGCAGGAGCTCTCGGACGCGGTCGGCCTGGTGCGCGGCAGCGTCGCGGTGGCGACGGAGACGCTGCTGACCTTGTCGGGTGCCCTGGTCGGATTCCGCGCCGAGCACCCCGACGTCGACGTGCGGCTGTACCAGTCGTCGGCCACGGCGATGCTCCAGCGGCTGCGCCGCGGCGAGGTGGACCTCTGCCTGTCCTCGCAGCCGGTCGACGATCCGGCGCTGGAGACGGCCGAGGTCCTGCGCGAGGAGGTGCTGCTGGCGGTGCCGCGCGAGCACCCGCTGGCGTCGCGGACCAGCGTCGGCATCGCCGAGATCGCCGAGGAACCGTTCATCACCACCAGCGGCGACTTCTGGCAGCGGGAGCTGACCGACCGCTTGTTCGCGGCCGTCGGCCGGCGCGCCAACATCGTCTGCGAGAGCGACGAACCGGCGGCGAGCGCGTTCCTGGTGAGCCTCGGACTGGGTGTGGGGCTCGTCCCGGAGATGGCGAGCAGGTACGACGTGGCCCCCTTGGTGTTCCTGCACGTCGACGCACCGGGCTGCGAGCGCGTGCTGTCCTACGTGTGGCGCCGCGACGCCTATTCCTCGGCTGCGGCGCGCCGCTTCCGCGAGCACACCACTGAAACCCTCCGCCGAGAAGCGCGGAGCTGACCGCCGCGGGACCGGCGGTGGGCGAACGGACCGTTCGCTTCGACGGAGGAGGTGGAGGCTCCGCCCCTTCCAATGTCCGGAGTGGACTGTCAACGCGGGGGTGCGGCGTGCTCCAGGTCGTCGATGCTGCCGGACATGATGGTGCGGATGTGCTCGGTGATGTGCTGGAGCGGCCAGTCCCACCAGGTCAGGGCGAGGAGGCGGTCGACGTCCGCATCGGAGTAGCGGCGGCGGATGAGCTTGGCGGGGTTGCCGCCGACGATGCCGTAGTCGGGGACGTCGTCGACCACGACCGCTCCGGACGCGATGATCGCCCCGTGGCCGATCCGGACGCCGGGCATCACCGTGGACCGGTAGCCGAACCAGACGTCGTTGCCCACCACGGTGTCGCCTCGTCCGGGCAGGCCGGCGATGAGGTCGAAGTGCTCGCTCCAGGAGCCGCCCATGATCGGGAACGGGAACGTGGACGGGCCGTCCATGCGGTGGTTGGCGCCGTTCATGATGAACCGCACGCCCTCTCCCAGCGCGCAGAACTTCCCGATCACCAGCTTCTCCGGCCCGTAGTGGTAGAGCACGTTGCGGGTTTCGAAGGCGGTCGGATCCTCCGGATCGTCGTAGTAGGAGAACTCCCCGACCTCGATCAGCGGCGAGGTGATCAACGGCTTCAGCAGCACCACCCGGGGTTGTCCGGGCATTGGATGCACCACGGTCGGGTCGGCCGGTGCGGTTGACATCGCTGATCCTCCGTTATTGCGACAAGTGTTACTTTAAGAGCCTCCCATGGCACCGCCGCGTCGAGCAACGGAATTACCAGCGATGACTTCTCCAGAACCTCGCCGCCGCCCGGGCGGCCGAACCGCACGCATCCGCCAGCAGGTGCTCGACGCGGTCCTCGCGGAGCTCGGCGAGCACGGTTATGACGGGCTCGCGGTGGAAACCGTCGCCGCCCGGGCTGGCGTGCACCGCGCGACGGTGTACCGGCGCTGGGGCGACGTCGGCGGCCTGCTCGCAGACGTCCTGGACGCGGCTGGCGACGACGACTGGCAGCCCCCGGACACCGGTTCCCTGCACGGGGACCTGGCAGCGCTCAACCAGGAGATCCACGACGCGCTGGTCGCGGAGCCGCCGGTCGTGGCGGCCCTGATCGCCGCCTCGTTCCGCTCCGAGAAGGCCGAACTCGCCCAGCGGCGGCTCTGGGAGGGGCGGTACGCGCGCTGCGAGACCATCGTCAGCCGGGCTGTCCAGCGCGCCGAGGTCCCGCCGGGCACTGACGCGCAGCGACTGCTCATCGCGGCCACCGCGCCCGTGTACCACCAGTTGCTGCTGCTCCGCACGCCACCTGACCCGGCCCTGCCGGACCAGGCGGCCAGGACCGCCGTCCTCGCTGCGTCCGCCGGGGCCTTCGCCGGTGCTTGACGAGTCCTTCGATTGCTGGGCAGGGGTTTTCGGAGCCGTGTGACAGGTCGGCGTGAACGGGGTTAACTGGGTAGCAGGGGTCACAACTGCCTAGCGCGGAGGAATCCGATGCCGTCCACCGAGGTGCACGCCGAAGTTCCCGTTTTCGACTCCGCCTTCGTGCAGGACCTGCACGCGCGGTACGCCGAGATCCGCGACGCCACGCCGGTCCAGCGGATGGTCACGCCGAGCGGCCTGCCGGTCTGGGTGATCACCAGGTACGCCGATGCGCGCGCCGCGCTGGCGGATCCGCGGCTGAGCAAGGAGTCCGCGCGCATCCGCGAGGTGATCACCGCGAACCTGCCGCCGGGCGCGGACCACCGGATGTTCGGCAACGAGCTGTCCGCGCACATGCTCAACATGGATCCGCCGGACCACACCCGGCTGCGCAAGCTGGTGGTCAAGGCCTTCACCAGCCGCCGGGTGGAAGCGCTGCGGCCGCGGGTCGAGGAGATCACCGACCGGTTGCTCGACGAGATGGCCGGGCAGTCCGAAGTGGACTTGTTGGACTCCTTCGCGTTCCCGCTGCCGATCCAGGTCATCTCCGAGCTGGTCGGTGTCGACGAGAGCCGCCGGGACGACTTCCGGGCCTGGACGAACACCCTGCTGGACGCCTCCGACCGCGGAGCGGCGGAGGACGCCGCGATGGCGATGGGCCAGTACCTCACCGAGCTCATCGAGCTCAAACGCCGCGAGCCCGGCGACGACCTGCTCACCGCGCTGGTCGACGCCACCGACAACGAGGACCGGCTCAGCGACGGCGAACTGATCGCGATGGTGTTCCTGCTGCTGGTGGCCGGGCACGAGACGACGGTCAACCTGATCGGCAACGGCGTGCTGCACCTGCTGCGCCACCCCGACCAGTGGGCGGCGCTGCGGGAGGACCCGGACCTGGTGGCCGGCGCGGTGGAGGAGATGCTGCGCTTCGACGGGCCGGTGATGCACGGGACGTTCCGCTTCACCGCGGAGGCGGTGCCGGTCGGCGACGTGGAGATCCCGGCCGGGCAGATCGTGTGGGTCGGGCTGGCGGCGGCCAACCGCGACCCGGAGCAGTTCCCCGACTCGGAGCGGTTCGACATCACCCGCGACGCGCACGGGCACCTGGCCTTCGGCCACGGGATCCACTTCTGCCTCGGAGCCCAGCTCGCCCGCCTGGAGGGGCAGACCGCGCTGCGCAAGCTCGTCGAGCGGTTCCCGGACCTCAGCCCCGCCGGACCGCTGGACGGTGCGGAATGGCGCTTCAGCACGCTGATCCACGGCCTCCGGGCGCTCCCCGTCCACCCCGGCGGGCGCTGACCCGGTTCCGGGGGTGCCAATTTCGTACGAAAGTGACCATCACCTGGGGTGCTCGATCCAGGCGACGACGTGGTGGCGCGACTTCTAGTCCGGTTCGCCGTGCTCGCCGAACCAGTGGGCGAGCTTGCCGCGGCGGCTCACCGCGCGCAGCCGTCGCTCGGCGGCGGCCCGGTGCTCCACGGTGGTGACGACGAGCAGCTCGTCGCCGATCTCCAGGTAGCTGTCCGGGAGCGGGACGAAGGCCCGGCCACCCCGCACGACCAGCGGGACCACCGCGGGCTCCGGCAAGCGGAGCTCGACGATGGTCGTGTGGTGCAGCCGGGATCCGGGCGGCACGGTCATCGTCAGCAACTCGGCGTGGGCGACGTTGAGCGGCACCGAGTCGAGCTGGATCTCGCGGGGCGCCTCGCGCGGGATGATGCCCAGCAGCCGGGCCAGCGGGCGCAGGCTCGGGGCCTGCACCAGGGTGAACGCGACGACCAGCACGAACACGATGTCCAGCACCCGCTGGCTGCCCGGCACGCCCTGCACGATCGGGAACGTCGCCAGCACGATCGGCACCGCACCGCGCAGGCCCGCCCAGGACAGGAACACCTGTTCCCGCCACGGCACGTGGAAGCCCACCAGCGGCAGCACCACCGACACCGGGCGGGCGACCAGCAGCAGGACCAGGCCGATGACCAGCGCGGGCAGCACTTCGCCGGGCAGCTCGCTCGGCGTCACCAGCAGGCCGAGCAGCACGAACAGCCCGATCTGCGCGATCCAGCCGAGTCCTTCGGCGAAGGAGCGGGTGGCCGAGCGGTGCGGCAGCCGCCCGGTGTTGCCCAGCGCCAAGCCGGACAGGTAGGCGGCGAGGAACCCGCTGGCCTCCGCGGCGCCACCGGCGGCGAAGGCGATCACGCAGAGCCCGAACGTCGCCACCGGGTACAGCCCGGCGGCCGGCAGCGCCAAGCGCGGCAGCACCTTCGCCCCGCCCACGCCGATGGCCAGCCCGATCGCCGCTCCGATGGTCAGCTGGTAGAGCAGGTCGACCGTGATCTCCAGCGGCGAGACCTCCAGCGGGACGGTGCTGAACAGCAGCACGAAGATCACGGTCGGCGCGTCGTTGAACCCGGATTCGGCCTCCAGCAACCCGGCGAGCCGCTTGGGCAGCGGCAGTACCCGGAGCACGGAGAACACCGCTGCCGCGTCCGTGGACGACACGATGGCCCCCACCAGCAGCGACAGCTGCCAGTCGATGCCCAGCAGCAGGTGCGCGCCCAGGGCCGTGACCACCAGGCTGATGCCGACGCCGATCGTGGCGAGCATGGTGGCGGGCGCGAGTAATCGCCGGATGTCGGACCAGCGGGTGGACAGACCACCTTCGATGAGGATGATGGCCAGCGCCGCCGTGCCCAGGTTCTGCGCGATCTGGGCGTCGTGGAACTTGATGCCCAGCACGTCCTCGCCGAGCACCACGCCCAGCCCGAGGTAGATCAGCAGGCTGGGCAGCCCGAGCCGGGAGGCGAGGAGCGCGGCCACCGCACCGGCCAGGAGCACGAGTCCACCGACGAGCAGCACCAGGTACAACTGCTGCAGACTCATCGCATCCCCGCTCGACCGCCTACTCCGATCGAACCAGTACAACAACATCGACCGGGTTGCGCGGCCCAGGACGACTCGCGAGTCGCGGTGGCGGCGCCAGCCGACGGCCTTTTGTTGCACCGCTGTTATCCAGCGGGTTCGTGCACCACCTCCGCGACCTGTGACGCGCTGTCGCGTGGTCGGACGAGTCGTGAGCGGCGGTGGTTGCTCTTACGGCCATCGCCGCTCACGATGGATCTCCACTGTGGACCTCGTTCTCGAGGAGGAGGTCCGGGGGCCTTCGGGTGGATAAGTTGGCGCAGTGCGGACTGCAACGAATCGGCTGGTCGTCGACGGCCCGGTAGCCGTGCTCTGCGGGGCGGTCGGGGCCGCGGTGTCGTTGAGCGCCGTGGCCGGCGCGAGCCTTCCGGAGTGGGTGGCGCTGGTCGCGATCCTGGTCGGGCTCACCGCGTGCCTGGGCGTGCGCCGCGTCTGGCCGACGGCGGCGTTCGTCGTCGGCTCGGCGCTCATGCTGGTGCTGGTCGCGCTGCCGAACGTCGGCGACCAGGGCATTCCGCCGATCCTGCTGCCGTTCTCGCTGATCCACCCGGTGCTGCTGCACGCGGTCGTCGCGCACACCGAGCGCTCCGCGCTGCCGGTCGCCTGCGGTCTGCTCGGTGCCGCGATCGCGGTGGTGCGCGGGGTGATCGGCTTCCCGGTCGATCCGCTGGGCACGGCCGGGGTGCTGGCCGCTGCGGCGTTCGGGTCCGTGCTCGCGGCTTGGGCGCTCGGGCGCTACTCGCGGATCAGCGTCGCCTACGTGCGGTCCCTCGAGGAGCGGGCCGCCCAGGCCGAGCTGTTGCGCGAGCAGCAGGTGCGCGAGGCCATCGCCGCGGAACGCCGGTTGATCGCCCGCGAGATCCACGACGTGGCCGCGCATTCCCTCGCGGTCGTGCTGGCCCAGGCCGACACCGCACGACTGGTCTTCGACCGCGATCGGGACAAGGCGCGGGAGATGATCGGCACGGCGGTGGAGGTGGGGCGGCAGGCGATGGGGGAGTTGCGCAGCATGCTCGGCGTCCTGCGCACCGGTGACGAGACCGCGCCGGCAGGCCAGGACCTCGCCGAACTGGTCGAGACGTTCCGACGAGCCGGCGCCGATGTCGAGCTGGTGGACGAGGGCGAGCCGCAGGAGATCGACACCGCGCAGCGGCACGCCGTCTACCGGATCGTGCAGGAGTCGGTGACCAACGCGCTCAAGCACGTCGGGCCGGACGTGCGCTGCCGGATCGTGCTGGACTGGACGCGGGAGCGGCTCACCGTGACCGTCGCGGACGACGGTCCGGGCACCTCGGCGGACCTGACCGCCGCCGGCGGGTTCGGCATCGTGGGGATGGCCGAGCGGATGCGGCAGATCGGAGGCGATTTCGAAGTGCGCAGCGCACCGGGTGCGGGAACCGAGGTGCGGGCCGGGTTCGGCCTGCTGGAGGTGCCGCGATGACGATCCGCGTGGTGGTCGCCGACGACCAGCAGCTCATCCGCTCCGCGCTGACCACCGTGCTCGGGCTGCACGACGACCTGACCTGCGTCGCCGAGGTCTCCACCGGGCGGGAAGCGCTGGCGGTGTGCCGGGCGAGCCGGGTCGACGTGGTGCTGATGGACATCCGGATGCCGGACCTGGACGGCATCGCCGCGACCGAGCTGATCACCGCCGAGCTGCCGGGCACCCGGGTGCTGGTGCTGACCACCTTCGACCTCGACGAGAACCTGTTCGCCGCGCTGCGGGCCGGGGCCAGCGGTTTCCTGACCAAGGACACGCCGGGCGAGGAGGTCGTGGCCGCGGTGCGGACCGTTCACGAGGGGCATTCGATCGTCTCCCCGCGCGCCACCCGCAGCCTGCTGGAGCTGGCCCGCACGTCCGCGCCGCAGCCGCCGGAACCCGGCTGGGAGGCGCTGACCGGGCGCGAACGCGACGTGCTCGTGGAGCTGGCGCGCGGCTCCTCCAACGTCGAGATCGGCGCTGCCCTGCACCTGGCGGAGACCACGGTGAAGACGCACGTGGGCAGCATCCTGCGCAAGCTCGGCGTCCGGGACCGCCTGCACGCGGTGATCTGGGCCTACGAGAACGGGGTCGTGCGGAGCTGATCTCCTCCTCGCGGAGGAGGCGGTCGGTCCGCCGCGGAGGAGTTCCGGAACGGGCGTTCCGGCCAGCATTCCGGGCATGAACGAACACCGATTCTCCGATATCGCGACCGGGATCGTCGGGCTCGCGCTGCTGGTGATCCCGCCGCTGTGCTGGGCGACCGGCGCACCCAACCCGCTGGCCGCACCGGGCGACAGCTCCGGTCGATCGCTGGCCCTGCTGCCGCAGCCGATGGCGCACCTGGTCATGGCCGTGTGCGGGGTGGTCGTCGTCGCCGCTGCTGCGTGGCAGAACCGCGCAGTCCGGATCGCCGCGCTCGGCGCGTTCGCGCTGCTCCTGGACGCCGGTGCGCTGGCCGCGATCGGCTACCTGCCGTTCATGGTCGTCTCAGCGGTGACCGGTCACGTCGACAACCTCAGCGCCTACCTCTCGATCCCGCTGCTGATGCAGCTCGGCATGGCCGTGGCCGCCGCGAGTCTGCTGTGGACGGTGGTGGACCGGCCGGTGTCCGGAACCCACGAGCGCGCCCGGATCCGCACCGCGAGGTGGACCCGGATCGCGATGATCGCGCCCCTGTTCTACGCGGCGACGCGCGTGCTGATGGCGCTCGACGTGCCGGGCTTCGCGATGCCGTCGATGGACGTGTCGGGCAAGGCGGCCGGGCTCGGGCTGGCGCTGGCCGCGGTCGGCGGCACCGCGCTCACCTGGGGCCTGATCCGGCCGTGGGGTGAGCGCTGGCCGCGCTGGATCCCGTTCGCCGCGGGCCGCGAGGTCCCGGTCGCCTTCCCCGTCGCGGCCGCGCTGGCGGTGTCGGTGCTGGTGATGGCGGCGGGCAAGGCGATCCTGGGGCTGGTGTTCACCACCAGCACCGAGGTCGCCGCCCACCCGATGGCCTGGCTGCCGATGCTCCTCTGGCCGCTCTGGTCGGTCTCGCTGGCGCTCGCCGCGCTCAACTACCGAACCCGCCGCACCACCGACCCCGAGATTGCCTGTCGAACCCGTCTTGCCTGACGGTGCGGGGCGGAACATCAGCGTCCGCCTTTGATCTTTGTCTTGATTCGCCGCCAGGCGAATAGCCCACCCTCGCAACCGGCACCGCCGCGGGTTCTCAGACGTCGCCTGGCGAGGACGGCCCGACTGCCGTGTATTGGCATACATAAAGTTGGGCACCCGGAGTCCAGGCGGCGTCTGAGGTTCCGCTACTCGCACCGCTGCGCAAAACGAGTTCAGAAACAGGTTTTCCCTCAGCGCAGGGCGATGATCGTGTAGGGGCCGACGTCGCGCTTGACGAAGGCCGGGGAGTCGAACACCGCGCGGTCGAAGTAGACGTCGTAGTCGCGGACGTTCGGCAGCTGCGGGAACGCGTCGCCCTTGAGCTGCAGGACCAGCTTGCCCTGCTCGCCCTCCGGCAGCTCCACGGTCGAGTGCGGGCTGTCCGGGTTGCTCAGGACGAACACGTTGGGCGCGTGGAACTTGCTGTCGCGCAGCATGCCGATCAGCTCGTCGCTGGTCTTGGCCGTGGTCCACCGCTGGATCTCGGCGGCGCGCTGGTCGTAGTCGCCGAGCGGGTTCGCGTAGTGCGGCGTCTCCTGCTGGAAGCCCCAGTAGGGCATGAACGACATCAACTTGTAGTCGGTGCTCAGCAGCAGGTTCTGCTCCGGGGCGCGCCCGGTCAGCTCGGCGATCGCGCGGATCTCGTCCGCGTTCCACGAACCGAGCTGCGCCGGGTCGCGCTGCCCCATCGCGTTGTCGCCGGTGGGGTAGTAGTCCTGGTAGGCGGCCTGGACCGACCCCTGCAGCTTGTCGCCGATCGCGCTCTGGCTGATCGCGATCGCGCCGAGCAGCCCGACCGCGCAGGCGACCATGCTGATCTGCAGCGCGTGCCGGAGGTCGAGCTTGCGCCGCAGGTGGCCGATCAGCTCCAGGGCGCCGAAGACGCCGGCCACGGCCAGCGTCACGTCGAGGATCACGTTCAGCCGGAACGCCAGCAGCGTGGTCTTGGCGACCAGCGCCAGCGTCGAGAGCGCGAACCAGCAGTAGACCGCGATCACGATGGTGAACATCGCAGCCGCGACCTCGTTGCGGCGGCAGCGCACCAGCAGCCACACCAGACCCGCCAGGCACAGCACGCCGAACGCGGTGCCCTCCATCATCGGCGTGGGCAGGAGGGCGCTCTCCTCCGGCAGGTAGTGCTGGGCCGCGCTGCGCGGGTTGTTCAGCAGGAAGTCGGTGGCCACCAGGTAGGGCAGCCAGGCGAGCAGTGCGATGACCAGGCTGACCAGCCCGATCGGCAGCAACCGCAGGAACAGCTGCCGGACCGTCGGCCACAGGCGTTGCCCCTGGTGCACCCGGAACGCGCCGATGACCACCGCCATCGTCAGCACCATCAGCACCGCGAACCCGAAGTGCAGGGTGTAGGTGATGGAGGCGAAACCGACGTAACCGCCGATGCACACCAAAGTCCACTTGGGAGCCGCGTCCCGGCGCCGCAGCGCGTGCCAGGCCAGCACCGCGACCGGCGCCAGCCAGGCCGCCGACGGCCACGCGTAGGGCTCCTCGATGCCGTGCAGCATCCCCGCCAGCGCGGTGGCGATCGCGGCCAGCAGCGCGATGCGGCGCCGGACGACCACGCTCCACAGCGTGAACGCCACGACGGTGGTCACCGCGACCCAGGCCAGCGCGTACGGCTTGTACGCGGCCCAGCCGTCCCAGCCGAGCAGGTTCGCGAACCGGCCGCCCAGCCAGAACCAGCCGCTCGGGTAGTAGGGCGCGGTGTCGGCGTAGTTCATGTCGGCCAGGCCCGGCGTGCTGGCCATCCGCGTCATGAACTGCATGCGGAAGCCGTTGTCCACAGAGGACCCGCCGTAGTAGAACCTGGTGTTCTGCAGCGGAACGGCCAGCGCGAGCGTGCTGAACGCGCTCAGCGACACCCAGGTCCCGAACAGCCGCAGCCAGCGCGGCGAGCGGTGGTGCCCGAGCGCCAGCAGCACGAACAGCACCACCAGCACCAGCCCGCTGCCGGTGGCGGCGAGCGCCTCGGGGGCGAAGCTGGGTTCGCTGATGCTCAGGCGGGTGGCCGCGAACTGCAGCACGAGGCTCACCACGGCGGCGACGGCCGCGCCCAGCAGCAGCTCGGCGATCGTGTTGCGCAGCGGCAGGCGGACCGCTGAGTCCCGCCGCGGTTCGTCGATCGGGCTCGGTCCGGTCAACTTGATGCTCGGCAGGATTCCCGCCACTTCACGCGTCCTTCGGCGTAGCTGACATGGGGGCTCGCGCAGAATAGTTGACGCGCCCCGCACACCCCGCCATCGGGTGATGCGAGCATCGCGCGCTGTAGCGCTAGGGTGACCGCGACGGCCGGTCGCCGTTGTCGGTCCGCAGTTTCAATTGAAACTGCGGCCCCTGTAACCCGGAGGAACCGCAGTTTCCCACGGACACTGCGGTCTGGCGCCGCTAGGAGGTCGGCGAGTGGCGGACAGCCCCCAAGCACCCGGAGGGGAGTCCCACGGCACTCGTGCCGTCCCGGAGCGGATCGGGGACGAGGTGGATCACCTGATCCCGCACCTCGCCGAGCCGCCGGTGCCGCGCGTGGTGGTCAAGGCCGACCTGCTGCCCGCGATCAGCGCGGTGTCGCTGATCGCGCTGCTCGGGTTGCCCGTGGGGTGGGTGTGGTCCCGGCTGGCGCCGCCGCAGCAGAGCGTGCTCGGGCCGAAGGGTTCGCTGACCCCGCTGCTGGTGGAGAGCTACCACGGCTTCGACGCGATCGCGATCTTCATGCTGCTGACGTTCGGCGCCGGTCTGCTGACCGCCTCGGTGCTCTGGCGGATGCGTCGCCGGCGCGGTCCGGTGCTGCTCATCGGCGGTGTGCTGGGCTCGCTGGTCGCGGCCTGGCTGGGCATGCAGATGGGTGCTTCGTTCGCCGCCGGGATGTACCAGATGCCGCCGAACCCGCAGCTGGGCGATCTGATCACGGTGGCGCCCGAGATCAACACCGCCTGGGTGATGCTGGCGCAGCCCCTGGCGGTGGCGCTCGGCTACGGCCTCGCGGCGTCCTGGAACGGCCTGGACGACCTCGGCCGCCGCCTCGGCTGACCTTGAGAAACGACGCACCCCGGCTCTCGAGCGGAGCCGGGGTGCGGTTTCGTCAGGGGGCTGCGCGGAGGGAACCGGTGAGCTGGTTGAGCTGATCGGCTGTGGTGGCGCCTTCCACGTCCTGGTCCGCGACGGCCATGAGGACCACCGAGCTCTGCCCGTCACTGTTCGTCGCCACCACGCTGGCCAGCGTCTTCGGCGAGTCGCACGGTCCCGGCTGGGGGATCGTCACCCGCGCCGTGACCCGGACCGCGGGGGTGTTCCCGGGCAGCTGGATCTGCTCCGGCGGGCCGGTTTCGACCACCGGCTTGACGCCGTCGCGGGAGTAGGCCAGGTCGACGAGCTTCGCCAGGGTCTCGGTGGCCACCGCGGTGTCGTCCGGGCCCTTGCGGGCGCTCACGCCCGAGGTCGCGCGGTAGCTGCGGGGGTCGCCGGGGCAGAAGCCGACCTGGTAGTCGGCCACCCCGGTCATGGTCACCGGGTCGTCCGGCGGGCCGTAGGCCTGGATGTTCTCCGGGTCGGGGTCCGGCACCCAGCCCATCGGCACGTCGTAGAGCGCGGTGCGCTTGGGCACCCGCACCACCTGCCAGCCCGGGACCACCGGCGGCAAGTCGGGGTTGGCCGCGGTCGGCTGCGTGGTCGGGGCCTGGGTGGGGGTGTTCTGGCTGGTGGTGGGCTTCGCGGGCGGCGGTGTCGGCGCTGCTTCGTCGCTGCTGGGGATGAGCACGACGATCGTGGTGACGATGGCGATCACGGCCACCGCGCCGAGCGCGATCGCGGCGATCATCGGACCGCGGCTCTTCTTCGGCGGCGGCGTCGGGAAACCGCTGATCATGCCCGGGTACTGCTGCTGGTACTGCGGCTGCTGGTACTGGGGTTGCTGGAACTGCGGTGGCTGCTGCGGCTGGCCGAACGCGCCGAAGCCCTGGTACTGCCCGCCGGGCTGCTGACCCTGCGCACCGCTGGTCGGCTGACCGGTCAGCGGGTCGTACTGCTGACCGTTCGGATCGGAACCCCAAGGACCACCAGGTGAGGACATGGGGGTGATCCTATCCAGCCCCCCGGCGCTGATCGGCCCAAGTCGGCGGGTGTTCAGTCGACGCTGGTGCGGTGGGTGAACGCGGTCCCCGGCTCTTGAGCAGAGCCGGGGCGCGGTTCTCCGTCATTCTGCGCGGAAGGATCCGGTCAGCTGGTCGAGCTGGTCGCCGGTGAAGGCACCTTCCACTTCCTGGTCCGCGGCGGCGATGAGGACCACGGAGCTCTGCCCGTCGTTGTTCGTCGCCACCACGCTCGCCAGCACCGTCGCCGAGTCGCACTGGCCCGGGGCGGGCAGCGTCACGCGCGCGGTGACGCGGACCGCGGGGATGTTGCCGGGCAGCTGGATCTGCTCCGGCGCGCCGGTCTCGACCACGGGCGCGACGCCGTCGCGGGTGTGGGCCAGCTCGATGAACTTGGCCAGCGTCTGGGTGGCGACCGTGGTGTCGTCCGGTCCGTAGCGGGCGCTCACGCCCGAGGTCGCGCGGTAGCTGTTGGAGTCGCCGGGGCAGAAGCCGGCCTGGTAGTCGGCCACGCCTCTCAAGGTCACCGGGTCCTCCGGCGGGCCGTAGGCGTGGAGCCCATCCGGATCGGGATCCAGCTCCCACTCCATCGGCACGTCGTAGAGCGCGGTCTTCCTGGGCGCCCGCACCACCTGCCAGCCCGGGACCACCGGCGGCAGGTCCGGGTTGGCCGCGGTCGGCTGCGTGGTGGGGGTGCTCTGGGAGGTGGTCGGCTTCGCGGTCGGCTGCGGTGCCGCTTCGTCGCTGCTGCCGGGGACGAGCACGACGATCGTGGTGACGATGGCGATCACGACCACCACGCCGAGCACGATCGCGGCGATCACCGGGCCCCGGCTCTTCTTCGGCGGCGTCGGGAAACCGCTCATCATGCCCGGGTACTGCGGCTGTTGGTACTGAGCCTGCTGGAACTGCGGCTGCTGGTACTGCGGCTGCTGGAACTGCGGCTGTTGCGGCTGGCCGAAGCCTTGGTACTGCCCGCCGGGCTGCTGGGGACTGCCCATCGGCTGGCCGGCCAGCGGAGCGTGCTGCTGACCGTTCGGATCGGAACCCCATGGACCACCAGGTGAGGACATGCGGGTGATCCTATCCAGCCCTCCGGCGCTGATCGGCCCAGGATCAGGAGCCGTATCCACCGTCGTGCCAGGTGGCGTGCACATCGCCGTCCACGTTGTCGTAGTGCATCGTGATCGGCTGACTGGTCTCCGGCATCGTGAACAGGATGTCCGCGACGAGCACGTTCGAGGTCGCGTCACCAGCGTTGCCGATCGGCGTGCGCTCCGGGATCCAGTTCTCCAACGAGTACGGATCTGTCACGGCCGGGGACTCCGACGCTACGACCTTCTCGCCTCCGACCTCCAGCGACCACTCGTTGCGGAGGATGATGTCGCGCCCTCCGTAGGCGTTGAAGTACACGTGCACCTTGTAGCCGCCGCGCGAGGAGTCGTATACCGGTGCGTCCGCGGTGAGCGCGATCCAGCCCGGGTACTTGTTGACGTAGTTGAGGATGTAGCCGAACTCGTACACCGTCGACAGGTCGTCGGGGACGAAGTCCGCCGGCTGCGCATCCGGGATCGGTGCCCGCCCGGTGGAGGTCGGTGCTTCCGTCGCGTCGGAGCTCGTCGGGGTTGGTTCCGCCACCGATGTCGTGGATGTGCGCGGGGAAGGAGCCGCGGGTGTCGCTGGACTGAACGGAATCTCCAGCTTCCCGCCGCTGCAGGCGGTCGAAAGGAACAGGGTGCAGCAGGCCACGCCGATAGCAGCGGTTGAACGGAGCTTCATGAGTCCGCGCTCTTCTCTTGAGTTTGGTGGTCAACAGGGTTTGAGACTGTTTCCGGTCGTGCCCGGTTCCACCTGGAATGCGGACGAAGGTCACAGTCGTCGCTGCAGGGGACGACCGTTGACGTGTGACTCCTGCTGGGGGCCGCCACCGGCGCCGCCGCGCGAACCGGCCAGCGGAGGCAGATCTCAGTTGACGCTGGTGCCCTGGGTGAACTCGGTGAGCGGGGCCGGCACCGCTCGGAGCTCGCGGAGGAATTCCGCTTCGCGCAGCAGCAACCGGCGGACCAGGCGAAGCCGTGCCAGCGGGTCGGTTTCGGCGAGCAGGTCCTGCCGGTCCTCCACGGTCAGCACGCAGTCGTCGGCGAGCAAGTAGGACAGATCGGCGATTTCGGCGTCCGCGCCGGGGGTTTCGCGGCGGCCGCCGCGCAGGCCGGTGGAGTGGTAGCGCTGGTGCGCCGCGCGGGCGGTGCTCGTCAGGTGCTCGCGGCGGCCGGGCGAGTCGCTGGCCGGTTCGGTGTCCGGCAGCCACTGGACGTTCGCGACGAGGTAGGGCGCGGTGGTGCTGTCGATCTGCAGCAGCCGGAACCGCCGCTCGCCCGCGGCGCTGACGTCGTAGCGCCCGCCGGGCAGCTGGCGGACGTCGTCCAGCAACGCGGAGCACCCGACGTCGTACATCGAGTCCACGTTGTCCTCGCCGACCTCCCAGCCCTGCTTGATGGCGACCACGCCGAACCTGCGGTCGGGCACGGATTCGCCGACGAGGTCTTCGACCAGCTGCCGGTAGCGCGGTTCGAAGACGTGCAGCGGCAGGTGGCCGCCCGGCAGCAACACCGACCCCAGCGGGAACAACGGCAAGACGTCCAACACGCCCCCAACCTAACTGCCCACCATCCCGACCGCACCGCCTCATCGACATCCCCGCAGGTCACCGGGGCGGGATCAGGAGGTGGTTCTCGGCGCATGTTGTTCGTCCTGGCCTTTGTCTTTGATGCGCCGTCAGGCGCATAGCCCACGCTCGCAGCTTGCGCCGCCGCGGGTTCTCAGCGTTCGCCTGGCGAGGACGGCCCGACTGCCGTGTATTGGCATACATCAAGTCGGGCACCCGGAGTCCAGGCGGGCGCTGAGGTTCCGCTACCGGCACCGCCACGCAGAACGACCACGAAATCAATCCTCTAGCTCGGCGGGCGGAAGACGGCGAAGGGGTCGGTTACCTGGAGATCGCGGCTGGTGAAGCGGAACAGGGCCGGGGGTCGGCCGCCGGAGGGGCCGGCCGGGACGGTGCGGCCGGTGGGTTCCAGGGCGCCGCGGCGGGTCAGGACGCGCTGCAGGTTGGTCGACGCGACCTGGTAGCCGAGCGCGGCGGAGTAGATGTCGCGCAGTTCGGAGACGGTGAACTCGGCGGGGGCCAGCGCGAAGCCGATGTTGGTGTAGGACAGCTTGGCGCGCAGCCGGTCCCGGACCGCCAGCACGATCTGCTCGTGGTCGAAGGCCGTCGGCGGGAGGGCTTCGACGGCGTGCCACTGGGTGTCGGCGGGGACCTCGGGGTCGACGTCGGAGGGCACCAGTCCGAGGAACGCGGTGGCCACCACGCGGCGGTCGGGGACCCGGTCCGGGGCGCTGAACACCGACAGCTGCTCGACGTGGGAGAGCTTGTGCACGTCGACCTTCTCGGCCAGCTGGCGGCGGATCGAGGTCTCCACGTCCTCGGTGGCCGACAGCCGCCCGCCGGGCAGCGACCAGCGGTGCAGGTCCGGTTCCTGGGCGCGCTGCCAGAGCATCACCTGCAGGTGGCCGTCGCGGACTTGGAGCACCCCGGCCAGCACTTCGTGACCAGCGTCGCTCCCTTTCGGGGGATGAGCGGTGTTAGTATGTGGCACGTTTTCGATTCTAAGGCGAAAACCTCGGAGCCGTTGAGCCGGGGTGTTGAACGGACCTTCCGGACGAGCTGCCCGGGGGATCCGGCGAGGAGGACGACATGGCCGCTACTGCCACTTGGGAGCGGACCGACGCCGGTTACACGGGAGTCCGGCCCGACGCAGACTGGGCCCGCGAAGTGCGCGCGCTCGCCGACGAGCGGGACGCGGTGCTGCTGGCGCACAACTACCAGCTGCCGGAGATCCAGGACGTCGCCGACCACACCGGGGACTCGCTGGCGCTGAGCCGGATCGCGGCCAGCAGCAGCGCGAGCACGATCGTCTTCTGCGGCGTGCACTTCATGGCCGAGACCGCCAAGATCCTCGGCCCGGAGAAGACGGTGCTGATCCCCGACGAGCGCGCGGGCTGCTCGCTGGCCGACTCGATCACCGCCGAGCAGCTGCGCGAGTGGAAGGCCGAGCACCCGGGCGCGGTCGTGGTGTCCTACGTGAACACCACCGCCGAGGTGAAGGCGGAGACCGACATCTGCTGCACGTCCTCCAACGCGGTCGACGTGGTGCGCTCCATCCCGGCCGACCGCGAGGTGCTGTTCTGCCCGGACCAGTTCCTCGGCGCGCACGTCAAGCGCGAGACCGGCCGGGACAACCTGCACATCTGGGCCGGGGAGTGCCACGTGCACGCCGGCATCAACGGCCCGGAGCTGGCCGAGCGCGCGGCTGCGAACCCGGACGCGGACCTGTTCATCCACCCGGAGTGCGGCTGCGCGACCTCGGCGCTGTACCTGGCGGGGGAGGGCATCGTCGAACAGGAGCGGGTGAAGATCCTGTCCACCGGCGACATGCTGACCGCCGCGCGCGACACCGGTGCGCGCTCGGTGCTGGTCGCCACCGAGGTCGGGATGCTGCACCAGCTGCGCAAGGCCGCGCCGGAGATCGACTTCCGCGCGGTCAACGACCGGGCCTCCTGCCGGTACATGAAGATGATCACCCCGGCCGCCCTGCTGCGCTGCCTGCGCGAGGGCGCCGACGAGGTGCACGTGCCCACCGACGTCGCCGACCGCGCGCGGGCCTCGGTGGAGCGGATGATCGCCATCGGCAAGCCCGGAGGCGGCGAATGACCTGGGAAGCGGGCGCTGACCTGCTCGTCGTCGGCACCGGTGTCGCGGGCATGACCGCGGCGCTGCGGGCACGCGAGCTGGGACTCCGGGTGCTGGTGGTCAGCAAGGATTCGGTGTCGGCGGGCAACACGAGCTGGGCGCAGGGCGGCATCGCCGTGGTCCGGCCCGACGAGCTCGACCCGGGCGACAGCCTCAGCAAGCACGTCGAGGACACGTTGACCGCGGGCGTAGGGCTGTGCTCGCGCCAGGCGGTGCGGCAGATCCTGTCCGACGGTGCGGCGGCGATCGCGCGACTGCGCGCGGCCGGTGCCCGCTTCGACGCCGGAGCGGACGGCGAGCTGGCGCGGACCCGCGAAGGCGGGCACAGCGCGTTCCGCGTGATCCACGCGGGCGGCGACGCCACCGGCGCGGAGGTCCAGCGCGCGCTGACCGGTGCGGTGCGCGGTGGCGGGATTCCGGTGCTGGAGCAGCATTGCGTGGTCGAGCTGCTGCGCGGCGAGGACGGTTCGGTCGCGGGTGCGCTCGCGATGGACTCCGAGAGCAGGCCGGGAGTGCTGCGCGCACCCGCGGTTCTGCTGGCCACGGGCGGTCTCGGGCAGCTCTACGCGGCTACGACGAATCCCGATGTGTCCACTGCGGACGGTGTGGCGCTGGCCCTGCGGGCCGGTGCCACCGTGGCGGACCTGGAGTTCGTGCAGTTCCACCCGACGGTGCTCTACACGCCGGGCGGGCCGCGCGGTCGGCGTCCGTTGATCACCGAGGCGGTGCGCGGCGAGGGCGCGGTGCTGGTCGACGTGAACGGCCAGCGCGTCATGGCCGGTGAGCACCCGCTGGAGGACCTCGCGCCGCGCGACGTCGTGTCGGCGGCGATCAACCGCCGTGCCGCGGAAACCGGGTCGGAGCACGTGTTCCTGGACGCGACCAGCATCGGCCCCGGGTTCGCCGAGCGGTTCCCGACGGTGCACGCGGCCTGCCGGGAGGCCGGGATCGACCCGGTGCGCGAACCGATCCCGGTGGCCAGCGCCGCGCACTACTCCTGCGGCGGTGTGATGTCCAGCGTGGACGGACGGACCTCGGTGGCGGGTCTCTACGCGGCGGGCGAGGTGGCCTGCACGGGGTTGCACGGCGCGAACCGGCTGGCGTCCAACAGCCTGCTGGAAGGGCTCGTCGTCGGGGCCCGAGCAGCCGAGGCGGTGGCCAAGGACCTGTGCTGCGGCCTGCTGAACCGCAAGCCGGTCGGCGAGTTCGTCCAGCCCGCGCTCGCGGTGGTCGACCGCGAGCTGCTGCAGTCCACGATGAGCAGGCACGCGGGCATCGGGCGCTCCGAAGAGGGGCTGGCCGCGGCCACCAAGGCGCTGGACGAGGCGGCGGTGGTCCGTCCACTTCGGACGCGCGAAGCCGTCGAGGACGCGTCGTTGCTGATGACGGCGCAGACGCTGCTGGCCGCGGCCCGGCAGCGCGCCGAGTCGCGCGGCTGCCACCGGCGCACGGACTTCCCGGACACCGACGACCTGCGCTGGCGGCGCAGCACGGTGTTCCGGCTGGACGCCTCGGGTTGGCTCATCCACACCACGGCCGGGATTGCGAGGACCGCGGCATGACCATCGACATCGACGACGCGCGCGAAGTGGTGCGCACCGCGCTGGCTGAAGACCTGCGCTACGGACCGGACGCGACCACTGAGGCGACGGTCCCGGCCGACGCGATCGCGGAAGCCGGGTTCAACACCCGCCGGGCCGGGGTGGTCGCCGGGCTGCCGCTGGTGCGGCTGGTGCTCGACGAAGTGCTGGGCGCGGACGCCTACGCGGTGCTGTCCGAGCGCGCCGACGGCGACGTGCTGGCGCCGGGCGACTGCGTGCTGCGGGTGAAAGCCCCGGTCCGCGGCCTGCTCACGGCCGAGCGCACGGCGCTGAACCTGCTGTGCCACCTGTCCGGCATCGCCACCGCGACCGCGGCGTGGGTCGAGGCGGTGGCGGGCACCGGCTGCCGCATCCGCGACAGCCGCAAGACCCTGCCCGGCCTGCGGGTGCTGCAGAAGTACGCGGTCCGCTGCGGTGGCGGCGTGAACCACCGCATGGGCCTGGGCGATGCGGTGCTGATCAAGGACAACCACGTGGTGGCGGCCGGTTCGGCGGTCGCCGCGGTGCGGGCCTGCCGGGAGTACGCCCCGGACCTCCCGATGGAGGTCGAGGTGTCCACGTTGGACGAGCTGGACGAGGTCCTGGCCGAGGACGTGTCCCTGGTCCTCCTGGACAACTTCACCCCGGACCAGTGCGCGGAAGCCGTCCGCCGGGTCCGCTCGGTCTCGCCGGAGACGGAGCTGGAGGCCTCCGGCGGCCTGACCCTCGACGTGGCCAGCGCCTACGCCCGGACCGGAGTCCACTACCTGGCGGTAGGAGGCCTGACCCACTCCTCCCCAGCCCTGGACCTCGGCCTCGACATGTGAGTCCGACGTGCTCCAGGCGTAGGAGCATGCCTGAGCGGGCATCGCGTGCTATCGCGATGCCCGCTCAGAACAAATCATCGAAGTCGATGGTGAGATCCACAGGGGCTGATACCGCCAGCTTGTCGACATCGGCCCCGGCAGACGCGTAGAGCTTCGTCGTGGGATCCAAGCGGTAGCGGAACACGGTCAGGCGCCGGTCGTCCTGGGCATCGCTCTCGATGCGCCAGAAGTGCTCGATTCCTGCGGCTGCGTATTCGGCTGGCTTGTCGGTTCGGTCTGCGGTGACCGAACCCGGTGACATCACCTCGACGACCAGCAGGCAGTGCTGCGGGCGGAGTACGACGTCGTCGGGGAGCGCGGAGTCGTAGACGACGATGTCCGGCCGGCGGTTGAGCAGCGGAACGTCTCGCAGTCGGAGGTCGACGTCCGTGTCGACGGTCAGTTCGGGGCCTGCAGCGTGCTCGAGCTCGCCTGCTAGCCGGCGAGCGATCCTCTGGTGCAAGCGTCGGGGTGCGGGGGTCACGACGATGGCTCCATCGACAATTTCGATGCGGCGGCACACTTCTTCGGGCAGCGCCTCGTACTCCGTTGCGCTCAGCCCTTCAGGTGGAAGCGCCATCCAGTCGGGAAGCGCGGTCATTGTCGAGCCCCTCTCCCTGCGAGTACTGGACCAGCGTAGCCATTGCGCCCCGTCGTCGGGGATCATGCGCGGCAGAGCCTTCACCTGTGGTGACGAGACATTACCTTGCGTGACTAGTGCTCGGATGGTCGGGGAGGATCCAGGAATGGTGGATGGTCGAGGAGAACCTTCTGTGAGCACTGCGCAGTCTGATCAAGGGCTTCCTTCGGCGTTGTTGGGCGGGATCGGCCGGGCTCGGCGGCCCAGCGGGCCGGTCGTCGGGTTGGTCGTCGTCGTGGTTTGCCTCGTCATCGGGCAGACCGCGGGGGCGCTCGTGCTGGCTCCGGTGTTCGGGGTTCCGATCGGGGCGCTGGCCCGTGGGCGGGCGTATCTGGCCGCCCAGCTCGCGATGCTGTTCAGCTTCCTCGGCGTCGTCGGGATGCTCGCGCTGTGGATCCGGATCAAGGAGCGGCGGCCGTTCGGCAGCGTCGGGTTCTTCCCCGCTTCGCGCGTCGGTGCGCACCTGGGGATCGGCGCGGCCGTCGCAGTGGTGCTGTTGGGCGTGCCGGTCGGCGTGAACCTCCTCAGCGGGCAGTTCGACATCGGGGCGGTGCACGTCGCGCAGGTGGGAGGGGCTTTCATCGCGCTCATCGGGTTCGCCGTGCAGGCCAGCACCGAGGAGGTCATCACCCGCGGCTACCTGATGCAGGTGACCTACCGGAAGTGGGGCCTGGCGGCTGCGGTCGTCCTGCAGGCCGTGGTGTTCTCGCTGCTCCACGGCATCAACCCGAACGTGAGCGCGGTGGCCCTGATCAACATCCTGCTGATCGCGCTGCTCCTGGCGTTCTGGGCGCTCGCCGAGGGCAGTCTGTGGGGCGTGTGCGCCTTCCACGCGGTGTGGAACTGGCTCCAGGGCAACGTCTACGGCATCGAGGTGTCCGGCATGGGCGTCCAGACGACGATGCTCAGCATCGGCGGCAGCCCGGGAAGCGCCGAGCTGCTCACCGGCGGCGGCTTCGGCATCGAAGCCAGTCTGCTCACCACTGCCGTCCTCGCCATCGGCACGGCCCTTGCCTACTTCGCCTACCGCCGCCGCGCCCGATCAGCAACTAGGTGAAGCTGCGGGTCAGGGCTTGCGTCCCAGCCCTGCCAGCGTGGTGGTGTCGTGCTGTGCGAGCTCCGGGGCCTCGGTGCGCCACTGGCCGGACCGGATCACCCCCGGGTCCACCAGCTCCAGGCCGGTGAAGTAGCCGGCGATCTCCTCCGGCGTGCGGTGGTTGTACGGGATCGCCCCGGACTCCGCATAGCGCCGGGCCGCGTCCACCGCCACGGGGTCGCTGTCGTCGACGTCGAACAGCGCCAGGTAGGAGCCCGACGGCAGCGCCGCCAGCAACGTGTCCACAATGGATCGCGCTCGGGAGTATTCGGGGATCAGACCCATGATTCCGAACAGGATCAGGGCCACCGGGCGGTCGAAGTCCAGTGCTTCGCGGGCGCCCTCGACGATCGTCTCGGGTTCGCGGACGTCGGCGTGGATGTACCGGGTCGCCCCCTCCGGCGTGCTCGTCAGCAGCGCGCGGGCGTGGGCCAGCACGAGCGGATCGTTGTCGACGTAGACGATCCGGCTCTCCGGGGCGGCCCGCTGCGCGATCTCGTGGGTGTTCTCCGCGGTCGGCAGGCCGGTGCCGACGTCCAGGAACTGCCGCACCCCGCACTCGGCGACCAGGTGCCGGACCATCCGCCCCAGGCAGCCCCGGCTGGCCTGCGCCGCCGCCCGCATCCCCGGGAACACCTGCAGGAACTCCTCACCAGCGGCGCGGTCGACCGCGTAGTGGTCCTTGCCGTCGAGCCAGAAGTTCCAGACGCGGGCCGCGTGCGGCACGGTGGTGTCCATCTCGTCGGAAGCGGACCCCCGTATCTGGACATCCTCGGAATCGGGCATGCCGGGTTCTCCCTGAAAGCACTGGACGGCTGCTGACGGCTACTGTTTACCGCACTTTCGTCATGTGCTGCAGGGCATCTGGCAAAAGGGGTGAGTGGAGGGCGCCATTCGCCGAAGCTGGCGAAAGGCGCCCTCCGCCTCGTTCAGAAGCGGCGGTTGGTCAGGACCGGGATCGCTTGGCGGGCCTGGTCGACGGTGGCCGTGTCGACGTCGACGACCAGGACGTCCGGGGCGTCGGCGAGCTGGGCGTGGATCTGGCCGAACGGGGTGGCCGCGAGGCTGTAGCCGATGCCGGTGGGGGCCTTGCCGGACGGTTCGCGGCCGATGCTGCGCGGGTCGGCCTGGCCGCAGGCCACCACCCAGGACGTCGAGTCCAGGGCGCGGGCCCGGACCAGGAGTTCCCACTGCTCGCGCTTGCCCTCGCCCGAGCCCCAGGAGGCCGAGGTGACGATCACCGACGCGCCGCGGTCGGCCAGCGCGGTGTAGAGGCCGGGGAAGCGGACGTCGTAGCAGGTCGTGAAGCCGACCTTGGTGCCGTCGAGGTCCACCACGACCGGTTCCGCGCCGGGGGCGACGGTGTCGGACTCGGCGAAGCCGAAGGCGTCGAAGAGGTGGATCTTGTCGTAGGCGGTGTCGATGCCGCGGCCGGTGATCAGCAGCGTGTTGGTGACCCGGCCGTCGTCAGCCGGGGTGAACATGCCGGCCACCACCGCGATGCCGGCCTCGTCGGCCAGCCTCCGCACCTCGGTGGCCCACGGCCCGTCCAGCGGTTCGGCCAGCGGGCCGAGCTTGACGCCGAAGCAGGCCATCGTCGCTTCCGGGAACACCGCGAGGTCCGCCCCGGCTTCAGCAGCCCGGCGCACGCCGTCGGCCACCAGCTCGAGGTTCGCCTTCGGGTCCGGGCCGGTGACGATCTGGCACAGCGCAATCCGCATGAGAATCCTCCACAACCGTTACGATGTTTGTATACCAGCGATATGCAAGAAGGGGTACTCGTTGCCGTCCGGACGCGAACTCGCCTACGACCACCTCAAGGACACCGTCCTCAGCGACCCGTCGATGCAGGGGCTGTTCGTCAACGAACAGGCCCTGGCCGACGAGATCGGGGTGTCCCGCACGCCGATCCGCGAGGCGCTGCTCCTGCTCGCCGCCGAGGAGCTGGTGCAGCTGGTGCCCAAGCGCGGCGCCTACATCGCGCCGGTCGGCGGCCGCGAGATCCGCGAGCTGTTCGAGATCCGGGCCATGATCGAGTGCTACGCCGCGCGGCGCGCCGTCGAGCTCGGCGCGGTGCCGGTGGCGGAGATGCGCGCCGAGATCGACGGTCAGCGCGAGCTCGTCGGCGATGACGAGGCCCGGGCGTTCATCGACCGGGACCACCGCTTCCACTCGGCCCTGGTCCGCGCGGTCGGCAACGACATGCTGAGCAAGACCTACGACGGGCTGCGCGCCCGGCAGATCCGCGCCGGCATCGTGGCCCTGTTCTCCCACGGCGACCGGCGCAAGGCGGTGCTGGTCGAGCACGAGGCGATCGTCGACGCCCTCGAAGCGGGCGACGCGGAAGCCGCCACGGCGGCGATCACCGCCCACCTCTCGGCCACCCAGCAAGTCCTCATCGAGGGCTGAAGCCCCGGAACCCCTCCCGGACGACCTGGAGGGGTTCCAGCGGACTTCACTGCGCGTCGCGGCGTCCGAGGGTGAGGCCGATCAACGTCACCACGCAGGTCGCCAGCAGGTAGAAGGCAGGGGCCATCCAGGTCTCGAAGTGGGCGAACAGCGCCGTGAACAGCAGCGGCGCCAGCGCGCCACCGATCACCCCGGCCAGCGTGTAGGCCAGCGACGATCCGGTCGAGCGCAGTGCAGGGCTGAACTGCTCGGACACGAACGCCGCCTGCGGGCCGTACATGAGCGCGTGCCAGACCAGGCCGACGATCACGCCGATGATCAGCAGCGGCGCCGAACCGCCCTGGACCATCGGGAAGAACACGAACGGCCACACCGCCGCCCCGATCGCGCCCACCGCGTAGACCCGACGACGGCCGAGCCGGTCGGACAGCGCGCCGGCCAGCGGCATAAGGAAGAGCTGCAGCGTCGAGCCGAGCATGACGCCGGTGACCGCCCAGCTCTTGGGCACGTCCAGCTGCTGCGTCGCGTAGGTGAGCACGAAGACCGTGAACAGCGCGTAGAGCACGTCCGGGCCGACGCGGGAGAGGATCGCCGCCACCAGGGCCCGCGGCTCGCGGGTGAAGACCTCGCGCACCGGTGCACCGGCCTGCTCGCCCTTCTCCTGCAGCTCCTTGAAGACCGGGGTCTCCTCCAGCTTCACCCGGATCCACATGCCGAAGATCACCAGCACGGCCGAGAGCAGGAACGCCACCCGCCAGCCCCAGGACATGAACTGCTCCTGGGTGAGCGTCGCGGCCAGCACCGCCAGCACGCCGTTGGCCATCAGGTTGCCCGCAGGCGGGCCGATCTGCGCCGCCGACGCCCAGAACCCGCGGTGCTTGTCGCTGCCGAACTCGCTGGACAGCAGCACCGCGCCGCCCCACTCGCCGCCGATGCCGACGCCCTGGGCGAACCGCAGGATCACCAGCAGAACAGCGCCGAGCGAGCCGACCTGGTCGTGCGTGGGCAGCAGGCCGATGAACACCGTCGAGATGCCGGTGACCAGCAGCGTGATGACCAGGACTTGCTTGCGGCCGAGGACGTCGCCGAGGCGGCCGAAGACGAAGCCGCCGAGCGGTCGGGAGACGTAGCCGACGGCGTAGGTGGAGAACGCCAGCAACGTGCCCGAGAGCGGGTCGTGGCTGGGGAAGAACAGCTGGCCGAACACCAGCGCGGAGGCCACCGAGTAGGCGGCGAAGTCGTACCACTCCAAGGACGTCCCGCTCAGCGACGCGACGAACGCCTTGATCAGGTCCTTGCGGGGTGGCCGCGCGGTGGCGGGGAGGGCTTGAGTCATCGAGGTCCTTGTCGTCCCGACTGGTGGCTTGCCGCGCCGCAGCGCGGGAAGTTGTGATACGAAATGTATACAACAGGTATGCCGGTCTTGGAGGGGATTGTGTTTCCACTGCGTTTCGATGTCAACGGCGAAACCGTCGAGGTGTCGGTGACGACGCTGCTCAACGGCGGCTACGCCGGCCGCAGCCAGGACGACGTGGCCGCGCACGTCGCCGAGCTGGCCGAGCTCGGGGTGCCCGCGCCGACCAGCACGCCCTGCCTGTACCCGGTCGCGCCGTACCTGGCGATGCAGCCCGACGAGGTCCCGGTGCAGCACGAGCGCACCTCCGGTGAGGCGGAGTGGGCGCTGGTCGTCGCCGGGCCGGAGGAGCGCGACGTGCTGCTCACGGTGGCATGCGACCACACGGACCGGGCGCTGGAGGTGCACGGCGTCGCGTGGAGCAAGCAGGCCGGGCCCGACGTGCTGGGACGCCAGGCGTGGCGGCTGGTCGACGTCGCCGACCGCATCGACGAGCTCACCCTGACCGCCTGGGCGGGCGGCGAGAAGATCCAGCAGGGCACCCTGGCGGAACTGCTCTCGCCCCAGTACTGGCTCGACGACCTGCGGGAACGCGGCCTGCTGAAGCCGGGCACCGTGCTGCTGTCCGGCACCATCCCGATGGACTCGGCGGTCGACCAGTTCGCCGACTCCTGGCGCGTGGAGCTCGGCGACCCGAAGACCGGCGCCACCATCGCCTGCGAGTACCGGCTCGACCGCATGCCCGACCCGGTGGCCTGAGGGCGGCGGCCCCGTGCGCGTTTTGCGGGGTTATGACCCCGGAAAGTGCGCACGGGGCAACTGGGCGGATCATTCCGGTAAGGGAGTTTGGCGAGGAACCTCTCAACCTTGTTGATAAAGATTTGCAGCAGTGCTTAGAGTTCAGCAGTGCTGAATCGTCGTGGCCTGCTGGTGGCCGTCCCCGTCGCGTTGACCCTGCTCGGTGCCGGTTGCGCCGCGCCGACCCCGCCGGGGTCCGGGGATCCCGGTTCGATTCTGCTCGCCGACAGCTTCGAGCCGGAGAGCCTGAACCCGCTGCTCGGCTACGGTGCAGAGGGCGCGTCCAAGTTCTACGACGGCCTGCTGGCTTTCGACGGCCGTTCCGAACTCCGGCCTGCGCTGGCCGCTGAAGCACCGCAGTCCTCCCCGGACGCCAAGACCTGGACCGTGAAGCTGCGCGACGGCGTGCGCTTCCACGACGGCACCCCGTTCGACGCCGAGGACGTGGTGGCCACCTACGAGGCGGCGATCGATCCGGCCTACGCCTCCACCATCAGCTCGGACTACAGCATGCTCGCCGACGTGCGGGCCCTCGATCCGCACACCGTGCGCTTCGAGCTGAACATCCCGTACTCGGCGTGGCCGTCGAAGCTGGTGCTGGGCATCGTGCCGAACGAGAAGCTGGCCGAGCCGAAGCCGCAGGAGAACTCCGAGCTCAACACCAAGCCCGTCGGCACCGGCCCGTACAAGCTGGTCGACTGGCGGCAGGGCGACCAGATGACCTGGGAGGGCAACGGCGACTACTGGGGCGGCGCCCCGGCCGTCGACAAGGTCACCGTGGTCTTCGCCAAGGACGACAACACCCGCGCCCAGCGCCTGGCCGCCGGCGAGTTCGACGGCACGGTCCTGCCGCCGGTGCTCGCCGAGAGCGTCGCCCGCGACGGGTTCCGCACCGTCCACCACAGCACCGCCGACTACCGCAGCATCGCGCTGCCCAACACCCACCCGGCCGCCGGCGACCCCGCGGTGCGCATGGCGCTGAACCTCGCCGTCAACCGCGAGGGCATGATCAAGGCGCTGGTGGGCGGGCACGGCAAGCCCGCGTACGCGCCGATCCCCGAGTCGATGGGCGCCAGCTTCGAGCCCGCCGCCCGGTTCGACTTCGACCCCGAGCGCGCCAAGAAGCTGCTGGACGAGGCCGGCTGGCGGCCGGGCGCCGACGGCATCCGCGAGCGCAACGGCGTGCGCGCCCAGTTCACCGTCATGTACTTCGCCGACGACAGCCTGCGCAAGGACCTGGCCGTCGCGTTCGCCTCGGACGCCAAGGCGATCGGCATCCAGGTCGACCCCGCCGGGGTGGACCGCTCCGCGGTCGCCGCGCGGATCGGCGACGAGGGCATCGTGCTCGGCGGCGGGAACCCGATCGACCCCGACCCGCAGGCCTACAACAGCATCCACTCCTCGGTGATCGGCACCGGCACCTACAACAACCCCGGCCAGTACCGCAACGCCGAGGTGGACGCCGCGCTCGACGGCGCCCGCCAGGAGCTCGACCCGGGCAAGCGCGCGGAGCTCTACCGGCAGGCCCAGCGCGCCTACGTCGCCGACCCCGGCCTGGTGTACCTGGCCTTCATCGACCACAGCTACGTGATGCGCGAGGGCGGCTGGACCGGCTACCAGCCGTCGATCGAACCGCACGTGCACGGCACCACCTGGGGCCCGTGGTGGAACATCGAGGCCTGGAAGCCGCAGGCATGAGCCGTGCGATCAGCCGGCTGGTGCTGCGGCGGGTCGGGTTCGCGGTGCCGGTGCTGGTGATCGTGGCGCTCGGGGTGTTCCTGCTCGCTGCGGCCTCCCCGTTCGACCCGATCTACCAGTACTACGGCGTGGAGATCTACGGCGCCTCGGACGCCGACGTCGCGCGCGTGCGCGCTGAGCTAGGCCTCGACGATCCCGTGCTGGTGCAGTTCTGGCACTGGCTGAGCGGGGTGTTCGGCGGTGACCTCGGGGTGTCGCGGTCGTTCCGGCAGCCGGTGGCGCAGGTGCTCGCCGAACGACTCCCGTGGACGATCCTGCTGGCCGCGACCGGGCTGGCGCTGGCGGTGGTGATCGCGCTGGTGCTGGGCACGGTCGCCGCGTGGCGGCAGGGCGGCTGGGTGGACCGGTTCGTCACCGCCATCGGCCACGCGCTGGAGGGCCTGCCGCCGTTCGTGCTGGCGCTGCTGTCCATCGCGGTGTTCTCGCTGGGGCTGGGCTGGCTGCCGGTGGCCGGGCTGACCGACGCGGGGCAAGCCGCCTCGATCGGCCAGGTCACCAAGCACCTCGTGCTGCCCGCGCTGGTGCTGGGCATCTCGCAGTCGCCGTGGTTGGTGCTGCACGTCCGGCAGTCGATGCTGACCTCGCTGTCCGAGGACCACGTGACCGGTGCGCGGGCGCGCGGGCTCGCCGAGCGGGTGGTGGTGCTGCGGCACGCGCTGCCGACCGCGCTGCTGCCGTTCGTGACGCTGATCGGTGCGCGGATCCCGGAGCTGGTCACCGGTGCGGTGCTGGTCGAGGAGGTCTTCTCCTGGCCGGGGCTGGCCGCCGCCGTGGTCACCGCCGCGACCGCGGTGGACTACCCGCTGCTGGCGGTCCTGACCCTGGTGGCGACCGCGGCGGTGCTGATCGGATCGCTGCTGGCCGACGTCGCCGCGGTCCTGCTCGACCCGAGGGTGGCCGCCGATGGCTGAGACGACCTTGCGCACGACCGAGGCGGGGCAGTGGCGGCCGGCCGGTCGATCCCGGACCGCCCGGGCGCATCCGAGAGCCCGGTTCTGGGGTTCGCTGGTGGCGCTGGCGGTGCTCGTGCTCGCCGCGTTCGCGGTGCCGGTGCTGTTCGGCAGCGAGTCCGTGCGCTACGACTCGATCCGGCTCGCGCCGAGCCCGGCGCACCCGTTCGGCACCGACTCCAGCGGCCGGGACCTGTTCGTGCAGTCGCTGACAGGGTTGCGGATCTCCTTGCTGGTGGCCGGGTTCAGCGCTCTGGTGTCCACTGTGCTCGGTTCGCTGGTGGGTGCGGTCGCCGGATCCGCAGGCGGGTGGGCGGACCGGTTGCTGATGCGCCTGGTGGACGTCGTCAACTCGGTGCCGCACCTGCTGCTGGGCATCGTGATCGTCGCGCTGTACCGGGGGAGCCTGACCGCGGTGATCCTGTCGATCTCGCTGACGCACTGGACGACGGTGGCGCGCATCGTGCGCTCCGAAGTCCTGTCCCTGCGCAGCCGCCCGTACGTCGACGCCGCGATCGCCGGCGGCTCGTCGCGCTGGCGGATCCTGGTGCGCCACCTGCTGCCCGCGATCGTGCCGCAGGCAGCGCTCTCCGCGGTCCTGCTCGTCCCGCACGCGGTGTGGCACGAAACCGCGCTGAGCTTCCTGGGCCTCGGCCTGCCGCCGCACCTGGCCAGCATCGGCAACATCCTCGGCGACGGCCGCGAGGCGGTCCTGCTGGGTGCGTGGTGGATCGTCCTGTTCCCATCGCTGCTCCTGGTCGCGACCACCCTGGCGGTCTCCGGCCTCGCGGCGACCTGGCGCGACCGGGTAGTCCCCCGACGCCGATCGGAGCTGGCCCTGTGACGACCGGCACCCCTTCCGCTCCGCCGCTTTTGGCCGGCCAAACCACAGTTTCAATTGAAACTGCGAACCCCAGGCACGGCGGATCACAGTTTCAATTGAAACTGCGGGCCTCGGAGCCGCCGGGGTGCGCAAATTCCATTGAAATCGAAGGTCCGATTTCAATGGAATTTGCGGGATCCGGGCCGGGCGACGGGGTTCGGAGCGGGTGCGGAAGTGGGGGAGTTCGGGGATGAGCGAGGCGTTGTTGGGACTGGAGGGGTTGTCCGTTCGGTTCCAGCTGGGGCGGGGGACGCAGGTGCGCGCGGTGACCGACGCGACGCTGCAGCTGCGGCCTGGCCGGGTGCTGGCGCTGGTCGGGGAGTCCGGTTGCGGCAAGTCCGTGCTGGCCTCGGCGCTGCTGGGGCTGCTGCCCGGCAACGCCGAGGTGCGCGGAAAAGCGTTGCTGCGCAACGGGATCGAGCTGCTGTCCGCGCCGGAGCAGGTGCTGGCCGGGCAGGTCCGCGGGCGCGAGGTCGGGCTGGTGCCGCAGTCGGCGAGCACCCACCTGACCCCGGTGCGCACCGCGCGCAGCCAGCTCGTCGAGACCATCCGGGCCCTGGGCGGCGAGACCGACGCCGACGCCCTCGCCGAACGCGTCGGCCTGGACCCCGCCGCCCTCGACCGGTACCCGCACGAGCTGTCCGGGGGCATGGCCCAGCGGGTCGCGCTCGCGCTGGCGCTGGCGGGCGATCCGCAGGTCGTCCTGGCCGACGAGCCGACCACCGGGCTCGACCGGCCGCTGGTGCACCGCACCGTGGACCTGCTCGCCGAGGCCGCCACCGGCGACCGCGCGGTGCTGCTGATCACCCACGACCTGGCCGCGGCCCGACGGGTCGCCACCGACGTCGCGGTGATGTACGCCAGCCGCATCGTGGAGGCCGGACCGGCCGCTGAAGTGCTGGCCGAGCCCTGGCACCCCTACACCGCGGGGCTGCTCGCCGCGCTGCCCGACGGCGGGTTCCGGCCGATCCCCGGCCACCCGCCGGTTCTGACCGAACTGGACCGCATCGAACGGGAATGGGGTTGCGTGTTCTGCCAACGCTGCCCGGACGTGCCCGGCTTCGCGCCGTGCACCGGTGATCCGGAGCTGATCGACCACGGCGGCCGCTGGGTCGCCGCGCACCCGCCGTGCTGAGCGCGACCGGCGTCGTCGCCGGCTACAAGCGCGGCGAACCGGTGCTCGACGGTGTCGGCCTGGACGTGCCCGGCGGCCAGGTGGTCGGCCTGGCCGGCCCCAGCGGCTGCGGCAAGTCGACCCTGGCCAGGGTGCTCGGGCTCCTGCACGAGCCGTGGGCCGGGCAGGTCTCGCTCGACGGCGAGCCCGTCGGCGGGTTCCGGCACGCCACGCCGAGGGAGCAGCGCGCTGCCATCGGCATCGTCTTCCAGCACCCGCGTCCTGCCGTCGACCCGCGGTTCACCTTGCGCGAGGTCGTCGCCGAGCCGCTGCGCGCCACCGGGACCGGCGGCGACGTCGACGAACTGGCGGAGGAGGTCGGGCTGACCCCGGAGCTGCTCACGAGGCGTCCGCACGAGGTCAGCGACGGTCAGCTGCAGCGGGCGTGCCTGGCGCGGGCCCTGGCGCTGCGGCCGGGGTACTTGATCTGCGACGAGATGACCGCGATGCTCGACGCGTCCACCACGGCAGCGTTGGTGCAGGTCGTGGACCGCCGGGTGCGCGAGAGCGGGACCGGCGTGCTCGCGATCAGCTACGACGAGGACCTGCTCGAGCACTGGGCGGCGCACGTGGTTCGCCTCAGTGGTGAGCAGGTGTGACAAGGTGGAGCAGTGCGCGGTTGCGGGGGACCGCTCGGCAAGTGACGACGGACCCTAGGAGTCGACGGTGAGCGAGGGCGAAGGCACCACCTTCATGCAGTGGCGCGAGCGGGCCCAGACCGAGGTGCGCGACGACCGGCCGAAGATGCGCGCGGTCTTCGTGACCGCCGCGGTCGTGGTGGTCATCGGCATCGTGGTCGGAACCCTGTTCCTGCTGCTTTCCTGATCTTCACGACTGTTCCCACCCCCGTCCTGCGCGGCGGATCGGGAACAGGCACTTTGCACACGGGGACGTGCGTGCGGAATCCGGCTGAGCTCGGCTTTCGCACCCACGGCCTGCGGTAGCGCGCGGTCAACCGTCCAGCCTGGTGATCAGCAGCCGGGACACGCGGTGGCCCTCCATGGCCCGGACCGTGAAGCGGTGGCCGAACGCGGTCAGCGAATCGCCCTCCGCCGGGACCCGGCCGAGGCGGCTGACCACGAAACCCGCCACCGTGTCGAACGGCCCGTCCGGCAGGTCGATGCCGGTCTGCTCCGCGAAATCGCTGCGGTGCAGCATGCCGTCGACCTCGACGCTGCCGTCCTCCTTCGCGTGCACGGGCGACGCGCTCGCGTCGTACTCGTCCCAGATCTCGCCGACGACCTCCTCCACCAGGTCCTCGACGGTGACGATGCCCGCCGTCCCGCCGTACTCGTCGACCACCACCGCCAGGTGACCGCCGCCGCGGCGCCGCATCTGCGACAGCGCGGCCAGCACCGGTTTGCTCGCGGGCAGCGCGGTCACCGGCCGGATCAGGTCGCCGACCGTGCGACCGTGCGCGGTGGTCAGCAGGTCGCGGACGTGGATGAAGCCCACGACGTCGTCGGCGGTGTCGCGGATGACGGGGTAGCGGGAGTGCGGTTTGCCCGCGACCTCCTCGATCGCCTCGGCCACCGGCGCGGTCACCTCCAGGAAGTCCACCTCGGTGCGCGGCACCATCACCTCGCCGAGCACCCGGTCGGTGGCCCGGAACGCGTCGCTGAGCAGGCGGCGCTCCTCCACGGTCAGCTGCTCGTTGGTACGCACCATGTCGCGCAGCTCCTCCTCGCTGACCTGCTGCGCGGATGCGCGCGGGTCGATGCCCAGCAGCCGCACCACGCCGTTGGTCGACTTCGACAGCAGCCAGATCACCGGCCGCGACAGGCCCGCCAACCGGTCCAGCACGCCGGCGGTGGCCAGCGAGACCGCCTCGGACTTCTGCAGCGCGAGGCGCTTCGGCACGAGCTCGCCCAGCACCAGCGACAGGTAGGACACGAACAGCGTCACCACGATCAGCGCCAGCGAAGCGGCCAGCGCGATCGGCAGCCCCCACCCGGACAGCACCGGTTCCAGGCGCACCGCGATGGTCGCGCCGCCGTAGCTGGAGGCGAAGAACCCGGCGAAGGTGACGCCGATCTGGACCGCGGAGAGGAACCGGGTGGAGTCGCCGCGCAGCTTCGCGACGCGCGCACCCCGCCGGTCGCGCTCGGCGAGCTTGCGCACCTGGCTCTCGCGCAGCGAGACCAGGGCGATCTCCGCAGCCGCGAAGTACCCGCCGACCAGCACGAACACCAGCACCAGCACGATGTTCCAGACCACGCCGTCCACGCCCTGATTCTCACACCGGCCACGCATCCGCACCGAAGCGTGGATGATGTGCCCAGGATCGGACGGAGAGGAGCCCGTGCCATGGCCATCCGCGGCATCAGCAAGGCAGTCGTCCCGGTGCGCGACCAGGAGCGAGCGAAGCGGTTCTGGAGCGAGACCGTGGGCTTCGAGGTCACCACCGACGCGCCCTACGACGACCAGGGCAACCGCTGGGTGGAGGTGACCGCGCCGAACGGCAGCTCCGTGCTGATCCTGAGCGCGAGCGACTCCGACCAGGCGATCTTCCCGGCGCACGGCGGAGTTCCGACGGCCACCTTCTTCCTCTACGCCGACGACGTCGAGCGGACCTACCGCGAGCTGTCGGCGAAGGGCGTGGAGTTCCCGGAGCCGCCGGTCCAGCAGCCGTGGGGCTGGTGGTCGACGTTCCTGGACAGCGAGGGGAACCGCTTCACCCTCCAGCAGGCCGAGGGCTGAGGCTCTGAACGCCGCCGGCGTTTAGAGCAAGACCTGAGGTCAGCCGATCGAGCGCCAGTACTGGCGGCGCTTCGCGTCGCGCACGACGTAGCCGCGCTCGGCGAGTTCGGAGCGCAGCAGGGCGGCTTCCTTGCGGTCGCGCTTGCGCAGGGCGCGGGCGCGCTCGGTCAGCAGCGCGTTGATCCGCAGCGGCAGCTCGGAGCTGTCCTCGTCCCACAGCTGGTACGGGTGCGGATCCTTGTCGCGCCACGGGTAGCCGTGCGCGGTGAAGGCCAGCCGCAGTTCCTTGCGGTCCAAATCGGACTTCCGGCGGGCGAGTTCGGCGCCGGAGCCGTCGAGCACCACGAAGTCCTTGCCGTCGATGAAGACGGCGCCGACGTCGCCGCGCTCGAGGTGGTGCTCGGCGGTCCCGACGGCCATCGTGATCCGCTCCGGTGCGACGGTCACCGCGAGCCGTTCCTGCGCGAACAGCCCGGCGAACCCGAACCCGATGATCGCGCCGACCGCGATCGCGCCGACCGTGCCCCACGGATCCGGCACGGAGGCGGCCAGCTCGAACACGCCGTGGAACGGAACCCACGACAGCTCGGCGACCCGCTCCGACACCAACCGCAGCAGGAGCACCAGCAGCGCCCCCACCACCGGGCAGATGATCCACGTGCCCCGCCGGAGGAACGCGTGCTGGACCACGGTGGTCGGACCGGATTCGGCAGCCATGCCCCCATTATCGCCAAGCCCCACCCGGGGCTCGCTCCCACGCCCCGTCGTTCGGCCTGGTAGGCACCCGTGAGCACTTTCCGGTGCCAGGGCCCCAGAAAGTGCTCACGGCCCCTGGTCAGGACCCGTGAGTCCTTCGGGTCGCCATGGCAGCCCAAAAGACGCACGGTCCCTGGCCGGGCGCAAGGGAAGGCCCGGGGTGCCGCCACAGCGCCCCGGGCCTCGATCCCCTCTCCCTGTTTGGTCAGGCGCCCGCTTCCTTGAGCAGGATGTCCACCGCCGCGTCGTTGCGGGCGGTTTCCTTCTCGATCACGTCGGCGGGCGGGTAGAAGCCGTCCATGCCGCCGCTGTCGGACGGGTACATCTCGAAGGTGTAGGCCAGGATCTTGTGCTGGGCCCACATCCAGTCGAGGATGTCGCCGTCGGTGACGTAGAGCGCGCTGGACTGCTCCGGGGTGTAGCCGTTGGTCTTGGCCATCTCGCCGCCGACCTTGGCGAACCGGTCGTACTCCTCCTGGGTCATGCCCTCGGTGACCTGGTCCTGGGTGTGCCCGAACGGCCACAGCACCAGCTCGGAGTAGGTGTGGAAGTCGATGGACGCCTTGATCTGCTGCTTGCCGCCGACCACGCGGGAGTCGATGAAGTCGCGCAGCGCGGTGGTCTCCGGCGCCGACCACGCGGCCGAGCCGCGGTAGTCCTCGGCGTTCGGGTCCTCGCTGGAACCGCCGCAGCAGCCCCACTTGTAACCCCAGTTGCGGTTTAGGTCGGTGCCGGTGTCCTGCCGGTTCTTCCGCCAGCCCGCGAAGTTGCCGGACTCGATGTCGTAGGACGAGCCGTCCGGGTTGACGATCGGGATCACCCAGATCTCCCGGTTGTCGACCACGTCCTTGATCGCCGGGTCCGAGGCGTAGCCGTCGGTGAACCGGGTGGCGATGCGCAGGCACATCTCGGTGGTCAGGTGCTCCCGGGCGTGCTGGTTGCAGTCGAACAGCACCTCGGGCTCGTCCTCGTCCTTCCCGACGTTGTCGCTGATCTTCAGCATCGGGATGTCGCGACCCTCGAAGGACTTGCCGACGCTGGACTTCGCCGCGATGTCCGGGTGGTCGGCGACGATCTTGTCGAGCGCGGCGTTCGTCTCGTCGTAGGTGTGGTAGCCCTCGTAGCCGGGCGGGAACTCGCCGGGGGCGGCCTTGCCGCGGTTGACCCGCTGCAGCGCCTCGCTGATCCCGGTTCCGCCGTCGAGCGCGAACCCGGAGGCCCGGAGCCGGGCGGCCTGGTCGGGGGTGGCTTCCACGGTGGCCACGCCGTCGCGGACCCCGATGACCTGCGCGCCGGTCCGGTTGATCTCGGTGCGGCTGGTGCTGTCGGTGTTCGGAACGGTGTAGACCGCTGGTTCCTGTTCCTGCGCGGCGGCAGTCGGCTCCGCGGACACGCTGGCCTGGATCGGGGCCAGCAGGACCAGGCTCGCGGCGGCCGCCACGGCCGCTGCCTTGCGCCGTGAGCTGAACATCGGGTCTCCGATCGATCACTGGTGGTGATGTGGAGAGGTTGTAGGAGGCAACCGATGTTGGCAAGCCACTGGCGAACTATGGTCGCCCGTTAACGTTTTCCCGAATGGTGGACGCGTTGTGTGACCCCGAGCGGGTTCGGGCACAGCTCTCGGTGGTGGCGATTACCCTGGTTGGTGCAACCTCGAGGCCTTTGGAAGGACGCTCATGCTCACCCGTACCGACCTGCGCGGTCGCGTTCCGTCCACCGTCGAGCTGCGCGCCACGCTGCCGCGCGCCGAGATGGACGTGGAGCACGTGCTGCATCGGGTCCGGCCGGTGATCGAGGCGATCCGCGACCGGGGCGTGCCCGCGGTGCAGGAGTTCACCGAGAAGTTCGACGGAGTTCGACCGGAACGGGTGAGGGTCGGGGCGGCCGAGTTGCGCCGCGCGCTCGACGAGCTGGACCCGGCCGTGCGCGCCGCGTTGGAGGAGTCGATCTCCCGCGCCCGCAAGGTGCACGGCGACCAGCGCCGCACCGACACCACCACGCAGGTCGTGCCCGGTGGCACCGTGACCGAGCGCTGGGTGCCGGTCGCCCGCGTCGGCCTGTACGCGCCGGGCGGCCTGGCGGTGTACCCGTCCAGCGTGGTCATGAACGTGGTCCCGGCGCAGACCGCCGGGGTCGAGTCGCTGGTGGTGTGCAGCCCGCCGCAGGCGGAGTTCGGCGGCCTGCCGCACCCGACGATCCTGGCCGCCGCGCAGCTGCTCGGCGTCGAGGAGGTCTGGGCGGTCGGCGGTGCGCAGGCGGTGGCGCTGCTCGCCTACGGCGGCGAGGACACCGACGGCTCGGAGCTGGCGCCGGTGGACATGGTGACCGGGCCGGGCAACGTCTACGTGACCGCCGCCAAGCGGCACCTGCGCAGCCTGATCGGCATCGACTCGGAGGCCGGGCCGACCGAGATCGCGGTGCTGGCCGACGGCACCGCCGACCCGGTGCACGTGGCCGCGGACCTGATCAGCCAGGCCGAGCACGACCCGCTGGCGGCCAGCGTGCTGGTGACCTCCTCGCCGGAGCTGGCCGACGCGGTCGACGCCGAGCTGGAGCGCCAGGTGGCGCAGACCAAGCACGTCGAGCGGATCCGCACCTCGCTGACCGGTGAGCAGTCCGGCTGCATCCTGGTGTCCACTGTGGAGGACGGCATCCGGGTGGTGGACGCCTACGCCGCCGAGCACCTGGAAATCCAGACGGCGGAAGCGGAATCGGTCGCCGCGCAGGTGCGCAACGCGGGCGCGATCTTCGTCGGCCCGTACGCGCCGGTGTCGCTGGGCGACTACTGCGCCGGTTCCAACCACGTGCTGCCCACCGGTGGGTGCGCGCGGCACTCCTCCGGGCTGAGCGTGCAGAGCTTCCTGCGCGGCATCCACGTGATCTCCTACAGCGAGCAGGCGCTGCGCGACGTGGCCGACAAGGTCGTGGCGCTCGCCGACGCCGAGGACCTGCCGGCACATGGTCAGGCGATCACCGCCCGCTTTCCCCGCTGACCCGAAGGTTGAACACATGAGTGACGTGCTCGGCGCCGAAACGACGCTGGCCGACCTGCCGCTGCGGGAGGACCTGCGCGGTCGGAGCCCCTACGGCGCACCGCAGCTGGACGTCTCGGTCCGGCTCAACACCAACGAGAACCCCTACCCGCCGCCGCCGGAACTCGTCGACGACGTGACCGCGGCGGTGCGCGAAGCCGCCACCGAGCTGCACCGCTACCCCGACCGCGACGCCAAGGCGCTGCGCGCCGACCTGGCCGCCTACCTGTCCGGTGCGACCGGGGTGCCGCTGGTGGCCGAGAACCTCTGGGCCGCCAACGGTTCCAACGAGGTCCTGCAGCAGATCCTGCAGGCGTTCGGCGGTCCCGGGCGCACCGCGCTCGGCTTCGAACCGTCGTACTCGATGCACCCGATCCTGTCCGCGGGCACCCGCACCGACTGGGTCCCGGCGCCGCGCCGCCCGGACTTCAGCCTGGACGGCGCGGAAGCCGCCCGGATCGTCGCCGAGAAGCAGCCCAGCGTGGTCTTCGTGACCAGCCCGAACAACCCCACCGGGCAGTCGATCTCGCAGGACGACCTGCGCGCGATCCTCGACGCCGCACCGGGCGTGGTGGTGGTCGACGAGGCCTACGCCGAGTTCTCCGCCCGCCCCAGCGCGGTCGAGCTGATCGAGCAGTACCCGACGAAGGTCATCGTCAGCCGCACGATGAGCAAGGCGTTCGCGTTCGCCGGCGGTCGGCTCGGCTACCTGGCCGCGGCCCCGGCGATGATCGACGCGCTGCTGCTGGTCCGGCTGCCGTACCACCTCTCGGCGGTCACGCAGGCCGCCGCGCGCGCCGCGCTGCGCCACGCCGACGCGACGCTCGGCTCGGTGCGGGCGCTCATCGACGAGCGGGAGCGGGTGGTGCGCGAGCTGGCCGCGATGGGCTTCTCGCCGGTGCCCAGCGACGCCAACTTCGTCCTCTTCGGACGGTTCGCGGACGCCCACCGCGCGTGGCAGCGCTACTTGGACGCAGACGTGCTGATCCGCGACGTCGGCATCCCCGGACACCTGCGGGTCACCATCGGCACGCCGGAGGAGAACGACGCCTTCCTGGCGGCCGGCAAGGCAGTGAGCGAGGAGATCGAGCAGTGACATTCCAGCCGGGAACCCGCATCGGCCGGGTCGAGCGCACCACCAGCGAGTCCTCGGTGCTGGTCGAGCTGGACCTCGACGGCACCGGGCAGGTCGACATCGACACCACGGTCCCGTTCTACGACCACATGCTCACCGCCCTCGGCACGCACGGCGCCTTCGACCTGAAGGTGAAGTCGACCGGTGACGTCCACATCGACGCCCACCACACGGTGGAGGACACCGCGATCGTCCTCGGCCAGGCGCTGCGCCAGGCGCTGGGCGACAAGAAGGGCATCCGCCGCTTCGGCGACGCCTGGATCCCGATGGACGAAACCCTCGCGCACGCGGCGGTGGACGTCTCGGGCCGCTCGTACTGCGTGCTGACCGGGGAACCGGAGCAGTACAACAGCTTCACGATCGGCGGCAACTACCCGTTCGTCCTCAACCGCCACGTGTTCGAGTCCCTGGCCTTCCACGCCCAGATCAACCTGCACGTCCGGGTGATCCACGGCCGCGACCCGCACCACATCGCGGAAGCCCAGTACAAGGCGATCGCCCGGGCCCTCCGCGCGGCGGTCGAACCGGACCCCCGATTCGCCGGCGTGATCCCCTCCACGAAGGGCGCCCTGTAAGGCGATGCCCATCCCGCCGCTGCTGCCTCCTGCTGCAGCGGCGGGATTTGTCCGACCGGCATGCCACGATGCATCCATGAACGTTGCTGACCGGACCATGCCCCCGCTGGACGCCGACGAGCGGACCACGTTGGAGAGCTGGCTCGACTTCTACCGCACCACGCTCGTGCAGAAGTGCGGCGGCTTGGCCGACGACCAGCTCCGCCGGGCGTCTGCGGAGCCCTCGCAGATCACGCTGCTCGGTCTCGTCCAGCACATGGCGGAGGTCGAGCGGAACTGGTTCCGCCGGGTGCTGGTGCAGGAGGACGCCCCGCCGATCTTCGACCCGAACGCGGACCCCGACGGCATCGACGGCGGCTTCGACCTCGCCGAGGACGCAACGCTCGACCAGGCCCTGTCCACGTGGCAGACCGAGGTGGCACGTGCCCGCGAGAACTGCGCGACCCGCGCCCTGGACGACAAGAGCCCCTTCATGGGAGCCCAGGTGACCCTGCGCTGGATCTACACCCACATGATCGCCGAGTACGCCCGCCACTGCGGCCACGCGGACCTGGTCCGCGAACGGATCGACGGCGCCACCGGGGTCTGACTTCCCGCGCAGGCCGGACTTTTCGAGCCGGAGGCACCTTTCGGCCGGGAGGTGCGCAGATTCCGTTCGGCCGGTGCTCCGCGATTTCCCCTATCGTCCCTCCGCCTCTGATATGACAGTGCGGAGAGTGCGTTGATCGGCACTTTCCGCACTGTCGTCAGAGGGGGAGTCCGGTGGCGCGTCAGGAACGTCCGCTGCGCGATTTCGCGGTGCTGCTCTACGGGGCGGGGCTCGGGTTCCTGACCAACCTGGCGACCAACAGCGCCGACGGCTGGGGGCCGCCGTTCGACCTGATCCGCGACCACTCGGAGTACTTGATCGGCGCGGGCGTGCTGGTGCCCGCCGCGTATTACGCGTGGCGGCAGCGGAAGCTGCACACCGAGCACGACTGGGACGCCGCGAAGCAGGGCAACCCGTACCCGGGGTTGCAGTCCTTCGGGCCGGATCACGAGAAGGTGTTCTTCGGCCGCGACCGCGCGGTCCGCGAGCTGCACGAGCGGCTGGAGGTGCCCGGCGGCGAGCCGGAGGACCGCTTCCTGCTGGTCGCCGGACCATCGGGTTCGGGGAAGTCGTCGCTGGTCAACGCCGGTTTGGCGGGGTTGTTGCGGCGGCGGAACTGGTGGCTGAGCGATCCGGTCGCGCCGGGCCGCGACCCGTTCGGCGCGCTGGTGCACGCGTTCCAGGGCGATCTCCCGAAGGCCGAGGGCGACGCGCTCGTCCGGGACCTGCGGGTGGAAGCGCAACGCGCGCTGGAGCGCTTGCGGCGCACCGACGAGCCGCGATCGACGCATCCCGAGGTGCTGAACGCGCTGCTCGGGGAGGCGGTCCGGCTGAACCGCCCGGCCGTGCTGCTGCTCGACCAGTTCGAAGAGCTCGTGACGCAGGTGGACGCCCGGACCCGCCAGGAGTTCATGGCCCTGCTGCACACCGCGCTGGCCGACCACCGGCGCCTGCACGTGGTGGCGACGATGCGCGCGGAGTTCATCGGCGTCTTCCTGCCGGAGCCCAGCGGCGAACTGCTGCGCAACCCCTACGTCGTGACCCGCCTCAACCGCGCGGAACTCCGGCAGATCATCACCGGCCCGGCCCGCAAGGCCGGGGTCGAGGTCGAGCCCGAAGCGGTGGCGGCCATGGTCGACGACGCGACCGAAGCCGGCGCCGACGTCCTGCCGCTGCTGGCCTACCTCCTGCACAACCTCTACGCAGACTACGGCGGCGACGGCCGGATCACGTTGCAGGAGTACGTGGAATCGGGTCGCGTCGCCGAGGCGATCTCGTCCACCGCGGGCAAGGTCCTCGCCCGGCTGTCCCGCCAGTACGACGAAGCGCAGGTGATGCGAACGCTGCTGAGGTTCGTCTCCTTCGCCTCGCACACCGACGAACCGACGCGCAACAGCGTCCGCCTCGACGATCTGGACGAGGAGGAGAAGCACGTCGTCGAGGAGTTCTTGGAAGCACGGCTGCTCGTCGACGACAGCGAGGGCCACCGGGACCTCGCGCACGAAGCGCTGCTGCGCCAGTGGGAACCCCTGCGCAACTGCCTGGACCAACAGCGCCCGCTGCTCCGCAAGCGCACCACCTTCCAGCAGCGGGCCCAGGAGTGGGAGCAGTCCGGCCGCCGCGGGGACCTGCTGCTCCCGGAGAGCCAGGTCGACGAAGCAGTCGAGGTCACGACGTCGGTCGAGTGCAGCGCGCTGCTGCGCGAGTTCTGCGCGGCATCGGTGGAAGCGCGGCGGAAGGCCAGGCGGAACCGGGCGATCACCGCGGCGCAGCAAGCGGATCTGGTGAAGGCCTCGAACCCGCAGCTGGCGCTCGCCGTCGCCCGGGAGATCGCCGAGCTCAGCCCGGGCGAGGTCACCGCGGCGGCGTTCTGGGCCCGGCTGCGCGACCCCCTGGTCTGGAGCGTGCGCCGCCACGCGAACCGCATCATGGCCGTTCGCTGGGACGACGAAGGTCGCTTGTGGGCGGTGGACGACGACGGCGTCCTGATGGTGCACGACATCGCTCAGGAGCAGCCCGTTCAGGTCCGCCACCTGCCGGGGAAGGGGCGCCAGATCGTGGCCCAGTGGACCAGCGGCAACGAGCTGATCTTCGGTGATGCCGAGGGCTTGAAGCGCTGGGACCTGGTGGCCGACGAGGTCGAGGCCGTGGACCGGCGGGGCAAGGTGCGGCACCCGCTCTCCTGGTCTTCGGACGGGTGGCTCGCCTACGACTGCGACGGCCAGATGGTCGTGCGGGCGCCTGGCGAAACCGGCCCGCCCACTCCGCTGGGGAGTTCGGACCTCGTCGGGCACGCGGAGTGGGCTCCGACGGGGTTGCTGGCCCTCGGCGACAACAACGGTCTCGTCCGCACCTGGAACCCCGGAACCGGCGAGACGACCGTCGTCCACGAGCACGTCAGCGGGGTGAACTCCCTCTCGTGGTCGGAAACCGGTCTGCTGGCCAGCGCGGACGACCGGGTGGTTCGGGTGTGGTACCCCGAAACCGGTGAGACCGAGGTCCTGCGCGGCTGGGAGAACTCCCTCGTCGGCGCCACCTGGACGAGCCGCGAGCAGTTGGTCATCGGGGTGGGGGCGCGCGGCAGCATCCGGCTCGACGTCTGGAACAGCAGGACCAAAGCACTGCGCACGATTCGGCACTGCTCGGAGCAGGTGTGGGCGATCTTCCCCGCCCCGGGCGAGAACCTGCTGGTCTGCATGAGGTCCGGTTCCGCGGAGCTCATCCGCACCGACGTGAGCCATCACGTGGGGCACCGGCAGGGGGTCGCAGTCGCCGGTGGTTCCGCGCACGGCACCGACCTGCTCACCGTCGGAGCCGACGGCAAGCTCTGGCGGACGGGTGCCGAGGGGTCTGAGCAGCTCGGGCGCGATGCGCATTCCGGCGTCGCCGAGGTGCTCGCCTGGTCGGCGGACGGCCTGCTGGCCAGCGCGAGGTGGGAGTACAAGAGCCACAACGAAGTGCTGGTCTGGGATCGGCACCGGGCCGCGCCCCTGCTCGTGCAGCGCGGCAACGGCGAGATCACCGGCATCGCGTGGTCGCCGGACGGCTTGCTCGCCTGGGACGACGAGAACGAGGTGCACGTCTGGGATGCGAAGCGGCGCGAGTTCCGGGCAGTGCTGGAGTTCGCCGGGCGACCGGAAGCCCTCGGCTGGTCCAGCACCGGTCTGCTCGCGATCGGCACGACTTCCGGTGGGCTCACGACCTGGGACCCGATTGCGGGGACCGCGAGAGCGCTGCAGAAGGAGGACAACCCGCTCCGGGAGGTCGGAGCTGTCGCTTGGTCGGCGGCCGGAGAACTGGCCACCGGCGACTACAGCGGTGCGGTGCGGGTGTGGGACCTCGAATCCGGTGAGTCGACCTTGCTCGCCATGCACGCCGACGCCGTGAAGGTGGTGGCGTGGTCCCCGGACGGCCTGCTGGCCAGCGGCGGCGATCAGACGGTTCGACTGTGCGATCCGAGGAACGGGTGGAGCCGCATCGTCGATCAGCGGGACGACGATCTGAAGGCGCTGGCTTGGTCGACCGGCGGTGTGCTCGCCACCGGGTGGGGCGAAGGCGCGGTGCGGATCTTGGAACCGGATGCCGGCGAGTCCCGCCTCGTGCACGAGCACCCGCGCGACGTCGATTCCCTCGCCTGGTCCGGTGCCGGGCAGCTCGCGAGCAGTTCCGGCACCCTGCGGAATCCGGTGCTCATCTGGGATGCGGACGAGTCCGCAACGCACCGGCCCGAACCCGCCGTCGGGACCACGCGGCTGGTCTGGTCCCCGGACGACGAACTGACCACTTCGGACGACGATGCCCGGATTCGATTGTGGTCCAAGGACTTTCGGCGGAGCCAGGTGATCCGGCAGCACGACGGTCCGGTCGGTGCCGTCGCGGTGTCCGGCACCGGTCTGGTCGCGTCGCTCGGCGAGGACGGCGATCTCCGCACGTGGGACGGGAAGACGGGCGAGAGCTGCGTGATCTCGGCGGGCGAAGTCGACATCAGCGCGCTGGCGTGGGACTCGGGCGATCGACTCGCGGTGGCGCGCCGGGACCGCGGCGTCGCCCTGTGGGATCCGGCGACCGGTGAGTTCACCGATCTGACGACTCGGATCGCGCGCATCAGCACGATGGCTTGGAGTGCGAGCGGTGTGCTGGCGATGGGTAGTGACGATTTCGTCGTCCGCCTCCGGGACCCGGAAACCGAGCAGATCCGGGAACTGCGCAGGCACACGGCCGTGGTGCGGGCACTGGTGTGGCTGGACGAGGACCGGCTGATCAGCGCGGGCGACGACGGCCTGCTGATCTGGGACGTGCCCGGCGAGCGGGTGCTCGTCATCGGGGACGCGGTGGAGGTCGCCCACCTGGCCTGGATGCCGGGTCGACCACTGGCCAGCGCGGACGACGAAGGCCGGATCAGCCTGTGGGACCCGGAATCGGGCCACGTCATCGCGACCTTCCACGCCCACGAGGACAACATCACCGTGCTCTCCTGGCGGGACGACGGCCTGCTGATGAGCGCCGGTCGGGACCGCCGGGTGCTCACCTGGAACTTCGACACCGACACCGAAGCCCTGCTCCGCGAAGCCGATGAACGAGGCGTCCGACCTCTCACCGACCAAGAGAGAGCCCGCTTCGGCCTGGCCTGATCACCGGGAAGCGCCGTCGACCGGGCTGGCCGACGGCGCTTCCGGCTATTCGCAGGCCACGCCGTCGTGATCCCGGTCCAGGCCGCTCCGGTATCCCGGTTCGCCGGCGTAGAGGGGAGCTGCACCGGCCTTCCTCGCTGCGGTGCAGTTCGGGTAGTACGTCGAACTGCTGTCCCCGCCACCGGACTTCTCCTCCGGCGTCGGTGCCGGCGGTGGTGGTGGCGGCGGAGGCTTCGGTGGTCCGTCGGGCTGGGCCAGCGTGCGCTGCGAGTCGTCCGGTGCGGGGTCGACGTGGTCGGGGTCGCCGTCGCCGTCGCGATCGGGCAGCGTCGGCCGGAGGTTCAGGTTCGCCGAGAGGCTGGGGTAGTCGAGCCCGGTCGGGCACGCCACGGCGTTCGGCGAGACGTAGAGCGTGATCGTCGCCGGCGGGCTGATCGACGCGCCGGCTGGGAAGTTCGTGCCGCACACCAGCGTTCCGGCGATCCCGGTGACGTCGTCGGCGTAGGCGGCGACCACCTCGGAGGTGAACTCGCCGGGGAGCGCCGCCAGGGCCTGCTGCGCTTGAGACGTGGAAGTCCCCACCAGCGAGGGCATCGTCGGAGGCGGCGGTACGGATGTGGTCGCCGGCTGCGTCGACGTCGTCGGCGCGGTGGTCGGGCTCTGGTCTGCGGTGGATCCACCGCACGAGGCGAGTGCTCCGGCTAATCCGACCGCGCAAGCACTGATCGTGAGATTCCTACGCGTTCGACTCATCCGGGGCAAATTACCAGCGAAAATCTCCACATGTAGCCCTTCTCGGGCACGAAGAGCTGAACGGACCAATCCGGCGGGTCCTCGGCAGTTCCGACGAGCCGATTTCGCCGGAGGTGATCACGCAACGTGGTGCTGGGGGCGCCTGGCGTTACGCCGTTCGGAGGACTGGGGCGGTTCATCGGTGCGTCACTCCGGGGTCTCCCGTGCTTGGCTTTCGTCTAGCAGCATTCCTCGCTGTGACTGAGGTTTCTCGACGTCGGGTGCTCGCCGGGGCCGCTGGTGCGGTCGGTGGCGCTGCCGTTGCTTCGCTGTTGCCACCTTCGCTGCACCGGGCCATGGCCCAACCGGTGCGCAAGGGCGGTTTGGACGCGCTCGAGCACGTCATCGTGCTCATGCAGGAGAACCGCTCCTTCGACCACTACTACGGGACCTTGCAGGGGGTTCGCGGGTTCGGCGATCGGCAGCCGCTCCAGCAGCCCGACGGTCGTTCGGCGTTCCAGCAGCCCACCGTCGGCGGCGAGGTGCTGCCGTTCTCGCTGCGGCAGGGGGCGGAGCGAGAGGGACGGCCGGTTTCGGACATCCAGTACCTCGGCGCCCTCGACCACAGCTGGGGCGGTAGCGGCAAGGCCTGGGCGCGCGGCTGGAACAACGACTGGATCGCCGCCAAGACCGCCGCCACCATGACCTACTACGAGCGGCAGGACATCCCGCTGCAGTACGAGCTGGCGGACACCTTCACCATCTGCGACGCCTACCACTGCTCGGTCTTCGGCTCCACCAACCCGAACCGGAACTACCTGTTCTCCGGCACCACCGGTTACGAGCCGGGCAGCACGAAGCGCGCCGTCACCAACGCGGCCTACGACTACGACCACGCCGGCTACGAGTGGACCACCTACCCGGAACGCCTGGAGCAGGCCGGGGTGAGCTGGCAGATCTACCAGGAGTGGGACAACTTCACCGACAACTCGGTGGAGTACTTCAAGACCTTCAAGGAGATCGGGCACAAGGTGCTGGCCCCGGTGGACGGGAAGTTCCGCACCACCGAGGAGTTCTACACCGCTCTGTTCGACAAGCCCGCCGACGAGCAGGAACGGCTGCTCGCGCAGCTGGAAGCCGGGCGCAGGGCGCTGACCGACGCCGAGCGGAGCCTGTTCGACCGCGCGATGTACCGCAGCAAGCCGGGCACCCTCGTCCAGCGGTTGCGCACCGACATCGCGGCGGGCCGGTTGCCGCAGGTCGTCTGGTTGGTGCCGTCCTCGACGGACTCCGAGCACCCCAGCAGTTCGACGCCGGTCGGCAGCGCGAACCTGATCTACCAGGTCCTGGACGTGATCGCGGACCCGAAGGTCTGGCCGAAGACCGCGCTGCTGCTCAACTTCGACGAGAACGACGGCTACTTCGACCACGTGCCGCCGCCGGTGCCGCCGAAGCCCGAGTCGGGGGAGGGCGACGACTACTTCGAGGGGCAGCCGATCGGCCTCGGCCCGCGGGTGCCGATGACCGTGGTTTCCCCTTGGACCGTCGGTGGTTTCGTCAACTCCGAGGTCTTCGACCACACCTCGGTGGTGCGGTTGCTGGAGCGCTGGACCGGCGTGCAGGAACCGAACATCAGCTCCTGGCGGCGGGCCGCGTGCGGCGACCTGACGTCGGCGTTCGACTTCGACAACGCCGCCAAGGCGCCCGAGCCCGCGAAACCGGGCCCGGTGCCCGCACCGATCCAGCGCTGGCACCCGAAACCCCCTGCGGATCAGGCACTTCCGGTCCAGGAGCAGGGCCGTCGGCCCGCTCGGGCGCTGCCCTACCAGCCGCAGGTCTCCGGAGCCGTGGACGGGGAGTCCGTGGCGTTGCGGCTCGGGAACGTCGGCGCCGCGTCCGCGCACTTCGCGATCTACCCGTACGCCGGGGAACTGCCCGAACCGGCCCACGTGGACGTCCTCGGCGAGCAGGTGGTGACCGTGCCGGTCCGCGACGAGTACCGCCTGGCGGTGCAGGGGCCGAACCGGTTCTGGTTCGAGCTGAGCGGAACGCGCGGCGGGAAGGCGGCGGGCATCGACGTCCAGACCCGCCACACCGACCGCGGCCTGGCGCTGGAACTGCGCAACGGGGGGAAGCAGGACATCACCCTCCGCCTGCGCTCCGTCGGTTACACCGTCCACGAGGAGCAGGTCCGAGTCGCGGCGGGCGGTGCGCAGCCGCTGGACTGGCCGACGGACCAGGGCTGGTACGACGTGGAGATCACCACGCCCCAGGACCAGACCTACCGCCGCCGCATCACCGGCCGAGCCGAGAACGGCAAACCCGGCGTCACCGGCTGATCAGACTCGTGAGCGGCGATGGTGGTAAGAGCCACCATCGCCGCTCACGTGCTCTGCTGCTCAGGCGGCGCGGCGGGAGCGGGCCAGCGCCAGCCAGCCGAGGACTGCGGCGACCAGACCCACCACCAGGTCGAGGTAGCCGCCGACTATGCCGTAGCCGGTGCCCGGGCCGCCTTCGGCGGAGGCCACGACGAACCCGCCGACGACCATGCTCGACAACCCCGCCGCGAGTGCTGCGGCTCCGGTTCCGGTGCGCTTGGTGGGGCGGACGAGGGCCAGCCCTCCGATGACCGCACCGCCCAGCCCGACCAGCGCGGCGATCGCGGACCAGAAGCGTCCGGGAGTCATGGTGTAGGCGCTGACTTGCTGAGCGGTGTCGGCGAGCAGGTGCAGGGACATGAGGTGCTCCGCGAGTGGTCGGCCCGGACGGACCGGGGCGTGGTTCGGAAGTCCGATCATGTCCGCAGGACCCGCTGCCGGTCGTCGCGCAGCTGCGGGCAATTCGCGCTACCGCGGACGCTGCAGATCCTGCCGGACTACCGCGCCCGCGGTAGGTGGGAGCTCATCCGCTGAGAGGCGTTGCCAGCACGGCGATCCGGCTAGGGTGCACGCATGCGCGGAGGCCGGATCGCTGTCCTGGACTGGGTGATCGCCTTCGGCGTGGCCGCGGCCCTGCTGGTGACCGGGATTTCCGAGCAGCACTCCGCGACGCCGCTCGGCTACCCGTTGTTGGTCGCCGGTGGGCTGGCGCTCGTCGCGCGCCGTCGGTTCCCGGTCACCGTTCTGGTCGCGACCGGCGTGTCCGCGCTGGGCTACCAAGCCGCCGGTTTCGACGTGCCAGCAGTCGCGTTCCTGTTCGCGGTGTACGCCGTGGTCCGGGCCGGACACCGCCTCGTCGCGATCGCGGGTTCGGTGCTGATGCTGTTGGCCCTGCCGTTCGCGGTCCTGCTGTCCCCGCTCGATCTGGCCGTCGGTGAGGCGTTCGCGCGGACCCGGGACGTCCTCCAGATCGCCTGGCTGATCGCCGCCGGAGCGGCCGGTGAAGCGCTGCGGCAGGCCGAGCGCCGGGCGGACGAAGCCGAGCGCACCCGCGAGGAGACCGCGCGGCGTCGCGCCGACGAGGAGCGGCTGCACATCGCGCGGGAGCTGCACGATTCGCTCACCCACCAGATCTCCGTCATCAAGGTGCAGGCCGAAGCCGCCGTCCACCTGGCCCAGAAGCGGGGCGAGCAGCCTCCGGAGGCGCTGCTGGCGATCCGGCAGGCGGGCCGCGAGGCGTCGCGGGAACTGCGGGCGACGCTGGAAGCGCTGCGCGACGACGACAAGAACCCGCCGCGCGGGCTCGACCACGTCCCGGACCTCGTCAGCCAGGCCCGCACGACCGGCCTCGACGCGGAGCTGACGATCGAGGGCCGGCGGGGCGAGCTGCCGTCCGCGGTCGACCGGACCGCGTACCGGATCGTCCAGGAATCCCTGACCAACATCGCCAGGCACGCCTCCGCCACCACCGCATCGGTTCGGATCGACTACCGCCCCGACGCCCTGGTCATCCGTGTCGACGACGACGGCACCGCCGCGCCGAAGACCTCAACACCCGGCGTCGGGCTGCTCGGGATGCGGGAGCGGGTCACCGCGCTCGGCGGCGAACTGCGCGCGGCCCCGCGCGACGAGGGCGGCTTCACCGTCCGGGCAGAACTCCCCGTGGAGCGAAAACCGTGATCCGAGTCCTGCTGGTCGACGACCAACCGCTCATCCGAGGCGGGTTCCGCGCGCTCCTCGACGCCGAGGACGACATCGAGGTGGTGGCAGAGGCCGCCGACGGCGGTGAAGGCGTGGCCCTGGCCCGGCAGCACCTGCCGGACATCGCGCTGGTCGACGTCCGGATGCCGGTCGTCGACGGCATCGAGGCGACCCGCCGCATCGCCGAAGACCCGGCGCTGGCCCAGGTGCACGTCGTCATCCTGACCAACTACGGCCTGGACGAGCACGTCTTCAACGCCCTGCGCGCGGGCGCGGCCGGATTCCTGGTCAAGGACATCGAACCGGAGGACTTCCTGCACGCCGTGCGCGTCGCTGCCCGAGGTGATGCCCTGCTCGCACCGTCGATCACCCGCAAGCTGATCGACCGCTTCGTCGCCCAGCCGCTCGAACCCGCCACCGGCCGGGGGCTGGAGGAGCTGACCAACCGCGAGCGCGAGGCGGTCGCCCTGGTCGCGCACGGCCTGTCCAACGACGAGATCGCCGAACGCATGGTGATCACCCCGATGACGGCGAAGACCCACGTCAACCGCGCCATGACCAAGCTCCGCGCCCGGGACCGAGCCCAACTCGTCGTCCTCGCCTACGAATCAGGCCTGGTCACCCCGCGAAACCCCTGACCAGCTGCTGGGTAGGCTGCCGGGCATGGGCGATTACCTCCCGATCGTGCTGCTCGCGCTCGCCGGCTTCCTCATCGGCGGTGTCTACTCGACGTGGAAGACCGCCCGCGGGTTCTCGATCATGCTCGCCGTCGCCGCCGTGATGGCCATCGTCGGCGGCATCGGCTGGATGATCTACGGCTGAACCGCCGACGCGGCATCGATCTTCGAATGCTTCAGGTCGAGTGGGCAACGAGGGCCTGATCGGCGTCAGCGACCGCGTCGCGGAGCAGAGCGAAGCCCCGGCGAGTGCAGGTGAGCACCAGCTCGTCGTTGCCCTGGAAGATCAGGTTCACCTCGTCCACCGCCGGGTCGTACTCGTGCGTGACCACGGCGGTCTCCGATATCCCGACCAGCGTGGCGGTCTCCACTCCTTGCCCTCGGTACACGGCCGACTCCCCTCCGGGTACAAGACCCGAACTAGGTAAAGTTCAACTGACGGATATTTCAAGCCTCATATGAGGCTTGATTTGAGGATAAGGCTCATTATGAGCTTTGGCATTTCCCGAACCGGATGATTGATCGGACGAAGGGAGTCGTGTGCCGACCGGACGTCAAACTGTGGAACGCCGTCAGCTCGGCCTCATGCTCCGCCGACTCCGCGACCGAGCGGGCAGGACCCAGCAGCAGGCAGCTCGCGCGATCGGCCGGGACACGGCCCGCATAAGCCAGGTCGAAACCGCGAAGGGCTCCTTCAGCGTCGACGAGCTGAGAACTCTTCTGGACTTCTACGAAGTCACCGAGGACGAGCGGCAGACAGCTCTGGAGCTCGGCGCTCAAGCCCGAAAACGCCAACGCGGCCGGACGTACACGGACCAGCTGCCGCGCTCCTTCGAGCGCCTCGCGGACCTCCAAGCCGACGCCAAGAAGATCGGCTTCTACGACACCGGCATCGTGCCAGGGCTGGCTCAGTCACCCGACTACGCGAAGGCTGTGATCGCGGCGTTCTGGTGGCAGGCACCAGAGGGCGAAGTTGAGAAGCTCGTTTCGTTTCGCATCGACCAGCAGCGTCGAGTCCTGGATTCGGAACCGCCGAAAGAGCTGGCCTTCGTGCTGACCGAGACCGCTCTTGACCAAGTGGTCGGCAGCGTGTCGGTGCTGCGTGGCCAGCTGCTGCACCTTCTCCAGCTGGGTGAGCGCCCCAACGCGGTCATCCAGGTCGTCCGCCGCGATGTGCCGAACAATCCGCTGCTCGGTGGTGGGCTCATCACTCTCGACTTCGCCGACGCGGCACCAAGAATCGCGTTCGCCGCGTCACACGGGCCTGCGACCTACCACGATCAAGAAGCAGATACTGGCCCCATGTTCCACGCCTTCGAACGGGCGCAGGAGCTTGCGCTGACGCCGAAGGAGTCGGCCGATCTCCTTCTGACCAAGCTGAAAGGCATGTCGCGATGAGCTACGACACCGGATGGTTCAAAAGCACCCGAAGCTCGGGATCCAGCAACGCCTGCGTCGAGGTTCGATTAACCGGCTTCGCCGTGGCGGTGCGGGATTCGAAGGCCCCTGACGACGGGTGCATCCAAGTCAGCCACACCGCATGGCGGAGCTTCCTGGCCAGTCTTCGTTGAAGGACTCAGCGCAACACTGGTCGCTAGGTGCGCGAAGGGCGTCTTCCTGTTGATCGGGGAGGCGCTCTTCGCGCTGTTGGGCCAGCTCTTGGTGCCTCTGGGGTGCCCGCCGGTTCGGGCTGCCTGTCCAATGAGGACTATTCTCTGGCGGAAGAACCGCTTTATACTGCGGGGTTCGCCAAAAAACCTCCTGCTTTCGGGGATATTCCAGTCCACCCGTCGGCCGGGAAGAGTTCACGGCTTCGGCACTGATCGGAAACCGGCCGCCCTCTACATTCCCTGAGGCCTGTTTTGGTCGTTTTCGGCCGCAGGTCCTCTGTTTCCGCTCTTGGAGAGGGACAACATCGTGGAAAGACGGAATTTCCTCCGCGCTGCCGTGGTCGGTGGCACCGCGGTCACCTTGGGATTCAGCGTCACACGGGAATCCATCGCCTACCCCGCCCAGACCGGTACCAGCCCCTACGGAGCCCTGCAGGCCGCTGACGCCAACGGCATCCAGCTGCCCGCCGGCTTCACCAGCCGCGTGATCGCCCGATCCACCAAGACCGTCGGCAACACGGGCTACACCTGGCACAGCGCACCCGACGGCGGCGCGTGCTTCGCCGACGGAGCCGGCTGGATCTACGTCTCCAACTCCGAGATGAGCAGCGGCGGCGGTGGTGTCAGCGCCGTCAAGTTCGACGCCGACGGCAACGTCACCGGCGCCTACCGCATCCTCGCCGGCACCACCCGCAACTGCGCCGGCGGCCCCACTCCGTGGAACACCTGGCTGTCCTGCGAGGAAACCGACTTCGGCTACACCTGGGAAACCGACCCCCGGGGCATCAACCCCGCCGTCCGGCGCGACGCGATGGGCCAGTTCAAGCACGAGGCCGCCGCCTGCGACCCCGACCGCAAGGTCATCTACCAGACCGAGGACCAGCCCGACGGCTGCTTCTACCGGTTCATCCCCACCACCTGGGGCGACCTGTCGGCCGGCGGCACCCTGCAGGTGCTCGTCGAGAACGGCAGCGCCCTGTCCTGGGTGAACGTCCCCGACCCCGACGGCAACCCCACCGCCACTCGCAAGCAGGTCTCCGGCGCGAAGCTCTTCAACGGCGGTGAAGGCGCGTTCTACCGCAGCGGCACCTGCTACTTCACCACCAAGGGCGACAACCGCGTCTGGGCCTACGACGCGGTGAACAACCAGCTGCACATCGCCTACGACGACAACCTGACCTCGAACCCGCCGCTGACCGGCGTGGACAACATCACCGGTGCCGCCGTCGGCGACCTGTACGTCGCCGAAGACGGCGGCAACATGGAAGTCTGCATCATCACCCCCGACGACGTCGTCGCCCCGTTCCTCCGCATCAACGGCCAGTCGGGCTCCGAGATCGCCGGTGTCGCGTTCAACCCCGCCGGAAACCGCCTGTACTTCTCCTCCCAGCGCGGCACCACCGGCACCAGCAGCGGCGGTATCACCTACGAAGTCACCGGCCCCTTCCGCACCACCCTCTGATCCTTCCTGACGCGTGGCGGTCGGTGCCGGAACCGCCGACCGCCACACCGAATGCGCGAAGGGCGTCTCCCCGTCGAATCGGGGAGACGCCCTTCTGCTGTCGGGTCAGCTCTTGGCCGCGACCTTCTCGGTTTCGTCCTCAGTGGACGGCTTGCCGTCGTCGTCGACGAAGGACTGCTCGTTGAACGGGAGGTCGCCCGCGAAGACCTGCTTCATCTGGTCGCGGTCGAGCTCCTTGGTCCAGGAGCCGATGAGGACCGTGGCCACCGCGTTGCCCGCGAAGTTGGTCAGGGCTCGGGCCTCGGACATGAAGCGGTCGATGCCCACGATCAAGCCGACGCCGTCCAGCAGTTCCGGGCGGTGCGACTGCAGACCGCCGGCCAGGGTCGCCAGACCCGCGCCGCTGACACCGGCCGCGCCCTTCGAGGCGACCATCATGAACAGCAGCAGGGCCACCTGCTCGCCCAGCGACAGCGGGTCGCCCAGGGCGCTGGCGATGAACAGCGACGCCATCGTCAGGTAGATCATGGTGCCGTCGAGGTTGAACGAGTAGCCCGTCGGCACCGTGATGCCCACGACCGGCTTGCTCACGCCGAGGTGCTCCATCTTCGCGATCAGCCGCGGCAGCGCCGCCTCCGACGACGAGGTGGACACGATCAGCAGGAACTCGCGGCCCAGGTAGCGCAGCAGCGAGAAGATGTTGACCCGCGCGAACATCCACAGGATCGGTCCCAGGACCAGGAAGATGAACAGCAGGCAGGTCGTGTAGAAGCCGACCATGATGATGGCCAGGCCCTTGAGCGCCGCCACGCCGGTCGCGCCGACCACCGCCGCGATCGCGCCGAACGCGCCGATCGGGGCCGCCCACATCACCATCGCCAGCATCTTGAACACCAGGCGCTGGACGTGCTCGATGCCGCGCAGGACCGGGGTGCCCTTGTCGCCCAGCGCCTGCAGCGCGAACCCGGCCAGCAGCGCGACCAGCAGAGTCTGCAGGACCTGGCCCTCGGTCAGCGAGGACACCAGGGTCTTCGGGATGATCCCGAGCAGGAAGTCCGTGGTGCTCTGCGCTTCCTCACCGGCCTGCTCGGCGCCCTGGCCGCGCATCGCGTCGGTGATCTGCAGGCCCTCACCGGGGTGCAGCACGTTGCCGACCGCGAGGCCGATGATCAGGGCGACCACCGACATGATCATGAAGTAGCCGAGGGCGAGACCGCCGACCTTGCCGACCTTCGCGGCCTGCCGGACACCGCCGACGCCGAGCACGATGGTGCAGAAGATGACCGGCGAGATCATCATCTTGATCAGGTCGACGAAGCCGGTGCCCAGCGGCTTGAGGGCCTTGCCGAGGCCGGGGGCCAGGAACCCGACGGCGATACCGGCCAGCACGGCGACGATCACCGCGATGTAGAGGTAGTGCGTCCGGTCCCGGCGACGTGGTGCCGCAGCATCATTGCTTGCCACTGTTGCGCTCCTACCTGGGCGAGCCGGGTCATACTCGAGGCCGCCCGTGGCCCAGGTCACGGCGCGGCCGGGAGAGACTATCTGCGCCCGGCAACGCTGTCGTCACGCTTGTGTTCATTGTGTTCACAAATGTGATGCGCCATCCGGATTCGCACGACCGCGCAGCGCGATCCCGGCGGCCCTGCGCACGACGTCGGAGGTCGTGCCCGCGATCTCGGCGTGCATGGCGGCATCGATCGCGCCGAGCAGCGCGCCGGTGAGCGCTGCGGCGGTCAGCTCGTCGAGGTCGTCGGGGTAGGCCTCGCGCAGGCCGTGCGCGAGCTGCTGCTGCAGGGATGCGTTGCGCAGCAGCGCGCCCGCGCGCAGGGCCGGGACTTCGGCGATCAGGCGGGCGCGGACGCGGGTGAGCTCGTGGTCGAGCGGGAAGCTCCAGGACTCCGCCGTGCTGAGCCGGTCGATGGTGCGCAGCAGCAGGTCTTCCGGGGATTCGCCTGCGGCGCGGTCGGCGAAGGCCTGCTGCAGCAGTTCGCCGTAGATCGCGTCGTCGGCGAAGACGACTTCGTCCTTGGTCGCGAAGTAGTTGAAGAACGTCGCGGGGGAGACCTCGGCGGTCGCCGCGATCTCGGCGACGGTGGTGCTGTCGTAGCCCTTGGCGTCGAACAGTCGGAGCGCTGCTTCGACCAGGGCCTGCTTGGTGCGCCGCTTCTTGCGCTCCCGAAGTCCGAGCTGCTCACTCATGGCCGCTGATTCTACATCGCCTATAAAATTAGTCTCACTCTAAGTTTCTGCTAGCGTGGTGGTCATGGATCGAACCCAGTGCTGCGTGGTCGGCGGCGGACCGGCCGGGATGATGCTCGGCTTGCTGCTCGCCCGCGCCGGCGTCCAGGTGACGGTGCTGGAGAAGCACCGCGACTTCCTGCGGGACTTCCGCGGCGACACCGTGCACCCGTCGACGCTGCGGCTGCTCGACGAGCTGGGGCTGGGGGAGCGGTTCGCCCGGATCCCGGCCGGGCACCTGCAGCAGATGCGGATCCAGGTCGGCGGGACGACCGTGGTGATGGCCGACTTCCGGTGGCTGCGCGGCCGGCACCGGCACATCGCGATGGTGCCGCAGTGGGACTTCCTCGACCTGCTGGCCGCGGCCGCCGCCGAGGAACCGTCCTTCGAACTGCGGATGTGCAGCGAGGTGACCGGTCTGCGCACCGAGGCGGGACGCGTCACCGGCGTGCACTACCGAGACGTGGACGGGGCGGAGCGCGAGATCGAGGCGCCGCTGACCGTCGGTTGCGACGGGCGCTGGTCGGTGGTGCGCCGCGAGGCAGGGCTGCGGCCGATCGGCTTCGAGGTGCCGATGGACGTCTGGCAGCTGCGCGTGGCCAAAGCCGACGACGCCACCGACGGCGAGGTGTTCGGCCACTTCGGCGGCGGTCAGGCGTCGGTCACCATGGACCGCGGCGACTACTACCAGACCGCCTACCTCATCGCGAAGGGCAGCGACGAAACCCTTCGCGCGCAGGACATCTCGGTCTTCCGGAAGCGGTTGGCCGAGCTGTTCGGCTGGTCGGACGGGCAGCTCGAGTCGGTGCGCTCGTGGGACGACGTGAAGCTGCTGGAGGTCGAGATGAACCGGCTGCGGCGCTGGTACCGCGACGGAGTGCTGTGCATCGGCGACGCCGCGCACGCGATGTCGCCGGTCGGCGGCGTCGGGGTCAACATCGCGGTCCAGGACGCCGTCGCCGCGGCGCGGATCCTGGCCGGGCCACTGCGGCGCGGGCAGGTGACCACCGACGTGCTGGCGAAGGTCCAACGGCGGCGGACGCTGCCGGTGATCGTGGCCCAGCAGTCGCAGAAGGGCGAGCACGAGATGCTGCTGCGCCCCGCGCTGGAAGGCACGCTCGACGAGAACAAACTCCCGGTGCTGCTGAGGCTTCTGAGGCGCCTGCCGTTCATGCGCGGGCTGACTGGCTACCTCGGCGGCGTCGGCATCCGCCCCGAGCACGCTCCGGCCTTCGCCCGGCGTCCCATGTCCTAAAAGGACTCGTGCGGGATTTTCGCAGGTCGAGCGTGGTGTAGCCTCCTGGAGTCACACCTCCATTCGTCCACGGGTCAGTCATGCCTACTGCCGATGCGCGCAACTGGTTCGGCCGCGTCCGACCGCAGTGGAGCCTCGCCGGACAGCTGTTCGTGCTCCAGGTCGTCGTCGTGGCCGTCGTGGTTCTCGCCGGAACAGCACTCGCCTGGTACGACGCGCGGCAGCGCAACGAGGACGCGGCCCGCGACAAGGTCGTGGCGGTGGCCCGCACCCTGGCCGCGCAGCCGGACGTGCGGCGCGGGCTGGTCGAGCCGAACCCGACCGCGACCCTGCAGCCCCTGGCGGAACGGGTCCGCGCCGACACCGGGGTCGACTTCATCACGATCATGTCCCCGCAGGGCATCCGCTACACCCACCCCGACCCGACGCAGATCGGCCAGCCGTTCCTCGGCCACATCGAGCAGGCCGTCGCCGGGCAGGTGTTCACCGAGATCTTCCCCGGCACGCTCGGGTTCTCGGTCCGGGCCGTGGTGCCGGTCTACGACGACGCGCGCCGGCTGGTCGGACTGGTCTCCGACGGCATCACGGTGCAGACGATCTCCCTGGAGCTGGAGAAGCGGGTCACCTGGCTGGTGCTGGTCGCCGCCGGTGCGCTGCTGGTCGGCGGGCTGCTGACGTACCTGGTCAGCGCCCGGTTGCGCCGCCACACCCACGGCCTGCGCCCCGCCGAGCTCAGCCGCCTGTACGAGTACCACGACGCGATCCTGCACGCGGTGCGCGAAGGACTGCTGCTGATCGCCCCGACCGGCCGGGTGACGTTGTGCAACGACGGGGCCGGGCTGCTGCTCGGCCTGGACCCGGCCGCGGTCGAAGGCCGGGAGGTGTCCGAGCTGGAGCTGCCGGAATCGCTCGTCGAAACCCTCGGCGCGGGGCGGGTGGTGCGCGACGAGGTGCACCTGACCGACGAGCGGGTGCTGCTGGTCAACATCTCGCAGATCCGCAGCGGCGGCCGCGATCTGGGCACCGTCGTCACCCTCCGGGACCACACCGAGCTGCAGGCGCTGAGCGGGGAGCTGGACTCGGTGCGCGGCTTCGCCGAAACGCTGCGCTCGCAGGCCCACGAATCGGCCAACCGCCTGCACGCCGTGGTGTCGCTGATCGAACTCGACCGCGCGGACGAGGCCGTCGCCTTCGCCACCGCCGAGCTGGAGCTCGCCCAGCGGCTCACCGACCGCGTCGTCGGGGCGATCGGGGAACCCGTGCTGGCCGCGGTGCTGCTGGGCAAGAGCGCGGAAGCGGGGGAGCGCGGGGTGGAGGTCGTGCTCACCGACGACACCGAGATCGACGACGTCGACCTGGCGCACGTCGACTCGCGGGACCTGGTGACGATCCTCGGCAACCTGATCGACAACGCGGTGGAAGCCGTGGCGGAGCGCCCGCAGCCCCGCGTGGCGGTGACCGTTCGATCCACTTCGGACGGTGTGCTGATCCGGGTCGCCGACAACGGGCCGGGCGTGGATCCGGAAAGCGCGCAGCGGCTCTTCGAACGCGGCTGGTCCACGAAGGAGTCCGGCCGCGGCCTCGGGCTCGCGCTGGTCGGGCAGAGCGTGCGCCGCCACCGCGGCAGCATCGAGGTGACCGACGACGGAGGCGCGGTGTTCACCGTGCGGCTGCCGAGCGGATCGGACGTGGCGCGGTGATCTCGGTTCTGGTGGTGGAGGACGACCCGCTGGTCGGCGAGGCCCACGAGGCCTACGTCAACCGCATCGACGGCTTCGAGGTGGCCGGCCGGGTCCGCACCGGGCAGGCGGCGCTGCGCTTCGTCGAACGCACCCCCGTCGACCTGGTCCTGCTCGACCTGCGCCTGCCCGACATGGACGGCCTGCAGGTGGCGCGAGGACTGCGCACCGCGGGCAGCACCGCGGACGTGATCGCGGTGACCTCGGCCCGCGAGCTGAAGGTGGTGCGCGCCGCGGTCTCCAGCGGGGTGGTCCAGTACCTGCTGAAACCGTTCACCTTCGCCGGAATGCGGGAAAAGCTGGAGCACTACGCCCGGTTCCGGGCGAGCCTCGGCCACGACCGGGAGGTCAGCGGCCAGGCCGAGATCGACCGGGCCTTCGCGACCCTCCGAGGGGTGGACCGCGCAGCCCTCCCGAAGGGCATGGGCGACGAAACCCTGGCGTCGGTGGTCTCAGCGCTCCGCGCGGCCCCGGAAGGCGCCCCGGCGGGCACGGTGGGCGAAGTCGCCGGGGTCTCCCGGGTGACGGCCCGCCGCTACCTCGAATACCTGGTGAACAACGGCATGGCGGAACGCCGCCCCCACTACGGCGGAGTCGGCCGCCCGGAGATGACCTACCGCTGGACCGGCGAAGCCTGAGCGTTCCGGCTGCCTGTGGCACGTGCGTACTTTGGGGTGCTACAGCGCCCCAAAGTGCTCACGTGCGGTCCGCAGTCGGCCGCAGGAGCGGGGCCCCCGGTCCGAGCTCCGCGAGCTTGTCGTCGGCGTTGTGCAAGGTGCACGTCCGCAGCGACAGGCAGCCGCACCCGATGCAGCCGGTCAGCCGGTCGCGGAGCCGCTGCAACCCGTCGATCCGGGCGTCCAGCTCGTCGCGCCACCGCCGGGACAGCCGCGCCCAGTCCGCCTTGGTCGGCGCGTGGTCCTCGGGCAGCGTGGCGAGCGCTTCGGAGATCTGCTCCAGGCTCAGCCCGACGCGTTGCGCGGAGCGGATGAACGCCAGCCGGCGCAGCACCGACCGGTCGTAGCGGCGTTGGTTGCCGGTGGTCCGGGTGCTGGAGATCAACCCGCGGTCCTCGTAGAAGCGCAGGGCGGTCTGCGCGACTCCGCTCCGGTGGGAGACCTCGCCGATGGTCAGCAGTTTCGGAAGCTTCGACACGTCCGCCAGGCTAACCCACAACACTTCGAGCTTGCTCGAGGTTTTTCCGGAAATCGGGCCTTGACCTCCAGTTCGCTCGAAGTTCCACCCTGGCTGCATGACGATCACCACGACGTACGGCTACGCCGACCTCCGGCCGCTGATGAGCGCGATGACCGGCGACGAGAAGCACTCGGCCGCCGCGACCTCCACGCTCGACGTGCTGTGGGTGCTCTACGACCAGGTCCTGTCGGTCGACCCGCAGCGCCTCGACGATCCCGAACGCGACCGATTCCTGCTGTCCAAGGGCCACGGCCCGATGGCCTTCTACGCGGTGCTGGCGGCCAAGGGCTTCCTGGACCCCGCCGAGCTGCCCCGCTTCGGTGAGTTCGACTCCAGGCTCGGCTTCCACCCCGACCGCGTGCTGGCTCCCGGCGTGGAGATCGGCAGCGGTTCCCTCGGGCACGGCCTCCCGCTCGGGCTCGGCGTCACGCTGGGCCTGCGCGCCCAAGGGCACGACCGGCCGCGGGTCGTCGTCCTCGTCGGCGACGCCGAACTCGACGAGGGCAGCAACCACGAGGCCATCCAGGTCGCCGGGCGGTGGGGACTGGAGCAGCTGACCACCGTGGTGGTGGACAACAGCTCCTCCAGCACCGGCTGGCCCGGCGGCATCGCCGACCGCTTCGCCCGCGAGGGCTGGGCCGCGCGCACCGTCAACGGCCGCGACCACGACGAAATCCGCCGCGCCCTCACCGGCACCCACCCGGACCGCCCGCTCGCGGTGGTCGCCGAAGTCGAACCCAAGGAGCTGTGATGACCGCCCCGACGATCGCCGCCACCATGCGCGACCAGTTCGTGCAGACCATCACCGAAGCCCTCGACACCGATCCGCGGGTGGCCGTCGTGCTCGCGGAGATCTCCGCGGACCGCCTCACCGAAGTCGCGCAGCAGCACCCGCGCCGCGTGCTCAACGTCGGCATCCGCGAGCAGGCCATGGTCGGTGTGGCCGGCGGGCTGGCGCTGACCGGACTGCGGCCGGTGGTCCACTCGATCACGCCGTTCGTGGTGGAACGCCCCTTCGAACAGCTCAAGCTCGACCTCAGCCACCAAGGCGTCGGAGCGATCGTGGTCAGCACCGGCGCCTCGTACGACTACCCGACGGCGGGGCGCACGCACATGGCGCCCGGCGACGTCGCGCTGATCGACACGCTGCCCGGCTGGGCCGTGCACGTCCCCGGCCACCCGGCCGAGGTCGACGCGCTGCTGCGCTCGGCGCTGCCCGGCGACGACCCCGTCTACCTGCGGCTTTCCGAGCGGGTCAACGCCGAACCGCTGGTGACCGGCCCGGGCTGGCGGACGGTGCGCAGCGGAAGCCGGGGAGTGGTGCTGGCCGTCGGACCGATGCTCGACCCGGTGCTGACCGCCACCGCCGCGCTGGACGTGACCGTGCTGTACGCGGCCACCATCCGGCCGTTCGACGCCGCCGGACTCCGCGCGGCGGTGCACGCCGCGACCCCCGACGTCGTGCTGGTGGAGCCGTACCTGCGCGGCACCTCGACGCACGAGGTCAACGACGCGCTGGCCGACATCCCGCACAGGTCGCTGGCCCTGGGGGTCCGCCGCGACCAGGAGCTCCGCGCGTACGGAACCGCCGAGGAGCACGAGGCCGCGCACGGCTTGGGGCCGACCGCGATCGCCGCGTCCATCCGCGACTTCCTGGACGGAGCGGCCCGCTGAAGGCCCGCGACGTGCGCCGGTAGCCTGGGTCCGTGGCACGAGTCGTCATCTTGGACTACGGATCAGGCAACCTCCGCTCCGCTGAACGCGCGCTGCAGCGCGTCGGCGCCGACGTCGAGGTGACCGCCGACCATCGTGCCGCGATGGAGGCCGACGGCCTGGTGGTCCCCGGCGTCGGGGCGTTCGCGGCCTGCATGGAAGGCCTGCTGGAGGTCGGCGGCGACAAGATCATCGACCACCGGTTGGCCGGCGACCGCCCGGTGCTGGGCATCTGCGTGGGCATGCAGGTGCTCTTCGACGAGGGCGTCGAGCACGGCATGCAGGCCAACGGCTGCGGCCAGTGGCCGGGCACCGTCGAGCGGCTGCAGGCCGACGTCCTGCCGCACATGGGCTGGAACGAGGTCGACGCCCCGGAGGGCAGCGCGCTGTTCGCCGGGATCGAGCCGGGCACCCGCTTCTACTTCGTGCACTCCTACGGCGTGCGCCGCTGGGAGCTGGATCCGTCGGACTCGATCGCGCCGCCCCTGGTGACCTGGGCGGAGCACGGCGAGCGGTTCGTCGCCGCGGTGGAGAACGGCCCGCTGATGGCGACCCAGTTCCACCCGGAGAAGTCCGGTGAGGCGGGCGCCCGACTGCTGCGCAACTGGCTGGGCACCCTGTGACTCGCCGACACGGCATGATGAGCCAGCGCACGATCCGGCTGATCGCGCTCGTGCTGGCCATCGGCCTGATCTCCGGCATGGGAGCCCCCTACCTGATCCAGGCGGGCTTCTCCGTCTGGGCGGTCCTGCTGCTGGTCCTGATCGTGCTCGCGATCCCGGTGACCGCGGTCCTCTACGCGGAGCGCTCCCGCCGCTGACGCGTTGAGCCGGGCTGGGTCGCGGGTGGTCGCGGCACTGCCAGTAGGGTTGGGGCCGTGAGCTTCACCTTGCTTCCCGCAGTTGACGTTGCCGACGGGCAGGCAGTCCGCCTCGTGCAGGGCGCCGCCGGTTCCGAGACCTCCTACGGTGACCCGTTGGAGGCCGCGCTGACGTGGCAGCGCGCGGGGGCGGAGTGGATCCATCTGGTCGACCTGGACGCCGCGTTCGGCCGCGGCTCGAACCGCGAGCTGCTGGCCCGGGTGACCGGCGAGCTCGACGTGCAGGTGGAGCTGTCCGGCGGCATCCGCGACGACGCCTCGCTGGAAGCCGCGCTGGCCACCGGCTGCGCGCGGGTCAACCTCGGCACCGCCGCGCTGGAGAACCCGGAGTGGGCGGACCGCGTGGTCGCCGAGTACGGCGAGCAGGTCGCGGTCGGCCTGGACGTGCGGATCACCGAGCAGGGCCACCGGCTGGCCGCCCGCGGCTGGACCAAGGACGGCGGCGACCTCTGGGAGGTGCTGGCGCGCCTGGACGCGGCCGGCTGCCGCCGCTACGTGGTCACCGACGTGAGCAAGGACGGCACCCTGCAGGGGCCGAACACCGAGCTGCTGCGCGAGGTCTGCTCCCGCACCGACGCCCCGGTGATCGCCTCCGGCGGTGTGTCCAGTGTGGACGACCTGGTGGAGCTGTCGAAGCTCGCTCCGGTCGGCCTCGAGGGCTCGATCGTCGGAAAGGCGCTCTACGCCCAGAACTTCACCCTCGAAGAGGCGCTGGCCGCCGTCCGCTGACCGCGCGGCGGGCGTACCGGCCCGGCGTGATGCCCAGGATCCGCTTGAAGTGGCGGGTGAGGTGGGACTGGTCGTAGAACCCCGCCTCGGTCGCCACTTCGCCGGGCGGCCGTCCTTCGAGGAGCATCCGGCGGGCGAGGTCGACCCGCCGCGACGTCACGTACTGGTGCGGCGCGATGCCGAACGCCGTGCTGAAGGCCCGCACGAGGTGCGCGGGATGGGCGTGGAGCAGCTGCGCCGTCTCGGCCAGCGTGGTTCCTTCCAGCAGCCGTGAATCGAGCACGTCGCGCAGGTCTCCGGCGATCCCGCGGTCGGACGCGGTGACGACTGCGAGCTTCGGCCGCAGGTGCTGGCGCAGGCGCTGGCTGATGAGGGCGAGCCGGCTCTCCGCCTCGAACTCGTCCCCCGGGTTGGCCAGCGCGGCGTGCAGCTGCCCGATGCTCTTGCGCAGCAGGGGATCGGTGAAGTCCGGGTCGTCGACGGCCGCGCCGATGAAGCTCTCGTCCAGCTGCGTCGTGTCGAGGTAGAGCACGCGCTTGCGGAAGCCGTTCGGGGTGGCGGGCGAGCCGTTGTGCGGCACCTGCGGCGGCAGCAGGCTGACGGTGCCGTCCGGGGTGCCGCGCTCGTGGCGGTCCAGGTCGTAGCGGACCGCGCCGTCGTCGACGATCAGCAGCGTCCACGCGTCGTGGACGTGCATCGGGTACGAGTGCTCGGTGAGGTGGGCGTGCAAGACCTCCGTGACGCCCGGAACCGAAGGGCGCCAAGCAGAGATCTCCTGCTGGTGCGCCATGCAAAGAACGTACAAGACGGCGGCGGGGCGCACGGAGCAGTCTCGGGGCATGGAAACATCGCCTGCCCCGATCCGCTTCGACGACAAGATCGCCGTCCTGCTGCGCGAAGACCTCGAACCGTGGCAGCGGCTGAACGTGACGGCCTTCCTGGTCAGCGGGCTCGGCACGGCGGAACCCGAGGTGATCGGCGAGCCGTACGCGGACGCCGACGACGTCGAGTACCTGCCGATGTTCCGCCAGCCCGTGCTGGTCTTCGAAGGCACGAAGGAGCTGCTGACCACCGCCCACGCCCGGGCGCTGTCCCGCTCCATGCGCATCGCGGTGTTCACCGCTGACCTGTTCAGCACGGGCAACGACCGGGACAACCGCGCCGCCGTGCGCGCGGTGGGCACCGACGCGCTCGACCTGGTCGGGATCGCCGTCTACGGGCCGCGCAACGGGGTGGACAAGGTCCTCAAGGGAGCGCGGATGCACCCCTGACGACGAGTGCCGCGCGGCCGTGTCTCTACCCTGGGGGCATGGCCGTTGCGGTGCGTGTGATCCCCTGCTTGGACGTCGATCAGGGGCGGGTCGTCAAAGGTGTCAACTTCACCGATCTCCGGGACGCGGGCGACCCCGTCGAGCTCGCCCGGGCTTACGACGCCGAAGGTGCCGACGAGCTGACCTTCCTGGACGTCACGGCTTCCTCCGGTGACCGCGAGACCACCTTCGACGTGGTCCGCCAGACCGCCGAGCAGGTGTTCATCCCGCTGACCGTCGGTGGCGGCGTGCGCAGCACCGAGGACATCAACCGCCTGCTGCGCGCCGGCGCGGACAAGGTCAGCCTGAACACCGCGGCGATCGCCCGTCCCGAACTGCTCAGCGAGGCCTCGCAGCGCTTCGGCGCCCAGTGCGTGGTGCTGTCGGTGGACGCGCGGCGGGTGCCCGAGGGCGGGCAGCCGACGGCGTCGGGCTACGAGGTCACGACGCACGGCGGTCGGCGCGGCACCGGGATCTGCGCGGTCGAGTGGGCGGCGAAGGGCCAGCAGCTGGGCGTCGGCGAGATCCTGCTGAACTCGATGGACGCCGACGGCACCAAGGCCGGGTTCGACCTGGAGATGATCCGCGCGGTGCGGGCGGTCGTGGACGTTCCGCTGATCGCCAGCGGCGGCGCGGGAGCGGTCGAGCACTTCGCGCCCGCGGTGCACGCGGGAGCGGACGCGGTGCTGGCCGCCAGCGTGTTCCACTTCGGACAGCTGCGGATCGGCGAGGTCAAGGACGCCATGCGGGCGGAAGGGATCACTGTTCGATGAGCGGTCTGGACGCGGCGATCGCGACTCGCCTCAAGCGCAACGCCGAAGGACTGGTCCCGGCGATCGCGCAGCAGCGCGGCACCGGCGAGGTGCTGATGATGGCGTGGATGGACGACGAGGCGCTGCACCGCACCCTCACCACCCGCCGAGCCACCTACTACTCCCGGAGCCGCCGGCAGTACTGGGTCAAGGGCGAGACCTCCGGCCACACCCAGCAGGTCCACGAAGTCCGCCTGGACTGCGACGGGGACACGATCCTCCTGGTCGTCGACCAGGAGGGAGCGGCCTGCCACACCGGAGACCGGACCTGCTTCGACGCGGACACCCTCCTCACCCCAGAACCCTGACCGGCACCCTCACCCGTACCTGCGTCAAGCCGTCCCTCCCACGTCCTGGCTCCGAGCTGGACGCAAATTCAATGGAAATTGGACATCCAATTTCCATTGAATTTGCGGAACTCCTCCACAACCAGGGCCACCTGTCCACATGCGTCGGCGTGTCGGCACGCCGGTGTGTCCGCAGTTCGGTCCCCCGACACGCCGGGTCCCGACACGCCGTGGGTCCGCAGTTTCAATTGAAACTGTGATCCGCCGTGGGTGGGATCTGCAGTTTCAATTGAAACTGTGGTTCTGAGTGGACGGTGGGGACGGATCGTGGTAACGGCGGTGGGGTCCGGGTCAGTGGTCGGTGGGGCCGAGGTCTCCGGTGAGGTAGCGCTGGAGGTTGGGGCCGATCGCGGCGACGACCGTGTCGTGGTCGGCCGAGGCCAGGGGTTCCAGGTGGACCACGTAGCGGGCCATGCCCAGGCCGACGATCTGGGATCCGGCCAGCGAGGCGCGCAGCTCCGGGCGATCCACCCCGAGCACCTTGACCAGTTGGTTGAACATGACGTTCTGGATGAAGTCGCGCAGCATCGACACCGCGCTCTCGTTGGAGGCGATGCTGCGCACCAGGGCCGCGAACTGGCCGCCCTCGGCGTTGTCCCACACCGCCAGGAACATGCGCAGCAGCCGTTCGGCGAGCCCCTCGCGGTCCCCGGCCAGCAGATCCGGCACCACGTCGTCCGGGTTGATCGGGATCTGCACCGCCGCGGAGAACAGCCCGGCCTTGCTGCCGAACCAGTGGTTGACCATCGCCGGGTCGACCCCGGCGTGCGCCGCGATGGCGCGCACCGTGGCCGCGTCGTAGCCCTGCTCGGTGAACACCTCGCGCGCAGCCGCCAGCAGCGCGGCTCTGGTGTCCTCGCCGCTGGGGCGCCGCCCGCGCCGCTTCGGCTCGGTGCCGTTCGTTGCACTGCTCACCCGCTCATCCTGGCCGCCTCGGCGGTCCCGGGGCAAAGCGGCCCGGAGGGCGCGCGCGGGAGGAAACCGGTGCGCGGCACAATGACGACATGGTCGGCGACGGTGATATCGGCTCAATCAGTCCTGGACGCGAGGAGTTCCGCGCTCTCGCGGCGGACCGCCGGGTCATCCCGGTGGTGCGACGGCTGCTCGCAGACGACGAGACCCCGCTCGGGGTGTACCGCAAGCTCGCCGGGGACCGCCCCGGGACGTTCCTGTTCGAATCCGCGGAGAACGGGCGTTCCTGGTCGCGGTGGTCCTTCGTCGGCGCCCGCAGCGCCGCCGCGCTGACCGTCCGCGACGGGGAAGCCCACTGGACCGGCACCCCGCCCGTCGGCCTGCCCGACGGCGGCGACCCGCTGCAGGCGCTGCGCGAGACCGTCCGGCTGCTGCAGACCGATCCGCTGCCGGGCCTGCCGCCGCTGACCGGCGGCATGGTCGGTTACCTCGGCTACGACTCGGTGCGCCGCCTGGAGCGGCTGCCCGACCTCACCGAGGACGACCTGCAGATCCCCGAGCTGGTCATGCTGCTGGCCACCGACCTGGCCGCGCTGGACCACCACGAGGGCACCATCACCCTGATCGCCAACGCGGTGAACTGGGACGACAGCCCGGAGCGGGTGGACGCGGCCTACGACGACGCGGTGCGCAGGCTCGACGAGATGACCGAGCAGCTGTGCACGCCGTCGGAGCCGACGGTGGCCGCCTTCTCCCGGCCGGACCCGCAGTTCGTCCGCCGCCGCCAGCCCGAGGAGCACTACGAGGCGGTGGAGAAGGCCAAGGAGGCGATCCGGGCCGGTGAGGCGTTCCAGGTCGTGGTCTCCCAGCGCTTCGAGATGGACACCTCCGCCGATGCGCTGGACATCTACCGGGTCCTGCGCACCACCAACCCCAGCCCGTACATGTACCTGCTGCGGTTGGAGGCGCCGGACGGCGGCACCCCGTTCGACATCGTCGGCTCCAGCCCGGAGTCGCTGGTGACGGTGCGCGACGGGCAGGCCACCACGCACCCGATCGCCGGGACCCGCTGGCGCGGCGCGGACGAGGACGAGGACTCGCTGCTGGAGAAGGAGCTGCTCAACGACGACAAGGAGCGCGCCGAGCACCTGATGCTCGTCGACCTCGGCCGCAACGACCTGGGCCGGGTCTGCAAGCCGGGTTCGGTGCACGTCGTCGACTTCTTCCGCATCGAGCGCTACAGCCACGTCATGCACATCGTGTCGACGGTGACCGGGCAGCTCGCCGACGGCAAGACGGCCTTCGACGCGGTCGCGGCCTGCTTCCCGGCGGGCACCCTGTCCGGTGCGCCCAAGCCGCGCGCGCTGGAGCTGATCGAGGAGCTGGAGCCGACGCGGCGCGCCCAGTACGGCGGCGTCGTCGGGTACCTGGACTTCGCCGGGGACGCCGACACCGCGATCGCGATCCGCACCGCGCTGGTCCGCGACGGCCGGGCCTACGTGCAGGCCGGTGGCGGGATCGTGGCCGATTCGGACCCGGTCGCGGAGGACCAGGAGTGCCTGAACAAGGCGCGCGCGGTGCTGAACGCGATCGCGACGGCGGAGACGCTGTCCCGCCCGCGCGGCGAGCAGGTGACGGAGGAGCGGGTTGACCACCGAGCCGGGATCTGAGCCGGAGCCGCGCTCCAAGGGGCTCCTGTGGGCGGTCGTGCTGCTCCTGCTGGCCGCAGGAGGGCTGCTCTGGGGCTCCAGCGCGGTCTTGTGGGCCGGGCAGAAGTACCGCACGTCGTTCGGCGCCGAGATCACGGCCGGGGTCACCGGCGGCGACGTGCGACCGGAACTGGTGCCGATGGCGCTGGCGGCGCTGACCGCCGTCGCGGCCCTGCTGGCCACCGGTGGGTGGCTGCGGCGCATCGTCGGCGTGCTCATCGCGGCCGCGGGCGGAGTGCTGATCTGGCGGGCGTTCCAGGTGTACAGCTTCACCGTGTTCGGCGCGCCGGACGGCGTACCGCCGGGGAGCACGCCGGTCGGCCCGCTGGACCCGCAGCCGCTCGGGCCGCTGATGCTGATCGCCGGGGCGGTGTTGCTGCTGGTGGCCGGGGTGCTGGTGGTGCTGCGCGCAGGGAGAATGCCCGCTATGGGGGCGAAGTACTCGGCGCCGGGTGCGGAGAAGAAGAAATCCCACGATCCGGACCGGCAGATGTGGCAGGACCTCGATGCCGGTCGGGATCCAACGGACGATCAGGATCGCTGAATTAATTTCGGATTTCCTCGTCGGGCCGGAAAACCCAGTTCGGCACGGTTCCGAACGGTCGAACATCTTGCGCGCAAGGGCCGAAGGTCCTTGCTGCGCTGGGACGTTCCGGACACCCCTTGGTGGGCCGGGGTCCGGGCGAGGTTTAGCATCGGGCATGCGACGGCACGGCGGGAAGGGGAGTGTCGTGATCGAGCGCAATGAGTTCATCTGCGCATGCAACTCGCGGATCAGGGACTTGCGGGTGGCTGTTCGGGGCAGGGCCGGCGAGGTGTTCGCGTGACCGTTCTGGAATCCATCATCGAAGGCGTTCGCGAAGATCTGGCAGTTCGCGAATCCGCGATTCCGTTCGACGAGATCAAGCAGCTGTCCGCGGCGGCTCCACCGCCGCACGACGTGCTCGCGGCGCTGCGGGCGCCCGGCGTGGGCGTCATCGCGGAGGTCAAGCGCCGCAGCCCGTCCAAGGGCGAGCTGGCCGAGATCGGCGAGCCGGCCGAGCTGGCCGCCGACTACGCCGACGCCGGGGCGCGGGTGATCAGCGTCCTCACCGAGGAGCGCCGCTTCGGCGGTTCGCTCGCCGACTTCGACGCGGTGCGGGCGAAGGTGGTCAACACCCCGCTGCTGCGCAAGGACTTCATCGTCAGCCCGTACCAGGTGCACGAGGCCCGCGCGCACGGCGCGGACATGGTGCTGCTGATCGTCTCGGCGCTCGAGCAGAACGCGCTGGAAGCGCTGCTCGACCGGGTGGAATCGCTGGGCATGACCGCGCTCGTCGAGGTGCACACCGCCGAGGAGGCCGACCGTGCCCTGGAAGCGGGTGCGAAAGTCATTGGCATCAACGCCCGCAACCTGCATACGCTCGAGGTGGACCGCGACGTGTTCGGCCGGATCGCGCCGGGCCTGCCGCAGAACATCCTCAAGATCGCCGAATCCGGCGTGCGCGGGCCCAGCGACCTGATGGCCTACGCGGGCTCGGGTGCGGATGCGGTACTGGTCGGCGAGGGCCTGGTGACCAGCGACAATCCCAAGACGGCCGTCACCCAGCTGGTGACCGCCGGGTCGCACCCGGCATGCCCGCGGCCGAGCCGCTGACGGGCAGCGCGGGGTCGGCGAAGCACAGGAGGTAAGGCAATGACCGTGGGGGCGGACACCGCGCGCGCACACCGCCAGGGCAAGCCCGTTCCGGACGGGCACGACCCGGACGAGCGCGGGCACTTCGGGGACTACGGCGGCCGGTTCATGCCGGAAGCGCTGATCGCGGCGCAGGACGAGCTCGCCGCCGAGTACGCCAAGGCGCAGCGCGACCCGGAGTACCTCGCCGAGCTCGACGACCTGCTGCGCAACTACGCGGGCCGTCCCTCGCTGCTGACCGAGGCCAAGCGCTTCGCCGAGCACGCGGGCGGCGCGCGGATCCTGCTCAAGCGGGAGGACCTCAACCACACCGGCTCGCACAAGATCAACAACGTGCTGGGGCAGGCGCTGCTGGTCAAGCGGATGGGCAAGCGCCGGGTCATCGCCGAGACCGGTGCCGGGCAGCACGGCGTGGCCACCGCCACCGCCTGCGCGTTGCTCGGCCTCGAGTGCGTGATCTACATGGGCAAGGTCGACACCGAGCGGCAGGCCCTCAACGTGGCGCGGATGCGGCTGTTGGGCGCGGAGGTCATCCCGGTCAACACCGGCTCGGCGACCCTCAAGGACGCCATCAACGAGGCGCTGCGGGACTGGGTCGCCAACGTCGACCACACGCACTACCTGCTGGGTACCGCCGCGGGTGCGCACCCGTTCCCGATGATGGTCCGCAACTTCCACCGGGTCATCGGCGACGAGGCCCGCGAGCAGGTGCTGGAGATGACCGGTCGGCTGCCCGACGCGGTGGTGGCCTGCGTCGGCGGCGGCTCCAACGCGATCGGCATCTTCCACGGTTTCATCGACGACGTCGACGTGCGGCTGGTCGGCTTCGAGCCGGCCGGGCACGGCATCGAGTCCGGTGAGCACGGCGCGACCCTCGGCGAGGGCACGCCCGGCACGCTGCACGGCGCCCGCTCCTACCTGCTGCAGGACGACGACGGGCAGATCGTCGAGGCCTACTCGATCTCGGCCGGGCTGGACTACCCCGGCGTCGGGCCGGAGCACTCGTACCTGAAGGACACCGGCCGCGCCGAGTACCGGTCGGTGACCGACGACGAGGCCATGCAGGCGTTCAAGCTGCTGTCGCGCACCGAGGGCATCATCCCGGCCATCGAGTCCGCGCACGCGCTGGCCGGGGCGCTGGAGCTCGGCAAGGAGCTCGGCCCGGACGCGATCATCGTGGTCAGCCTCTCCGGGCGGGGCGACAAGGACATGGACACCGCGGCGAAGTACTTCGGTCTCGTCGACGAGGCTCAGGAGGGTGCGCGGTGAGCCTGCGCGAGGTTTTCCAGGGGTGCCGCGAGGAGCAGCGCGCCGCGTTGATCGGCTACCTGCCCGCCGGGTACCCGACGGTGCCGGAGTCCAAGGACCTGTTCCGGGCGATGCTGACCGGCACCGACGGCTCGACCGGCTGCGACATCGTCGAGGTCGGCATCCCGTTCTCCGATCCGGTGATGGACGGCCCGACGATCCAGGCGGCCAGCGACAAGGCGCTGCGCGCGGGCTTCCGGCTCCGCGACACCTTCGACGTCGTGTCCTCGATCGCCGAGGCCGGTGGCAACGCCGTGGTGATGACCTACTGGAACCCGGTGCACCACTACGGCGTGAACGCCTTCGCCCGCGACCTCAAGGCCGCCGGCGGGCTCGGCGTGATCACCCCGGACCTGATCCCGGACGAGGGCGAGGACTGGATCGCCGCGACCGACGAGCACGGCCTGGACCGGATCTTCCTGGTCGCCCCGTCCTCCACCGAGGAGCGGCTGGCCCTGACCGCGAAGGCGACCAGCGGTTTCGTCTACGCGACGTCGGTGATGGGCGTGACCGGTGCCCGCGAGAGCGTCGGCTCGGCGGCATCGGGCCTGGTCCAGCGCACCCGCGCGCACACCGACCTGCCGATCGGCGTCGGCCTCGGCGTCCGCTCCGGCGAGCAGGCGGCGGAGGTCGCCACCTTCGCGGACGGCGTCATCGTCGGCTCGGCGTTCGTGACCCGGGCCGAGAAGGACGGCGTCGAAGGCGTCCGGGAGCTGACCGCGGAACTCGCGCGAGGCGTCCGCAGCCGCTGATCTGAAGCGAACGGCCTGTTCACTCCACCTATCGGCGTGAACGGTCCGCTCGCTCGGTTGAACTTCGGCACGAACGGACCGTTCGTCCCGTCTTGCGGGGCGAGCGGTCCGTTCGCTTTTTGACCGCAACGGCCGAGGCAGATGGTCCGTTCGCACCAACGGGTGGGACGGGTGGTCCGTTCGCCGCAACGGGGCTCCGGGGTGTGCGCGCCCCGGCTCGGGGCGCCCGATACCGTTGGGGCTGTGAGTGCCCCGGTCGCCGCCACGGCGAATTCGTTCCTGGCCACGATTCCGAGCCCGCCGCAAGGGGTTTGGCACATCGGCCCGATTCCGCTGCGCGCCTACGCGCTGTGCATCATCGCGGGCATCATCGCCGCGGTCTGGATCGGCAGCCGCCGCTGGGTGGCCCGAGGCGGCGCCGAAGGCACCGTCATCGACATCGCGGTGTTCGCGGTGCCGTTCGGCCTGGTCGGCGGGCGCCTTTACCACGTGGCCACGGACTGGCACAAGTACTTCGGCCCGGACCGCAACCCGCTGGACGCGCTCAAGGTCTGGGAAGGCGGCCTGGGCATCTGGGGCGCCGTCGCGCTCGGTGCCGTGGGCGCCTGGATCGGTTGCCGCCGGCGGGGCGTCCCGCTGTCCGCGTTCGCCGACGCCGTCGCGCCCGGCATCATCCTGGCGCAGGCCATCGGCCGCCTGGGCAACTGGTTCAACCAGGAGCTCTACGGTGCGCCGACGACCCTGCCGTGGGGCCTGGAGATCTACCGCCGCGTCGACCCGGCCACCGGCCTCAACGATCCGATCGGCGGCGTGGCCCTGGACCAAACCCCGATCACCGTCGTGCACCCGACGTTCCTCTACGAACTGCTCTGGAACCTGCTGATCTTCCTGGTGATCATCTGGGCGGACCGCAAGTTCCGGATGGGCCGCGGCCGCGTGTTCGCGCTCTACGTCGCGGGCTACACCCTCGGCCGGTTGTGGATCGAGATGATGCGCACCGACGAGGCCACCATGATCCTCGGCATCCGCATCAACGTCTTCACCTCGCTGATCGTCTTCGCCGGCGCCGTCCTGTACCTGGTGCTGGTGCGCGGCGGGCGCGAGGACCCCGAGCTGCTCCAGGGCAAGCCGGAGCCGGGCGCAGCCCCGGCGGAGGCCGCGGAGCCTGCGGAGTCTTCGGAGCCATCGGTAGAGAAGGAGCCGGAGGCGACTGAGCCCGAGTCGGAGGAGACCGAGGCGAAAGCCGAGGACTCCGGAGACGACTCGCAGGCGCGCAGCGCCGAGAGCGCGAAGAGCGAGAAGGACTGACGCTACGGAGCGCCGAGCGCGTGGGAGAGCCGCGAAGCGGCGTCGACCACCGCCGCCGCGGCGCGGGCGAGGTCGTCCGGCGGTAGCCGGAAGACCGGGGCGGAGACGTTGAGCGCAGCGACCGTCGTGCCGCGGAAGTCGCGGATCGGGGCCGCTACGGCGACCAGGCCTGGTTCCGACTCCTCGACGGCGGCGCTGTAGCCCGCGCTCTGCTCGGCGCGCAGGCGTTCCCGCACCTCTTCCGCCGTGCGGGGCGCCCGTTCGGTGCCGGGCAGCCTCTCCGGTTGGGCGGTCAGGATCAGGTCGAGCTCGTCGCTCGGGCGTCCGTGCAGCAGGGCTCTGCCGCTCGCCGTGCAGTTGAGCGGGGAAAGCCTGCCGATCCACTCGTTGGCCTGGAGCGCCCGGCCCGGGCGTTCGGCCAGCACCGTCACAGCGGCGTTGCCGCTGAGCACCGTCAAGTACGCCGCCTCGCCGGTGGTGCGCATCAGGCCGCGCACCACCGGCGCTGCTTGTTGCAGCAGGCGGCTGTCGCTGGCCGCTCCGGCGAGGGCGAAGAGCTGCCAGCCCAGGCGGTACTCCAGCGTTTCCGGGTCGCGTTCGACGAAGCCGCCTTCGGCCAGCACCTTCAGCGTGCGCGAGACCTGCGTCTTCTCCTTGCCCAGCGCTTCGGCGACCGACTGCACCCGCAGCGGTCCGGATCCGAGGGTGCGCAGCACGTCCATGGCTCGCTGGACGCTGCTCAAGCTATCGGTGGCCACCAGCACATCTTCGCGAATCCGTGCGCATGGAGCAACTTGCGTTGTCTCATGCGCTCGTGATTTCTACGGTCGAGTTCCATGTGTGGAATTGCCGCTTTGCACCACCCGACGTCCGTCCCGGCCGCAGCGGGGGAGCCGATGGTCGACGCGATCGCGCACCGCGGCCCCGACGACACCGATCAGCGGGAGGTCGGCAGGCACGCGTGGCTCGGGCACACCCGGCTGTCGATCGTCGACCTCGACGGCGGGCGCCAGCCGCTGCGCGGACTGGACGGTTGGACGCTGGTCTGCAACGGCGAGATCTACAACCACGCGCAGCTGCGCGACGATCTCGGCGAGCAGGACTACCGCACCTCGTCGGACAGCGAGTCGGCGTTGGTGCTGCTGGCGCGGTTCGGCCCCGCTGCGCTCGACCGGCTGCAGGGCATGTGGGCGCTGTGCGCGGCCGCGCCGGACGGCCGTTTCGTCGCCGCTCGCGACCGTTTGGGTATCAAGCCGCTGTACTGGGCCGAGGTCGCCGGAACCCGCTACTTCGCCTCCGAGCTGTGCGCCTTCCCGGCCGACGTGCAGGCAGCCGTCGAGACCTTCCCGCCCGGCTGCTCCTGGACGCCGGAGACCGGGCTCGTCCGGTTCGCCGAACCCGTGCCGGAACCCGTCGGGATGCCGGACTGGGCCGGGATGTCCGCCGAGATCGCGGAGAAGTCCACCCGCGAGGTGCTGATCGACTCCGTCCGGCGGCACCTGATGGCCGACGTCGAGGTCGGGGTGTTCCTCTCCGGCGGGCTGGACTCCAGCATCGTCGCCGCGATCGCCGCAGCGGACTGCGCCGAAGCCGGGCAGCGGCTGAAGACGTTCGCGGTCGGTTCCGCCGATTCGCCGGACCTGCTGGCCGCTCGAGCCGCCGCGGAGCACCTCGGCACCGAGCACCACGAGGTGGTCTTCGACGCCGAGCAGGCGATCGCCGCTCTCGACGACGTCGTGCGGTCGGTGGAGTCCTTCGACGCGAGCCTGATCCGCAGCGCGGTGCCCAACTGGTTCCTGTCCGAACTGGCCGCCGACCACGTCAAGGTGGTGCTGACCGGCGAAGGCGCGGACGAGCTGTTCGCCGGCTACGGCTACTACCACCGAACGCACGCCGACGACCTGCAGGACGAGCTCGCCCGCACCCTCGGCGAGCTGCACGGGCTCAACCTGCAGCGCTGCGACCGCGTCACCATGGCCCATGGCCTGGAAGCACGAGTCCCGTTCCTCGACGCGGACGTCATCGCGCACGCCATGTCGCTGCCGGAGGAGCTGAAGGCGCTCGAGGACGGCGTGGAGAAGGCGCACCTGCGCCGCGCGTTCACCGGCTGGCTGCCCGACGAACTGCTGTGGCGGCGCAAGGTCCAGTTCGGCACCGGTGCCGGAGCCCAGGACCTGCTCACCCCGCACTGGGAATCCCGCATCACCGACGCGGAACTCGAGTCCACCAACGAACCCGTGCGCACCAAGGAAGAACTCGCGTACTACCGCATCTTCCGCAACGCGCTCCCCACCATCCGCCCAGAAGCAGTCCTCACCCGCTTCGCCACCGCTTAGCCGCCGGCCACCGAGGGGAGGTACGCAAATTCCATTGAAATCGCACGTCCGATTTCAATGGAATTTGCGTCCCAACTCGGGGGAGGGGGCTCACCGGGCGCCGAAAGCGACCGCGTTGTCCCCGGTGTCCTTGGGGGCGGTGGTGTCGCTCGGTGACGCCACCAGCTCCAAGCGGACGTCGACAGCGCGCCCGAGACGATCCAGCAGGTCGATCGTCGGCAGGCTGCCGCCGCTTTCCCACCGGGCCACCGAGGACTGCGTCGTGCTCATCCGGCGCGCGAGCTCGGTCTGCGTGATCCCGGCCTGCGTGCGCAACCCGTACACGAGGCGAGCCAGCGCGAAGGCCAGCGACGCTTCCGCGTACGACTCGTCGTACTCCCCCTGGTCGGCGACCGGATTCTCGCGCCTCACTCGATCGAGTTGCTTGTCTCGCATTCACCGATTATAGCTGGCACGAGATATATTGGCGACGCTATATTCGATGCTTAGTTGATCTCAAGGCGAGTGACTGGACGATGAAAAGGAGGTATATACAAACGTGTCGTCGTATATACTCGGGTGCATGAAGCATCTAGTTGATGTGGATGAAGGTGCCCTAGCTGCAGCGCGAGAGCAGCTCGGCACCAAGACGATCAAGGACACGATCAACGTCGCTCTGCGGCAAGCGGGCGGGATGAGTTTGCACGGCGATGATGTCGAGGCTGCGCTCGACGTTCTCGCGGGAATCGACTTCGAGGACCGTGAGACCGCGTGGCGCTGAAGTACCTCGCCGACACGAGTGTGCTGTCTAGGCTGCGGAAGGAGCCCGTGCGGAAGACCGTCAGCGAGCTCGTCCGGTCGCATGCTCTTGCCCGCTGCACGATGACTGATCTCGAGCTCGGGCATTCCGCCCGCAATGCGGCGGAATGGGATGCGATCCAGCGCGCGATCGGATTCTGTCCGCTGATCGAGATCGAACATGCTGACTTCGTTCGCGCTCGGGGTGTGCAACGCGCGTTATCGGCGCAAGGCCTCCGTGGTCGAAAGATCCCGGATCTGTTGATCGCAGCAGTCGCGGAACGGAGCTCACTCGCACTGCTCCACTACGACCAGGACTTCGAGTTCATCGCGGAGATGACCGGTCAACTGGCGGAATGGGTCGTGGCACGCGGTTCCATCGATTGATCAGTTCCGGATCGGGGCGATGACGGGTGAGCCGTCGGGGGTGTGCAGGACCGTGACCCGGGCTGTGTAGCGCTTTTCGAGGGCCTCGGGCGTCAGGACCTCGGTGGGGGTGCCTTCGGCTGCGACACCTCCGGTGTCGAGCAGGAGCAGGTGCTCGGCGTACTGGGCCGCGAGGGTCAGGTCGTGGAGGGTCATGACGACCGTGGTGCCCAGTTCCCGGCGGAGTTCGTCGACCAGGTCGAGCAGGGCTTGCGCGTGGCCGACGTCCAGGCCGGTCGTCGGTTCGTCGAGCAGCAGGACCCCGGCCCGCTGGGCGAGGGCGCGGGCCAGCACTGCGCGCTGGCGTTCGCCGCCGGACAGCGTGGCCAGGGCGCGGTCCGCCAGTCGCGCGAGGTCCAGGCGGTCGAGGAGTCCGCGCACGACTTCCAGGTCCGCCGGGCCTTCGCGGCCCAGGACGCCCAGGTGCGGGGTGCGGCCCAGGAGCACGTAATCGGTGACGGTCAGGCCGATCGGCAGCTGCGGGATCTGCGGGGCGTAGCCGATCGCGCGGGCTCGTTCGCGGCGGCGCAGCTCGGCCAGCGGGCGGTCGTCGACCAGCACCTCGCCGGAGTGGCGCACCAGGCCCGCGATGGCCTTCAGCAGCGTCGACTTGCCCGAGCCGTTGGGGCCGATGATGCCCAGCCAGCCACCGGTGTCCACAGTGGTCGAAACGCCGGAGATCACCGTGCCGCGCCGGTAACCAGCGGACAGCTCACGCACCTCCAACCTGCTCATGCTCCCCCGCCTCTCCGCGATTCACAGTGGTGGTTGCGTTTGGGAGGGATCTTGCGGTTTCGCGGTTTCTTGTGGCTGGGTTGCGTCACGGTCCCCTGAGGTGCGGTTGGGTGGGGGTTGGCACACGTTGTGGCTGGGCTGTTCATGCCCGGCTCCGGTGTAGGAGGAGGGCGAAGAACGGTGCTCCGGTGAAGGCCGTGATCACGCCGATCGGGATCTCGGCGGGGGCTAGCAGGGTGCGGGCCAGCATGTCGGCCAGGACCAGGAACACTCCGCCGAACAGCAGTGACATCGGGACGATGATTCGGAAGCTGCCGCCCATCGCGAGCCGCACCAGGTGGGGTACCACCAGGCCGACGAAACCGATCAGGCCTGCCGCCGACACCGCTGCCGCAGTGGCCAGGGACGCTGCGACGAGCACCGCGAAGCGCACCCGACCCGGGCGCACGCCCAGGGCGGCGGCTTCCTCGTCACCGGTGCCGAGGAGGTCCAGCAGGCGCGCGCAGATGCACAGCACGACCGCTGAGACCACGAGGTAGGGCAGCACGATCAGCACTTCTCGCCAGCCCGTGGTGGACAGGCGCCCCAGGATCCACATGTAGACCTGTTGCAACGACTCCACGCGCATCTGCTGCACGAAGGTCTGCGCGGCGGTGAGGAAGGCTCCGACGGCCACCCCGGCCAGCACCAGGGTGGCCGTGTCGCGTCCGGCCGAGCGCCCGACCAGCCAGGTCAGGCCGACGCCGCCGAGGGCTCCGGCGAAGGCCGCGACCTGCACCGGGATGGACAGCGCGGTCTGCGGTGAGCCGGTGAGCACCACCGTGACCGCCAAGCCCGCGCCGGCCGCCGCACCCAGCAGGTACGGGTCGGCCAGCGGGTTGCGGAACACCCCCTGGAAGGCCGCGCCGGAGACCGCGAGCGCGGCGCCCACCAACACCGCGAGCACCACCCGCGGCACCCGCAGGTACCAGAGGATGGCCGCTTCGCGCTCCGACAGCGGCGAAACGCCGCCGGTGAGCTGCGCGGCGATCTCGGCGAGCACCCGGCGCCAGCCGAGTTCGGCCGCGCCGAGCAGCACCGACAGCAGAACGCTGGCGACGAGCACTACGACCCCGATCACCACGTGCCGGGGTCGCAGCTTGGTCTGCGGCAGCGGCGTGCTCGTCACCCCTGCTGCGCCTTGGTGACCCCGTCGGCGACGGAGCGCACCAGGTCGACCACCCGCGGGCCCCAGCGGCCGGCGAGGTCGTCGTCGATCTCGAACACGTGCTTCTTGTGCACCGCGTCGAGGGTGTTCCAGCCGGGCCGCTCGCCGACGGAAGCGGCGGTGACCTGGCAGCACTTGACGTCCGAGACGAAGATCAGGTTCGGGTTGGCCTGCAGCACGTGCTCCTCGGACAACTGCGGGAAGTCGCCGCCAGCCTCGTCGGCGATGTTGTGCAGGCCGAACAGGTTGTAGACGTTGCCGACGAAGCTCCGCGAGGTCGCGGTGTAGTAGTCCGGGCTGACCTCGTGGTAGTAGGTCAGCGGCTGCGGCGGCTTCGGGGTGTCGCGCACGATCTTGTCGATCTCACCGCGCATCTTGGCCACCAGGTCGCGGGCCTGCTGCGTGTGCCCGGTGGCCTGGCCCAGCACCTCGATCTGCCGGTAGGCGTCGTCCAGGTTCGCCGCCGCCGGGGTGAGCAGCGTCGGCACGTTGGCGGCCTTGAGGCCCTCGGCCAGCTGACCGGCGCTGTCCGGGGCGATGACCAGGTCCGGGTCGTGCCCGCCGACGGCCGCGGCGTCGGTGGTGAACGCGGAGAGGTTCGTGCGCGGCGCCTGCTGCGGGAAGTCGGAGAACTGGTCGACCGCGATGACCTGGTCCCCGGCGCCGATGGCGTAGAGGGTTTCGGTGGCGGTCGGGGACAGCGAGACGATCCGCTTCGGCTGCTGCGGGAGGGTCACCGGCTGCTGGCCGGGCAGCTCCACCTTGACCGGGAACGCGGAGGCCGGGTCGTCGGCCGGGGCCGTGGTCTGGGAGTGGGGTCGGGTTGCGCACCCGGTGACCCCGACGAGCAGGGCCAGCGCGGCGAGCAGCAGGGTGGCGAGTCGGCGGAACCCGGTCATGTCTTCCCTACGGTTTCGGCCGGTGCATCGAGGGCGCGGCCGGGGAAGCCGACACCGCACCCCTGCACCGGGAGTGGCGGACATCGACACCACGCGCAAGGCGACCTGGCTCGTGCCCGGTCGAGACCGGGCCATCGCAGTTGCGGCACAGCACCGGGTTCGCACCGGTTTCGCTTGGCGCTGGCGTCCCGCGAGCCCCCGCGGACGGGGGCTCTGAGCTGCAAAGATATCAGGGCTCGATCAACGGGCCGAGGCGCTGCGGGGTGTCTTGGAGCACGGCCTACCGCCAGCGGCCACCCAGCGGTTAGATTTGGCAACGGATCGTGTTCACCGGTGCGCGCCCCGACTGCCGGCGGGGCCGTGGCCCGGAGCGTTCTGCCCGGTGAGCGGCTAGCCGCCGCACGCGGCGGGTGCTGCCCGCCATCCGCAACGCACGAGGAACGTCCCCGAACTCGCGTCGGGAGGTCTGCGATGACGAAACCCCTGGGCAGCCGCCGTCCGCGCGGACTCCCGTAACCCACACGGGTGCGTTACAACAAGATGGTCAGCATCACTCGACAACTAATGCTTCTGGGTATCCTGGCTGTTAAAGTTCTCTGAACGCTCCGGTCACGAGCGGGCTTTCGAAAGCCCGAAAACTTCTGTCGTGACACCGGAAGTCATCTGCGGGCCAGCGTCGTCCCGTGCCCAGAAGTCATGAAGTCAGGTCAGCCGGTGCGGCTGTCGACTTCCGAGCACGAGAACTGACGAGGGAGGTCTGCGCATGGTCTTCTCCGCCGTCCCAGCAGCCCAGGGCTTGTACGACCCGGCTGCGGAGCAGGATTCCTGCGGTGTCGCCATGGTCGCCGACGTCCGCGGGCGCCGTTCCCACGGCATCGTCGCCGATGCGCTGACCGCGCTGGCGAACCTCGAACACCGCGGTGCTGCTGGAGCCGAGCCGACCAGCGGTGATGGCGCGGGCATCCTGGTGCAGCTGCCGGACGAGCTGCTGCGCGCCGAGGCGGGCGTCGAGCTGCCCGAGGCCGACGACCTCGGCCAGCGCCGCTACGCCGCGGGCATGGTGTTCCTGCCCGCCGACGAGGAGCAGCGCCGCCGCGCGATCGAGCTGGTGGAGCAGGTCGCCGCCGAAGAGCAGCTGAAGGTGCTGGGCTGGCGGGACGTGCCGATCACCCCGGAGAAGGCGGGCGTGGGCACCACGGCGCTGAAGTGCATGCCGCACTTCGCGACCCTGCTGGTCGCCGGGCAGCGCGAGGAGGCCGGCATCGAGCTGGACCGCCTGGCCTTCTGCCTGCGCAAGCGCGCCGAGCGGGCCGCCGCGCAGGAGGGCCTGGAGCTCTACTTCCCGTCGCTGTCCAGCCGGACCATGGTCTACAAGGGCATGCTGACGACCGGGCAGCTGCCCGCGTTCTTCCCGGACCTCACCGACGAGCGGCTGGTCAGCGCGATCGCGATCGTGCACAGCCGGTTCTCCACGAACACCTTCCCGTCGTGGCCGCTGGCGCACCCGTTCCGCTTCGTCGCGCACAACGGCGAGATCAACACCATCCGCGGCAACCGGAACCGGATGCGGTCCCGCGAGGCGTTGCTGGAATCGGACCTGATCCCGGGCGACTTGTCCCGGCTGTACCCGATCTGCGCCGAGGACGGCTCGGACTCCGCCTCCTTCGACGAGGTGCTGGAGCTGCTGCACCTGGGCGGCCGCAGCCTGCCGCACGCGGTGCTGATGATGGTGCCGGAGGCGTGGGAGAACCACGCCGAGATGGACCCCAAGCGCAAGGCGTTCTACCAGTTCCACGCCAGCCTGATGGAGCCGTGGGACGGCCCGGCCTGCGTCACCTTCACCGACGGTTCGCTGGTCGGCGCGGTGCTGGACCGCAACGGCCTGCGCCCGGCGCGCTGGTGGCGCACCGCCGACGACCGGGTGGTGCTGGCCAGCGAGACCGGCGTGCTGGGCCTCGACCCGTCCGAGGTCGTCGCCAAGGGCCGGCTGCAGCCGGGCCGGATGTTCCTGATCGACACCGAGCAGGGCCGCATCGTCGACGACGAGGAGATCAAGTCCGAGCTGGCCGGTGAGCACGCCTACGACGAGTGGCTGCACGCCGGGCTGCTCAACCTCGACGAGCTGCCCGACCGCGAGCACGTGGTGCACACCCACGAGTCCGTGGTGCGCCGCCAGCTGGCCTTCGGCTACACCGAGGAGGAGCTGAGCCTGCTGCTGGCGCCGATGGCGACCAGCGGTGGTGAGCCGCTGGGCTCGATGGGCTCGGACACCCCGCCCGCGGTGCTCTCGCAGCGCTCGCGGATGCTCTACGACTACTTCGTCCAGCAGTTCGCGCAGGTCACCAACCCGCCGCTGGACGCCATCCGCGAGGAGATCGTCACCTCGGTGGCGCGCGTGATGGGCCCGGAGCAGAACCTGCTGACGCCCTCGGCGGCGTCCTGCCGGCACATCGTGCTGCCCAACCCGGTCATCGACAACGACGAGCTGGCCAAGCTCATCCACGTCAACGACGACGGCGACCTGCCCGGTTTCGCCTCCGCGGTGCTGTCCGGCCTGTACGAGGTCGACGGCGGTGGCGAGGCCCTGGCCGCGGCCATCGAGCGGGTCCGCGAGGAGGCCTCCGAGGCGATCGCCGGTGGGGCGCGCGTGCTGGTGCTCTCCGACCGCGACTCCGACCACAAGATGGCGCCGATCCCGTCGTTGCTGCTGGTCTCCGCGGTGCACCAGCACCTGGTGCGGACCAAGGAGCGGCTGCGCGTGGCGCTGGTGGTGGAGAGCGGTGACGCCCGCGAGGTGCACCACATCGCCACGCTGCTCGGCTACGGCGCCGCGGCGGTCAACCCGTACCTGGCGTTCGAGACCATCGAGGACATGATCGCCCACGGGCAGATCACCGGCACCCGGGCCAAGACCGCGATCCGCAACTACGTGCAGGCGCTGGTCAAGGGCGTGCTGAAGGTGATGTCCAAGATGGGCATCTCCACCGTCGGCGCCTACACCGCGGCGCAGGTCTTCGAGGCCGTCGGCCTGTCCGCCGAGCTGGTCGGCGAGTACTTCGAGGGCACCACCTCCAAGCTCGACGGCGTCGGGCTGGACGTGCTGGCCGAGGAGGTCGCGCAGCGGCACCGCCGCGCGTACCCGGACAACCCGACCGAGCGGGTGCACCGCAAGCTCGAGGTCGGCGGCGACTACTCCTACCGCCGCGAGGGCGAGCTGCACCTGTTCAGCCCGGAGACGGTGTTCCTGCTCCAGCACGCCACCAAGACCGGCAAGTACGACGTGTTCCGCCGCTACACCGCGGAGTGCGACCGGCTGTCGGCCGAGGGCGGCACGCTGCGCGGGCTGTTCAAGCTGGACAGCGGCCGGGAGCCGATCGACATCGACGAGGTCGAGCCGATCTCGGAGATCCTGAAGCGGTTCTCCACCGGCGCGATGAGCTACGGCGCGATCTCCGCCGAGGCGCACGAGACGCTGGCGATCGCGATGAACCGGATCGGCGGCAAGTCCAACTCCGGTGAGGGCGGCGAGGACGTCGACCGCCTCTACGACCCGGAGCGGCGCTCGGCGGTCAAGCAGGTCGCCTCCGGCCGGTTCGGCGTGACCAGCGAATACCTGGTCAACGGCACCGACATCCAGATCAAGATGGCGCAGGGCGCCAAGCCCGGTGAGGGCGGTCAGCTGCCCGGCCACAAGGTGTACCCGTGGGTGGCCAAGACGCGGCACTCGACGCCGGGCGTCGGGCTGATCTCGCCGCCGCCGCACCACGACATCTACTCGATCGAGGACCTGGCGCAGCTGATCCACGACCTGAAGAACGCCAACGAGCACGCCCGCGTGCACGTCAAGCTGGTCTCCGAGATCGGCGTCGGCACGGTCGCGGCGGGTGTGTCCAAGGCGCACGCGGACGTCGTGCTGATCTCCGGCCACGACGGCGGCACCGGTGCGGCGCCGCTGACCTCGCTGAAGCACGCGGGCACGCCGTGGGAGGTCGGGCTGGCCGAGGCGCAGCAGACGCTGCTGCTCAACGGCCTGCGGGACCGCATCACGGTGCAGGTCGACGGCGGGTTCAAGACCGGCCGCGACGTCGTGGTCGCCGCGCTGCTCGGTGCCGAGGAGTACGGCTTCTCCACCGCTCCGCTGGTGGTCGAGGGCTGCGTGATGATGCGCGTCTGCCACCTCGACACCTGCCCGGTGGGCGTGGCCACCCAGAACCCGGAGCTGCGCAAGCGCTACACCGGCCAGGCCGAGCACGTGGTGAACTTCTTCGAGTTCGTCGCCCAGGAGGTGCGGGAATACCTGGCGCAGCTCGGTTTCCGCACCCTGGACGAGGCGATCGGCCAGGTCTCCGCGCTCGGCGTGGACGAGGCGGTGGAGAACTGGAAGGCCCGCGGCCTGGACCTGACCCCGGTGTTCGCCGAGCCGCAGACCCCGTACTCGTCGGTGCGGCGCCGGGTCCGCGAGCAGGACCACGGCCTGGACCGGGCGCTGGACCGCACGCTGATCCAGCTCGCCGAGGCGGCGCTGGAGGACGCCCGCCCGGTCAAGCTGGAGCTGCCGGTGCGCAACGTCAACCGCACCGTCGGCACGCTGCTGGGCGCCGAGGTCAGCCGCCGCTACGGCGGTCAGGGCCTGCCCACCGACACCATCCACGTCGAGCTCTCCGGCTCGGCGGGGCAGTCGCTGGGCGCGTTCCTGCCGCCGGGCGTCACGCTGGACATGGTCGGCGACGCCAACGACTACGTCGGCAAGGGCCTGTCCGGCGGGCGGATCGTGGTGCGCCCGCACCCGGATTCGGCGTTCGCCGCAGAGAACCAGGTGATCGCGGGCAACGTGATCGGCTACGGCGCGACGAGCGGCGAGGTCTTCCTGCGCGGTCGGGTCGGCGAGCGCTTCGGCGTCCGCAACTCCGGCGCGCTGCTGGTCTCCGAGGGCGTTGGTGACCACGCCTTCGAGTACATGACCGGCGGTCGCGCGGTGGTGCTGGGCGGCACCGGCCGCAACGTCGGCGCCGGCATGTCGGGCGGTATCGCCTACGTGCTGGACCTGGACCCGGTGCGGCTGAACACCGCGATGGTGGACCTGCAGCGGCCCAGCGCCAAGGAGCTGAAGTGGTTGCAGGAGACCGTGCAGCGGCACTACGAACTGACCGGTTCGGCGGTGGCGGCCTCGCTGCTGGGCGACTGGCCGCGGCGATCGGCGGCGTTCAGCAAGGTGATGCCGCGCGACTACCAGCGGGTCCTGGAGGCCATGCGGATGGCCAAGATCGAGGGCCGGGACATCGACGAGGCGATCATGGAGGCTTCCCGTGGCTGACCCGAGGGGATTCCTGAAGCACACCCGGGCCGACGCCCCCAAGCGTCCCGTCGACGACCGGTTGGGCGATTGGCACGAGGTCTACGCCGCTCTGTCCACTGAGGACCGCAGCGCGAAGGTCGCGGAGCAGGCGTCGCGGTGCATGGACTGCGGCATCCCGTTCTGCCACTCCGGTTCGGCCGGCTGCCCGCTGGGCAACCTGATCCCGGAGTGGAACGACATGGTGCGCCGCGGCCAGTGGGAGGCGGCCAGCGACCGGCTGCACGCCACCAACAACTTCCCGGAGTTCACCGGCAAGCTGTGCCCCGCACCGTGCGAGGCGGCCTGCGTGCTGGCGATCTCCCCGGAGGCCGGTGGCGCGGTGACCATCAAGCGGGTCGAGGAGACCATCGCCGAGGTCAGCTGGGAGAACGAGTACGTCACCGCGCAGGTGACCGAGGCGCACACCGGCAAGCGGGTGGCCGTGGTCGGTTCCGGGCCGGGTGGGCTGGCGGCTGCCCAGCAGCTGACCCGCGCCGGGCACGAGGTGACCGTCTACGAGCGCGACGACCGCATCGGCGGGCTGCTGCGCTACGGCATCCCCGAGTTCAAGATGGAGAAGTCCGTCCTGGACCGGCGGTTGGCGCAGATGCGCGACGAGGGCACGAAGTTCATCACCGGCTGCGAGGTCGGCGTGGACCTGACCGTCGAGGACCTGCGGGCCGGTTACGACGCCGTGGTGCTCGCGGTGGGCGCGCTGCGCGGCCGCGACGACACGACGATCCCGGGCCGCGAGCTCAAGGGCGTGCACCTGGCCATGGAGCACCTGGTCCCGGCGAACAAGGAGTGCGAGGGCGACGGCCCGACGTCGATCTCGGCGCAGGGCAAGCACGTCATCATCCTCGGCGGCGGCGACACCGGAGCGGACTGCTACGGCACCGCGACCCGCCAGGGCGCGCTGTCGGTGACCCAGCTGGACAACTACCCGCAGCCGCCGACGACCCGCGACGACGACCGCTCCCCGTGGCCGACCTGGCCCTACATCTTGCGCACCTACCCGGCGCACGAGGAGGCGGGGGAGCGCAAGTTCGCGGTGGCGATCGAGTCGTTCGTCGGCGACGACGAGGGCAACGTCCGCGCGGTCCGCCTCCGCGAGGTGAAGGTCCAGCGCGACGAGAACGGCCGCCGCCAGGTCGTCCCGGTCTCCGACGAGGCCGAAGAGCTGCCCTGCGACCTGGCGCTGCTGGCGATCGGCTTCGAAGGGGTCGAGCACATGCCGCTGCTGGACGGCCTGGGCATCGACCTGACCAAGCGGGGCACGATCGGCTGCGGCTCCAACTGGGAGACCAAGTCCCCGGGCGTCTTCGTCTGCGGCGACGCCCACCGCGGAGCATCCCTGGTGGTGTGGGCGATCGCGGAGGGTCGCTCGGTGGCCAACGCGGTGGACGCCTACCTCACCGGCTCCTCCCAGCTCCCGTCCCCGGTCCACCCGACGGCACTGCCGCTCGCGGTCTGATTCCCGCTGCGAAGGGCGCGTTCGGCAACTCCCCCGAAAGCGCCCTTCCTTGTGAGATGGGTCGTCCTTCGCGGAACCGGTCCGTTCGGGGCGGGTGCGTTGCTTAGGATCTTGCGCGGTCCGGTTGGGCCGGAGTTGTTGTACCGCAAGTGTTTTTTTGGGGGAATTGTGGACTTCCGCAAGAGCGCGCTCGGCCTGATCACGGCGATCATCGCCATCGTTCTGGGCGTGGTGGGAACGGCGCTGGTGATCGGCTGGTTCAGCGAGGGCGGCCGGATCCCGTTCTTGTTCTTCGGGGCTCCGGTGCTGGTGGTGGTCGGAATCATCTTGCTGATCAACAGCTTCCGGCCGTTCACGATGCGCATCGACGAGCGGGGGATCCTGCTGGAGCACCCCGCCGACAAGGTGCGGATCGCGCTGGGCTGGCAGTACATCGCGCGCGTCGCGGTCCAGGAACTGCCCAAGCCGAAGGGCGAGAAGGGCACCGCGACCTACCTGGTGGTGTGGCCGCAGGGCGGCGCGAACCCCGGTGTGCCGCAGGACCGGATGTTCCAGCACGACGGCTGGACCGGCTACCGCCTGATCGACGTCGACGACATCCGCGAGGACAAGGAAAAGCTCACGGCGGCCCTGGCCCACTACGCGGCCCCGATCTTCCGCTGACGCCGCCCAAGACCCGTGAGCACTTTGGGTCGCTATAGCAACCCAAAGTGCTCACGGGTCCTGACCAGGCCACCTGGGCTCATCGAGTCGGGCGGCGTTTCAGCGGGGAGACGGCGCGGACCCGGTCCAGGCGGAACTGGCGGTCGTCGTCCCGCAGGTGGCAGTAGGACTCCAGGTATTCCCCCGCGATGAAGTGCGGTGTGATGACGCGGGTCGTGCAGCTGCCCCGCTGGTCCCGATATGAGATCTCCAGGTCGGTTCCGGTCGCCAACGCCTCTTCGAGCAGTTCGAGTTCGAGGTCGGACAGCCCGGCGGCCCGTTCGGCGAGGATCCGGCCCACGTTGGCCGGTGTGTTCTCCACCAGGTCCACCATGACCGGAGGTCGTGCGACGTCGTCCGGCTGCGCCAGCAGGTGCATGGCCACTTCGCGGAGCTCTGCTTCGTCCGGCAGGTCCGGCGCCGGGTCCAGGTAGTGCGGCTGTGCCACGAGAACCGGCGGACGATCGTCGGTGGCCACGGCGCGTTCGATCACGACGGTGCCGTCGTCCGCCTGCTGCACCGGGGAGTACCCCGCCTTCCGCAATGCCGTCAGGGTTTCCTCGGGTGGTTTGCCCGACGCGAGCACGGTCGGCGCCAGGACCCGCAGCGACAGCTCGCGCAGCGCGCGGTGCCTGCTGACCTCCAGCACCAGGGCTTCGTCCCCGAGCACGCAGCACCGCACGCTGCGCACCTGCAACTGCCCGAACCGCCGTGCGGCGTCCTTGATCAGGTACTCCAGCGGCTGCGGGACATCAGCGCGGGAGATCTCGGCGAGCCGTCCCAGGAGATCCTCGGCGGAGTACCCCTGATCCATCGCGCGGCGCACGGAATCCGGGCTGAACCGCCAGGTGGATGCGGTGTCCCGGCCTTCCGGCTCGGCCATCAGGTTCAGCGTGGAGGTGACGTCCCCGCTCGGCGTGCCCGCCACGACTGCGCTCAGATCCGCTTGCAGCAGCACCGTTTCCTCCGCTCGGGGAAGCAGTCGGAGCGCTGCGTCCAGCAACGCCTGGTCGTCGCTTAAGCAACGGCCCAGCGTCGACAGCGCGTCGCGGGCGACCGCACCGACCGCCTCGGCTTCAGCCCAGTTGACCCGCATCGGATCGACCAGGTCGGCGGCGCTGCGATAGATCATCGGTCGCTTCCAGGCCAGCTTCTCGTTCAGCAGGCCCGGTTCGTCCAGCGCTGCGCCGGGTTCCAAGGCCGCGAGCTCGGTCACCAGGTCGATGCGCAGCGCTCGGTCGAGAGCACTGTCACCGGGCAGCATCGCTGGACCGGGCTTGTCCACGACCTTGCTGAACATCGCGGCGGCAGGCTGCTCCCACCACGTGCGTCCCAGCCAGACGTAGCGCTTCGCCGGTGCCAACCGCTGCCAGTCGTCGGCGAGGTTCGACGGGACGAGGTGGCCCGCATCGTCGAGGCTGAGCAGCTCGGCCGCGGCGGCGGTCTCCAACCAGAGCCGGATCTCGTGCTGATCGGTCTTCAGGACCTTCGCGAGCTGCTTCAGGACCCGCAAACCGACTCCGCCGTTCTGTAGCATCGCCAGCGGATCGGTCGCGCAATGATCGAGCAGCCGGGCCACGCCATCGACGAAACTGGTCGCGGCCAGCGCCGCCGCCTTGTCGACCTCGGCGGGGTCGACCACGTTGGTGGGCGGCTCAGGGGGAGGCGGCCGCAGCGTCGCGCGGTCATCGGATTCGCGCAGCGCCAGCCCGATCTCGCGCGGCATCTCGAACGGTCCGCGGTCGGTGCGGCACTGGTCCGCGCTGATCAGGAAGCCGCGCCTGATCATCCACCGCACCGCTGTGGGCTCTCCGGGGAAGGCGAAGGCCCCGGAGGTGTCGCGGGCCAGTTCCATCGCGACTTCTGCGGTCGAACCGGGAGCTTTGGCCAGCGTTGCGGACACCTGCGCGGGATCCTGCACGAACTCCGCGATCCGCAGGATCGTGTCGGCCTTCGTGCTGGCCCGCTCCAGCCCGAGCGCTTCGGCGATGCCGCGGACGGTGGTGCTGGCGTGGGCGTTCAGGAGCTTCGCGATCGGGCGGCCCAGCCCTGCGGTGCGGAGGGTGCGCAGGGGCGCGGCGAGCTGGATCGAACCGTGCTCGTCGAGCTGGATGAGGAAGCGTTCCGCCAGTTCCCGGAGCGCGCGGTCGAGTTCGGCGCCACCGCCGAGCACCTGCTCGACCTGCTCGCGGGTGCAGCCGTCGCCGAGCGCGCACAGCGCGCGGAGCACCTCGTGGCAGCCGGCGTCGAGCCGTTCCAATGCGGATTCCACCGCGCCGGGGGAGTCGAGCACGGCCGCAAGCCGTTGCAGGGAACGAGCTCCTGCGAGCACGCTTTCCGGACGGTTCTTCAGCAGCGCCAGCAGACCGTCGTGACCGAGTGCCCGGAGGCGCTGCGCGAGCTCGGAGATCACCCGGCCAACTGTTCCAGCTGCGGAGGCCGGGAGGACAGCAGCCCTCGATGGGCTCAGCCGATCCTGCGCAGTGCTTCCGGGAGTTCGTCGGTGTGGAGGACTCCGAGGCGTTGGGTTGCTCGGGTCAGGGCCACGTAGAGGTCGTTGAGACCTCGCTCGGATTCCTCCGCGATCGCCGTCGGTTCCACCACCAGCACCGCGTCGAACTCCAGGCCCTTGGCCTGCTCCACGGTCAGCAGGGCCACCGGGGCGTCGAGGTCGTCGGCGCGGGTGCCGATCGCCGCTTCGGGCAGGGCATCCGCCAGCTGCGGGCCGATCCCGGCCAGCACCTGCGGCGGCATCAGCACCGCGAGGCGGCCGTCGGCGACCTCGCGCAGCTCCGCCGACACCGCTTCCGGCAGCTCCGCCGCCAGGTCGTCGACGCGGCGGGCCCACGGCTGGTGGCCGCTGGTGCGCACCGAGGTCGGCGCCTCCAGGTCGGTGTCCATTTCGGACAGGACGTCGGCGGCGATGTCCATGATCTCGGCCGGGGTCCGGTAGTTGACGGTCAGCTCGACCATCTTCCAGCGGTCCTGGACGTACGGGTGCAGGACGTCGTGCCAGGCGTTCGCGCCGGCCAGCGCCCCGGTCTGGGCGACGTCGCCGACCAGCGTCATCGACCGGCTCGGGCAGCGGCGCATCAGCACCCGCCACGCCATCGGCGACAGCTCCTGCGCCTCGTCCACGATCACGTGCCCGAACGTCCAGGTGCGGTCGTCGGCGGCGCGCTCGGCCGCGGTCAGATCGCTGCGGGAGCGGAAGCGCTCCGCGAGCAGCTCGGCGTCGAGCACGTCGGACACCCGCAGCCGCTCCTCGTCGGCGATCTCCTCGTCCTGCTCCATGATGTGCAGAACGCCTTGCGCGTAGGCGAGTTCTTCGCGCTCCTGGGCCTCGCGCTCGGCGCGGGCCTGCGCGTCGTCCTCGCCGAGGAGCTCGGCGAGCTCGTCCAGCAGCGACACGTCGGCCGGGGTCCACGGCGTGCCCGCGGCCCGCAGCAGTTCCTCGCGCTCGTCGTCGTCGAGGTGCTTGCGGGTGGCGGTGGCCAGCCGCTCCGGCGAGCTGAGCAGTTCGTCGAGCAGCTGCTGCGGGGTGATCTCCGGCCAGAGCTCGTCGAGCGCGCCGGTCACCGACGGGTCGGCGCGCAGCTCCACGTTGATCTCGTCCAGGTCGCGCCGGTCGAGCAGGTCGCGGCCGAGTCGGTCGGCGACCTGCAGGGTCAGCGCGGAGAACATCTCGTTGCGGAAGATCCGGCGCGCCAGGTTGTGCGGCTTGCGGGCGCGGCGGGCGCGGGTGCGGGCCTGCGTCGCGGTCTTCCGGTCGATGCGCAGCGGTTCGCGGTCGAAGGTGACCTCGACGTGGTCGGCGGGCACCTGCTGGCGGTCCCGGACCGCGGCGACGAGCACGTCGACCATGCGCTCGCGGCCCTTGATCTCCGCCGCCCGCGCGGATTCCACGCCGGTGGCGGTGATCCCGGGGTACAGACCGCCCACAGTGGACAGCAGCACGCCGGTCTCACCGAGCGAGGGCAGCACCTGCCCGATGTAGCGCAGGAACGTCTCGTTCGGGCCGACGACCAGCACGCCGCGCTTGGACAGCTGCTCGCGGAACGTGTAGAGGAGATAAGCCGCGCGGTGCAGCGCCACGGCGGTCTTGCCGGTGCCCGGCCCGCCCTGCACGACCAGCACGCCGTTCATGCCCGCGCGGATGATCTGGTCCTGCTCGCCCTGGATGGTGGCGACGATGTCCTGCATCTGCCCGGTGCGGCGGGCGTCGAGCCGGGCCAGCAGCGTGGCCTCACCGGCCAGCCCGAGGTCGCTGCCCTGCTCAGCGGCGTCGAGGTCGAGCACCTCGTCCTCGTAGTCGAGGACCTTGCGCCAGCTGGTGCGCAGGTGCCGCCGGCGGCGCACGCCGTCCCGCGCGGCGGCGGTGGCCAGGTAGAACGGCCGGGACGCGGGGGCCCGCCAGTCCAGCAGCAGCGGCTCGTACTCGTTGTCCTCGTCGAACAACCCGAGCCGGCCGACGTGGAAGGTCTCACCGGTGTCCAGGTCCAGCCGTCCGAAGCACATCCCGTGCTCCACCGCGCTGAGCTGGGTGAGCTTGTCGGTGTACATCCGGGTGGAGATGTCGCGCTCGGTGCGCGCCTGCGGCGGACCACCGCTGTCGCGCAGCGTGTCCTTCAACCGCTGCGTGGTCTCCTGGCGCAAGGCGTCCAGCTTGTCGTACAGCACGGTGAGGTACTGCTGCTCGACTGCGATCTCCTGCGCGCGAACGGCATCCCGATCGGATCGGGCGTTGGACAACTGCGCCACCTCAGTACGTGGGGGATGGGAAAGCCCGACTCCGGTCGGCCCGACCCACCAATATACCGCGCGACGGAGAAGGGGTCGTGGGGGCCTAAAACGGGTGC
>NZ_JAQGLA010000040.1 GCF_027853915.1 Saccharopolyspora oryzae
CCGCTGCGCTCCAGCAGCCAGCGCAGCGCCCGGCCCTTGTTCCAGTCGATGTCGGGCAGCAGCTCGACCACCTTGCGGCCGTGGGCCACGCGCAGGCCGGCGAGTTCCGCACCGACCTGCCGCACGACGGCGATCACCCGGTCCACCTCGTCCGGGGGAACGTTGCGGTAGTGCGCGGCGAGCGCGAACCGCTTGCGGTCGACCAGCGCGCCGGTCACCGGTTCCAGCTCGGCGGACAGGCGTTGCTCGGCCACGTCGAGAGCGGGCAGCGCGGCTTCGCCCGCCTGCTGCGCGACCGGCTCGCCGCTGGGCCCGACCAGCTCGAACCCGTGGCTGCCCGCGTACCAGATGCCCTCGACCCGCACCCTGCAGCGCACGTCGCTGAGGTCACGGCCGCTGATCACCGCCACCGGGCAGCGGTGGACGAGGTCCTGCAGCGCCGTGCGGGTCGGCACCGGCAGCGAGACCTTCGTCGGATCTTTGCGGATCGGTGCGAGGGTGCCGTCGAAGTCCAGCAGCAGCACCGGGCGACGGCCTCGCAACCGGGTGGTGATCTCGTCCCAGCGCTCGAGCCCGTCGGGGACCTCGGACAGCCGCCGCTGCCCGGACGCCGCGACGGTGACGTCGGCCAGGGTGGACACCACCACGTCCGCCCCCGCGTCGACCAGACTGCTCGGCAGGCCCGTGCGGTCGATGCCGACGACCAGCGCGAAGCCACCGGCGCGGGCCGCCGCGACGCCTGCTTCGGCGTCCTCCACCACTGCTGTCCGAGATGGTGGTGCGCCCAGCCGCCGGGCGGCTTCGAGGAAGAGCGAGGGATCGGGTTTGCCGGACAACTCCAGCCCCGCTGCGACCAGGCCGTCGACGCGGACGCCGAACAGGTGCCCGATGCCGGCTCGTTCGAGCACGCGGGCGCAGTTGCGGCTCGCGGAGACCACGGCGGTTTCGATGCCGTGCTGGTGCAGCGACTCGACGAGCGAGATGGCGTCGGCGAACACCTCGACGCCCTGCGCGTCGAGCGCAGCCGAGAAGTGCGCGTCCTTGAGCTTGCCCAGGCCGTGGGCCGTTTCCTCCCCGGGCTCGTCGTCCGCATCGCCGCGGGACAGCCAGATCCCGCGGGAGCGCAGGAAGTCCAGCACGCCGTCGACGCGCGGCTTGCCGTGGACGTGGTGGCGGTAGTCGTCGTCGGTGAACGGGCGGTGGTCCTCCGCCGGGTTCGGGGCGCGCTCGGCCAGGTACTGGTCGAACAGGCCTTTCCACGCTGCGGAATGCAGCCGCGCGGTGTCGGTCAACACCCCGTCCATGCCGAACAGCACGGCGCGGTGGAGGTTCGGATCGATGCTGGTTGCGACCATGACTGCTCCACACCTGGAATCGGCGTGCTCGCGGAATACCCACTTCCGCTCCCGCTCCCACCGAGCGGTCAACCGGTCACGACGATCCCCGCGGCCACTGCGGCGGCGGGCAGCAGGAGCAGCGCCGCCAACCGGAGCGCGAAGCAGCGCGGTGGCGAAGTGCAGCAGGGCGGTCGTGGTGTCCACCGGGCACCGTCAGCCGGGGACGTCGCGGTCCAGCTCGTCGAGCCACGCGCGGGCGGTCGCGTCGCTGGGGGCGCGCCAGTCGCCGCGCGGTGACAGCGCGCCACCGGAGCCGATCTTGGGGCCGTTGGGCAGTGCCGAGCGCTTGAACTGGCTGGTCTGGACGAACCGGTGCAGGAACACGGCCAGCCAGTGCTTGATGGTGGGCAGGTCGTACTCGTTGCGCTCGTCCGGCGGGATCAGCGGCGGCCAGCTGCCCCGGTCGCGGTCGCCCCACGCGTGGTGCGCGAGGTAGGCGATGCGGCTGGGGCGGTACCCGAACCGCAGCAGGTGGTAGAGGTGGAAGTCCTGCAGCTCGTAGGGGCCGATGACCGATTCCGAGCTCTGCTCCGGTTGCTCCGCTCCGGGCCGTTCGGCGGGGACGAGCTCCGGTGAGATCACGGTGTCCACGATGGACTTCAGCACTTCGCCGGCGGTGCTGCTGAACTGCTCGGTGTCGATGGTCCAGCGGATCAGGTGCCGGACCAGCGTCTTGGGCACCGAGGCGTTGACGTTGTAGTGCGACATGTGGTCGCCGACGCCGTAGGTGCTCCAGCCCAGCGCGATCTCGCTGAGGTCACCGGTGCCCACCACGAGGGCGCCGTGCTGGTTGGCCAGCCGGAACAGGTGGGACGTGCGCTCCCCGGCCTGCACGTTCTCGTAGGTGATGTCGTGGACGGGTTCGCCGCGCGCCGCCGGGTGGTCGAGGTCGCGCAGCATCTGCATCGCCGACGGCCGGATGTCGATCTCACCGGCGGTGACTTCCAACGCGGCCATCAAGCGGTGCGCGTTGCGGCGGGTCCGCTCGCTGGTGGCGAAACCGGGCAGGGAGTACGCGAGGACGTTGCGGCGGGGCAGCCCGAGCCGGTCCATGCTCCGCGCGGCCACGATGAGCGCCTGGGTGGAGTCCAGTCCGCCGGAAACGCCGATCACGACCTTGTCGCCGCCGGTCGCGGCCAGTCGCCGGACCAGGCCTTGGGTCTGGATGTGGTAGATCTCCCGGCACCGCTCGCCCAGGGTCGCCGGATCGGAGGGCACGTAGGGGAACCGCGGGATTTCGCGGCGCAGCACGGCGGGGCCCGCCGGCGGGGCGAGGTCCAGGCGCACCCGGCGAATTCCGCGCACGTGGTCCGGGTGGTCGTGCGCGGCGTCGGCGAAGCTGGTCATCCGCATCCGGTCCTGCACCAGCCGTTCCAGGTCCACGTCGGCGGTGACCAGCTGCGCCTCGGAGCTGAAGCGGTCGCTCTCGGCCAGTGCCGCACCGTTCTCGTGGATCAGCGCGTGCCCGTCCCACGCCAGGTCCGTGGTGGACTCGCCGGGGCCCGCTGCGGCGTAGAGGTACGCGGCGATGCAGCGAGCCGAGTGCGCGGCGCACAACTGGCGCCGGTAGTCGGCCTTGGCGACGGTGATGTTGCTGGCCGAGAGGTTGATCAGGACGTGGGCGCCGGCCAGCGCGGCCCAGGTGCTGGGCGGTACCGGCACCCACAGGTCCTCGCAGATCTCGACGTGGAAGGTGAACCCTGGCAGCTGAGGCGCGTCGAACAGCAGGTCGTTGCCGAACGGCACGTCGTCGCCGAGCAAGCTCACGTGCCCGGAGAGGGCGTCGCGGGCGGCCGCGAAGTAGCGCTTCTCGTAGAACTCCCGGTAGGTGGGCAGGTAGCTCTTGGGGACCACGCCGACCACCGCGCCGCGGTGGACCACCACTCCGCAGTTGAACAGCCGATCGCCGAAGCGCAGCGGTGCGCCCACCACGAGCGCGCTGTTCAGCTCGCTGCTCGCGGACACCACGCGGCGCAGCCCGGACAGCACGGCGTCCAGCAGCGCGTCCTGGTGGAACAGGTCGTCGATGCTGTAGGAGGACAAGCCCAGCTCGGGGAAGAGCGCGAGCACCGCGTGGTCGGCGGCCGCGCGTCGTGCCAGCTCGATGGTGCGGTCGGCGTTGAGCTCGGGGTCGGCACCGCCGACCACGGGCACGCCTGCGGCGACCCGCGCGAAACCGTGCCGGTACAGAGATTCGAAGCCAGCCATCGCGGACACCCCGGTTCCAACGAGCTTCCCCAGTCTCGCTCAACGCGGTGCGACCGACCGGTCGTGCCAGCGCTCGACGAGGGGTGGACGCACGGTCTAGCCGCGCTGACGGCGGCCGGGGACGAAGGACCCTTAAGCGGGAACCGAAAGGCGAACAGCCTGGAAGTAGCCCGCTGCAGGAGCGTCCGATGAACTTCCGCCGGTTTGCGCGAACGATGGGGCTGACGTCGAATCCGCTTCGGCGCCGCTCGGACAAGGTCGTGACCGCGTTGATCCTCGGACTGCTCCTCATCGGCCTGCTCGGTGTCCCGGTCGCGGCGGTGGTGGCGGGGGAGACGTCCTACGACGCGGGTTTGCGCGCTGCCGCAGCCGCCGCTGCCACGCGGCACCAGGTCGATGCCACCGTGCTCAGCCCGCCCACGCCCGATGCGGTCGAGACCGGTACTGATGTCAAACCCCAGCGCTACTCGGCCGAGGTGCGGTGGACGGGAGCGGACGGAGCTCCGCACTTCGCGACGGCCTCGGTGGCGCCGAGCACCGTCGTGGGCAGCGCGGTCCCGCTGTGGGTCGACACCTCGGACCGGCTCTCGACGCCGCCGCGGAGCGAACGGCAGATCCACGATGCGGCCACCGGGACGGCCTTCGGTGCGTGGGCGGCGGGAGAAGTGGTGTGCATCGCGCTCATCGCCGGCGCCCGGGCTGCGGGAGAGGCGCTGGGAATCCGTTCCTGGGCCAGGGAGTGGGAAGTCGTCGGGCCGAAGTGGACCCGCCGCCAGCAGTACTGAGCCGTCGGGTGGTGCACTGCGTCAATCCCGGGTGCTTCCGGGCTGCGGCTCGGCGCTGCGGTGCCCTTGTACTCGGGGCATCCGGTGACCTCGTCGGCGTGGGACGAGGTGAGGTCGTTCAGCGCCGCGTCGGGGCAGTGGAAGGCCGCGAAGACCTCGTGACCATCGCCTCTAGCCGGGCTGCGGCGGGTGTTCCACGGTCGGGGGTGCCCTCCCGGAACGGAGGTGAGGACATGGGTGACAGGACTGATGAGACGCGGATGCGTCCTCCTGGCGTCGAATCGCCGACTTGGGAGGTCACCGAGCGCTCGGTGACGATCGACGACTTCGCGCCGCGCTGCGACGTCGGTGTGGCTGAACACGTGGTGACCGATGCTCCGCCGGAGGAGATGTACCGGGCGCTGCGGTATCTGGACCTGCTCGACATCCACTCGCGGATCGCGGATTTCGCGTGGTGGATGCGGGGGCTGCCGGAGCGGATCGAACGCCGTGTTCCGCCTCGGGAACCGACGCGGCTCACGTTCGACGACCTGTGCACCAGCGGTGAGTGGGTGCTGCTGGGTGAACAACCGGGCCGCGAGGTGGTTTTCGGTGCGGTGGGGCGGTTCTGGACGCCGATCGTGCGGATGGAGGAGATCTCGGCGGTGGAGTTTCCGGGGTACGGGAAGCCGGGGCGCGGCAAGATCGCCATGGCGTTCTCCGTGCGTCCGTACGGTCGCGGCGGCAGCATCGCGACCTACGATGTCCGCACCATGCTTGACGACCCGATCACCCGCCGGATCTTCACCTTGTACTGGCGCACGGTGCGGCCCTTCGTCAGGGCTATCATGCGCGCCACCCTCCGCACTGCGGCGAAGCGAGCAGTGCGACCGGATGCCGGGAGCGGGTGACGGTTCCGGCGGAGGTGTGAAGTGGGAGCCGGGAGCCACCGCGAGGCAGTCGTGGTGGGAGTGGACGGATCTGAGGCCAGCGTGCGGGCGTTGCGCTGGGCCTTGGTCGAGGCGCGGCGGCGGTGCCTTCCGGTGCACGCGATCATGGCCTGGGAGTCCAGGGCGGTTCTCGCCGGGCCGGGGCCGCTGCTGATGCGGCCGGACCAGACACCGCATGACGTGCGGGAACGGCACTGGCAGTCGCTGAACCGCGTTGCGCGGGTGAGTTTGGCCGGGGCCACGACGCCGGAGCTGCACGTCGAACTCGTCGAGGGCGATGCGGCGGAGGTGCTCACCGAACGCTCGGCGCACGCCGGGCTGCTCGTGCTGGGGGACAGCGGCCGGAGCCGTGTTTCCGAAGCGCTGCTGGGCGGTACGGCGCTCAAGTGCATCCACGAGGCGAGGTGCCCGGTGCTGATCGTCCCCGCGCGGATGCCGGTGGGCTTCGACGAGCAGACGTCACCTGGTGCCGCCGCCACCGACCCGGTGCTCGGCTGAGCCGGGAAGGTCATTCCCCTTGCGCGCGAAGAGGTTTCCCGCGCATCGGCCCCGTTCCGGCCGGACGCGTCGCGGGTACCCCGGCAGCGGCGGAGGCGAAACCGAGGGGGAGTGGCGCGATGTCAGGAAGAACGGTCCCGTCGCAGGAGACGATGCGCGCCGCGCTGGCCCTGGCGTGCCGGGCGCCGTCGGTGCACAACAGCCAGCCGTGGCGGTGGAAGCTGGCCGAGCACTCGGCGCACCTGCACCTCGACCGGTCCCGGCTCCTGCCGACGATCGACCCGACGGGGCGGGAGATGGTGATCAGCTGCGGTGCGGCCCTCAACCACGCCCGCATCGCGTTCGCCGCCGAGGGATGGCTGGCCCGGGTGCACCGCCTGCCGAACCCGGCGCAGCCCGAACACCTGGCGTCCATCGAGTTCTCCGAACTGGCCGAGGTCGACCCGCACGTGGAGGCGCTGGCAGCAGCGGCGGCGGAGCGGCGCAGCGACCGGCGCCCCTTCCTGACCGACCAGGTGCCGCAGGAAGTCCTCGCACCGCTGCGCGAAGTCGCGGGGCTGGAGTCCTGCACGCTCACCTTCGCGCTCGCGGACCGGGATCGCCGGGAGGTGGAGCTGGCCATCGAGCACGCCGGGTCGGTGCAGCGCAGACAACCCGAGTACCAGCAGGAACTCGCCGCTTGGTCGGGGAGGCACGCGTCCGCCGAGGGAGTGCCGGCGCGCAGCATCCCCGCCGAACACCTGCGCGGCATGCCCGAACGGGACTTCTCGCTGGTGGCCGAGGGGGAGCTGCCGGTGCCGATCCTGGACGACGGCGCGGTGCTGGCGGTGCTGTCCACCCGCGGCGACACCTTCGACGACTGGCTGGCCGCGGGCGAGGCGTTGAGCGCGGTGCTGCTGAGCGCGACCGAGCAGCGCTTGGCGACGTGCACGTTGAGCCAGATCGGCGAGGTCGCCGCATCCCGCAACGAGGTCCGGGCGGAGGTCCTCGGCGGCAGCGGCAATCCGCAGCTGGTGATCCGCATCGGCTGGCCGGTCACCCACGAGTTCCCCGGACCGCTCACCCCGCGCCGCCGGCTGTCGGAAGTCGTCGAACCGCTGTTCCCGGGGGACTGACCGGTCAGAGCCGGGTCCTGGCCGCCTCCAGCAGGATCTTGCGCTCGGCCACGTCCACGGCCTGCCGCACGGCGGGCACCGCGTCGGCGTTGACCGAGATCGACGTGATGCCCAGCCGGACCAGGTGCTCGGCGAACTCCGGGTCGTTGGACGGTGCTTGGCCGCACAGCGACGAGGTGATCCCGGCCCGGCGGGCCGCGCCGATGATGGTGCCGATCGCGTCCAGCACCGCGGGATCGGACTCGTCGAACAGCGGCGCGCACAGCTCGGAGTCGCGGTCGACGCCGAGCACGAGCTGGGTGAGGTCGTTGCTGCCGATGGAAACCCCGTCGATGCCCATGCGCGCGTACTCCGGCAGCCAGTGCTGCACGGACGGCACCTCGGCCATCACCCACCGGTGCAGCCCGGTGGAGTCGCCGAGCGGGCTGCGGTCGATCTCGTCCAGGCACTTCTGCAACTCCCAGCGGGTCCGCACGAACGGGATCATCAGGTGCAGGTTGGGGGTCTTCTCGCGCACCCGCGCGAGAGCGGCGAGCTCCACCCGGAACAGCGACGGATCGCGCACGTAGCGGTAGCAGCCGCGGTAGCCGATCATCGGGTTGTCCTCGACCGGTTCGAAGTCGTCCCCGCCGGTGAGGTGGCGGAACTCGTTGCTGCGGAAGTCCGCTGCGCGGTAGACGACCGGCCGGGGGAAGAACGCCGTCGCGATGGTGGACAGCGCTTCGGCGATCGCGCCGGTCACCGCTCCTTCCCGCCCGGCCGCGAGCATGCGTCCGGGATGCTCACCGCCGAGCGCCTCGGTGAGCAGGAATTCCGCGCGCAGCAATCCCACGCCGTCCACGGGCAGCGCAGCAGCTCGCTCAGCTTGGTCGGGCATCGCCAGGTTGAGGTAGATCCGGGTGACCGGGGAAGGCGCGGAAACCGCTGGGGCCTGGACCACCTCGACGGGCTGCCGGGGAGCGCTGACGACGCCTTCGGCCACGGTGCCGTTCGCCCCGTCGACGGTGACTTGCATGCCGTCGCGCAGGGTCCTGGTGGCCGTGCGGGTGCCCACCACGCACGGCAGCCCCAGTTCCCGCGCGACGATCGCGGCGTGGCAGGTCATCCCGCCGCTGTCGGTGACCAGCGCAGCGGCCTTGCGGATGGCCGGCAGCCAGTCCGGCGCGGTCATGGGCGCGACCAGCACTTCGCCGGACTGCAGCGCCCCGCCTTCGCTGGGGGACTGCATCACCCGAACTGCGCCCGAAGCCGTGCCGTAGGACGCTCCGAGTCCGGACACGAGCAGCGCGCCTGCTTCGGCGGGGAGTCGATGCCGGAGCGTCGTGATCGGGCGGGACTGCACCAGCCACCAGGTGCCGTCGGTGATCGCCCATTCCACGTCCTGCGGGCTCTGGTAGTGGTGCTCCACCTGGGCGAGCAGGTGTGCGAGATCGGTGATCTCGCCGTCGCTGAGCACCCGCTGATCGCTCTCCTCCGGCCCGACCGCGACCCGGACCTGTCGGCCGTCCGCCTCGCGCACGATCTTGAAGTCCTTGCGGCCGACGTTGACGTGCTGGAGCTGGGCGTCGGCCTTTCGGATCGTGTAGGTGTCGGGCTCCACGGCACCGCTGACGACGGATTCGCCGAGTCCGAAACCGGCCTCCACCAGCATCTCGTCGTTCGCCCCGCTCGCCGGGTTCGCGGTGAACGCCACGCCGGAGCGGTCCGCGTCCACCATCTGCTGCACGATGACGGCCATCGCAGGTGCCTCGAGCACGCGCTGCGCGGTGCGGTAGACGATCGCGCGGGGGCTGAACAGGGATGCCCAACAGTCGACCACCCGCGCGGCCAGCTCGTCGGCGCCGACGACGTTGGTGAAGCTCTCGTTTACGCCGGCGAAGGAGACGTCCGGAGCGTCCTCCGCGGTGGCCGACGACCGCACCGCGACCCGGCAGTTGCCATCGAGCTCGTCGTAAGCATCGAGCAGCGCAGCGCGCACCGGGGCCTCCATGCCCGCTTGGTGCACCAGACGTTGCAGCCGAGCACAGGCTTCGCTGAGCGCATCGGAGTCGTCGACGGAACCGCCGGCCTCGGCCAGCAACCGGTCGAGTTCCGGCTGCGCACCAGCTTCCGACATGCAGGCGCGGTAGGCGTCGGCGGTGACGACGAACCCCGGCGGGACCGGGAATCCGGCGCTGGTGAGCTCGCCCAGGTTCGCTCCCTTGCCCCCGGCCGCGGGCACGTCCGCCAGACCGAGCTCGCCGAGCCAGCGAATCCACGACATGGCCACCTCGCAACCAACAGGCCTCCGCTGACGCGGCGTCAGAGGCTCGTGCTCCGACCGACGTTCAACTTCAGATGGTGGGGAAGGTGATGCTCGAGGTGCGTGTCCGGACCGGGGAAGAACAAGGTCACCCGACCGTCGTCGAGCCAGTGAACCCGGAAGGGCTCACCACCTTCTCGGCCGCACACCTCGACGATCTGCCCCTGGCGACGATGTCCACCCAGGTGGACCGCCTCGACGACCAACCAGTCGCCCACTTCCGCACGCATGCGAATCCCTCGACAACACTCCCATCTCCAGTCTCGCGCCCGCGAAGCAAGCCGGACGAGTGCCGAAGGACTCCGAAACCACGAACCCCGGGTCGCTCGAGACGTGTTGCGGCAGGCCCCAGGTCCGGGTGCATCCTGGGCAAGCAGCGCACATGTGCTGCTCGCGGCAGGTTGGGGGTGCGGTGGCATGGTTGGCTATGGTTCGGCGATTCGGGACGAGCTGAGGCCTCGCACTCGTGAGCTCCGGCATGCGATACCGGAGGTGTACGAGGGTTACCGGCAGCTGCACGACGCTGCGCTCGCTCCGGGTGCGGTGGATGCCAAGACCAAGGAGCTGGTCGCTCTAGCCATCGCGGTGAGCAAGGAGTGCGACGGCTGCATCGCCGCGCACGCCCATGCAGCCGTCCAGCGCGGTGCGACACCACCAGAAGCAGCTGAGGTGATCGGCGTTGCTTTCTTGATGAACGGGGGGCCCGCCACGGTTTACGGGGCGCGGGCCTACGACGCGTTCACCGAGTTCTACAACACCCATTCCGCTGGAGGCCGGACTCAGGAGTGATCGTCTGGTCCGCCCCCGTTCCAGCGTCGCGGGCCCATCGGCTCTTCCGGTCGCGCGTGGAGTGCCGGAACATGCACTGCACGGGCTGGGAAGGGTGACCCGAGATGATGTGGGGTTATGGGCCGGGGATGACGTTCCTGCCGTTGGTGTGGATCGTGCTGATCGGCTTGATCGGCTGGGCTGTCTTCCTGTTGATCCCCAGCGGTGCGGGTAGCCGTGTTCAACGGGACACACCCGAGGAAACCCTGGCGCGCCGGTTCGCCGCAGATGAGATCGACGAAGACGCCTACCACCGAGCGCGAGAAGCGCTAGCACTGCGGCACCGGGCTTCTGCTGCGAGGGCTGCGTTGCGCGGCCGTCGGCTGCCGCTGACCGTGCTGGTCCTCGCCGTCGCGGCGTTGGTCGCTTCGGTGGTCTGGGTCGTCGGTGGGGTTGGCGGGTGGCGGGCGGTCAGTCCCGGTCAGCCGGCGGCGCCCGGGTACGGCATGCCCATGATGCCCGGTAACGGCGGTCTGCCGAGCCAGACCGCACCGGCGGCCGTGGCGAACTTCGACGATGCTCGCCGGGCCTCTGACGAGTTCGGGCAGCAGCGTGGCCTGCACACCGGCGAGGTCATGCAGTTCAGCAACGGTTATTACGCGGAACTCCTTGATCCCGGTGGGCACGGTGCCACCGAGGTCCTCATCGACCCGGCCAGCGGTGCGGTGTTCCTCGAACCCGGGCCGGCGATGATGTGGAACAGCGCCTACGGGATGATGCCCGCGCCTGTCCGGGGCAGGCCGCCCACCGTGACCGCTGAGCAAGCCGAGCAGATCGCCGATCAGTGGTTGGCGCAGAACAACACCGGCCTGCACGCGACCGATCCCACCGCATTCCCCGGCTACTACACGCTGCACGCCCTCCGCGGGGATCAGATCGCCGGGATGCTGTCGGTCAACGCCAGGACCGGAGCCGTCTGGTACCACAGCTGGCACGGGCAGTTCATCGCCATGCAGGACGCTCCCGCCCACCAGTCCTAGCGCCTGGCTTCGATCTTCGATGCTCCGCGAGATATATCAAGACAGGCTCCTAGCCGATCACTCTTGCCGGTTGGTGGCCTGCCGTGGATGCGGGTTCAGCGCCAGTCGTAGGGCCGGTGGTGATGGTGGTGGAGTTCGGTGGCGATCACGGCCGCTTGGGCTCGCCGCGCGACCCCCAGCTTGCTCAGCAAGCGGGAGACGTAGTTCTTGACGGTCTTCTCCGCCAAGAACATCCGTTCTGCGATCTGTCTGTTGGTCAGGCCCTGCCCGATGAGGTCGAGCAGAATGCGCTCCTGGCTGGTCAGTCCGGGAAGCTCGGCCGATTCGTCCAGCTTTGCTTGCAGGTTCGCCACCAGGTCCGCTGTTGCCCGCTCGCCCAGCAGGTGTTCGCCTGCGCCGGCAGTGCGCACGGCTGAGACCAGTTTGGTGTCCTTGATGTCTTTGAGAAGGTATCCGGCAGCCCCGGCGAGGATCGCATCGAGCATGGCTTGTTCGTCGGGGTAGGCGGTCAGCATCAGGCAGTTCACCTTCGGCAGCCGGGAGCGCAACTCCCGGCACAGCTCGACGCCGTTGCCGTCTGGCAGTCGCACGTCCAATACCACCACGTTCGGCTGCAGCGGCGGGATCCGGGCCAGCGCCTCGCGGACCGATGCCGCCTGCCCGACCACGGTGAGATCGGGTTCCGCATCCAGCAGGTCGGCCACACCGATTCGGGCGATCTCGTGGTCGTCTACCAAGAACACCGTGGTCGCGCCGCTCCCGGCAGGACCTCCGCTGGTCATGGTGCCAGCATACTAATAACCGCCCGATCGCCGCCCGGCCCTGCCGAACCTGCGTTCGGCGACGGCTGGGCCGAGGCGTCATTGACCGGTGGCCACGAAAGTGCCCCGGCCATGAACCACGACGATCGCACCACGTTCGACGAGGTCCACGACCCCCGGCGAACCGTCCCGCGAGCCACGTCGTAGATCTCTGCTAGCTCAAGCTCGGTCGGCATATGCGAGCCTGCTTCCAGGGCGCCCGACGCGATATCGGCGGCTACGTCGCTGGCGACCTGCCGCCACAACGTCACCGGGCCGTCGTGGTTGATTCGCTCGCTCCGTGGATATGGACCTTTATATAGGTCTGTGAATGTGAACCTCTCTAGATGTAGTGGTTTGTTTGTGCAGGTCAACAGGTAAACATCGTTGGTGTATGTGGGAGTCCCGCGGCCTCGATGACCGCGAAGCTGGTGACGGCGTAGACGGTTTCGCGAGTCCGTTTCCCGCTGCCACGCAGGGTGCGGGTCCGGGTCAACCGCAGGACCTGGGCCGCACCTGGAAAACCGATGCCGGTGGAGATCGTGGTGGCTTTGAGAGTACGGGTGTCCTGTCGGCCGTGCCCGCGTTCGCTGGCCACGGCCAGGGATGGAATGTCTTTCCAGGGAAGGCTTTTCACACGTTTCTGTAAACCCGGCTGGTTTGGCCTTGATCGTCAGGATGTAGTGGCCGCCGCGGTCCCGAATGCGTTGGGCGGTGTCGCGTCGGCAGTGCAACGCGTCCGGGGCGCCGAACGTTCCCGGTCCTCAGGCGGGAACCCGCCCCAGCTCCATGACCGGCGTGCGGCTGGTCTCGCGCGCGGTCAACGCCGCGATCGCCGAGACGACGCCACAGATCGCTGCGAAGACCGCGACCGGAACCCAGGCCGAGCCGCCCTCACCCATGATCGCGACGCCGATCGAGGGCGAGAAGCCGGCGATGAGGAAGCCGATCTGGGTGCCGATCGCGAAGCCGGTGTAGCGCACGCGGGCGTCGAACATCTCCGTGAAGAACGCTGGCCAGATCCCGTTCACCGCGCTGTAGGCGACGCCGGCGTGCAGAATTCCGATCACGAAGATCAGGACCATCGATCCAGTGCCCAATGCCCACAGGTAGGCGGCGAAGGTCGCTGCCGACGTGAGCGCCCCGAAGACCCACACCGGGCGACGGCCGATTCGATCGGACAGCGCCGCCCACAGTGGAATCGCGAAGATCGCCACAGCGTTGGCCGCCACCGACACCGACAGCAGGGTCGCCCGGTCCAGGCCGAGGTCGCCGGACGTCCCGTAGGAGAGGGTGAAGACGGCGAAGAGCGACTGGAACACCGCGAACAGCGAGCACCCGATCACGCGCAGCAGATCGCGCCACTGCTCGCGAACGAGCGTCACGAGCGGGAGCGCCTCGGCCTCGGCGGGCTCGTCGACCACCGACTCGAAAACGGGGGTCTCCTCCAGCCTGCGCCGGATGAGGTAGGCGATCGCGACGACGAAAACGCTCAGCAGGAACGGGATCCGCCAGCCCCAGGCGTGCAGGGAGTCGCGCGGCAGTGCCGCGACCGGGATGAACACCAGCGTGGCAAGCACCATGCCCGCCGCGAAGCCCGCCATCGTGAAGCTCGTGAAGAACCCGCGGCGGCCCTCCGGCGCGTACTCAAGGGTCAGCGTGCTGGCACCGGCGGCCTCGCCGCCGGCCGAGAGTCCCTGCAGCAGCCGACAGATCACGAGCAGCATCGGCGAGACGACGCCCACCGAGTCGTAGGTGGGCAGCAAGCCGATGGCCAGGCTGCTGGCTCCCATCAGCAGGAGCGTGGCGAGCAGGACGCCGCGCCTGCCGACACGGTCGCCGAAGTGCCCGAAGACGACGGCGCCGAGCGGGCGCGCGACGTAGGCGATGCCGAAGGTGGCGAGCGCCAACACCGTGGCGACCGTCGGGTTCCCCTGCGGGAAGAAGATGGTGCCGAACACGAGGGCGGCCGCGGACCCGTAGATGAAGAAGTCGTAGTACTCCAGCAGGCTGCCGAGGAACGCGGCGAGCGAGGCGCGACGGGCCAGCTGCGTGTGGTTCGCGCTGGGCGGAGCCTCCGAGCCGGGATCGGTGAGGGCGGAGCCGTGCTCGACAGCGGACACATGATCTCCTTTGGCCTGTGTCTAAGCGCCGGGTTCGTCCCGGCCGGGAGTACAGGAAGGGTGCAGCCCCCTTTCCTTGCGCGACACCGGTCCTCCATTGAATGAGAAACGGGCTTGGAGGACGATGGGGGCATGGCACGGTCCCCCTCAGGCGAGTCAGTCCTGACGCGCGTCGACCGCGTCTTGTCGTGTTTCGACGCCGATAACACGACGCGCACCGTTTCGGAGATCGCCCGGCACGCCGGGCTGCCCATCGCTACGGCGCACCGCCTGGTCAACGAGCTCGTCTCGCTGGGCTACCTGGAGCGCACTCCCGGCCGCCGGATTCGACTCGGTGTCCGCCTCTGGGAGCTGGCCTCCCGCGGTTCGCGGGCGCTCGGGCTGCGCGAGGCGGCCAGGCCCGTGATGGAGGACCTGCACGCCGTGGTCGGCCACCACACCCAGCTGGCGGTCCGGGACGGCCTGGAGGCACTCTTCCTGGAGCGACTCTCCACCCGGGGCGGCTCCCGCAACATCATCCGGGTGGCCGGCAGGCTCCCGGCTCACGCCTGCTCCTCAGGGATCGTCCTGCTCGCGCACGCCCCCGTGGACGTGCAGGAGCAGCTCCTCGCATCGACCCATCCGCGGTTCACCGACCGGACACCGACCGATCCGACGACACTGCGCCGGCTCCTGGCCGACACCCGCAGGCGCGGGGTCGTGGTCGCTGACGGGTACATCACGGTCGGGGCCACCGGCGTTGCTGTGCCCATCTGGGGGCCGCGGGATGACGTCGTCGCCGCGCTCAACGTCGTCGTCCCCTCAGACGAGGGCAACGCACCCGCCCAGATCTCCGCTCTCCTCGCAGCGTCGCGCTCTATCTCCCGCGCACTCGGCGCCAATCCCCGGCTCGACGCCGACCTCACCTCGATGCCGACCTGACTCGCGGCGACGCTCCCCGCCGTCACCCTCATCGCCAGCAAATTTTTCATTGAATGGAGCATCCGTTCCCCGACGGCGCCCCGGTGTCGATTGTGTGTCTACGCGGACAGCGGTGCCGCCGGCTCGTCGGCAGACGACCGGGCACCATGCGTGTCCACTGATCGGAGTCGTCGAGTAAAGGGGCCATACATGCTGCGTCGTCATGTTCGGATCGAGGCTGCGGCGGCTGTCGGCGGAGGATCGCGGTGATCCGGCACGTCGTCCTGTTCCGCTGGAAGCCGGATTGGGACCCGGCCGAGTGGTTCGACGTCGTCGAAGGCCTTCAGGAACGCATTCCCGAGGTCAGGTCGCTCTCGGTGGGAGCAGACGTGCTCCACGCCGACCGTTCCTGGGACGCCGCCATCGTCGCCGACTTCGACCGGCTCGAGGACGTCGCCACCTACACGGCGCATCCTGCCCACCAGCCCGCCATCGCGCTGTCCAAGGCAGGAGCCGAACAGATCGTCTCGGTCGACTTCAAGCTGCCTGCGAGCGCCACGTGACCGGCGGGCGTGTGGCGGGCAAGACCGCGATCGTCACCGGGGCGAGTGGTGATCTCGGTCGCGCGACGGCGCGGATGCTCGCCGAGCACGGGGCAAAGGTCGTCAACCTCGATCGGACGGCCGCCGAGGGCGGCTGGAACGGGCTCCCGGTCAAGGACCGGATCGTCGACGTGACCTCCGAGGAGAGCCTCGGCCAGGCCGTCGTTGAGGTCGTGGACGAGTACGGCGCACCCGACATACTCGTCAATGCCGCGGGGATCATCGGGCGGCCCGCCCCGTCGCACGAGGCGACCGTCGAGGAGTTCGACGCGATCTTCGGCGTCAACGTCAAGGGCGTCTGGCTCACGACTCGCGCAGTGGTCCCGCACATGATCGCAGCGGGCCGGGGCAGCATCGTCAACTTCTCCTCCATCCATGGGCTGACCGGCGGGAAGACGGTCCCGCTCTACCACGCCACGAAGGGAGCGGTGCGACTGCTGACCAAGGCCGATGCTGCGGCCTACGGCGAGTACGGGATCCGGGTGAACTCTGTGCATCCCGGGTCCATGCAAAGCCGGATGAGTCGTACCGCCGCTGAGAACTCGGAGGTCGGGCCGGAGGCGTACTACAGCCAGCTCGTTGGCGGAAACCCACTGCCCCGCCAGGGCAGGCCCGACGAGATCGCCTACGCGGTGCTCTACCTGGCTTCCGACGAGTCCGGGTTCACCACCGGATCCGAGCTCGTCGTCGACGGTGGCTACACCGCGATCTGACCCCGCGAAGGAGAACTGCATGAAGACCATCAATACCGACGTCCTCGTCATCGGATCGGGCGCCGCGGGCATCTCCACCGCGCTGAAGGCCGCGTACGACGGCCACAGCGTGATCGTGGTGGACAAGGACAAGTACCTGGGCGGCACCAGCGCGATCTCCGGTGGCTGGGCCTGGGTCCCTGGCAACAAGCAGGGCGTGGCACAGGGCGACACCCGCGAGGAGGCCGAGACCTACATCAAGCATCTCGCCGGCGCGAGCTACGACGCGGCTGCCGTCGGCAGCTTCCTCGACACCGTGCCCGAAGCCATGTCCTTCTTCGAGGACGACGCCGGAATCGAATTCACCTACCCGGAGAAGGCCCCCGACTACCGGATGGACGCCTCGGGCGCCAAGGTATCCGGTCGCGCGGTCACCGTGCCGGCCGCGGACGCGCGCATGCTCGGACGCAACCGCCTACGAGTCCAGCCCTACCTGCTGTCCTATACCGTTTTCGGCTACATGCCGGAGATCGGGCCGGACATCGCCATGTTCCTCAAGGCGAACCAGAACCTGAAGGCCTTCCGGTACGCCGCGCGCAAGCTGACCAAGACCTGGATCGAGACGATCCTGCACAAGCGGGCCTACGACCGCACCAACGGCAACGCCCTGATGACCCGGCTGATCGCCGCCGCGGACGAGGCCGGGATCCGCATGTGGACCTCGACCACCGCGGACGAGATCCTGCGGGACCAGTCCGGCGTCGTCACCGGTGCGCGGATCTCCGGCGAGCACTCGGGCGAGATCCGGGCGGAGCTCGGCGTCGTCATCGCGGCCGGCGGGTTCTCGGGCAACGCCGACCTACGCAAAAAGTATTTCCCGCATGACCCAGCGGGCACGAACCACACCACGCCGACCATCGGCCACGAGGGCGACTCGCTGCGCCTGGCCCAGCCTTTTGGCGGTCACATCGACGACTCGCCGCACCAGCCCGCGTCCTGGGGCCCGGTGACGGTGTTCCACGGCCTGCGGGGCCAGAAGCGCTGGTTCCCCCACCTGCGGGCGTTCGGGCTACCCGGTCTGATCGCAGTCGACCGCGACGGCGTCCGGTTCGCCAACGAGTCGCTGTCCTACCACGACTACGGCGTGGAGATGATCAAAAACGACAAGGACCGCGAGGGGACCTTCGGCTGGATTATCGCCGACCAGAAGGCCATGCACCGCTACGGCATCGGCTACGCCAAACCGTGGCCGTTCCCGCAAACCTACTTCCGCCGCTCCGGCTTCCTGCACAAGGCGCCGACCGTGACCGCGCTGGCAAAGGAGATCGGCGTGCCCGCCGACCGCCTGCAGGCCACGCTCGACGAGTTCAACGCCGGGGCCGCCCGCGGTGAGGACCCGAAGTTCCACCGTGGCTCCAACTGGTTCCACCACTTCAAGGGGGACGTGGAGCACAAGCCGAATCCCAACCTCGCTCCGATCGACAAGGGCCCGTACTACGCCGTCAAGATCGAGATGGGTGACCTCGGCACCTACGCGGGACTCGCGGTCAACACCCGAAGCGAAGTCCTCGACGACGACAACCAGCCCGTCCCCGGCCTCTACGCCGTGGGCACCGCCGCGGTCAGCGTGTTCGGCGGCGGCTACCCGGGCTACGGCGCGAACATCGGCCCGGCGATGGTCCTTGGTTACCGAACCGGCCGGGACATCGCGCGCCACGCTGCGGAGCGGGCAGCGCTCACGGCGACCAACAGCAGCCCACGCACCGCTGAGGCCAGCAGTGGGAAGGCCAAGAACGTCTGACCGGGACCGGCTCGCGCCGGCAGCACCACATGCAGGTCCGACGCACACGGGCCGCCCACGCGAGGTCCGCCCAGTGCGGCCAGGAGAGGAAGGGGAGCTTGCCTTGAGCGGATCGACCGAAGGTCAGGGCGTCGTCGTTGTGACCGGGGCAGCCTCCGGGCTGGGCGCGCGCGTTGCCGAGCGCGCATCCGCCGAGGGCTGGACGGTGGCCGCGATCGACGTCCAGAAGGAGGCGCTGGCGGCACTCGACGACGCCACCGTCGCGAGCCGGCACGAGGTCGACGTACGCGACGCGCCCGCGCTGCGCCGGGTGTTCGCGGTGCTCCGCGAGCAACACGGGCGGATCCACGGCCTGGTCAACAGTGCTGGGCTGACCCGACCCGGTCCCTCGGCCACTCTGTCCGAGGCCGACTGGCGGCTGGTCGTCGACGTCGACCTCAGCGGCACGTTTTTCGCCTGTCAGGCGGCTTTCGACCACCTCGACGAGGGCGCGTCGATCGTGAACATCGCGTCCATCGCCGCGGCCCGCGGGCTGCCGGAACGGGCGGCGTACTCCGCGGCCAAGTCCGGTGTCGCCGGGCTGACGAACGCCCTGGCCGCCGAGTGGGGCCCGCTCGGCCACCGGGTCAACGCCGTAGGTCCGGCGTGGACAAACACCCCGTTGATCCAGGCGATGGTCCGCGACGGCGTGCTCGACGAGAAGTCGATGACCGACGCAATCCCGCTCGGGCGGCTCTGCACCGAGGACGACGTCGCGGACGCGGTGTTGTTTCTGCTCTCGGACCGCGCCGCGTTCGTCAACGGCCAAACGCTGTACGTCGACGGCGGGTACACCACCTCCGGATGATCCGACTGTGAACGGCGAAGGAGCCGATAATGCCTCTGCATCCCCAGGCCGCCTTAGCGTTCCGGAGACTGGAGGGCGCTCAGCAAATGCAGTAACTACAGGCATGATGATCTATGGCGCATGCCCGCCGGTCTGACCGAAAAAACAAGGGCCACGGTGCCTTGGAATCGATACGCTGACCGGCCAGCCAAGCGAACCCACTGTAGTTCTGCCCTCCATCGCAACCGACTGAGCTGGACAGATTCGTGGTGGCCTGGTCGGCGAAATGCCGTCGCAAACTGCGGTGCTCGATCTGTCTGGCGCAGCCACTGCCGGGGGCCGGCTACTGGGTTCGGTCGGGTTCGCCGCAGTGCTCGGCGATCATTGCGCGGGCGCGGTGCTCCAGCTCGATGGCGGTGTCCCAGCCCGGGGCCCTGGGCTGGATGGGTTCGCCGATGGTCACGTGGACCGGGTTGTGGTGGCGGAAGTGGTGGTTGCCGGGTTTGAGGATGTCGCGGGTGCCGTGCAGTGCCACCGGGATCACGGGTCGCCCGCTGCGGGCCGCCGCGATGAAGGCTCCAGCGTGGAATGGTCGCAGTCCTGGATCGGAGGAGAGGCCCCCTTCCGGGTGTATGACGAGTTGTTGGCCTTCGCGTGCCGCGCGGGTGAGCCTGTCGGTGTCGGTGACGCCCTGCTCGCGGTCGGTGCGTTCGACGAACAGCGTGCCGAGCCGTCGGAGCAGGAATCCGACTGCTGGTCGGGTTGCGAGGACTTCTGCCGCGACGAACGTGCACCGGCCTGGCAGGGCTGCGATCAGTGCGATGTCGTCGAGGTAGCTGGCATGGTTGGCGACGACGATGCTGCTCGGGGTGCGGGTGAGTTGCTCGGCACCGGTCACGATGAGGTGGGTGCCGGTCAGGCGGGCCAGACTCCGGGCCGCTTGGCGGGCGATCGCGGGTGCGGCTCTGGGGAGCAGCGCAGCTGCGAGGACCGTGGGGCCACCGATGGCGACCGCCAGGAACCAGCACCAAGCCGTGAAGATCGCGACGGACATCAGCTGTCCGGTCCTGCGCGACCAGGCGATCGCAGCGATCACCGGAGACCTCGCCCGCTGCCACGACAGTGAGCGGGGCGGAGCGCTGATCGTGCCCCGCTCGTACGATTCGCGGCTGGCGGTGCGGCGAATCTTCCCGCTCGGGGTCTTGGGCACGGAGCCGAGCGGAGCGAGGACGACGTCGTCGGGTGCGACGTCGAAGAGGTCGATCGCGGTGGCGGTGATGCGTTCTCGAAGTCCGGCCAGAACTGCGGGTTCGGTCTGAGGGGTTTCGGCGATCACGATGAATCGTTCGGGCTCATCCCCGCGCCCGGTGCTGGCGAATGCGACGACGCAACCGTTCCGGATTCCGGGGAGGTCGCCGACGGCGGCTTCGAGTTCTTCCGGGTGCAGGTTGCGTCCAGCACGAATGATGAGGTCCTTGACCCGACCGGTGACGTAGAGCTCGCCGGCGTCGAGGTATCCGAGATCGCTGGTGTCCAGCCAGCCGTGACGTATAAGGGCATGGGTCTCTTGCGGGTTGCGGAAGTAGCCCTGGGTCGCGGAAGGCCCCCGGAACTCGATCCGCCCCTCCTGCCGGTCGCCGAGCTCGCTGCCGGTTCTGCTGACGATGCGGATTTCGTGGCCAACGAGAGGTATGCCGCAGGCTACGTACGCCAGCGGATCGGGGTCGTCGGAGGCGGCGGGGAGCGCCTGCCCGGAGCGTTCGAACTCTGCTCGGGCAACGCGATCCACGACGGGCCCGCGCCCTGCGGGTGGAAAGGTGAGACCCACGCAGGCCTCGGCGAGTCCGTAGGCGGGGACCATCGCTGCCGGCTGGAACCCGTACGGCTGGAAGCGTTCGGTGAACCTGTGCAAGGTGTCCGCGTGCACCGGCTCGGCGCCGTTGAACGCGATCCGCCACGAGCTCAGATCCAATCCGTCCAGTTCGGACCGGTCGATTTCCCGCAGGCACAGTTCGTAGGCGAAGTTGGGCGCTGCCGACAGGGTTCCCCGGTGGGTGTGGATGGCCCACAACCACCGCGCAGGTCTGGTCAAGAATGCCGATGGCGGCATGATCACCAGTTGATGTCCGAGGTAGAGGCAGGACAACCAGGCCCCGATCAACCCCATGTCGTGGTACAGCGGCAGCCAGCTGATGAAGACGTCCGATGTGGACACCCGTGCGGCTTGGGCCATGGCCCGGATGTTGGACAGCAGGTTCGCGTGCGTGAGCACAACGCCCTTGGGGTTCCCGGTGCTGCCCGAGGTGTACTGGAGCAGGGCGACGTCGGCCGGGCCACGATCGACGGGGCCGGCCTGGCCGTGGTCGTGCAGCTCAGCAGGTGTGAGGACGTTCCGGAGGGAGGGGACGTGGCTGCGCACGAGCCGCTCGAACCGCGCGGCTGCGGGCTCGGTGATCAGCGCAGCCGCTCGGGCGTTGTCCAGGATGCTCACCTGGCGGCGGAGGTGGTCGGCCAGCTGCGACGGCCGGGCAGGTGGGTAGATCGGCACCGGAATCCCGCCGGCCAGGAGTACCCCGGTGAAGCTGGTGAAGTAGTCCCCGCTGGTGGGCAGCATGAGCGCCACAGTGTCTCGAGGCCGCACGCCGCGAGCCTGCAATCCCGCGGCCACCACGGCGGCACTGCGGTGCAGATCGCCGAAGCTGAGAATCTCGTCATCGTCGTCGCGCAGGACCCGCACGTGCTGCCGATCCGGATGCACCTGGACATGCCAGGACAGCGCTTCGGTGAGGGTGGTTGCAGCGGCGGGAACCCCCTGCGCTGCCCGGGGCGGAGCACTCCGGCCGCCGGTATCTCGGAGCCCGCCCGCTCCTGACGCGCCTCGTACCGCCTGGAGAAGATCGCGGGGTGTCTCGATGCTGCTGAGCACACCTTCCTGGAGCTTGACCCCGAAGGTCCTCTCGACTCGTCCCAGCAGCTCCGCGAGTGCGAGGCTGTCGAGCCCGAGGTCGCGCTCGAAATCGCTGTCCAGCGTCGCTGCCGCTACTGCGTCCGGAGGTCGGCGCTCCGCGGCCAGCGTGCGGACCACAGCCAGCAGGAGTTCTTCGTCGTCGTGGTGCCGAGCTTCGTGCGCGAACATGATTCGTGGTCCGTGGTCGGGTGTCACTGACCGCCCTTCTGGACGTAAGAGCGAACGAACTCGGCGGCGTTGTCCTCGAGGACGTCATCGATGTCGTCCAGGAGGGATTCGGTGGCGCCGTCGAGCTCGTGGCGGCGGTCCGCACCACGCGGCGCGGGGGCGGGCGGGTCGTCGTCGTGGTGGATGTGCTTGTGGGGCCTCTCCTGTCGCATTGCGCACCCCCCTGCGATCGGTGCCCCGTTCTCCACGCTCGAGCCGTCGAGAACGGTGTGCTTCCAAGGATTCGAAGCGGCAGCAGATCGGGTACAGGGGCCTTCGGCCCTTCTCCGGTGGGCCGACGAGGCATGCGATGTCTAGTGGGGGACAGGCAGGTTCCGACCTTGGCGGTGAGGGCTGTGCGGTCGCGAGCTCATCCGGACGACGCCGTCCTGTTCGACGGGAACTGGGCGGACATCGTGGGTGCGGCAGAGGCAGCCGGACGCACGGTCGCGGGGCTGTTCGAAGCCAGGAGCGAGGAGGCTGGGCTGGGGCGAGTCGTACGGGTGGAGGTGGAGGTCGGTCCTCCAGGAAGTCCCTTGGTGGCTTGGCTGCTGTGCACAGGGCGGGCGCGGTGCTCGAGTTCCGGCGTGGCCGTGATCCGCATTGACCTTGAAACTGCGGGAACTGGCCGGGCAGTGGCACTGCGCATGCCAGAGGCCTACGGGGAAGCCTACTGCGCCGTGCTGGCAGAAGAAGCCGGCGCAATGGCAGCGAGCCGCGTCGTGCTCGCTGCGGAACCGATCGACATACCCAAGCCTCGCCGGCGGACTCGGGAGTTGGGCGTCAAGTCGCGCTCATGAGCTTCTCCCGAGCATGTGACCGCACGGCGGTCCGGGGAGGGCGCCTTCGATGTCGGAGTTCGCTCATGAAGTCGTCGTGGGGCTCGATGCTTCCGAGGCGTCCCGGCACGCCGCGAGATGGGCGGCTCGCGAAGCCGCCAGCAGGCGTCGAACGCTCCTCCTCGTGCACGTGTTCCCCCGTCCGCTGCTGGAACTCGCCAGATCTCGCCTGCCGGGCGGCTCGGAACCGCGCGATCCGCTGCAACGGGCCATAGGCCTGGAGTTGAACGCGGTCGTGGAGCAGTGCGTCCAGATCGCGCCCGGGTTGGAAGTGCGCACCGAGCTGCTCTCGGGCGACCCGGTCGAGGTGCTGGCGGGGATATCCGAGCACGCCGAGCTGCTCGTGCTGGGGTCGTCAGGTATCGGCAGCCCGGATCTGGAGCTGGTCGGTTCGACAGCTGCCGACTTGCTTACCCGCCAGAAGGGTTCGCCGGTCGTCATCACCCGCGGCGAGGAGCAGATCGGGCAGGAGGCCCGGGATGTCGTCGTCGGCGTGGACGGATCGCAGAACAGCGTCCGGGCGGTTGACTTCGCCTTCGACTTCGCTGCCCGGCACAGGTGCCGACTGGTCGCGGTGCACGCCTGGAGCGATCTGCCGCTGGACCACGTGCAGGACTGGGCTGTTGATCGTGATGCGGCGCGCTGGGAAGCCTCAGAGCTGCTGTCGCGCTCCTTGGCCGGCTGCGCGGAACGGCACCCGGATGTCGCGGTGCAGGAAGTGGTCAGGGATCAGCGTCCCGCACGAGCGCTCGTCGACGTGTCGCGGGACGCCGGGTTGCTGGTGGTCGGTAGTCATGGGAGGGGCCTGGGCCGCCGGGCCGTGCCGGGCTCGGTCAGCCACGCCGTGGTGCACGCCGCACCGTGCAGTGTCGCGGTTCTGCGCGGATAGAGGACCCGATGCTCGCGTGGTCGCGCTGACGCAACCTTCAGCACTCCGGGCATGCCGGGCAAGAGGTCGGTCGGCCCTGGTTCGGCCGGAGCACGAGGGGGGAACGTGTCGGAAGGACCCGACATCACGCCGAACTCCGGGAGCTCTTGGGGGTGGAGGTCATGCCGTTCGTCGATCGCAGGGAAGCAGGACGGCGGCTGGGCAAGAAGTTGCGCTATCTGAGGGGGCCCGAGGTCGTGGTGCTCGGGCTACCTCGAGGCGGTGTTCCGGTCGCGTTCGAAGTGGCCCGGGAGCTGGACGCGCCGCTGGACGTGATCGTGGTGCGGAAGCTGGGGGTGCCCTTCCACCCGGAACTGGGGATGGGGGCGATCGGTGAAGGAGGTGTTCGCGTCGTCAACGACGACGTCGTCCGGCGGGCTGGGATCACTCGCGGGGAGCTGGCCGGCGTCGAGGAGCGGGAGCGCGCCGAGCTGGAGTTGCGCGCGCAGCACTTCCGCCGCGGGCGCGCGCCGGAGCAACTGTCGGGGCGGACCGCAGTCGTGGTCGACGACGGGGTCGCGACCGGTTCCACCGCTGCGGCGGCCTGCCGGATAGCCCGCGCGAACGGGGCTGAGCGCGTGGTCCTGGCCGTGCCAGTCGGGGCACCTGATGCGTTGGACGGGCTTGGTGATGTCGTCGACGAGTTGGTGTGCTTGGAAGCGCCGGAGCGCTTCGTGGCGATCGGGCAGTGGTACGCGAACTTCGCGCAAACCTCGGATGCGGAGGTCCTGGATCTGCTCCACCGAGCGGCGCGGACCCATCCGGCTTCGGCTGGTGGCCCTGCGGTGGATCCCGACGTGTGGATGCGGGATGAGGAGGTGCGGGTCCAGGCCGGGCGGGTGCGGCTGGCCGGGCACCTCACAGTGCCCGAAGCGGAGCGCGCCGAGGGGGTCGTCGTTTTCGCGCACGGCAGCGGCAGCAGCCGGCACAGTCCGCGCAACCGGTACGTCGCCGGGATCCTCAACCGGGCCGGGCTGGGGACCTTGCTGTTCGACCTGCTCGACCGGAACGAGGAGCTCGACCGGGCGAACGTGTTCGACATCGAACTGCTGGGGCACCGGCTGGTCGAGGTGACCGAATGGCTGCGCACCCAGCCGGAGACCGACGGCCTGGGCATCGGCTACTTCGGCGCCAGCACCGGCGCTGCCGCCGCGTTGTGGGCCGCTGCCGAAGACCCCACCGGGGTGGCCGCTGTCGTCTCCCGCGGCGGGCGGCCCGACCTGGCTGCCGAGCGCCTGGCCGAAGTCCGGGCACCGACCTTGTTGATCGTCGGTGGTCGCGACGACGCGGTCATCGGGCTCAACCAGCAAGCCCGAGCGCTGCTCAGGTGCGAGAACCGGCTGGCGATCGTGCCTGGCGCGACCCACCTCTTCGAAGAGGAAGGAACTCTCGACCAAGCCGCAGGACTGGCCCGGGACTGGTTCATCGACCACCTCACACCGGCCAGACAACCCATCCTCTGACGCTTCATCATCCCGGGCGGTTGCAGCAGAGCAGGCTTGCTGGACCTGGGTACACAGCAGGTAGGCGGCTGCCCGGCGGAACGAATGGAGTGGTCGTGTCATGACGCCGAAACAGGGCCTGCCGGTGCTGGCGGGAGTGGACGGTTCCGAGCAGTCGTCGGTGGCCGCGTTGTGGGCGAGCGAGGAGGCCGACCTCCGGGATGCGCCGCTTCGGCTGGTGGCGGTCACGCAAGAGGGCGCGGACGAGGAGGTGTGGGAGTTCCTGTCGGACGCGGCGGACCGGTGCCGCAGCGAGCGTCCTCGTGCGGAGATCTTCGAGGAGATCCGGCACGGCCGTCCCATCGAAGAACTGCTCTGGGCCTCCGGGAATGCGCAACTGCTCGTGATCGGATCGCGGGGGCGCGGTCGTGTCGCTGAAGCGGTGCTGGGTTCCGTGAGCTCTGCGGTGGCAATGCACGCCCGCTGTCCGGTGGTCGTCGTTCACGACGCCCGCAGCACCTTCACCACCGGACCCGTGGTGGTGGGGGTGGACGGATCCGAACCGAGCCGGGCGGCCCTGCGCTTCGCCTTCGAGACCGCTTCTGCGCGGAGGAACGACCTGGTGGCGGTGCGGGTGTGGCGGCCGATCAACGCTGAGTACTCCTGGGCGGAAAGCCCGCCGGGCGTTTCCCTTTTCAGCTTGGACGATGCGCAGCGCGAATTGGCCGACGAGCTCGGCGAGTGGCGTGAGAAGTACCCGAACGTCGAGGTTCGCGGCGATGTCCGCTTCGGCCATCCGGTCGAAGAACTGACCTCTGCCGCGCTGCACGCCCAGTTGCTCGTGGTCGGCCATCGCGGTCTTGGCGGGTTCCAGCGCTTGTTGCTGGGTTCGGTGGCCAGTGGAGTGCTGCACCACGTCGACAGCCCGGTGGCGATCGTCCGAAGTCTCGGCGTCGCATGAGTCGGGCCGGACACTGAACGTGGATCCGCTGGCGGCAAGCTGATAGCCCCCGGTCCGATCGCCGCGAACGAGTAGCGGGTGCCGCAGCGTCCGCGTGGTCAGGGCGTGCGGTCGGGGTCGGCGAGGGCGAAGTAGTTCTCCTCCTCCTGCGCGAAGTGCAGGCGGAGGACCGCGTACAGGCCGTAGAGAGTGGCCAGGAGGTCCTGGGCCTGCTCGCTGGTGATGTGGCCGTGCGACTCGGCCTGCTCGGCGTGGGTTCCCAGTCTCCGGCTGAGCCGGTCGATCTCCGCGTGCATGCGGCTCATGGTCGCGGTGGCGTCCGGACTCCCCAGGAGCCCGGCCAGGGCGGGGTAGAGCTGCGCTTCTTCCGCATGTTCGTGCGGGAGCAGCCGCCGGTTCAGGAATTCGCGCGTCTGGAGCAGTGACGTGAGCGCCTTCGCCGAGGTGGGGTCCGCGGAGACGAGGTCGGCGGTGTCGCGGACCAGGTGCAGGGTTTCGCGGAGTTTCTGCTGCTGAGAGGCGAAGTGGTTAAGGAGGTCCTCGGTCGATGGCGGCACTGCGGGCTCGTCGCGCCGTCCGCGTCCGAGTGCGCGCAGTGCGTTGGTGATGACCGTGATGTCGATGCCTTCTTGCAGCAGTGCGCCCGCCGCCGGTGGGAGCCGGCCGAAGGCGGCGAAGCCCATGGCGATGATCGACAGGCACATGCCGATGGCTGCGCTCTGCACGGCGATGCCTCGTGCACGTCTGGCAATGCTCATGGCGTCGGCGAGGCGGTCGAGCCGGTCGGTGGTGAGTACGACGTCGGCGGCTTCCGATGATGCGGTTGCGCCCCGGGCACCCATCGCGACACCAACCGTCGCGGCTGCCAGAGCAGGGGCGTCGTTGACCCCGTCGCCGACCATGATGGTGGTGGCCCTCGTGGTTTCGTCTCGCACGCAGGCCACTTTTCCCGCTGGTGTTCGTTCCGCGTGGACCCAGTCCAGTCCGAGCACGGTGGCGACTTCCCGAGCAGGCTCGGCGCGATCGCCGGTGAGCATGACCAGTCGGTGCAAGCCGGCTCGTCGCAGTCGCTTGAGGGTCCTGGGGGCGTCGTTGCGGACCGGGTCGCGCAGCAGTACTGCGCCCTGCAAGTCTCCTTCGCAGCTGACCCAGGCGATGGCTGCTGCGTCGAGCACGGCTCGGTTGAGCGCAGCGGAGACCCAGCGGGGCTTCTCCTCGGGCAGCGCGAGCTTCCCGACCTCCACGCGTTTGCCGTCGACGATGCCGCTCATACCCCGGCCGGGTTGCTCCGAGGCCTCGCGTGGTTCGGTCAACGCGAGGTTCTGCCTGCGGGCGTGCATCACGATGGCTTCGGCGAGCACGTGCGGGGAAGCCTGGTCCAGCGAGGCAGCCAACCTGAGCACTTCGCGAGGGGTGTTCGTCGGTGCGGTGGTGATTTCGATGACGGCAGGCCTGCCAGCGGTCAAGGTGCCTGTCTTGTCCAGGATCGCGGTGCTGGCGCAGCCGAGGTTCTCCAATGCTGCGCCGTCGCGGATGATCACGCCGATCCGGGAGGCACGGGACATGCCGGACACGATGGCCACCGGTACGGCTAGCAGGAGGGGACATGGTGTCGCGACCACCAGCACCGAGACGGCTCCGACGGCGGTTCCGGTGATCAGCCATGCCGCACCGGCCAGGAGCATCGCCAGTGGGAGGAACCACGTCGCGTACCTGTCGGCGAGCCGGACGACGGGTGCGCGCTCGGCGCTTGCCTGCTGTGCCAGCCGCACGATTCCGGAGTAAGTGCTCCCTGCTGCGCTTGTACCGGCCCGCAGCTCGAACGCGGAGCCGGCGTTGACCGCACCGCTGCGCACGGGATCTTCGGCGGCGCGTTCGACGGGTGTGGGTTCGCCGGTCAACACCGCCTCGTCGAGGACCGCGGCGCCGTCGCGGACGAGACCGTCCACCGGCACCACTTCACCAGGGTTCACCTGCAGAACATCGCCGATGTGCACTTGTTCCACGGGTACGGTCTCGAGCCCACCGCTGGTCCGGCGATGGGCGAATCGGGGTGCGCGCTCCAACAGCGCGCGCAGGTCGTGGGACGCCCGGTGTTGCGCTGCGGAGTCCAATGCCTGCCCAGTGGCCAGCATGACCGCTACCAGCGATCCGGCGAGGTATTCGTGCACGGCGAGGGTGCCGCCGAGGGAGAGCACTGCGATGAGGTCGACGCCGGTGCGGCCTCGCCGCAACGCGTGAATCATCCAGGCCAGCGCGGGCACGATCGCGACCGCAGTGCCGACCATCCACGCCGCGTCAGCTGTGCTGGTGGCACCGGCTGCCCAAGCGAGGCCGCCCACCAGCAATGCACCGACCGTGACTACGAGCAGGGCCGGTTCGAACCAACGCCGGATGCGCAGTGCTGCGTTTCGCGGGTCATGTGGTGAAGGCGATTCCGGCATGCCGAAGTCTCTCTGCGGAACGGCGGTTCAGGTCGCATCCGCGGCTCCTCGTAGCCGTTCGATGCTGCCACTGTGGGGCTCGGTATGTGCGCAGGTGAGAGTCGAATGGCCCCGATGTTGTCTTTGCGGGTGCTCCTGCCGGGAGTTCACGATGGGAGCGCGGTCAGGAACTCCACCGCCGATGCGGTCGTGGTGAGCTTGTCGTAGTCGTCTTCGTCGATGCGGGTACCGGCGGTGTTGCCGAGGGCTTCGACGAAGTTGAGGAAGTCCAGCGAGTCCAGTTCCAGTGCTTCGCGGAACTCTTCGTGGTCCTCCAGGTTGTCGAGGTCGGCTCCGGGTGCGGCTTTGCGGAGCGCGCCGTGCACCATCTCGCGTGCGTGGTCGGGTGTGATCGGTGGGGGCATCACAGATTCTCCGGGTGTTGCAGGAACTTCTCGACGGCGGCGAGGTAGCGGGCGCCGGTGGCGCCGTCGGTGGCTCGGTGGTCGCCGGAGAGAGTCGCGGTGACCACGGGCCGGATGCCGATGAGCTCGCCGACCGCCCACGGGCGTCTGACGATGGAGCCGAATCCGACCAGCGCGACTTGCGGTGGGTAGATCACGCCTTGAACGGATTCCGCGCCGAGTTCGCCGAGGTTGGTCGCGGTGATCGTGGCCGGCGTGGTGTCCGACGAGCGCAGACGGCCGGTGCGGGCCCGGGAGACCAGTTCGCGCAGACGCCGCATGACGTCGGGGAGGGACAGCTGGGCGGCGTCGGCGATGGTGGGGGTGAGCAGACCGCCGCCGTGCAGGGAAACGGCCACTCCGAGGTGCACCGGTTCGGCGGGCCGGAAGCGGTCGTCGATCCAGTGCCCGTTGAGCTCGGGTACCTGACGAGCGGCCAGCGCGCCGGCCTTGAGCAGCAGTGCGGCAGGCACGATCCGGTTTGCCACCTCGACGTGGCGATTGCGCTCGTGGAGCCACTCGAGGGCGTCACCGAGGTCGATGGTGTTGGTGAGGTAGTAGTGGGGGATTTCGCGCTTCGACTTGCTCATCAGCGCTGCGATGGCATGTCGCATGGCGTCGGTGTCCCGCTCGGCGGTCTGCGATCGTGCCGGTGCGGTCGGCGGTTGAGGTGCTGCGGCGCGGACGTCACGCGCCAGCACGGCGCCATTGGCGCCGGTTCCGGTCAGCAGACCGGGATCGACGCCGAGCTCGACGGCCAAGCGCCGGGCGTAAGGGGAGATCCGCTGGCGTTCGCCCGCCCCGGGGCCGGCGGGCGGTTCGGCGTGGTGGATGACTGCCTCGACGTCGGCGTGGGTGATGGCGCCGTGATGTCCGGTGCCGCGGATCGACGCAAGATCGACCCCGTGCTGGGCGGCGAGCTTGCGCACCGGGGGAGTGGCGATCGGCCGGTGAGGTGGCGGTTCGGCGGCAGGTTCGGGTGGTGCGGGACCGGCCGGGGCTCCCTGCGCGCCGCCGGAGATGACCGCCATGGGGGCACCGACCGGCACCGTCTGACCTGGCTCCACGAGCAGGCGGTCGATGACGCCGGTGTCGAAGCATTCGACTTCGATGATGGCCTTCTGCGTGTCCACCGCCGCGATCAGGTCTCCTTTGTGGACGGTGTCGCCGGGCCGGACGAGCCATTCGACGAGGGTGCCCTGGTCCATGTCCGCGCCGAGTGACGGCATCCGGAATTCCGCCACGTCAGCTCACCGCCCGTCGCGCGGCGGCCACCACGTCCTCGGGTTGCGGAAGTGCGGCTTCTTCGAGGTGCTTGGCGTAGGGCATCGGTACCTCGGCGCTGCACACCCGCTCGACCGGGGCGTCGAGGTCGTAGAAGCAGTGCTCGGTGATGCGGGCGGTGATCTCGGCGGAGAGGCTGCCGCTGCGCCACCCCTCGTCGATCACGACCGCGCGGTGGGTGCGGCGTACCGAGTCGAGGATGGTCGGCTCGTCCAGCGGGCGCAGCGTGCGCAGGTCGATGATGTCCGCCTCGACGTGGTCGGCGGCGAGTTGTTCGGCGGCGGTCAGCGTTGTGGGCAGGGTGCCGCCGTAGGTGATGAGTGTTACGTCGGTTCCGTGGCGGCGGTGGGCGGCGGTGTCGATGTCGACGGGTTCGGCCGGGTCGTCGAGCTCGCCGGTGGCGTTGTAGAGCGAGCCGTGCTCGAACATCAGCACCGGGTCCGGGCAGGCGAGTGCCGGGCGCAGCATGCCGCGGGCGTCGGGGAGTGTGGCCGGGGCGATGATGCGCAGACCGGGGATGTGGGCGTACCAGCCTTCCAGGCTGTGGGAGTGCTGGGCGGCGAGCTGGCGTCCGGCTCCGGTGGTCATGCGGATGACCAGCGGAACGTTGAGCTGGCCGCCGGACATGTGCAGCAGGGTGGCGGCGTTGTTGAGGATTTGGTCGAGGGCGAGCAGGCTGAAGTTGACGGTCATGATCTCGACGATCGGTCGCATCCCGGCCAGGGCCGCGCCGATGCCGGCTCCGACGAAGGCGGACTCCGAAAGCGGGGTGTCCCGAATGCGCTCCGGGCCGAACTCCTCCAGGAGACCGAGGCTGACGGCGAAGCATCCGCCGTAGCGGCCGACGTCCTCGCCCATGAGGAACACCCGCTCGTCTTCGCGCAGCGCATCCCGCAACGCCTCGCGGAGGGCATCGCGGTAAGTGCTCTGCGCTGAGCTCATGCAGTTCCGCCTCTCCGTGATTCACAGTGGTGGTTGCGTTCGGTGTCGATCTTGCATTCCGCAGTTTCTTGTGGCTGGTTTGCGTCACGTTCCTCTGAGGTGCGGTTGAGCAGGACCGGGGTTGACACGGGGCTACTCGCTGTAGACGAATCGGGTCAGGTCCGCTGCTGGTTCGAGGGGGCCGGTGCGGGCTTCGGCCACTGCCTGGTCCAGTTCGGCGTCCACCTCGGAGTCCAGGGTCGCTCGGGCGTCGTCGTCGAGGTCGCCGTCGGTGCGCATCCGGGCGGTGAGCCGGTCGATCGGGTCGAGCTGCTTCCACTGCTCGACCTCGGCCTTGTCCCGGTAGCGTTCGGCGTCGTACATCGAGTGCGCCCGGAACCGGTAGGTCCGCAGTTCCAGGAAGCACGGCCCCGGGCTGGCGCGCATGGTCTCCACCGCGCGGTTCCCCGCAGCCGCTACTGCTTCGACGTCCATGCCGTCGACGGCCCATGACGGCATTCCGTAGGAGCTCGCTCGCAGCGCCAGATCGGTTTCGGCCTGTGCTCTGGCCAGTGCGGTGCCCATGGCGTAGAGGTTGTTCTCGCAGCTGAACAGGACCGGAAGCCGCCACAGCGCGGCGAGGTTCAGGCATTCGTGGAACTCACCTTCGGCGACTGCGCCGTCGCCGAACAGGCATGCGGTGACCTGCGGCCGGTCGCGCATGGCATCGGCGAGCGCGAGCCCGACGGCGATCGGCAGCCCGCCGCCGACGATGGCGTTGCCGCCGTAGAACCGGCGGGAGACGTCGAAGAGGTGCATCGACCCGCCGCGGCCACGGCTGCACCCGGTGGTTCGGCCGAACATCTCGGCCATCACCGAGACCATCGGCACACCACGAGCCAGGGCATGACCGTGTTCGCGATAGGTCGACACCACGGCGTCGTCGGGGCTGAGCGCCTGCATCAGCCCGGCGGCCACGGCTTCCTCGCCGATGTAGAGGTGCATGAATCCGCGGATCTCCGCGGCGCTGTAGAGCTCGACGCAACGCTCTTCGAAGCGCCGGATCCGCACCATCTGCCGCAGCAGTTCGGTGCGCTGCTTGGCCTTCGCGCCGGTTGCCGATGTCTCTCGTCGGTTCATCGAGCCTTCTCCAACGTGGACAGGTCGCCTTCCGGCAGCCCGAGTTCTCGTGCTTTGAGCAGCCTGCGCATGACCTTGCCGCTGCGGGTGTGCGGGAGGTCGTCGTCGAAGGTGAGCTCCTTGGGGGCCACGGCACCGAGTTGACGCCGTCCGAAGGCCAGCAGCTCGGTGCGCAGCTCTTCGCTCGGGGCGTGCCCGGGGCGCAGGGACACGAACGCCTTCACCAGTTCCCCGGCCATCGGGTCCGGCTTGCCGATCACGCCGGCTTCGGCCACCGCGGGATGTTCCATCAGCGCGCTTTCGACCTCGAAGGGCCCGACGAGGTGTCCGGCGGACTTGATCACGTCGTCGGCCCGCCCGACGAACCAGTAGTAGCCGTCGGCGTCCCGCGCGGCGATGTCCCCGGTGAGGTACCAACCGCCGGCGAAGGAGGCGGCGTAACGGGCCTCGTCGTGCAGGTACCCGCGGAACATCGAGGGCCACCCAGGGCGCAGCGCCAGTTCTCCCTCGACGTCGGCACCGGTCAGTTCTCGAACCTCGCCGCCGTGGACGAGTGCGCGACCGTCCTCGCCGCGTTCCAGCAGGGCTGCGTCGATCCCGGGCACCGGGCGCCCCATGGACCCTGGCCGGATCTCCTCGCTCGGGTAGTTGCTGATCATGATTGCGCCGGTCTCCGTCTGCCACCAGTTGTCGTGGACCGGCAGTCCCAGCACTTCCTGGCCCCACACGACGACTTCGGGATTGAGCGGTTCGCCGACGCTGGCGATGTAGCGCAGGGCGGACAGGTCGTAGCGGGACGCCAGTTCGGGTCCGTGCCGCATCAACATCCGCAGCGCGGTCGGGGCGGTGTACCAGACGGTGACGCGTTGCTCGGCGAGCACGTGGTACCAGCGCCGCGCGTCGAACTCACCTTCATCACTGACCACGGTCGCCCCATGCGTCAAGGGCGCGATGATCCCGTACGAGGTACCGGTGACCCATCCCGGATCCGCGGTGCACCAGAACACGTCATCCGGTCGCAGGTCGAGCGCCTGCGCTGCGGTGGTGTGGTGGGCGACCACCGCTTCGTGGACGTGCACCGCGCCCTTGGGGGCTCCGGTGGTGCCGCTGGTGAAGTGCAGCAACGCCCAGTCCTCCAGGGATGTCGACGGGATGTCGAAGGCGGGATCGGCATGTGCGAGGGCATCGGCCAAGTCGGTGGTTCCGGGCTCGGCGGTGGGCTCGCCCACCAGGAAGACATGCCGGAGGTCTGGCAGGGCCGAGCGGAGTTGCCGGATCTTGTTCCGGTACAGGCGGTAGGTGGTGACCAGCACGGCACCGCCGCCGATCCGCAGCCGGTCGAACACCGGCTGCGGGCCGAAGGCGGAGAACAACGGCGCGAGAACGCAGTCGGCCTTCAGGGTTCCGAGCGCTGCGGTGTACAGCGCTGGGACGCGTCCTAGGAGGGTGAACACGCGTTCGCCCCGTTGGACGCCGTGCTCGCGCAGCACGTTGGCGAACTTGCCGGTCTGGTCCCGCAACTCGGCGTAGTCGATCTCCGTCACCTGGTCTTGCTTGTCCACGCAACGCAGGGCCGTGGCTTGCGCTCGTACGCCAGCGGCGTGCCGGTCCACGGCTTCGTGAGCGATGTTCAGCCCTCGCCCACCGGGCAGGCCGGAGAGCTGGGAGCGAGCCGTTGCCCAGTCGAACTCAGCCCGGGCCTGCTCGTAATCACCGAGGTTCGGCCGGGCGCTCAGCTCACATGGCTTGCTGATGGGCGCCCACCGCATCACGTCCCCTCTCCCCGTCCTCGTGACCAGGTAATCCCGCAGCCTGCCCGGTCGCTAGAGGACAACGGCACTCACGGGATGGACGCGCTACCGAGGGAGTTCCGGCGGGTCATCGTCAGAGCCATGTTTCGATCGCGAGGAGGTCGCGCATGGAGATGACGCCGATGACCATGTGCCCTTGCTTCACCGGCAGGTGGCGGACTCCGGCGTCGAGCATCCGGCGTGCGACGTCCTTGGTGTCGTCGCTGACGGTCGCTGTTTCGAGCTGCTGGGTGGCGAACGAGAGGGCCGTCGACTCCTGCGGATCAGCTCGTTCCGCGATCGCCCGGACCACGTCGCGCTCGGAGATGATGCCGACGATCCGTTCGTTGTCCAGCACGGCGAGGGCTCCGACGTGATCATCTGTCATCTTCCGGGCCACTTCGGCGAGCGGATCCGATGCCTCGCAGGTCAACGTCCCGACGTGGAAGACTTCATCGACTCGCACGGCTTCCCTCCCCTTCAGCCGGTGGTTGGGCGAGCGGTCGTCCGGGCTGGGCGGCGGGCGTCCGGTCACTGCCCTTTGCGGGCCACCGGGATCTCCTTGCGCGCCTCGGCTTCTCGGCGTGGCATGCGGATGGTGAGGATGCCCGCCTCGTATTCGGCTTTGACGTCGTCGGTGTTGCAGTTGGTCGGCAGCAGCAGGGTGCGGCTGAACCTGCCGTAGTGGAACTCGCTGTGGCGTTCCGAACGTTCTTCGTGCTTGCGTTCGGCGTTGATCTTGAGCTGGTTGCCTTCGACGTTGATGTGGATGTCCTTGTCGGGGTCCACACCGGGAAGTTCGCACCGGACCACGAACTCGTCCTTCTCGGTGTAGGCCTCCACCCGCATCGTGTGGCGTTCGCCGAAGGGCCACTCGGTTTCGAACATCTGGAAGATGTCCGGCAGGCCCAGGCCAGATCGGGGCTGCAAGCTGGTCATGATGTCCTCCCGAGGCGAAAGGTGCCTGGACTCAGCGTCCGTCAGGCAAGCACCGGGGGCTAGGGCCGACCGGCCCGTTCCCGCCAGACGAGCAGTGGGCATGCCGATCGGGCTGAGCGAGAAACCGTTGGCGCTGAGATGAGCTGGGATACCAGGTGGAATCCCGAGTTGTGCGACCTCGGCGCAGCCGTACGGTCGAGGTGAGGGGAGGCCTTGAACGGGCTTGCTCGGTGAGTAGTTGCGTTACCTGCGCTGCGCTCGGCGGGCGCGTCTTGCGGTATGTGACACCGTACTCGGTACCCACCCGAATTCGCAGTTTCCTGCCAGCTCCGCGATCGACTTCGGGAGATGCCAGATGAAGCCCAGAACTGGAGCGTCACGAGCGCCCTTCGTCGCACCGGGCGGTGTCGGAAAGGCGATGGATCTGGAGCGGCTCGGTTCCGCCGATCTCGCGGCGGACTTCCTGTCCTGGTACCGCGAATTCTCCGCGTCCCGCAGCACCACATCCCTGGCCCACCACTACGTGGCCTACCGGGCGTTCGTCCGCGCGAAGGTCGCGTGCCTGCGATGTGCGCAGGGGGCGGATGCGGCAGCGGACGCGGTGGCTCTGACCGCCATCGCCCTGCGCCACCTGCGCACCGCGCAGATCAGGCTGGTCCTGGTGGGTGGGCTTCCGGGAACGGGTAAGACGACCGTGGCCGGCGCGCTGGCCGATCGCGTGTGCGCTGTCATGCTCCGCACCGACCAGCTCCGCCGCGAGCTCCCCGGTGCTGCTCAGCTCGCCGCACATGCGGGATGCGGACGAGGCCTGTACGACAGCGACAACGTCCACGGCACCTACAGCGAAATGCTCACGCGCGCCCGGACTCTGCTCGCGCACGGGGAGAACGTGGTGCTGGACGCGAGATGGAGCAATGCCGAGGAACGCGAAGCGGCCAGGGCGGTGGCGCGCGAAATATCTGCCGCACCGTCCGAGTTGCACTGCGTTGCGCCGGCCGAGATCAGCGAAGCCCGCATCACCGCCAGAACTGACGACGCCTCGGATGCGACAGCGGAGATCGCTGCGCGCATGGCACGTCAATTCGCGGTCTGGCCCCAAGCAACCCGCATCGACACCTCGGGGCGCCCGGACACAGCAGTATCCGAAGCCTGCGAAGCACTGGAACCCTGATTGCGGGCGGCATCAGCAGGTCTTCGGGTTCTCGGGAGGGGAGATTTCCGCCGGGGGCGCTGGATCCAGCAGGTGACGGTGGAAGAAGTTGAAGATCCGATCCCAAGTGCCTGCTGCCGACTCGTGGTGGCCCAGTCGCCGGGGGATTGAACCCCTGGACATGGCCGTCATCGGCCGACTTTGATGCGGAATGAAGCCAAGTGCGGGCCCGTGGTGATCTCGACGGTGCAAAGCTCTGTCCTATGTGGAGTGAATTGAGGGCGATCGCCAGCATCGGGAGGCAGCAGACGATCATCATCCAGTGGTGCCACCCGCGGTGCTTGCCGCCGGTGCCATGCTCGGGGCCAGACGAGCTGGTCATCGCAAGCCTCCACAACGACAACTGGACTCGCGGGGTGCACCCACTGATTCCGGGTTCGGCAAGGGACGCCTTATGGCGTTCTGTGTTCCAGCGAGGCCGGGGTGTAGCCGAGACTGCGGTACAGCGGGCAATGTCCCAGTGCACCGGTGACTGCGAGATCGGCTCCCGCCAGTGCCAGCAGGATGTCCAGGGCGATCGCAAGGAGCCCGGAGGTCGACGTCAACAGCAGCGCACCCGCGAGGATCGCGGCAAGGCCGACCACGACACGACCGACTCGCTCCGGCGGGGTGATGTTCAGAACGGGGCGCCTCATGGGTACCTCCCTGGCGTACAGCCCCAGCGTTAGCGGGGCCGAGCCGGCCAGTAGAGGCGAACGGCCCTGGCTACTCGGAGGCCGGGCGACGCGCCTCAGCGACATGTGAGGCGCTCGTTGACGAGGGCGCTGTTCCAGTGAGAGGTCCACATGTCTGTTGTCGACTTGGTCGTGCTGGTCGTCGCCGCAGCGGGCGTGGGTGTGGTGGCCTGGTACTTCTTCGGCCCCCGGAGCGCCTGTACCGCTGAGCTGACCGGCGGGGTGCAGCGCGTCGAGGTGACGGTCCGGGGCGGGTATCGACCGGAGACGATCCGGGTCCGGCAGAACGTGCCTGTTGAGCTGGTGTTCAACAGGCAGGAGGAAGGGGACTGCACCTCTCGCGTGGTTTTCGCCGATCTGGGAGTCACTGCCGCGCTGCCCGCGTTCACCCGGACCGCGGTGTGCCTGACTCCCACGCGTGCGGGTTCGTTCGGGTTCGCCTGCGGAATGAACATGATCCACGGCAGGCTCGTGGTGGAGCCTGATGGCCAGGCCGGTAGTGAGGCCCGTGTGGAGGGACCATCCGAGAGCGCCCCGGTGGTGACCGGTGCGGGGGCGGCTGAGGAGGAGGCTGCGCAGGCTGCTGAGCGCGCGGCGGAGATCAAGGACTTGACCCGCCGAGTGGTCGTGGGTGTGGTGTTGACGGTGCCGGTGCTGTTCGCGGTCATGGCGAGCGAGCTGTTCCGCGTCAGCTGGGTGCCGCCGGTGCTGCTCGACCGGTGGATGCAGCTGGTGTTGATCACGCCGGTGATGCTGTACGTGGGCTGGCCGATTCACCGCAGCGGGTGGCTGACGCTGGCGCATCGCAACGCCGACATGAACAGCCTCATCACGTTGGGCACCGTCGCGGCCTACGGCTACAGCCTCGTCGTCACCTTCGCCCCCGGTGCGTTCCCGCCCGAGACGCGGGAGGTGTACTTCGAGGCCGTCGGGGTGATCCTGACGCTGATCCTGCTCGGTCGATTGTTCGAGGCCCGCGCCAAGGCAGGCACCGGGGAGGCAATCCGCGACCTGCTGGGCATGCAGGCCCGCACCGCGCGCGTGGTCCGCGACGGGGGCGAAGCCGAGATACCCGTCGAGGAGGTGGCGGTCGGCGACGAGATCCGCATCCGGCCCGGGGAGAAGATCCCGGTGGACGCCACCGTGCTCTCCGGCGGTTCAGCAGTGGATGAGTCCATGGTCACCGGAGAACCGATGCCAGCGACCAAGCACGCCGGCGACACCGTCATCGGCGCCACCATCAACGGCACCGGCTCCCTGCGGGTCCGAGCGGCCAAGGTCGGCGCCGATACGATGCTGGCCCAGATCATCCGCCTGGTGCAGGCCGCGCAGGCCTCCCGCGCGCCGATCCAGCGCCTGGCCGATGCCACCTCGGCGTACTTCGTGCCCGCAGTGATCGTCATTGCGATCATCGCCTTCGCCGCGTGGTTCATCGTCGGACCGCCCCCGACGACGACCAATGCCCTGGTGTCCGGGGTGGCGGTGTTGATCATCGCCTGTCCCTGCGCGCTGGGGCTGGCGACCCCGTTGTCGATCATGGTCGGTACCGGCAAAGGCGCGAAAGCCGGGATCCTGATCCGCTCCGCCGAGGCGTTGGAGACCGCGCACAAGCTCGACACCATTGTGCTGGACAAGACCGGCACCATCACCCGAGGTGCACCAGCCCTCACCGACCTCCACGTCACCGGCGACCGCGACGAGCGGGAGCTGCTCGCCCTGGTCGCCGCTGCCGAGACCGACAGCGAACACCCGCTGGCGGAGGCGATCGTGGCCGGAGCACGGCAGCGCGGCCTGGAGGTGCCGCAGGCGGCGAACTTCACTTCGATCACCGGCAAAGGTGTGCGTGCCACGGCTGCGAGCCACACCGTGCTGGTCGGGACCAGAACGCTGCTGGCCGACGCGGGGATCGACGCCAGCGAACTCGATCAGCCCGCTGCCGCGTTCGCGGAGCAGGGCAAGACCGCCATCCTGGCCGCCCTGGACGGCGAGCCCGCTGGTGTGCTGGCGGTGGCCGACACGGTCAAGGACGACTCGGCCGCCGCGATCGCCGCGCTGCACCGCCTCGGCATCGAGACCGCCATGATCACCGGGGACGACGCGCGCACGGCCGCGGCCATCGCAGGCCAGGTGGGGATCTCCCGCGTGCTCGCCGAGGTGCTGCCGGAACACAAGGCCGACGAGATCCGCCGCCTGCAAGCAGAAGGGCGCCGTGTGGGCATGGTCGGCGATGGCATCAACGACGCCCCCGCGCTGGCTGCCGCCGACGTGGGGTTGGCGATCGGCACCGGTACCGACATCGCCATCGAGTCCGCCGACATCACGCTCATCTCCGGATCGGTGAGCGGGGTTCCGGTCGCGATCCAGTTGTCGCGAGCGACCATGCGCAACATCCGCCAGAACCTGTTCTTCGCGCTCGTGTACAACGCCGTCGGCGTGCCCATCGCCGCAGGTGTGCTGTACCCGGTGCTGGGCCTGCGCCTGTCGCCGATCCTGGCCGCCGCAGCGATGGCCTTGTCATCGCTGTCTGTGGTGGGCAACTCCAACCGCCTGCGCCGCCACCGCACCACGCCGCCACGAGCAGCGGGCCGTGTCACCGGACAGCCGCAGGTGGCGACACGAGCCCCGACACCCGCTTCTGACCAGAAATGATGACGTCCCCATGCCATACCCAGAGCCCAGCGCCGAAGCGGCTCCAGGGGGATGGGTCGGGGTTTCAGTTCAAGTCCGGCCGCGGTCTCGGACTCCCGCCGGGTGGTTGACGTCGCTGCGAGTTTGCACGCAGGTCGCTGTCCGCGACGCTGTGGACCACAATGCGCCCCTGACGCGATTTAGGCAGCGCATGCGCCTTCAGCCTGGCTCCGAGGAGGGCTACTGCGTGACCCCGCCGACCGCGTGGCCCCGGCGGAGTCGATGATCCGCCGCACGACCAACATGCTGCGGCTGCCGGTGACGTGGCAGCTGGCGGTCCTCTACGCATTGACCTTCGGCGGATTCGTCGCGTTCAGCGTCTACCTGCCCACCTACCTCAAGACCGCTTTTGGTCTCGACCCGACGGACGCGGCGTTCCGCACCGCCGGATTCATCGTGCTCGCGGTCGTCTGCAGACCCCTCGGAGGTTGGCTTTCCGACCACCTCTCCGGAATCCAGGTGCTCGGTGCATGCTGCGTGCTCGCCGGGCTCCTGGCGGTGCTGGCGTCGGTTGAACTGCCCTTGGTGCCCCTCGGCACGATCGTGTTCCTCAGCCTGGCCGCGGTCCTGGGTGCCGGTGCCGGGGCAGTGTTCGCACTAGTCGGCACCCTCGTCCCAGAAAGCAAGGTGGGAGCAGTCACCGGCGTTGTGGGCGCCGCCGGTGGCCTGGGTGGATTCTTCCCGCCCCTGATCATGGGATCGATCTACGCGGCCGTCGGCGACTACACCTACGGTCTCGTGCTGCTGGCGGCAACCGCCCTGCTCTGCGCTTTGATGACCTACACCGCGCTGCGGCACAGAGCAACCACCGCATGAGCGAACTGCCACCTCAAGAACCAGGTCGCGGCTGTCGCTCTCGGAAGGTGGGGACCTTTGCCATCTCACGCACGGTGAGTGGGCGATCGTAGTGTAGGCGTATGGATGGCGTTGTGAACATCGTGCCGCGCACGTCCCGCGCCCAGAACCTCTTCGAGGAGCAGGTGGGCAATGAGTTGGCCGTGTCGCAGCAATACGTTGCGATCGCAGTGTGGTTCGACCAGCGGGATCTTCCCCGGCTGGCTTCGTACTTCTACAGGCACTCGCTGAAGAAGCGCAATGACGCGATGCGGATCGTCCAATACATGTTGGACAACAACATAGAGGTCGAGATTCCGGGAGTTCCGGCCGTCCGCAACACCTTCGAGGATCCCAGTGAGCTCGTTGCCCTCGCCTTGGAGAAGGAGCGCGCCGTGACCGACGAAGTCACGGCCTTGTCGCAGACGCTCCGGCAGGATGCCGATTACCTCGGCGAGGAGTTCATGCGTTGGTTCTTGGCCGAACAGGTCGAACAGGTCTCCGAGATGACCACGGTGCTCGATGTCATGGACCGCGCGCAGGGCAACATGTTCGACATGGAGGACTACCTCGAACGAGACCCTGTAGGCGACGACAGGAACGAATCGGCAGCCCCGCGCGTGGCGGGCGGGAAGCTATAACCCAAAGCAGGGGCTGTGCTGGTGGGGCGGTTGATGCAGGTTTTCTCGATGCTGTGAACTTCGTGGGAATTCTGATTCGTGATCGCTGGTTGCGCGTCTCGTATCTACCTGTATGAGGCCACGACGTTCGTTACGCGCTGGTCGAGCATGGCGGCGGGCGGCTGTCCGCCCGCCGCACCGTGCGAGCGGTGATAGTTGTGGTGCGCGTTCCACATGCAGAGGGCATCCGCGCGCTGCTGCTCGGAGGTCCAGGTGCGGGCGTAAAGAAACTCTTCGGCCAGAATTCGGTTGTAGCGCTCCACTTTCGTCCGTTTGTGCCTCGCACCGATCAAGGACCGGGTGAACGCGTCTGCGCGATAGCACGGGCCGTTGTCGGTTACCACCTGCTCGATGTGGGTGATCCCGTGCGCCGTGAACCAGGCCCTCGCGCGGTGCATGAAGCCTGTCGCGGTGGCGGCTTTCTCGTCCGGCAGAGGTTCGGTGCAGGCGAGGCGGGTGTGGCCGTCGACGGCGGAGTGCAGGTACACGTATCCGCGTTTCCCGGTCTTGGTCTTCGATCGTGCCGTCGCGCGGGCTTGCTCGGAGTCGCGGCCGTGGACGCGCCACCCGTCGCCGTCGGGAATGCGGCCAACCTTCTTCACGTCCACATGCACCATGTGCCCTGGCCGCTTCGCGACGATGGGGCGGGGTCGCCGGTTGGTGTCACCGTCGGGGTCGATGAATCTCCGCCGGTTCAGCCCGAGTCGGCCGATGATCCGGGTAACGGTGCGACGGCTGATCTGAACGCCGTCGTCGTTGAGTTCGAACGTGATCCGGGATGCGGACCACTTGCACTCGCGCCGCCAGGTCTCGATCTGCTCGACGGCCTCCGGCGGTGTCGGGGTCGGTTGACGTCGCGGGGTGGATGACCGGTCCAGCAGGCCGACGTCTCCGTAGCGGCGCCACCGGTTGAACCACTTGGACGCGCATGCCCGCGAGATGCCCATCTCGGCTGCGACGTGGGCGACCGGACGATCGCTGCAGCGGTCGACGAGACGTCGCCGTCCTTCGAAACTCAGCGGCGCGTTGCGGTGTGCCATGGGGGTAGTCCTTCCGTAGGCTCGCCGTGGGACGAGCCAAGATGGTTGAGTGTCATCTATCGCCCGCGCAGCGTTGCGATCGCCGCAACGAGCGCCAACGCTGGCATGACGATGGCCGCGACAAAGCCCGCCTGCACACCCGCCGTCAACGCAATCTTCCCTGCTCCGACGGTATGGGAGACGAGCACTGTCGTGGCAATGGCGGCCCCCAATGCGCCTCCGATCTGGAACGACGCGGTGTTCGTCGCTGACGCGACTCCGGCATCGCCGTCAGGCACGCCGGACAGCGCGGCCACGGTGCCTGCCGCGGTCGCCGCTCCCAGGCCGCAGCCGAAGAGGACAAGCCCGCCGAAAAGGTCAGCGAAGTACGTGCCGTCGACGTCGATCCTCGTCAGCAAGACTGCGCCGCAGCCGGCACAGACGGCAGCTCCTGCCGCCACGAGGCGGACGCCGACGCGGCCGACGAGCGCCTGGGCGGCGTAGGAACCGACGACAGCCATCAGCGTCAACGCGATCGTGCCCATCCCGTACCGCAGCGGCGAAAACCCCAAGACCTGCTGCCCGTACGTGGAAGTCAGCATGCCGATCGCCCACGCGGCCATGCCGATCTACAGCACGACGGCGTTGCCACCGACCAACGACCGAGACCGGAACACGCCCAGCGGCACCAGCGGCGATGGCGTTCGCGACTTGATCCAACAGAATGCGACGGCCAGCACGACGGCAGCCGCTGCCAGCACGAGCGTCTGCACGCTGGTCCATCCTGCTTCGGGCCCCCGCGCGATCACCGCGCATACCAGCACCAACGCCCCTGTCAGCGTTACCGCGCCCGGTACATCGAAGCGGCGGCTCACCGTGGTGTCGCGGCTTTCCCACAACAGCGCGGGCGCCGCCACGAGCAGAACCGCCGTCACGGGAAGGTTGAGAAAGGAGATCCACTCCCAGCCAAGGAGGTCGGTCAGCAGTCCACCGATGAGCAACGCCGCCGTCGCGCCAAGGCCGCCGACACCACCCCAGACCGCGAGTGCCTTGTTCCGCGCCGTGCCTTCGGGGAATGTCGTGATCAGCGGGCAAGCCACTGATCCACCGTCGGACGCGACACCCCGGCCAGGTCCGCGACCTCCTTCTTCAACCGCCCTTCCGCACACCACAACACAATCCGGGCCCGGGTCGCCACCGCCGCCGACACGCCCGGACTGTTCACCAGGGTCCGCAACTCAGCCCGCTGCTCCACGCTCAACTCCACCCACCCAGTCAACACCAAGATCGGTTACAAACCCTCTCGGTCACGCAGGAAACGGATCGCGGCGTCACGGAAAAGGAATCGAACCACTGGAGACATGAGCACGGACCGACCGCGCGAGTGCCGCTACAGATCCGTCTTGTCGGCGATGGCGACGCGCGAGGACCTTTCGCCGTTCCGCCTGGCACGGTGGGCAGCGAGCAGGAGAGCCAGCACGCTGACCGCGCCAAGGACCATCAGGGGCGCGAGTGCCCAGGTAAAGCTGCCCGTGGCATCCTTGATCTCCCCGATCACCCAGTTCCCGCCGAACGCGGCCAGCGAGCCCAGCGCGTTGACCATGGCGACACCGGCAACCGATTCACGCTTGCTCATCCATTCCGTGCACAGGCTCCAAAACGGCCCCTTTGCGGCATACGTGCCCACGAGGACGACGGAAACGATGACCAGGAAAATCACCGGCGACGAACCGAACGGCACGAACGCGAGCGCGATCGCGGAGAGACCGATCGGGATCGCGGTGGCGCGGACACGTTCCGCACGCCGATCGGAGAAGCGGCCCCACAGCACCATGCCGAGGACGGCGATCGCGAATGGCGCGGCGTTGAGCCAGCCGACCTGCGCGTTGCTGAGACCGAACGTCTTCATCATCTGCGGTTGCCACAAGGACAGCCCCTGGCTGATGGCGGCGGTGGATGCGTACACCAGCGCCAGCAGCAGGATCGTCTTGTTGAGCAACAGTTTCCGCAGCGGCAGGTGGCTGTCGTCGACCGCCTTCTCCTGGTCGCGCAGCGCGGACTCAAGCCATTGACGCTCGTCGTTGGGCAGCCACTTGGCGTCACCCGGCCGAGAGGGAAGCACGATGAACGCGAGGAATCCCATGAGCACGGCGGGCGAGCCCTCGATGATGAACAGCCATTGCCAGCCGCTGAGCCCCAGGAATCCCTCTAGGCCGAGGAGATAACCCGATATCGGCGAGCCGAGCACACTGGCCATCGGGATGGCCATGCTGAACCACGCGATCACCCTGGCCCGGTATGACGGGGGAAACCAGAAGGTGAGGTAGAGAATGACCCCGGGAAAGAAGCCCGCTTCGGCTGCGCCGAGCAGGAATCGCAGCACCGTGAAGGAGGTCGGGCCGACGGCGAAGGCCATGCCGACCGCGACGATGCCCCAGGTGATCATGATGCGGCCGATCCACCGGCGGGCACCGACCTTGGCCAGCGCGACGTTGCTGGGCACTTCGAGAAGCACGTAGGCGAGGAAGAACATCGAGGCGCCGAGCCCGAACTGGGAGGCGCTCAAGCCGAGGTCGTCGTTCATCTGCAGCCCGGCGAAACCGACGTTGGACCGGTCGATGTAGGCGATCAGGTAGGCGACCACGAGGAAAGGTAGAAGCCGGAAAGAGATCCGCCGGATCGCGGATCGCTCCACTGAGGATGTGGTCCTCGCCGCGAGTTGGTCGTCAGGCATGCAAACGCTCCTGGGAGAGATCGAGCCGATACACGGAATCGGCCGTGGCGTGAAACAGATCGGCCTGTTCGGCGGCGGACAGGCGCGCGGCGGCCTTCGCGAAGGCGTTCCACAGCACCCGGTAACCGAACATGCCTTTGTCGACGGGGAAGTTGCTGGCGAACATGCAGCGCCGGGGGCCGAACCGCTCGAGACACGCGTCGAGGTAGCGACCCATGACTGCGGCCAGCTCGTCGGAGGATGGCGGTGTAGCGCGCTCGTCGAACCGGAAGCCGAACACGCGCAGCCCGGCCCCCGATAGTTTCATGTGGACGGTGGGATACCGGGCGAGCTCCGTGACCTGCTCGAGCCAGTTCTCGAACACCGAGCCGGACCGCTCGGCGTAGGGCCCGACTCCGAGCGGTCCACCGAAGTGGTCGACGACGATCGTGGTGTCCGGACAGGCACGTACCAGCTCGGTCACCTGATCGAGCTGGGTGTGGTATGCCCAGACGTCGAGCGTCAGGCCGCGCCGGCCGAGCAGCCGTGCGCCGTCGTGGAATCGCGGGTCGAGCAGCTGGTCCGGCTGGGCCGGCCGCGGTGAGCTGACGACGCGCGGGTCCGCGTGCCACGCAGTTTGGTTCCGCACGCCGCGCAACCGCCCGCCGGCCTCGTCGGCCAGTACGTCGAGTACTCGGCCGAGGTTCGCGCCCAGCGTCAGTTCGGCGCCTGCCACTATCGCGCGGCAGACTTCCGGCCCTCCCGGACGGCTTTCCCGCGCCGCTTCGGCGCTCGCCCGCGCGAACCGCACCTCTCCGGCCGACTTGAGCTCCTCGGGCCCGTCGGTCAGGTACCGGGACCGGCACTGGACGTAGACGGTGGCCGCGACGGCGGGAACGGTATCGAGGTCGCGCAAGAATTCTTCGAGCAAGTAGCGGCTTCCCTGGCGATCCCACAGGTGGTGATGGGCGTCGACCAGCCGTACCTCGGGAACCGCGAGCGGCTCCTGGGTGAGCTCGAGCCAGCCCTCCCGGATCGGCGGATGCACCCCGGAGGCCGACCCCCTGGCAAGGGTGTTATCGAACGCCATTGTCGAGCCCATCTCGCTTGTTCCATTGTACGGAACGCACTTTCATACAGCGGGCTCATCGTGAGTCACGGCAGAAGGCAAGTCAAGTGCGGAAGACATCCCGATCCCGTCCCGGCCACGGTGAGCGCCGGGTCGAGTGGACGAATCAGCGCAGGTGGCGGCCGATGGAGTCGGCGGCTCGCCGGACCGCGAGGCTCAGCTCGTCCGCACTGCCCGCGAGGTCCGCATCGGTGCCGTTGATCTGCACGGCGGCGAGACAACCACCGTCACGATCCCGGATCGGGGCGGCGATGGACGCCATGCCGATCAGCCGCTCACCGCTCGCGTAGTGAAAGCCCTTCGCCCGGATCGCGTCGAGATCGCGCTCGAACCCGGCGCGGTCGATGACCGCCCCCGAGGCGTACCGCGGCTCGTCGAGCGTGGCCCACAGCGCGTCGACCTCGTCCGGCGACATTCCGGCGACCAAGACCTTCCCCGCGCCCTGATGCAACGGCAACCGCTCACCGATCGGCAGCTGGTACCTCTGCGGAACCCGGCCTTCGACGCGGGCGACGACCGCGCGGTCATACCCGACCCGCACGTACAGCGAAGCCGTGTAGCCGGTTTCCTCGGCCAGATCACGCAGAACGGGACGCCCGGCGAGGATCAGACGATTCGACTTCACGTAGGCGTGGGCACCCAGCAGCGACGCGATACCCGTGGCGAAGCCACCGTCGATCCGCTCGACGCGGCCATGCGCCTCCAGAGTGCCGAGAATGCGCTGCGTGGTCGCCTTCGGCAGGTTCAGCTCACGCGCTATGTCAGTCAGGCGCAGTGGCCGGGCGGCCATTTCCAGCAGCTCGAGCACATCGAGGGCGCGATCCAGCGACCGCATGGCCGACGACGCCGGCGCCGCGGCCTTCTCCGAATCCTTCGCGCCCCGGATCTCCTGCACCCGCCCACCTTATCCGAGCCCGCCGAGCCGGCCGCCCTTGACAGGCCGAGTCGGCACGATGCAGAGTACCGCTCATCTTATGGGCCAAAGTTTCATACAATGGAACATAGCGTGGTCCGGTTCAGTTCTTCGAAAGGTTCACGTCGTCGTGCTCATCACCATTCTCGGACTCGGCGAGGCCGGCTCGCTCTACGCCGAAGGGCTCGTCGCGGCTGGTCACACCATCCGCGGCTACGATCCTTTCGCGCCCAGCACGCCAGAGGGCGTCCGCAGATCGCCCTCGATCGCCGAGGCGGTCGAGGGGGCCGAGTTCGTGCTGAGCGTCACCGGCGCCCGTGCCGCGGAAAAGGTGGCAGCTGAAGCCGCCGCCCACCTCACGGCAGGCGCGGTGTTCGCCGACCTCAACGTCGCCTCCGCGGCGACGAAACGCGCGATCGCTTCCCCGGTGATCGCAGCGGGCGCCGTGTTCGCCGACGTCGCCGTCGTCGGACCGGTTCCCGTGCACCGCTCCGCGACCCCGGTCGTGATCAGCGGGACCGGCCGCGCCGCCACGGCCCGGCTCTTCGAGACCCTCGGCGCGCCCGTGGAGATCGGCGGTGACGAGCCAGGAGACGCGTCGAACCGCAAACTGCTCCGCAGCGTCTTCATGAAGGGCCTGGCCGCCGTCATCAGCGAGGCGCTCGATGCCGCGGACGCCGCCGGCGCTCGCGAGTGGGTCAAGAAGCAGATGCGAGCCGAACTGGTCCTGGGCGACGCGATCATCGACCGGCTCTACGACGGCACGATCAAACACGCCTCGCGGCGCGGCCACGAACTCCGCGACGCGGCCGAGCAGTTGCAGCAGCTCGGCATCGACCCGGTCATCACCACTGCCTCGGCCCTGCTGCACGAGCAGCGTGCGCACGAGGTCACCGACCAGGTCCCGGACGAGATCCTCGACGTCCTCGCCGGCCAGTCCGCTGCCGCCACCGGTGACGCGATGGGGCGCCTCGGTCTGCTGCCCACCGCGATCAGGCCGGTCTTCCCCGCCCCCACCGTCGTCGGGCGCGCACTGACCGTGTGGGTCCGCGCCGGTGACAACCGCGGGCTGCACGAGGCGCTCGAACAAGCGCGGCCGGGCGACTTCCTGGTCGTCAACGGAGAAGCCGACACCTCGCGCGCGGTGCTGGGCGAACTGCTGGCCGAGCGAAGCCTCGCCAAGGGCATCGTGGGCGCGGTCGTCGATGGTGCGGTACGTGATGTCGACGTGCTCGCCGAGATCGGTTTCCCCGTGTGGGCACGGGGATTGAGTCCCGCGGGTCCGTTCAAGTACGGGCCGTGCCGGATCGGCGAGCCGGTCGCCGTCGGGGGAGTGGTCGTCCAGCCCGGCGATGTCATCGTGGCCGACAACGACGGCGTCGCGGTGGTACCGAAATCCCAGGCGCCCGAGATCGCCGTCGCGGCCCGCGAAGTCACCGAACGCGAAGCCGAGACCCGGCGCACGATCCGCGCGGGCACGGCGAAACCCGCTGTCACGCCCCACTGATCACCGAATCCGCACAGATTTCTTTCACCGTCGAAAGAAAGGCATCGCATGCTCCTGCTGCCGGACTCTTCGTCCGCTCACCCCTGCGAGGATCCGTCATGACCGGGATCTGGGCGCTCGTCGCGTTCATCGGCGTGATCATCGTCTTCAACGCGGGCTTCAAGCGGAACATCGGCGAATCGATGATCGCCGGTTTCCTCGCCTGTGCGGCGTTCGGCGGAACCGATGCGGTTCAGATCGCATGGCACGGTCTGGTGGAGGCCTTACAGGAAGAGGTCACCTTCGCGACGCTGGCCTTCGTCGTCATGAGCTACCTGCTGTCGATCTCCGGTGTCATGGACCGCTTGATCGGGATTCTGAGCTCCGTTTTCGGCCGCTTCCGCGGCGGCTCCGCCTACGTCTCGACCCTGGCGTCCGGTCTCTTCGGCACCGTCGCGCACGCGGGTTCGGCCATCACGGCCACCGTCGGTTCCGTGACGATCCCGTGGATGCAGCGGTCGAAAGTGTCGGGTCCGGTCGCCGCTACCATCGTCGCCGGAAACGCGGGCATGGGCATCACCTTCCCGCTCAGCAGCTCCTTCTTCATCCTGACGACCTCGGCGACCGTCACCCCGCTGCTGTCCGCCGACGACCTGGTCATGCCGCTGTTCGCCGTCGGCGCCTGGTGCCTGGTGTACCGGCTGATCGTCGTGACGATCCTGATCCGGAAACACGACATCCAGCCGATGGCCTCCGCCGACATCCAGCCTCTGCGGCACACTCTCGCCAACGGCTGGTCATCGCTGCTGATCTTCGCCGGCATCGTCGTTCCCGTGCTCGCGACCATCGGACCGACCGGCCGGTTCGTCACGGAGCGGGTCGGCGAGGACGGTGCCGACGCCATCAGCCTGATCACCTGGCTGCCGGTGTGCGTGCTCGTCGCCGGGCTCCTCATCGGGCGAAAGGCGCTTCCGCGCCGGGCCCGCGACTGGTGGTCCCTGCTCGGCGAGACCTCGAACCGGGTCGGCGTCGTCGGTGTCACCATGGTCGCCGCCTTCGCCGCCTCCAACGTGCTGGGCTCGCTGAACCTGCCCGCCGAGCTGACCGAGCTGCTCGGACACGTCGCCAGCCTGCCCAAAATCATCGTCGTGGCGCTGGTCGGGATCCTCGTCATGCTCGTGGCCGCGCCACTGACCTCGACGGCGACGATGGCCGCAATCGGGCCGGTCGCCTTCGCCACGCTCGTCAGCGCCGGAGTGTCGCCGACGATCGCGGCCGCATGCGTGCTGGTCTTCGCCTCGACCGAGGGTGCCTCTCCGCCCGGCGCGCCGCCGATCTACGTCGCGGCGGGCATCGCGGGCATCGACCCCGGAAAGACGTTCCGTCCGTTGATCCTCTACTACACGATCCCCGTCCTGTTCGTCGGCGTCTTCATGGCGCTCGGCTACATCCCCCTTCCCGGCTAAACGCACCCGAGGTGGTCCCAGTGCAGCGCACGCTCGGCACGATGATCAATCGTCTCTTCCGGATCTCCGTCATCGCTTTCCTCGCCGGCGGCTTCATCCTCACGTTCGGACAGCTGGCAGGCGTCGTCATCGGAGACGGCGCGATACTCGTCGCACTCGAGAACGTGCTCGCCGTGCCGACCTACGTCTGCGCCGCCATCGCTGGTTTGCTCGCGTTCATCGAGATGTACACGAGCAAACCAGCCGAAGGCAGCGAGTGAGTTCCGGTTCGTCCGAAGTGGAACCGCCATGATGCCTATGAACGGGATCTGCGGCTGCGCACCGTGCAAGCGATCAGCGGCGGCGGCCCCAGTACCCAGCACGCAGCCAATGCCGCGCTCGATGTGCGCAGTGGGGGCGGCGGGTGCAGGGGTTGGAGCCGGATCCGGACACGGCGGCGTGGGTGCGGTGGATGTTCGCCGAGCGGGCGCGTGGCCGGTCGGTGGCTTCGTTGGCGCGGGAGCTCAATGCGCGTGGTGTGCCGTGCCCGGCCGATGTGGACCAGGCTCGGAACACACATCGCCCGGGTAAGGGGTGGATCGCCCGTACTACCGGGCTGATTTTGGAGAATCCACGGTACACCGGCCGGCAGGTTTGGAACCGGCACTCCACCCAGGGCCACGGCGCCGGAGGCCGGACGGGTGGCCGAGGCTCAGGGGTAGTGCGTCGGACTGCGGTGCGGGAGTGGGAAGTGTCCGAGCGGCGGTCTCATCCGGCGTTGGTCGATGAGTCCACGTTCCTTGCGGTGCAACGGATCCGTGCTGCACGGCCGACCAAGGACGGCGAGGCGCGCACGTACGAGTTGGCTGATCTGGTGGTGTGCGGGGAGTGCGACCGTCGGATGGACGCGCAATGGGTGCATGGTCGTGCCGATTATCGCTGCCGGCATGGTTACATCGCTGCGCTACCGCGGCCGCGAGGATCAGCTTCGCGATGCTTTACCTGGCCTGCTCAGTCAGCACGGTGGGGAACCACCTGGGGAGGATGTGGGCAACGACGTTGGTGAGCATCTTCGCCGAGCAGGGCTGGAGATCGTGTGCGGCCACGCGGGCTGGGCCCTCAGGCCGATACCAAGCTGTCCAGCTCCCGAGCCGATGGCCTCACCCGGCCAGATACCCTCCGCGCTCGAGACGGACTCCAGCGTCGAGTGCCAGAAGAAAACCCCGCTACCGGAAGTAAGGAGTGCCAGCCGCTGAGTTGAAAATCGTGGGGCAAGAGAGTGTCCGAGTCCGAGTCCGAGTCCGAGACTTGAACTCCCAAATGCGCGCAACTTCCCGTGTTTGGGGAAACCACACCAAAATCATAGCAGGCCGTGTTGTCTTGTGGGGTAGGTGTGCGGGGCGTTGACTGGTGGGAATTGTCGGCGTGTTTGCGGGTAGCGGCTTGCCGCAGTGCCGAAGTTATGGCTCGGGCTTGGTTGGCACGCTGACAGCAAGGCCCTGGGCAGACCCGTCGGTTATCAGGCGCATGTGGCTGATAACCGACGGGTCGCTCGCTGCTTAGAAGCTGGTGACGGCCAGCTGGTAGCAGACGGCGCCGATGGCGAGGAGCCCGATGGCGGCCAGGACGTTGTGCCACCACCTGTTGCGGAGGTCGCCCATCAGGCCGCGCCGGTTGGCCAGGACGACGAGCAGCACCGCCAGGACGGGAGCGACGACGACCGTCAACGCCTGGGCGGCAATGATCAGCTGGACCGGTGACGCGCCCCGTGCCAGCACGGTGACCAGGGCGCCGAAGCCGAGCACGCCGAGGATTCCGGCGCGGACCCTCCATGATGCGAGCTTGTTGCCGAATCCGAGGCCGTCGGAGAGCAGCGTGCCCCCGGCGGTGGCGTTGGCGATCATCGCCGAGAGTGCGGCGCCGGTAAAGCCGAGCGAGAAGATGGTCCGCCCGACCTCACCGGCGATCGGGGTGAGCACGGTCGAGAACTGCTTGAGCGTGGCGCCGTCCTCGCCGCCGACTCCCGGAAGGACCGCGGCGGCGGCCATGATGACCAGCGCGGTCATCACTCCGGGCGCGACGATGCCGGGGATGGTGTCGGCGAGGGTGGTCTCGCGGTACTGCTCCCGGCGCAGTCCGCGCTCGCGCGAGGCGTAACCGGCGTAGAACGCGGCGTTGACCGAGAAGTTGGTGCCCACCAGCGCGACGATCAGCAGCCCGACTCCTGCGGGCACGATCGGGACCACAGATCCGACGGCCGCGGCGCCCCAGTCGGGCCGGGTGACGATCGCGGTGGCGACGAACGATGCCGCCATGATCGCGACGATGACCAGGACGAGCTTCTCGATGATGGTGTAGAGCCGCCGCGCGAAGAGGATCCCGACCACAACGGCCGTGCAGGCCAGCGTCCACCACATCGGCGAGCCGCCGAACACCAGCGACAGGCCCAGTCCCGAGCCGACGGCGTTGCCGACGGAGAACATCAGCGTGATCGCGAAGACACCGAACCCGGCGAGCCCGCCGACCCAGCGGCCGAGGTGCTGCTTGATCGTCTGGACGATGGAGCCCTTCGAGACGAGCGCGATCCGGATGCTCATGTCGGTGTAGATGAGCATCAGCAGGGTGGAGACGGCGATGACCCAGATCAGGGAATAACCGAAGCGGCTCCCGGCCTGCACCGCCGAGGTGAGGTTGCCGGGCCCGAACTGCCAGGCGCCGACGATGAAGGCCGGCCCCATCAGGGCTAGCATCCGCAGTGCCCGGCGTCCACGGCCGGCCGGTGCGGAACCGGAGGTATCGGTGGGCCCGTTGTTCAACCGGGCGGGTGCTGCGTCGGACATGGTGGTTCCTCACCCCCGCGCGGCGTTGTCGCGGGGTTGCTCGGGACGGCATTGTCACCGGACCGACCGGGTGGCCGGCAAGGGCCGGATGTGCAACGGCACACCCGGCCCGCGGGTCCGCTCAGATGAGCTTCGCGCTGCGCAGCGCCTGGACGATCTCCGCTTCGGCCTCGGGGGAGAGGTCGATCAGGGGCGAGCGCACGGTCGCGTTATCGAGCACGCCGAGCGCCTTGAGGGCCAGCTTCAGGGCAACGGTTCCCTCCATGTGCGAGCCGCGGTGGTAGACGGCCTTGGTGACCGGCAGCAGCCGGTCGTGCACGGCGCGGGCCGCGGCGTAGTCCTGGGCCTTGCCGGCCGCGATCAGTTCGAGCAGCGGCTCGGGAGCGATGTTGCCGTACCCGACGAGCAGCCCGTCCACATCGAACATCGTGTGCAGCAGGTACTCGTCGTGGCACGACAGGATCTGCAGGTCCGGGACCTCCCGCCGCAGGACCGGGATTTCGGTGTCCCAGCGGCGCATGTTCCGCACACCGTTCTTGGTGGCGAAAACGCCTGGCTGCGAAGCGATCTCGAGCTGCGTGTCGAGGTCGTAGTTCGCCTTGGTCACGTCGGGGTACTGGAAGAGGATGCACGGCAGTCCGGCCTCCTCGTAGATCGCGCGGTAGCGCTCCTGCGGGGCGCCTTGCTGGTAGCCGAACCGCAGCCATCCGTGCGAGGGGTAGACCAGCGCTGCCTCCGCTCCGGCTGCGACCGCGCGCTTGGCCTCCTCGACCGCCACGTGCGTGCCTTCGCCGGTGATCCCGGCGATGACGGGCGTGTCGACGGCCTCGACGAGGTGGGCGATGGTGGCGACCTGCTCGTCCTGGGTCAGGAACGTTCCCTCGCCGGCGTGGCCGAGGACCACGAGGCTCTTGACGCCGTCGTGACTGGCCAGCCACTGGCCGAGCTTGGCCATCGCCGGGTGATCGACCTCGCCGTCGGGTGTGAAGGGTGTGACCGGAGCAGGGTTGAGGCCGCGGAGATCGAGAGACATGCCTGGGACTCCATTCGTGGGAACGGTCGCGGGAACGTTCCCACGACAATGCGCCACGGCTCGCGGAGTGTCAAGACCGATCCCGGGAACGTTCCCAAGTTCCGGTAGGCTCCTGGGTGTGGTGACGATTCTCGATGTGGCCCGTGCGGCCGGGGTCAGTAAGTCCACGGTCTCCCGCGTGCTCGACGAACGCCTCCCGCGTTCGACCAACGAGACCGCGGAGCGCGTTCGCAAGGTCGCGGCCGAACTCGGCTACGTGCGCGACCCGCTGGCCTCGGGGCTGCGCCGTTCCGGCACCAGCACGGTGGGGGTGATCGTGCCCAGGCTCACCGATACGGTCATGGCGATGCTCTACGAGGCGATCACCGAGGTCGCAGCCGGCCGGGACCTGTTCACGGTTGTAGCGACCACCGAGGACCTGCCGGAAGCGCAGGACAAGGCGGTGCAGTCGTTGCGGCGCCGCAGGGTTGACGGGCTCATCCTGACCACGGCGCGCGTCGGCGAACCGGTCGACGCCGGCGCGGCCCGCTACGCTCTCGCTCTGCGCACCGATGGCAGCAGCCCGGCCGCCGTCGGCGACGACCGCCTCGGAGCGCAACTGGCGACCAGGCACCTCATCGATCTCGGGCACCGCAGGATCGGCCTGGTCGGCGGGCCCGCGTACGCGTCGAGCGCGCGAGGGCGCGCGGAGGGCTACCGAGAGGCGCTGGAGAACGGCGGAATCGGCTTCGACCCGGCGCTGGTCGCCGGTGACGCGTTCTCGATCGAGGCCGGTGAGATCGCGGGGCGTCAGCTGTTGGATCGCCCGGACCGGCCGAGTGCGGTGTTCGCGGTCAACGACAACACCGCGATCGGTGTGCTCGCCGCTGCGCACGCGTTGGGTTTGGAGGTGCCCCGCGACGTGTCGATCGTCGGCTACAACGACATCCCGGTGGTCAGCAGGCTGCCGGTCCCGCTCACCACCGTGCGGGTTCCGTTCAAGCAGATCGCCGCCGACGCCCTGCGCCTGCTCCTGGACGACAGGCGGGGGAGCGGCGAAATCCTGGTGAGCGCGCCGACTCTCATCCCGCGCAGATCGACCGCGGCCCCGGTTGGATAACTCGTTGGTAGCTGGTCCAACACGACCTTCCCAACAGATCGCACAGTTGGCACTACGTCGTCCCAAGGACGAGCCAATGGCGCTGCGGAGGTTCATGATCGGTGCCGAGTCCGAGTGTCGCAGCGCCTGCAGCCTTGCCGACCGTGGTCATGGCGAGTGTGCCTGGTGCACCAGGTGGAGGCATGTGCTGGTGCTCGACGTCAGTACCGGACCTTGCCGTAGTCGACCTCTTGCTCGGGGAAGTCGATAGCGCGGTGCCCGAGTGCTTGCATCCGTTCCCGCATCTCGTCGGCGGGCGACCGTTGCTGTGCGTTCGACGTAGAGCCCGCCGTCGACATGCGGGGTAGTGGACTGCATGCTCTGTTCTATAACGGTGGGTGATAGTAAACAGGACTCTGCGCTCACGGTGTCCGCAGTTGCGGAGCTGCTGAGGGCGGTGGCTGCGGAGTCTGAGGTTGACGCTGCGGGCATCTCAACGATTGTGGGTGCGGAGCTGCCCGCCGATGAGGCCGCTGTGTTGGAGGACCAGATCCGGAACCTGCGTTCCTTACTGCCGTGCTTACGGCGCCGCGGGCAGGAGTTGTCGACGTTGTTCTCCAGTGCTCAAGAGCTTGCAGAGCTGCGTGATACGGATGCCCTCCTTCATCGTCTCGTGGAGCGGGCACGAACTGATGGGCACGGACGTGACCTACTTGTCCGAGTTTCATGAGGGCAGTGATGCGTGTCCCACCGGCAATGGACTGGCGAGCAAGGTAATGCGCACGCGTTGTCCGCAGTGGACCTCCGTTTACCAGGGTGCAACAGGACAGGTGCGTCGAACGCGTCGCCAAGCTCAGGGGAAACGGTAATGTGATCGTTGTGGCCGTGTGTGCAGACCACAGCCACGGCGACGGCATCCACAATGGGCTGAGCCGTGTGGGTGGCGTCGAAAACAGCACCAAAGCCGGCCATAACGCCGCAGCCGAGAAGACCCACGACGGCGGGATCAGCCTCGGGGCCAACTTTGATGCACTGACCCTCGGTCACCAGGGCCTTTTCGCTGTTGCGGTTGGCCGGGTCAGTTTGTCGCAATGGGGTGCTTGGCATCTAGGCCTGAAGCTCAATCTTCAGCGCTGCCTTGGTCGGCTGCTGCACCAGCTCACGTGGGCCTCTCAGGCTGTTGGCCGTCCGCACGCATCTGCGGTTCCTTCGACTCGGGCCGCCTGGGCGGGAGTCTGTCGGGTGCTGCAGTTGCACCCGTGTTCTGGCTAGTCCCATACGGTTAGCTCGGCCAGCAGACGCTTCCATCGGCTGTTGACGGTGGGAGAGTCGTCCTCTACAGTTCCTCCCTAATCGTTTAGGAACTCGTTGCGACACTGGTTGGCGACGACCTAATCGTTTAGGGAGATGCGGTGGCAAAGAAGCCCACGCTGCGTGACGTCAGCCGTGCTACGGGCCTGTCGACATACACGGTGTCCAGGGCATTGAACGACGGCGACGACGTGGCGCCCGGTACTCGCGAGGTGGTGCGCGCGGCGGCCCGCGAGCTCGGATACGTGCCCAACCGGGTCGCGCAGGAACTACGGAAGAACACCCGCAGCTCGATCGCGGTGATCACGGCCAGCACCTCGAACTACTACTACATCGAGATGATGAAGGGCGTGCAGCGGGTGCTGCGGCCCACCGGCCGGACGGCGTTCGTGGCCGACATCGCCGCAGAGGGCCTGTACTCCGCGGAAGTTGAGGATGCCACCGTTCGCCAGCTGATCCAGTCGCGCACCGCAGGGGTCATCGCGACGTTGACGCTCAGCCCGGAGAACACGCGGCTGCTGGATGACTGGGACATCCCGGTGGTCTTCGTCGACTCCGCTCCGCCCGCTGAAGCGGTGCACGTGCCGTGCATCGCCACTGACAACGTTGCGGCGAGCACGCAGGTAGGCACGCACCTGGCCGAACATGGTTACCGCGACTGGCTTTTCCTGGCGTACCCCGATCGCTGGTCCACCCGGGTGGACCGAGAACGCGGCCTGCAGGAGGCCGCGAAGCTCCACGGTGCCCGGCTGGAAGTCTTGGAAAGCGACAACGACGCCGAATCCGCCTACCGCACCTTGGAAAAGTACCTGACCGAGCTCGCTGAGGCGCTGCCGCAAGCCATCGTCGCGGGCAACAACCCGATGTTGCACGGTGTGCTGCGCTACCTGCGCTCGCGCGGAATCCGGGTGCCCGCCGATGTCGGCCTCATCGCATTCGACGAGTTCCCGTGGGCGCCGCTGCTCGACCCACCGCTGACCGTGCTGAACGAGAACAGCGAGGAGATCGGCGAACTGGCCGCGCAGACCCTCACCAGGGTGATCGACGAACAACTCGCCGCCGAGCGAGAAGGCCAACAGCCGAGGCCTCGGTATACGGCGCAGGATCGGCGTGAGGTTCCCGCCGAGCTGGTCATCCGCCAATCCTGCGGATGTTCCGCGCCGTCGTGAAGGCCTGGCCCGAACCGAGCAATCATCCCGCAATCCCGCTGCAAACAATCCACTTAGGACTAAGGAGTAGCCGTGAAGCCTACCGTTCGCAGGTTGGCGCTGGCCGCCACCGCGCTGGCCGTTCTCGGCGCAAGCGCGTGCACCTCTGGTGATCAGGACGTCGCCGCCAAGCCCACGAAGATCGAGAAGATCGGCTTGATGGTTCAGGACATGTCCAACCCGTTCGTCTCCGCGATGGACAAGGGTGCGAAGGAATCCGCGGCCGCTATCGGGGCGACCGTCAACACCCAGGATGCGCAGCTCGACCTGGCCAACCAGAACAACCAGATCGACGCGTTCATCCAGCAAGGTGTGGATCTGATCGTGGTCAGTGCCGTTGACGAGAGCGGGCTGCAGCCCGGCATCGAGCGGGCGAAGCGCGCGGGCATCATCGTGGTCGCGGTCGACACCCCGGCGAAGGGTGCTGACGCGGTGATCATGACCGACGCCGTGCAGGCGGGCGAGAAGTCGTGCGAATACCTGTTCAGCCAGCTCGGCGGCAAGGGCAACGTGCTGCTGGTGGATGGCACGCCGATCCAGACCATCCGGGACCGGATCACCGGCTGCAAGAACGTGCTGCCCAAGTACCCCGGGATCAAGGTCGTCGGCCAGCAGGCGTCCAAGAACGACCGGGCGTCGGGGCTGATGGTGACTACTGACATGCTCACCGCGACGCCAGACGTCCAGGGCATCTTCGGGATGAACGACCCCTCCGCGCTCGGTGCGGTGCTCGCGGTGGAGCAGGGCGGCAAGAGCGGCCAGGTCAAGGTGACCGGTGTGGACGGTAGCCCCGAAGGGGTCTCGGAACTGCAGCGACCCGGTTCGCCTTTCGTCGGGACGGCGACGCAGAACCCAGCCGAGATGGTCCGGCAGGCCGTCCAGGTCGGCCAAGACATCGTCGCGGGCAAGCCGCCGCAGCGGCAAACCATTCTGATCCCGAGCGAACTGGTCACCCGGGAGTCGGTCGGCCAGTACGCCGGGTGGTGACGACCTCCGGTCGGGCCACCGGGTTTGCCGGTGGCCCGCGAGTGACGAGAAGGCTTCCATGACCAGGTCAACTCAGCCCTTGCTGCAGATCGAGGGCGTCACCAAGAGATATGGTCCGACCCTCGCGTTGGACTGCGTCGACTTCGACCTCCGGGCCGGCGAGGTGCACGCCCTGATGGGCGAGAACGGCGCCGGGAAGTCCACCCTGATGAAGATCCTGGCCGGCAACGTCGGCCGGGATTCGGGGCGGATCCTGTTGAACGGCGAGCAGATCGAGCTCCGGTCGCCGGGGGATGCCGCAGCGCATGGCATCGCGATCATCCACCAGGAGCTGAACACGGTTGCGACCATGACGGTGGCCGAGAACCTCGCGCTCGGTCGCGAACCGCGCACCCGGCTGGGCGTCCTGGACCGCCACGCGATGCTGGCGTCGGCCGAGGAGAAGCTGGCCCGCATCGGGGCCGACATCGATCCCCGGCGGCGCTTGGGCGAGCTCAGCGTCGGGCTGCAGCAGATGGTGGAGATCGCGCGAGCGGTCGCCGAAGACGCCGCCATCCTGGTGCTGGACGAGCCGACCGCGGCGCTGTCCCGGGCCGAGGCCGAGCAGCTGTACCGGCTCATTGGCGAAATGCGGGACCGAGGCGTGGGATTGATCTACATCTCGCACCGCATGGAGGAGGTCTGGCGGCTGGCCGACCGGGTCACCGTGTTCCGCGACGGAACCCACATCGGAACCCGGGCCAAGAGCGACATCGACCCTCCTGAGGTGGTGCGCATGATGGTCGGCCGCACGCTCGACGACCTGTACCACCGCGACCGGCATCCGATCGGCGAACCCGTGCTGGACGTGCGGGAACTCACCGATGGCAACGGCATCGGCCCGGTGAACTTCCAAGTGAGGGCTGGGGAAGTGGTGTGCCTGGCCGGTCTGATCGGCGCGGGGCGGACCGAGGTCGCGCGACTCCTGTTCGGTGCGGACCGCGCCCGCGGCGGTGACGTGCGGGTGTCCGGCCGATCGGTGGCCGCCCGGCGCCCGGCCGAGGCCATCGCGGCGGGCATCGCCATGGTCCCGGAAAGCCGCAAGGAACAAGCGCTCTTCCTCGACCACGCGGTGGAGACCAACATCGCGATCAGCTCCCTGGGTGACTTCCACCGGGCCGGTGTCCTGCAGCGCGGCCGGATCCGCCGGGCTGTCGAGGACCAGATGCAGCGCCTCCACCTGCGGCAGAACGCCCTGCGGCTGCCAGTGCGCGCGCTTTCAGGCGGCAACCAGCAGAAAGCGGCGTTGGCGCGCTGGCTGATGCGGCAGGCGGAAGTGCTCATCCTGGACGAGCCGACCCGCGGTGTGGACATCGGCGCCAAGAGCGAGATCTACGAAGTGATCAACGAACTGGCCGGGGCGGGCAAGGCCGTCCTGGTCATCTCCTCCGACTTGCCGGAAGTACTCGGCATCAGCGACCGGATCCTGGTGATGCGGGGAGGTCGCATCGTCCACGAGCTCGCGGCGGACGACGCGAGCGAGGAAAGCATCATGCTGCACGCGACCGGCACTGCCCGGCAGGTAACTGGAGAAGCCCCATGACAACGCAGACGACAACGCAGGGCCCCGACCCGGTGCGGGAGCGCAAGTCGTTCGACTTCGCGACCTGGTGGGATCGCGTGGGGATCCTCGCCGTCCTGATCGCTCTCGTCGTGCTGATGGCGCTGATCGCGCCCAACTTCGCCTCGGTGGAGAACCTGCTCAACATCGCCCGATCCATCTCCATCAACGCGATCCTGGCCGTGGGGCTGACATTCGTCATCCTCACCGCAGGAATCGACCTGTCGGTCGGTTCGATCGTCGCGGTGTCCGGGGTCGCAGCGGTGCTGGCCGCGATGGCCGGCCTGCCCACGCCCATCGCGGTGCTCGTCGGCGTCCTCGCCGGGGCCGCCGCCGGCCTCGGCAACGGCCTGCTCACCGCGTACCTCTCGCTGGCCGCGTTCATCGTGACGCTGGGCAGCATGACCCTGCTGCGGGGCCTCGCCTACACGATGACCGACGGCCAGCCGATCGTGTCGAACATGCTGAACTTCCGGGACATCGGCAACGGCTACGTCGCCGGTATCCCGGCGCCTGTCGTGGTCATGGCCATCGTGTACTTGGTCGCTTGGTTCGTCCTCGAACGCACCAAGTTCGGGCGCCACGTGTATGCGGTCGGCGGGAACGCCGAAGCCGCCCGGCTCGCGGGCATCAACGTCAAACGCGTGATGACGGCGGTCTACGTCATCGCAGGTGCTTGCGCCGGGCTGGCCGGCGTGATCTTCGCGGCGCGCGTGGTTTCCGCGCAGCCCACCGCGGGAACCGGCTACGAACTCGACGCCATCGCCGCAGTCGTTCTCGGCGGCACCAGCCTGGCAGGTGGCCGCGGCAGGATCATCGGCACCTTGGTCGGATCGGTCATCCTCGGCGTTCTCAGCACCGGCCTGATCCTGATGAACGTTCAGTTCTTCACCCAGCTGCTGGTCAAGGGCGCAGTGATCATCCTGGCTGTCGCCATCGACAGCCTGAAGCGCCATCCCATCCGCCTGCGCCGCGGTGGCACCCCAGTGGCGAGCCCGCCGACCGAATGACCCCGCACCGGAACCTGACAGAAAGGACGGACGTGGCCCTGCCTACCGTCGTCATCTCCGACCCCCGCCCCGGGCATCGCATCCACGAGCCCGTCCGCTTCGTTGTCCCTGCGGAATTGGACGGCGACCTGTGGACGGCGACGCAGCCAGACGGCACCATCGTGCTGTGCCAGCGGCTGACCGCGCACTCCACACCGGGGGAGACAGCGTTCGTCGCCACCGCGTCGTTCACCGGTCGGACCGAACTAGCGCTCAGCGGCCCGGTCACCAGCGCCGATCGCGGCATCCGCGCGCTCGAACCGCGCGAGGCGGACGCCTTCGCGCGGTTGGACACCGGGTACTTCGACCTGGAGCTGTGCACTGGAACCGCCCGAGGGACAGGCTCTTCCAAGTGGGGTCTCCGGCACTTCTCCTCGCTGGCAGAGGGGATCGACCTGCTGTCGTCCGGGAACAACGCCATCGGCGGCTTCTACGGGCCGTTTTTCACCCCGGAGAACGGCCTGATCAACCCGCCCGAGCACACGGTGGTCGACATCGAGGTCGTCGAGCGGGGCCCGGTGCTGCACCACTACCGCATGCGCGGCACGGTCCCGGACGGACTGCTCGACGAGCTGCGCGGCAAGAGCTTCACCATCGACTGGATCTTCACCTACGGGACGCCGCACTTCACCCGGCGCTACACCGTGGACGACTTCCAGACCGTGATCAATGGGCGTTCGGTCACCAACCTGATCACGGTCGGTGATGAGTTCGAGGGCGGCCAGGGCGAGTTGGTCTTCGACCGGTTCGAGACCTACGACCCGACGGTGTACCGGGCCGGGGACCCGTACGCGGCCGAACTCGCCGCCATGGTCGCCGAAACGCTGGAGACCTCGCAGTCCCGGAACCCGAAGTTCGACGAGTTCAAATCGCTGCTCACCGAAGACCTGGAGTCGGCCCACTGGGACCTCTACTGGCGACTGTTCTGCTCCTGGGAGAACGCGCTGGACGAACCGGAGATCCGCGAGCGCCTCGCCCGAGTCCGCGCCCGCGCGCGCGTGTTGGCCGACCACCCGGACCGGGAATGGATCATCACCCGACACCCGGTGGACATCTCCGCCACCCCGCACGAAACCGCCTTCCCCGGGCCTGCGGCCAAGACCGCCGAATACCACACCGGGACTGGACGGACGATGGTGTGGTGGACCGAAAAGCCCTCCGGAGCCTTCCAGATCGTCCAGCGCCCGCAATCGGGATGGGTGAACTGGGGCAGCAACGGCGAGAACGAGTGCCCGCAGCTCCCGACCGGTGTGTGGATCAAGACCGCTTACGGCCAGTTCGCAGACTGGCGCGCGGTCGCCGATGACCTGGAAACGCCACCAGAAGTCCGCCTGGTGTGACATCCGGCCGAGCCACGTGAGGGGCACCGTCGGGTCGTAGGTCTCGAACCGGTCGAA